>CAZBKQ010000025.1:24516-38358 GCA_964492555.1 uncultured Rhodospirillaceae bacterium | reverse complement strand
AATTCTTCAGGCAAACCGCCATCAATTCTTCCGGCCGTGCGACAGTACCGCGTTATGGAATATTGATGCGCCGGGTTGGATTTATTCCAACAGGCTCAGCCCGCCTGAAACGGCGGTTTCGGCGCCAGGCCCAGCCTGATCCGCCCGGCATTTTCCGATGCCGCATCCGGCATGATCATAAAGTGACTGCGAAGCGTATGAATATCGCAAAATACGCGTTGCAGCACGCTGCCATCCAGCGTCGCGCCCGTCCCGGCATCGCAAAAGAGGTCGTATACGATCTCGGTACAGGTCCGAACCGCTTCCACCGCATCCATGCGAAATTCCGAACGCGCCTCCAGCGTGAATTCGGCCCCGTCCGCCGCCATCCGTTCGTAGCGCCGCGCCGATTCCAGAAAAACCCGCCGCGTATGGGCAAGCCGCGCTTGCGCCCGGCCAAGCCGCGCCTGCGATGACGGCCATTCGGTTTGCGATGACGGCATTCGCGCGTTGGTCCGGGTCCGCAGCCTGTCGCTATAAGCATCAATTGCCGCCTGCGCCAGCCCCAACGCCGGTGCCGCGACGACGAGGGCAAACAAGGTTGAAGTCGGTATGCCCCGATAGAGCGGGCTGTCGCATAGCGCCGCGCCGGGCACGCCGCCCTTTTCCGCCTCACGGAAACACAGAATCCGGTCTTCCGGCACAAAGCAATCGTCGAGCGTTACCGTCACACTGCCGGTCCCTTTGAGCCCCATGGCGAACCAGTCATCCTCGATCCTCGCATCCGACGCGGAAACCAGACAGGTGATAACCCGTCCCTTCTGGTTGGGATCGCGCGCGCTCAACAGGAACCAGCCGGCATAATGCGCGCCGCTGACATAAGGCCAACGGCCGGAGATGCGGCAACCGCCTTCAACGATTTCCGCCGTAACCGGCGGGCCCATGACAAGTCCGGTGAAAATCCTGGCGCCGCTATCGCGGATTTGCTGCTGCACTTCGGGCGGATACCAACCCAACAGATAATTCTGGTACCCGACAAGGCACATGACCCACGCGGCGGAACCGCACCCTTCGGCCAGAACTGTGGCCGTTTCGATATGCGTGGAAAGATCGGGACCGCTACCACCGAGCGCCGGTGGCGTCATCAGGTGAAAAAGCCCGGCCTCATCGATTTTCCGATAGACACTATCAGGCAAATGCCGGGCGGCTTCGGTTTCCGGGGCCATTTCCGACAGAAAGGGCACCAGAGAACGCGCCGCCCCAATCGGGTCGTTAACGTTATCAGAATTCATGCATCGCTTTTAGCGA
Organism: uncultured Rhodospirillaceae bacterium; assembly: GCA_964492555.1. Taxonomy (GTDB): domain Bacteria; phylum Pseudomonadota; class Alphaproteobacteria; order MPNO01; family UBA2964. The sequence goes on along the minus strand of CAZBKQ010000025.1, from coordinate 37,071 downwards.
TAAAATCAACGAACACAAGAAGCTTGGTGATATTTCCCGCATCGTCCGCAAGCGGCAGCACAAGATCCTGCGCCTCCAGAAAATCCGCCTGCGGTCCGACATAGGGGATATCGGTCAACACCGGACAACGGCCGGAAAGAGCAGCCTCGCAATATTCCCAGATTTTGCTGGGCGGGCGCTGAAAGGTGATTTCGGAGAATTTCTGGCCGGTACGGTCGCGCGCCATCTTGTCGACCACTTCCGTCCCGATCAGCCGGTACAGAAAATCGAGCGGTTCCGTCAGGACATCCAGAATGATCGCGTGCGGGATCAATTTGGGAATTTCGAACGGCTTGAGATCGTCGCGACGCGGCACGCGGTCAGGCCACCCCATCGATTGCCAATAAGCGAACCCGTTCTGAATAACCGGCGATCTCTTGCCCAACTCAGCAAAAAACGCGCCATCGCCGGACGGATCGAAAACCGCCCTTTCGAGATTGCTTGCCAACATCGCCTTTTGCCAACCCTAATGACGACTATGAAACTTACTAAACAACTCTAAAAACTATATTGGAATATTTAATGACAGTCGATACGCATCTGCCATTCGTAAAATGACCCCTAAATGGCCGGTGTATCGGACCCCAGCAACGTGAACACTATTCGTGCCGGTTCTTTCCCTTTATTGATCCAGGAATGATTCGTCGCCTGCTGCACCATCACGTCGCCCACGCCGAACGTAACGGTCCGTCCGTCGTCCAGCTCCATCTCCATCTCGCCGCAGAGACAGATCGCGTAATCTACTGAGTCGGTCCGGTGCATGCGTCCGGTCATCTCACCCGGGTAATCGATGACACGAACCCAGCTACCATCGGCCTGCGGCTCAATGTCGTTTTCACGCAGACCGAAATCTTCGGCCGACAAAATTTCCGCCGGCGTTTCGTCCGTGCCCCAGATCAATGTCGATACGTTGCCGCGCGGTTCGCGCCATATGCGTTGCGGGGCGAGGCCATCATGCATCACCACCGCTTTTCCGTTTTCGTCATGCGTCGTGACGACACGGCGAACTGGCGGAAGGAATGTTTCCTTTCCATCGGGCAGAGGCTGCACCGGCGCGAGGGGCCGCGCCCCGGGCCCGACGGCGGGACCGGTGGGTTTCTTCGCATCGATCAGCACAAAGGCGATGCGGCAGGTCTCATCTCCCCGGTTGATCCAGCTGTGATTCGTTCCGTTCTGAACCACCATGTCATGCGGTCCGATATGGACTGTTTCACCGTCATCCAGCTCCATGTCGATTTCGCCCTGCATGCAGATCGCGTAATCGACCGTGTCGGTCCGGTGCATGAAACCAGGCGCGCCGGGCGGGAAATCCACAATGCGAAACCAGGAGCCGTTGGGCGGCGGCTGAAGAATGTTCTCCCGCGCGGCGAAATCGTCCGGGCTGGCAATATCCGCCGGACATTTATCCGTGCCCCAGATCAGTGTCGAGACCAGACCGCTCTCACGCACTTCGATGGTCGGAGACGGCCCGTCATAGGTAACACAGGCGCGGCCCTGTTCCGTGTGACCCGTTACGATACGGCGTACATCGGGAAGTCTATGATCCGGCACTTCCTCCTCCCTTATGGTTTCATCAGCTTTGCATCGGGATCCGGCACATCGACCTCAAACGCATTCAGGAACACCGCGATCATCATATAAAGCCCGATCAGGGAGACGAGTTCGACCATCCCCGGCTTGCCGAAACATGCTTCGGCCTTGCGGTAAAGGTCATCGCCGATGCGTCCCTTTTCGGCAAGCGTTCCGGCGATCTCATGAACCAGCGCGCCTTCATCGTCCGGAAAGTCCGGCGTGCGGCGATCGAAGATCGCATCGATGATCGGCCGCTCCAGCCCCATCCTTTCGGCGCGGCGAGCATGGATCCACCATTCATACTGAGCCGTGTAATGGCGCGCGACGGTGATGATCGCGAGTTCCTTCAGCCGGTGTGCGATATGCGTGTCGGACAGGAGGTGATCAACGAAATCAGCAACCCGGCCGCAAATTTCCGGCGCGTGAAGCAAGACACCGAATGGTCCCCGCGCCTCACCCGTACTGCGTTGCCCGGCAATCAGGTCGCGCAGGGCGATTTGTTCGGCGCTCATCTCGTCGCTACGGGGAGGGTCAATTCTCGCCATTACTTCCTCCGGGGATTAATCCTCTAGAATCACAGGGGCTTTGCCGACCTGTACGCCTTTCGATGTGAGCCGCACATGGTTGACGGTCCCCGCAAGATCGGGCGATCCGGAATAATAGGCCCGCGCCTTTCGCCCGGCGACGCGTTTTGGCGTATTCCAATGGCCGAGCGCGACATAGTCGGCCTCGGTGGCATGGATTTCATCCGCGCTGATCAGCCAGGACGGCCGCAATGTGCTCTTCGGATCGGGCTTTGCCTCGTAATGGCCATGTGCCAGCACGATATGCCAACGCGCCTTGCGGCGGCGCGGTTTCGCCAGCGGCACCATATCCTCGTAATCGCGGTGCGCCCTGCCCCATATCTCCAGATCATGTTCGGGAAACGTCACCGTATGACGATGGGTAATCCCGAGGATGTGGACGTTATCAGGTTCGTGCAGCCCGCCGCGATGCCACACCGAATCATCGGTCGCCGGGTCGTGATTGCCGGGAAGCACGACGATCTCTCGTCCCGCATCACCTAGAATTCTCAGCGTTTCCTCAAGCAATGTTTCGGGCAGGCGGTTATGTTCGAACGTATCCCCGGTGAGCAGAACGATATCCGCGTCCAGACCGGTCGCCACATCGAGAACGGCGCGTAATGGCCGGTTTCCATCGCCGCCCCACTGGCGGGCGGTGTATCCGTCATCAACATGCAAATCGGATGAATGGACGAGAACGATTTCTTTTTGAGATGCCAATTCAGAACTACCGGTTGGAAAGAAAGCCCGTTCCGGGGCCAGCCCGAACCGTAGACTCTTATCACCCGGCATGGCAAACCCCTCCGCGCCAGATGCGGAGCCTGACATGCCGAACGACATTCCCGAATCAATGACCGCAATCATTGCCGAGCCAAAGGGCGGCCCGGAAAGATTGGCGTTATCGACCCGTCCCGTTCCGGTACCCGGCCCCGGCGAAGTACTGATCAAAGTCGCCGCCGCCGGGGTGAACGGCGCCGATATGCGCGAACGCGAAGGCAAATACCCCGTGCCCGCAGGCGCGCCGGACCTCCTGGGGCTGGAGGTTTCGGGAACGATCGTGGCGACAGGCGAGGGATGTGACCGCTTTGCAAAGGGCGATGAAGTCTGCGCGTTGATTATCGGCGGCGGCTATGCCGAATATGCCGTCGCGCCCGAGGGGCAATGCATGGTCATACCGCGAAACGTCTCCCTTATAGACGCGGCGGGGCTTCCGGAAATTTTCTGCACCGTCTGGACCAACATGATGGATCGCTGCGCGCTGAAATCAGGCGAGACCGTCCTGATCCATGGTGGCACAAGCGGCATCGGTTACGCGGCGATCAAGCTGGCGAAAGCAACCGGCGCCATGGTGTTTTCAACCGCCAGAACGGACAAGAAATGCGCCGCGGTCAAGCGGTTTGGCGCCGACCGGGCGATCAATTACCGCGACGAGGATTTCGTGGAAGTCTGCCGGACGGAAACCGGTGGACGCGGCGTCGATGTCATCGTCGATATCATCGGCGGCGATTATCTGCCGAAAGAAGTAGAGCTGCTCGCCCATGGTGGACGGCTGGTGATCATCAATCTGCGCGGCGGAAAGATGGCGGAGATCGATTTCAGCCACGTCCACGGCAAACATCTGACCATTACAGGCTCGCGGCTGCGGCCGCGCCCGGTGGAGGAGAAATCGGCGATATGCCGGGCACTCGAACGGCATGTCTGGCCGCTTTTCGAAAGCGGTGCCATAATTCCCGAAACTTTTGCGGTGTTCCCGTTCGCGGAAGCCGCGAAAGCCCATCGTTTAATGGAGTCGAGCGAACATATCGGCAAGATATTGCTTGCCCCGTAACAGGGAGGAACCTCAATGAAAGCGCTTACAGAAGAACAGGTGGATTATTTCAACGAGAACGGTTTCCTGTTCCCGTTCGATCTCTACAGCCCCGAGGAAGCGGCCGGGTTTCACCGCAAATTTCTGGAGATGGAAGAGCATCTTGGCCATGAGCCGCAAAAGCGGTTCCGGATCAAGGCGCAACTCCCCTTCCCGTGGCTGTGCGATATCGTCAGCAACCCGCGCCTGCTGGATGCGGTGGAGGACATTATCGGCCCCAACATCCTGTGCTGGGGCGCGTCCTTTTTCACCAAGAAGGCCAATGACCCGCGTTTCGTTTCCTGGCACACGGATAGTTTTTTCTATGGTTTCGAACCCGCCGAAACGCTGACTGCCTGGCTGGGCTTCAACGATTCCACGCTTGAATCCGGCTGTATCAAATATCTGCCGGGTACCCACAAGCAGCATATCGAGCACGACATCAAACCGGATCCGAACAATCTGGTGCAGCTTGGCCAGGTCGCCATCGGGGTCGATTATGATTCCGCTATACCGGCGGAACTCAAGGCCGGTCAGATCGTGTTTCATCATGAAAGCGTGGTGCATGGCTCCGGCCCCAATGACGCCAATCATGACCGCATCGGACTCGCCATCCATTATGTCGCGCCGCATGTGCGCGAAACCCGGTTCGACGGGCTGACCGCCATGACGCTGCGCGGCGAAGACCCGACCGGATATTGGGGAGAAGACCCACGTCCGAAACAGGATTATGACGAGGACTGCATCGCCGCGATGGATGAAACGCGGGCACTGTTCACCAATTCCACCGCGCAAAAGATCGAGGCCGGCGTAAGGTCCTGACCGGACCGTCATAACAATGTAACAGAACGGCCTGACACTGCGCGCCGAAAAACCACCAACAAGGGGCGCAGGGTGATGGCCGAGTACGTGGCAACGATTATTGACGGCGAAAGCGGCGGCGAAGGCCGTTATGATTTCGAAGGACCGGACGATCTGTTGAATCAGACGCCGGTGCGCGTCGTCCGGACTTTCATGGAACATGTCGACAAGGATCTGTTCCCGCGTCAGCTCGTCGATTACGAATTGAACGCCGCATTCAAAAGCCCGCACAAGCAGCTGGGTAGTGTGATTACCGCCATGGGGATCATGATTTTCGAGGCCGATCCGGAACATGACCGGTTCGCCTTCATGATGATGATCAACAAGAAGCGCGGCGAATAACACCGCGCTTTCCAGCCTTATAAACCAAGCAGGTTTCTGGAATTCTGTTCGAAGATCATCTGCCGGTCGGCATCGCTGCAGTTCAGCCCTTCGATGACAGCGATGGTATCGCGGATCAGTTCCGATCCGCCGACCAGATCATACGGGCAGTCGCTGGCGAAGAAGGAATTGCCCGCACCGTAGAAATCCAGCCCCGCCTGGCTCGCCCCCTTGGCGCCGAACATCGCGGTGTCAGCCCAGAAATCCTTCATATAATCGATCATAGGCCGCTTCAGATCGTCGGCGAATGACGTGCCGTCCCCCATGGTGGCATTGCGGACCTCCCACAGGGGAAAGCGCCCTTCGGCATGCGGCACATAAGCGCCCCAGTGATGGGCGATGACATGCAGGTTGGGAATCTCATCCAACATCCCGGAACACACCATGCGCAGCATCGCGGCGGTGGTTTCATAGGCCCAACCGATCCCCCAGAAAATCTCATAGAAAGACTGATCCTCAGTCACATAATCCGCGTGCGAGGCCGGACGGGTCGGATGCAGCCAGACAGCTTTGCCGCGTTCGGCGATCTTGGCGAAGATGTCGCGATATTCCGGCGCATCCAGCGGCGCGCCGCTGACATTGGTATGGATCTGGAAACCGGCGGCGTTGTGTTCATCGAGAACCCGGTCGATCTCATGGATCGCGCCTTCGGTGTTGTTCATCGGCAGCGACGCGATAAACCATGGCATCCGGTCCGGATGTTCGCGGCAGATACGCGCCATCCCGTCATTCGCGACCCGGGCAAGATCAAGCGCCACATCGGGCCCGGCGATGAGATCAAAGGGCGGCTGCGACATGGAAATGATCTGACAGTAATCGTCGAATTCCTCCATCATGCGTTCGCGGGCGTCCATGTCCCAGATGGTCTGGATCGCCTTCCAGCGGGCGACCGCGTTTGACGGCATCAGCGGCTCGGCCGCGTCAAAAAATTCGGTCGGAAAAACATGGTTGAAGACGTCTATTTTCATGAGAGGAGTCCCCTTACGCTAAAAGGCTGTTGGTTGGCTCTAGTTAGCACAGCGGCGCACAAACAAAAACGGCGGCCGAAGCCGCCGTTTTCAGGGATTAAATTTGATCAGACCGATCAGGCGGCCTTCCGGTCACGCCGGCGGCGCGCCTGCGCGGCACCGAGGCCAAGGAGGCCAAAACCCATTACAGCGAGGGTCGCCGGTTCGGGAACCTCCACCGGCGTATCGGAAAATTCGTAGGTAACCGTCAGGGTCGCGCTAGCCTTCGTAATAAGGTTCGTCGACTGGTTGCCGCCACCGCCGGTGATCGTCGTTCCAATAAGGGTCGAAAAGTCATAGCCGAATTGATCGGTGCCCGCACCGTTCTTATCTATGAACTGGGAGGTGATGCCCGCCAGAACAGAATCAAGAATATCTGTGTCTTCCGTAGTTCCGCCCGGACCGAAAGCCGCAGTCGTTCCGCCTCCGGCAAGTCCATCATAGTTTTCCGAATGAATTACGGAGAAAGGCGTAATCGCGTCATAGCTGCCGGGAAGGGCGACAATCCCGCCAGCAACAGTTCCGTCGAACTGCAACGCCTGCGTAAACACTGAAAACGTTTCAGCACCCGCCGCGTTATTGGTCACATCCCCCGAACTTGTCAGGGTCGCTGAAAGTTCAACAAGAACCCGATCCAACGTTTTGCCGGAAATCACTTCATATTTATCTACACGAAGCGACTGCCCAACAAGCTCCGTAACAATGTTCGTAAATGAATCACTGTCCGTACAACTCGTCGGGCCGCACACCAGCGCCGCATTGGCACCCGGCATCGCAAACATTGCGAGGCCACCGGCGACGATCAGGGATTTAACGATATTTTTCATGTTCTTCTTCCATGCGTCCAAGCCGCTCTTGCGCCTATAACGTTAATCCGTTTCCGCAAACATCGTTCACATAAACAAATTCGGCTTAATTAAAGCAATTACAATGCCAAGAAGGATTCTTGTTTGATTCCAGTGTCTTCGGAATTAACCATGAATCGCGGATTGCGAATTTGTAAAGCATTTCGACAGTGTTTCTCCGCAATTCGCGACACCCTCGGTTCTGACGATTTTCTTGCCAATTTCGTCAACGATTGCGTCATACAACCAAACAGGGCAGTCGTCGGGTCAGAATGGCTTCTGCATCCGCCGCTATCCGGGAAACCAGGTCACCGGCATCAGCAATATCATTTATCAATCCCGCATCCTGCCCCATCGACAGGCTGCCATTGACGATATCGCCGGATTTACGGGCCTCCAGCAGATTCTTGTGGGCGGCCTTCTGATCCTGCCGCAGCGCCCATTCCCGCCCGGCCCAGCGTTCGATAAAGCCGTTTCTCTTCGCCCGGGACATCGCCCCCGGCCAGACGATCCCCTGCGCGATATCGGGAATTTCGGTCAGCACCGTATCGTGCCCGTCCGCATCCACAATCGCCTGTTTGAAGTTCGGGTGAAGGGGCGACTGATCGCTCGCCAGAAAACGCGTGCCCAGCAAGGCACCCTCAGCGCCCAATGACAGTGCCGCCGCGAGCCCGCGCCCGTCCGCGACCCCGCCGGCGGTCAGGACCGGGATGGGCGCCACCGCATCGACCACCATCGGGGTCAGTACCAGCGACGCCATCCAGCCGACATGCCCGCCCCCTTCAGTGCCTTGGGCGATGATCAGATCGGCCCCGGCTTCCGCCGCCGCCTCGGCCTCCGGCACGCCACCGGCCATGAAGGTGACCAGACAGCCCGCGTCTTTCGCGCGTTTTACATAAGCCGCGATGTCCTGATCCGGGCGTGGCCAGGCGAAGGCCATCGCGGGCGGCCCGGCGTCCAGTGCCGCCTGATAGCTCTCCTCGATCAGGTCGAAAACAAGGAAATTCAGGGCAAACGGCTTTTCCGTACCCCGCCGTATGGCCGCGGCGGCCTCCGTCACCTGCTCGGGCGTCAGCCGGTGACAGCCCAGCGCGCCGAGCCCGCCCGCCTCCGACACCGCAACCACCAGATCGGTGGAATGGATCGAGCCCATTCCGCCCAGCGCGACCGGATGGTCGATGCCGAACAGTTCCGTGAAATTCGTGTTGATCATGAAACGACGCTTTCTCCTCAACCACCCTTATTGTCATCCCGGACAAGCGAAGCGCGATCCGGGATCCATCTTGCTTTCCCTTTCCGGTATTCTGGCCCCCGGATCGAAGGCCGGGGTGACAAAATTTTGGGACGCAAAAACCCCGCCCCTGGCCGGACTTAATATATCGTTTCCTTCATATAGGCCGGATAGTCGCGATCATGCGCCGCCGCGTCATAGCCGGGATCGATCATCGCCTTGATCATCTCACCCGTACTCGGCAGGTCGGATCGCGGGATCTGCGTTTCGGCATCCCAGAGTCTCGAGCGCACCAGCGCCTTCGGACATTGGTAATAGACACTGCCGACCGTGGTCACGATGACGCTGCGCGGCAATTTGCCGTTCATCTCAAAGCCGGCGCAGAGGTCCGGGTCGGTAACAATTTCCGCCGTGCCGTTAATGCGCAGCGTTTCATTAACGCCCGGAATCAAAAACAGCAAGGAAATGCGCGGGTCCTCGACCAGATTACGCAGCGTATCCAGCCGGTTATTGCCGCGCCGGTCGGGCATCATCACGGTTCGGGGGTCCGCCACACGGACAAACCCCGCCGGATCGCCGCGTGGCGAGCAATCGATCCCGCCGGCGCCGCTGCTGGCCACGACGACAAAGGGCGCGGCCTCAATAAAGGCACGATAAGGCTCGCTGATATGATCAAGCTCCTTCGCCAGCGCATTCGGCTTGGGCGGTATTTCGTACAGCGCTTCCAGCGCCTCGACGGAGGTAATGCGATGTTCGGCGGACATTAACGGCCTCACTCAGGAGAAAGAGGCCGCCACCCTACCCTTATTCGGCGTCGCTGCCGAGCCAATCCGTCGGGATGGTCATTTCGGTGTCTTCGCCCTGCATCTTGCGGAACACAACCCCGCCCGCCGCGGCGAACTGCATGCCGAGACCGGTATTGTTCTTGTAGTAGAGGATTTCGTCATCCGTTTGGCGCCCGGGCGCGCGCCCGGTGACGACATCACCGAGCGTATGGACCCGGTCTTCGGAAATAAGCCCTTCCTCGATCGCTTCCAGCAACTCCACCTGCGCATTGGCGTGAACGCTGTCCCAATCATTGATCACAACGCGGGACGCCTTTTCGAACGCGCCCTGATCGACCTCCACCCGTCTGCCGGTGACATCCGAATTGACGATGGTGATCAGGGTCTGACCGGCCTCCAGCTGCGCGCTGTCGAAAACCGGCTCCGCCGTATTGGTGGCGCAGGCGACAATATCCGCGCCGGGCACGATGGCTTGCGCATCGTCAAAGGCGGTGACCATCAGCCCCTGCCGGCCGTGCTTTTCGGCAAATGCCTCACGATTGGCCTTCGTCGGGCTGAACACCCGAACCTCGCGGATCGGGCGGACAGCGCAGATCGCCTCGACCATCGGACCCGCCTGCGCGCCGGAACCGAAGATGGCCAGCACCTCCGAATTCTCGCGCGCCATTTTTTCAACAGCAACACCCACCGTCGCCCCGACACGCACGCCACTGATATGGTTTTCATGAACAAAGGCCAGCGGCTCCGCCGTTTCCAGGTCGTAAAGCACGATCACCGTCCAGTTCTTGGGATCGGGGTTGTGCAGCACCCGGCGTACGCCATCGACTTCCTCAAACTGCATAAAGCGCGAGCCGGCCCGGACTGCGGCGACACCGTAACTCGGCACCGCACCCGCCTGGATATTGGCGAGATAGCGCTTGTCGGGCGTCGCGGTATCGACCGAATAGCGCATGCGCGGCATGTTGGCGGCCTTGCCGTCGGCGAAATCAGCGAAGGCAACACGCATCGCCTCGATGCACTCCTCCATGGAGAGCAGACGGCGCACATCGTCGTCGGAAATAACAATGGTCATGGGAAAACTCAGATAGCGTGAACGATCTGTCCATCGACCACGGTCGGCCCGTCCCCGTCAACCGTCACCCGCCGCATTTCGCGAACAACGGTCATGTCCCAGGGACGACCACGATGCAGCGTGCAGCGATTGTCCCACATCACGACCTCTCCCGGCGTCCAGTGATGCTCATAGACAAAGCGTGGCTGTGTCGCGAATTCCATCAGCTCGACCAGAAAATCATGGCTTTCCGCTTCATCCTCGCCCTCGATGAAATCGGCGTGCGAGCCGAGAAACAGGCATTTCCGCCCGCTGCCGGGATGGGTGCGTACCAGAGGATGCGGCGCGTGGGAAAAGGCGGCGCGTTCCTCTTTGTTGAAATCCTCGAACCCGACCCGGCGGCGCGACGCCATCAGGCTATGGACCGCGACCTTGCCCTCGCACCGAGCCTTGAGATCGTCCGGCAGCGCGTCATAGACCGCGCGCAAATCGACGAATTGCGTTTCCCCGCCCGCCGGCGGCAGCCGGACGCCCGCCAGAAAAGAATATTTCGACGGTGTCGGGCGAAAGGACGCGTCGGAATGCCAGAGCTGGTTGGCCTGCTTGTTGTGGGCAAGCCGGCTCTCCGCCGACAGGATATTGCCATCGACATCAAGATTCGAGACATCGGCGAACTCCGCCCGGATGCGCCGCTTCCGTTTCCCGCTGATCGAAGAAGACGTGCGCTGCAATTCGCCGAATGCCCGCCCGAACGCCAAATGCTCCTCTTCGGTCGGCGCCGCACCGGGAAAGACAAGGACGGCATATTGGTCGATCGCATCGATGATCGCGTCATAGACCGGACCGGCGGGCGGTTCGCGAAAACTCACCCCGCTCACGCGGGCGAAAATCCCGTCGCCCAGCGGTTCAACGGATATTGTCATTGGCGCAAATCCTCCGAGAAAAGGCTGACAGAGAATTAACCTGTTGAAAACCCGCCCGCGACATTTGACAGCGCCGCGCATTTTGCCTTTGCTTGAAACAGGCATGGCAATCGCGCCTGCCTGTTTCAATGTGGGAGCATACCAAATGGCATTGATTGAAGCCGGGGCATCGGCGCCGGATTTCAGCCTCCCGAACCAGGACGGAAAGACCGTTTCGAAGGATGACTTCGCCGGCCGTTATGTCCTGCTCTGGTGGTATCCAAAAGCCGACACCCCTGGGTGAACCATCGAAGGCAACGGGTTCCGTGATCGAATCCAGGACTTCGAAAAGGCGAACGCCGCCATCGTCGGGCTGAGCTATGACAGCTGCGACGACAACAAGGCGTTTCGTGACAAATTCTCTTTCCCTTACGACCTGCTGACCGATGCGGACGGCGCGGTATCCATCGCGTATGGCGTCTCCGAGGCGGACAGCGCCCGCAGCCCGCGGAAATCGGTGCTGCTGGCGCCGGACGGGTCGGTCGCCGTGGCCTATGACGAGGTCAAGCCGGCCGATCATCCGGATCAGGTATTGGCCGATCTGGCAAAGCTCGGCTGATCCGGGAAAAGAAAATTTGAATGAGAAAGCGGGGCCGAGGCCCCGCTTTTTTATTCCGCCGCCGCGGCCCCTTTCAGCGGGTTCGGCAGGCCGTAAAGCTCTGCCGTGCCGTGCCAGAGAATCTTGTCCTTGGCCTCTTGCGGGATGTCGTCACGGTTCAGCAGATAGCGCGGCGAATCCGGTATCCGGTGCGAATGCGGGATGTCGCTCGCGTAGACAAAACAATCATGCCCGTACTTGTTCAACATATAGGGCAGCAGCTCATCATCGACTTCGAAGCCGAGGAAGATGCGGCCTTCCTTGATGTACTCAATCGGCTTCATCTGCGGCAGACCGCGTTCCATGATCGCCTGGTGTTCCTCGCGCAACGCGCCGAGCTCGATCCGGTGTTCGATATTATCGAGCGTGAAATCCATCACTTCGGTCGCGAAATCGACCCAGGTGCAGCCGGTTTCAAGGAACGAGACCTTCACATTGGGGTAGCGATCGAGAACACCCGACGCGCAGATCGATTTGAACCCGCGCACCACCGACATCAGGAACTGATCCCCCGCGACCGAGGGGTATTCCCGCATCGCGCCAAGCGCCGCCGTGCCCGGATGCACATTGATCGGCATGCCGAGCTCATTCGCGCAGGCCCATATCGGTGCAAAATAATCATGGTCGATGGATTTATCGTCATACTCGCCGAACACCATCAGCCCGACCGAACCTTCCTCATGGGTGCGGATCATTTCCTTTACGGCTTCGTCCACATCCGAGGCGCAAATCGCGGTGACCCATTTGAGACGGTCCGGCGCCTGGCTGGAAATATCGGCGACCCAGCGGTTATAGGCCCGGGTCAGCGCCTGGT
>CAZBKQ010000025.1:0-24416 GCA_964492555.1 uncultured Rhodospirillaceae bacterium | reverse complement strand
CGGCGGTGGCAAAAAGCTGATGGATGCGCTCTATGCGCCGCATAATCTTAAATCCGTAATTTGCGGCGTTATCGCACCGGAAGCTTCCGGCTGGTTCCGCAAGGAAATCAAATCACTCGACGATCTGAAAGGCCTCAAAATGCGGTTCTTCGGTCTTGGCGGGCGAGTGATGCAAAAACTCGGCGTCTCGACGCAACTTTTGCATGCCAAGGAAATTTACCCCGCGCTGGAAACCGGCGCGATCGACGCCACCGAATTTTCCATGCCGGCGATCGATTTCAATCTCGGCTTCTATCAGATCGCCAGCCATTATTATTTTCCCGGCTGGCACCAGCAGGCGACCTTTTTCGAGCTGCTGATGAATCGCGAAAAGTGGGAAGCGTTATCGGATATGCAAAAGGCGCAGATAGAAATCGCCTGTGGCGACAATATACGCGAAGGGCTGGCGCAGGGAGAAGCGATCCAGGCCAAGGCATTGCACGATCTCAAGGAAAAGGGCGTGCAGCTTCACCGCTGGCCGGCGGAGACGCTATCGGTCATGCGCAAGGCATGGGATGAAGTCGTTAAGGAAGAAGCCGCGCGAAATAAGGATTTTGCGAAGGTCTGGGAGTCATACGCCGCGTTTCGTGACCGCTATAAGATCTGGCACGACCTCGGCTATTTGCGCGGCGAATAGCGGCGGCATATGGGATTTCTGCCTCGCCTTGGCGCCACTCTTGACCGCCTGGTCGAAACAGCCGGACGACTCGCCGGCTGGATCATTTTCCTGCTGATCGGCGTCACCGTCTTCGATGTCATCACCCGGCGCTTTCTCGTCTTGGGCTCCACCCAGTTGCAAGAGCTGGAATGGCATTTCCATGCGATCCTGTTCTTCTGCTGCCTGGGCTACGCCTATCTGAAAGGCGCGCATGTCCGGATCGAACTGTTCAGCCAGAAATTCGATGAGGAGACCCGCGCCTGGGTCGAATTCCTCGGGGGGCTTTTCCTGATCCTGCCCTTCTGCGGCCTGTTGATCTGGTTCGGCGCGGAATTCGTCGTCGATAGCTGGGCCGAGGGCGAACGGTCCGCCTCCGCCACCGGGCTGGGCCATCGCTGGGCAATCAAACTGTTCCTGCCGCTCGGCATATCGTTGCTGGCGCTCGGCGTGATCTCCGCCATCATCCGTAACGGGATCGCGCTCCTGAAGTTCGCCGGGCGGGATTGATGGAGCCATTGCTTCCCATCCTGATGTTCGTGACGCTCGCGGCGCTGCTCTTTACCGGCTTTCCGGTTGCCTTCGTCCTCGCCGGGGTTGCGGTGATCTTTGGATTTCTGGGCATCGCGCTCGATCTGTTCAACATCCAGATGTTTTTTGCCTTCGTGCCCCGCATCTGGGACGGGATCGCCAATACGCTGATCCTGACCGCCATTCCCCTGTTTATCTTTATGGGGACCATGCTGGAACGCAGCGGCGTCGCCGCCGAACTGTTGCATTGCCTGCAAATCTGGCTGCGCCGCGTGCCGGGTGGGCTGGCGCTGGCCGTCACGCTGATCGGCACAGTAATGGCGGCGACCACCGGCATTATCGGCGCTTCGGTGGTGATGATGACCTTGCTCGCCCTTCCCGTCATGCTGGAACGCAGTTACAGCCCGCGCCTCGCCACCGGCACCATCGCCGCGTCGGGCACGCTCGGCATCCTGATTCCGCCCAGCATCATGCTGATCTTCATGGCGCATCTGTTGCAGCAAAAGCTCGGCACATTGTTCGCCGCCGCCGTCCTGCCGGGGCTGATGCTGGCGGGTCTTTATCTGATCTATATTTCGGTGCTCTGCGGTTTCAGACCATCCCTCGCCCCGCCATTGCCGGAGGACGAGCAGGCGGTCTCGATCACCGAATTGCTGAGACGGACCGCCTTTGGCGTATTGCCGCCGGTCTTTCTGGTTTTTCTCGTGCTGGGGTCGATTCTGTTCGGCTGGACCACGCCGACAGAGGCCGCCGGGGTCGGCGCGGCGGGCGCGCTGTTGCTTGCCGGGCTATACAAACCGGCGGTGGACGCATTCCGAAACCGGACAGGCATCGCGGCCGAATTCAAATCCTTTCTGAGCGGGCTGCCCGACGTCGTGGAGCGCACGGCGCTGACCAACGCGATGCTGTTCATGATCCTGATCGGGGCAACCGCATTCGCCTTCGTTTTCCGGGCGCTGGGTGGCGACGATGTCATCCTCTCGCTGGTCGAAGGTCTGGGTCTCGGCAGTTGGGGATTTCTTATCTTGTTGATGGGTCTGGTGTTTCTTCTGGGTTTTTTCTTCGACTGGATCGAAATTACCCTGATCGTCCTGCCGGTTTTCGCACCGATCATCAACGGTATGGATTTCGGCGACCATGTCGCCCGGGCCGATATGCTGTACTGGTTCGCGATTTTGCTGGCGGTTAATTTGCAGACTTCATTCCTGACCCCGCCCTTCGGCTTCGCGCTGTTTTATATGAAGGGTGCGGCGGCGGAATTGGTCCGCCTCAACGATATTTACCGGGGGATCATCCCGTTCGTCATTTTGCAGCTTATCGGACTCGCACTGATCATGGCCTTCCCGGAAATCGCCCTCTGGCTTCCCGGAAAACTGCTGAATTAGGACATGCGTGGTTCAATCCAGGTGGATGTGGAAACCGCCATCGCCTTGCCGCGCGTATCGAATATGGCCGACCCGGCAAAATGCTTGCGCCCGTCCTGCCCGGTTTTCCATCCGGCGACGATATAGGGTTCCTCCGCCCAGGGACGATCGAGAATTTTCACCGCCATGCGCCCGGTCAGAACAAAGGTCTTCCCTAAATCCATACCGAAATAGGCCGGACAATCGAGCAGCGCCCAGACAAACGGATCGTCGATGCGCCCGTCTTCACGCGCCAGTCCGGCATCCGGAAACCAGCGCGCGCAGGCATAGCGCCGCCCCGGGATAATGCCCGCAAACACCCGCAACCCGTCGCCCGCTTCTCGCTGTGGGCCGCAGACAAAGCAATGCGGGTAGAGATGGTCCTCTTCCGCAAGGAAGCTTTGCTCGGCCTGTTCCGCCTCCTCAAGTGTAGGGGCAGCGATCGGATCCATAGAAAATTCAGCCGGGTGCGCCACCGCCACCTCATCGTCACCGTCCATCAACCGGATCGAGTCCCCTTCCGTGACCAACCCCAAAGACCGGTCCATCGGTATCGGACGCCGCAACGTCACCTCCGCCGGGCCATCGATATAACGGGCCAGCTGGCCCGCCGTGTAACCGCCGTGACCGGATGTCGAGGGACCACAAAACCGGCCGGAGATCATAAGGGTTTTCCGAGCGGCCATGTCATTTCCTATTTTCGCTACGCCGGACATCCCGCCATGAAGCTTGTTCAGCAGACGCCTCAATTCGGCGCCCTCTTCCTCGCTCATCACCTGAAGGGCGCGCGCCTCAAGCGCTTCCGCCGCGGGTCGCAACCGTTCGAATACCTCTCTCCCTTCCAGGGTCAATTCAAGCCCGATTGATCGCGCGTCCGCCGGGTCCGGCGTCCGTTTTAGCAAGCCCTTCTTCTCCATACGGTCGAGAAGCCGCGACAAGGTGGAAACGTTGATGCTGGTCAGGCGGGACAGTTCGCCGACTTTCATCGCGCCGCGCTGGTTCAAGACAAACAAAACCCGCCAGGACTGAATATCCTGACCTTCCGCCGCGAGAGACGGTGTAAAGGCGGTGACGAATTGCTGCCCGGCCCGATTGACCAGATAGGGAAGATAGTGCGCGATATCCATCGGACCGCCGATTCACCCGCGCGGGTAATTCTCAAAGGCGGGCGCGACATCTTCCATGAAACGCCGCATCTGATCCTTCACCATTTCATGCGGCTTGTTGCCGACATTGAAATAAAGGATGCATTCCTCGATCCCGGAGGCTTCGACCTCTTTCAACCGGTCTACGATCATTTGCGGCGGACCGATCAGGACGGAATTGGTGGAAAGCTTGTCCTTCTCCATATTGCGCAGGATGTCATTGATTTTCATAAAATAATGCATTGTCGGCGGCATCTTTGCGGGGTCGTCCGGAAAGGCCCGCAAAACGCAATGCTTGAAATAATCCATCATCGCCTGCCGCCCGACATCATCTTCTTCGGGCGTCTCCGCGATATGAATGAAATAGCTGCACATGGCGCGGCCGGGCTTGTGCCCTTCCGCCACGCAGGCTTCCCGGTATTTGTCTACCGCCGCCTCCAGACTGCCGAACACCATGGAAGCCGCAAACGGCGCGTAGATGATGTTAAGCCCGCGCCGGGCCGCCATATTGACCGAAGTCTCGGAGAAAGACGCCACATAGAAGGGGATCGGGTTCTGGACCGGCTTCGGTGTGATCGACATCTCATCGATATTGTAGAACCTGCCATGATGCGACCAGAAACCGGGTTCGGTCCACGCCTTCAGCAGCACTTCGATCCCCTCCTCGAACATCTCCGCTGATTGCATGAAATCGGCGCCGAACGGCTCATATTCGGCCCGGTCATATCCGCGCCCCGTGGCGAAATCGACCCGCCCGCCCGACAATAGATCGAGCGTCGCCCAACATTCCGCGACATGCACCGGATGGTGCAGCGGCAAGACATTCACCGCCGGCGCGAAACGAATGTTCTTCGTTTCCGGAATGATGCTGGCCAGCACGAGGTCGGGCCGGGAATTGACGCCCAGCCGGTCGAAATGATGTTCGCCGATCCAGGCCGAGGAATAGCCGAGCCGATCAGCCAGAATGGCTTGTTCACGAATTTCCAGCACGAACTGGTTCGAACTGCGCGGATTGCCCGGATAGTAATTATCCGAAAGGGTGAAATAGCCGAAATCTATGCCCATGCCCGCCTGCTTTTGAAATTTTCATCCTATTTGATTGTATATGCAATTAAATTATTTGCAATCTCAATTATATTTAGCGACTTGGAAAAAACAAACCTCAAACAACACAATGCGCGCATCCTTTCGAATCCCTGCGCAGGTTGATCGCGCGGGATGAGAGGGGTAGCCTCGTCCTAACGGTGGCTCCCCAACGGGAAGCAATAGGGAACAGGGATAACGATCCCGGACGGATCGTGAAACCCGGCTGTCCCCGCAACTGTGAATGGCGAGCGTGCCTCCGAAAAACGCCACTGGGAAACCGGGAAGGCAGGAGGAACGCGAAGACCCATGAGCCAGGAGACCTGCCACTGCCAGTATCGCCCATACGCGGGCCGGGGGTGTGCCAGCGTAACGTGAGCCGTTCGCGGCGATGCGTGAAGACGCATGCGCCGCAAATCCCGATTTGCTCAGCTTGTTGTCTTCTCCATCGGACGCCGGCGGATATCCGCCTGTGTTCTCAGACCTACGGCCTTTGGCCGGAATGATTTGGAGAGACCATAGTGCTTGATAGTTTAGACTTCAGAAAACTTCTAGCGGGATTGGCGGCGGTTTTTTGCACCGCAACGCCCGTTTCCAGCGTAAATGCCCAGGGCGCGGTAGTAGTCGCCCCTGAAGTGGTGGTGTCGGCAAGCCGCATCCCCATCCCATCCAATGAAGCCGGCAGCAGCCTGTCGGTTATAACCAGCGAGGAAATCGCCAGAAGCCAGGCCCGTTCGGCCTCGGAAATCCTCCGCGAAACGCCGGGCATCGCGGTGAGCCGAACCGGGCCGGCCGGGGCCTTTACCCAACTCCGCATACGCGGGGCGGAAGGCAACCATACGCTGGTGCTCATTGACGGAGTTGAGATCAACGATGTCAGCGGCGGCTCCGAATTCGATCTCGGCAATATGCCCGCCTCGGATATTGAACGGATTGAAGTCCTTCGCGGACCACAGACAGCGCTTTATGGGAGCGACGCCATTGGCGGCGTCGTGAACATCGTTACCAAAAAAGGCAAGGGCCCGGCCATCGCGACGATGAACGTCGAGGCCGGATCGCAGCGAAGCGGGATGATTTCGGGCAATGTCCGGGGCGGCGGCGAAAAATATCATTATTCGCTCGGCTTCACCGGCAGCGCCACAGACGGGTTTTCGGTCGCTGATGAAGATTCCGGCCATACCGAAAGCGACGGTAACTGGTTTCGCAACACCAATATGAAATTCGGTTTCAGTCCGATACAGGACCTTGAGATCAATCTGTTCGCCCGCTATCACACTGCGACACAGGAAACCGACGACCAGCCTGCGGTCGCCGGGACAATCGCTACTGTCGATACGGCGGATAACACCCGTACCAGACAACGCACCGGCCGGGTCTCAGCCAAATACAGCCTGTTCGACGGGATGTGGGAGCATATCGCCGGAATCGCCTATAGTGATGACAAGTCGGAGTCCCTGACAAGCGGCGCGCCATCGCGCGCAAACGGCGCGAAGTCGCGCTTTGACTACCAGACCAATCTTTTTTTCGACACACCCGAATATGCCAACGCCAGCCATTCGGTCAGCCTGCTGTTCGATCACGAACGCGACGCGCAGGCGACCGCGAGCAATTTCGGGAGCTCCAATCTTTCTGTCATCAACAAGGGCTATTCGGGCGAATACCGCGTCTCTCTCTGGGACCGGCTCTTTTTGTCCGGCGGCATCCGTTATGACGACAATGATTTGTTCGAAAACCGCACAACCTACCGCGGGACCGCCGCCTATCTTTTTTCTGATATCGGCACGCGGCTCCACGGAAGCTACGGCACGGGCGCGAAGAATCCGACCTTGTTCGAACTATTCGGGTTCGGCCCCAATTTCGTTCCGAACTCGAACCTGAAGACCGAAACAAGCACGGGCTGGGATGTCGGCGTGGAACAGGCGTTCCTTAATGGCAAAGCAAAACTCGACATAACCTATTTCAGGAACATGATCACCGATCTGATCAATGGCGCGGGCACGACGGCCGTAAACATCGATGGGACCTCGATTGTCAATGGCGTGGAAGTCAGTGGAACCGCCCGGCTTAGCGACTCCTTATCCGTAAAGGGTCAATATACTTACACGCTCGGTCAGGACGCGACCCGTACACAGCTGACCCGCCGGGCCCGTCATCTGGCCAGTATCAACACCAACTACCGCTTTCTGAAAAAGCGGGCGAATTTGAATGTGGGGCTGGATTATACCGGCCAGCAAAAGGATTCCGAGTTCTCGAACTTCTTCGCAAACAACACACGGGTGAATCTCGATCACTTTTTCCTGCTGAATGTCGCCGGAAGCTATAACCTGACCGAGCAGATACAGCTCTATGCGCGGGTCGAAAACATGCTGGACGACAATTATGAGGAAGCGCTTGATTTCGGCGGTCCGGGCGTCCGGGGATATTTCGGCATTCGTACCCGGATCAAGCTTCAATGACATTCCGCCGGGCGGCTGACATAGGTGCGGCCGCCCTTGCCGCGCTCGTGTTTTTTGGAAGCCCCGCTTGGGCGGCGAAGCCGGCGCGGATTGTGTCATTGAACCTCTGCACCGATCAGCTCCTGTTGTCCCTTGCGCCGCGCGAGAACATCGCCGCACTCAGCTTTCTCGTCGCGGACCCGATATCGTCGGCCTACACGGCTGAAGCGAGAGGTATAAAGCTGCTGCGCGGGCAGGCAGAGGAAATCCTGCCCCTGAAACCCGATCTTGTTTTTGCAGGCCTGTTCACCACCCCGGCAACAATCCGGATACTCAAACGTTTCGGCATCCCCGTTGTCACGGTTCAGGCGGCCACGAATTTCGCCACTATCGAAAGAAATATCAATTTGGTTGCGCGGGCGATCGGGTTCCCCGAGCGGGGAAAAAAGTTGATCGAAAAGCTTCGGGAAACCCTGCCCCCGGAATCGGGCACACATGCAAAACCTCGCCCGATAGCGGCGCTTCTATGGGCCAACGGCTTTTCATCGGGCCGGGGGACGTTATCGCACGCGGTTATCGAACGTGCCGGTTTCAGGAATCTTGCATCACTCTTGGGACAGCCGGGCACACACGTGCTGCCGATGGAAAGGCTGGTCGAACAAGGTCCCGACATTCTGGTAATCGGGCACCCCTCGCCCTACCCGTCATTGGCCAATAAATTGCTGCTCCATCCCGCCCTCCGCGCGGCATTCAAAGCCAAGCCCCGTATCGCCATCGGAGACGGGCTTTGGTTGTGCGGCACGCCCGCCACGGCACGTGCCGTGCGCCTCCTTTCCGACAAATGGAAGGAAGCGTCCAAATGACCAGTTCCAAACGGCGCTATGTGCTTGGCATTTCGGGCCTGACAACCCTTGCCGTTTTCGCGTTTTGCGTCTCGCTTTTCGTGGGCCCGGCGGCAGTGGGCTTAAGCGACCTGGCTGGCTTCTTCGGCAGCGCGCCTTCGGAAACCGGCTGGCTGATCTTTTCAGAAATCCGTCTTCCCCGGGCGATACTGGGCTTCGCTGTCGGCGCGACACTGGGGCTATCCGGCGCGGCTCTCCAGGGCTATCTGCGAAACCCCTTGGCGGAACCCGGCATTATCGGCGTGACCGCATCGGCCGCCCTGTTTGCGGTCATCGCGTTCTATACCGGACTGGCGGCCAGTTTCGCACTTGCTTTGCCGATTGGCGGCATCCTTGGCGCGGTCGCTGCGGTCATGCTGATCCAGATACTGGCCGGACGCGACAGCAGCGTGCTGACACTGATCCTCGCGGGCGTGGCGGTCACAAGCTTTGCCGGGGCCATGACGTCGCTGGCGCTCAACCTCTCCCCCAACCCGTTTGCGGCTTACGAGGTCATTTTCTGGATGCTGGGCTCGCTCGCGGACCGCAGTTTCGAACATGTCTGGCTCGCCGTGCCGTTTATTGCAGTCGGATGGCTGATGTTGCTCACTCTCGGGAACGCGCTCAACGCGTTGACACTGGGCGAGGACGAAGCCGCATCGCTCGGCTTCAATCTCTCACGCATCCGGTTGCGTCTGGTCCTTGGGACCGCTTTGTCTGTCGGCGCCGCGACCGCCGTTTCGGGCGCCATCGGATTTGTCGGGTTGGTTGTCCCCCATTTACTGCGCCCTCTCGTGGGACACAGCCCGAAACTTTTGCTGCCCGTAAGCGCGCTTGGCGGCGGCATTCTGGTTCTCTCCGCCGATATCATCGTCCGGCTGCTGCCGTTTGAGCGCGAGATCAAACTCGGGGTGTTAACGGCGATGATCGGGGCGCCGTTCTTTCTGATCCTGCTATTGAAACACCGGAGAAACCTCCTGTGACGCAACTGGCGACAACCGGTCTGACTGTCTCTCTGGGAGGACACGAAATCCTCCGGGATGTCTCCTGTTCATTCGAAACCGGGGAATTCGTCGCGTTAATCGGCCCCAACGGCGCGGGAAAATCGACACTTCTCAAGTCCCTGGCGGGTCTCCAAGACTATTCGGGCCAGATCACGCTTGATCGACAGTCGCTCGGCCTGATCGAACGACGTGAACGGGCGCGGACCATCGGCTATCTCGGCCAAAGCGGCCAGGCGCACTGGCCGATCTCGGTCGAAGCTCTGGTATCGCTCGGCCGATTGCCCTTCGGCGACGAAAACGACCAAAACGGCGCCGCCGCGATTGAGACGGCATTGGCTGATTGCGATCTCTTGCCTTTGCGGCATCGAGCGGTCACCGCGCTTTCCGGGGGCGAACGGGCGCGGGTATTGCTGGCGCGCGTTCTTGCGGGACAGCCGAAAATTTTGCTGGCGGACGAACCGGTCGCCGGGTTGGACCCCACCCATCAGCTTGACGTTATGACGACATTGCACGATAAGGCCGCCGGCGGCGCGGCCGTCATCGTCGTTCTTCATGATCTCTCGCTTGCCGTCCGCTTCGCTGAGCGTATTATTTTACTTCATAATGGTGTTGTGGCGGCGAACGGAACACCGGACGACGTCATCACGCCGGAAAATCTCGCCGACTGTTATGGAATAGAAGCCAAACAAGGGTTGGTGGATGGTATCCCCTATGTCCTCCCCGCTAGCCGTATCTGACGACGCCCCCGCGCAACCGGTGTCGCCAAAAGGGTTCGGTGCCGCCGGGTGGAGCGCTTCGATCCTCTTTCACCTGATTATCGCGGGAATGATTTTTTATCTGGCCGACTGGCCCGAACCCGCGCCTTTGGTACCACCGGTTATTTCCGCGGAGCTCGTCGTTCTGGCCGCGCCGGTCCCTGATACCAAAGACGCCAACCGGAACGCCGCCAAACCTTCGCATGCGCATCCTGAAGCGGTCAGCCCGGCCGCCTCCGAAGCAGCCTCTGCAACGGCGCAAACGCCTTCTGAGAAAAAGCCGCCGCCTACTCCCCCCATCACGCGATCATTTGCAAACGTGCCGCCCGCCCCGAAGCGAAAACCAGCCGTGCCGCAACGCAAGACAAAAACGGCCGCGGAAAGACTACCCCCTCAAGCCGAATTTCGGCGCGAACCGGCGGAAACGTTGCAGCGTATATCCACCCTGAATGGAGCTGATCAGGCAGAGTCAACCGCAGAAGCGGCCTCCCATTCCATCCAGCTGGCAACCTCTGCCCGGCCTCCGCGTCCGGTTGCAAACGGCGGCAATAGACCGCCGCGTTACCCCTCGGCGGCGAGACGGCGGGGCATCGAAGGCAAAGTGTTGTTGGCCGTCTCTGTCAGTCCCGACGGGCTGGTGAAATCAGTTGCCGTCAAAAAATCGAGCGGCGCGAGAATCCTGGACCGTGCCGCGCAGAGCACGGTGAGGCAATGGCGCTTTGCCCCGGCTACCCGTGGCGGCGCACCGGTGCCCGGCAAAATCGAAATTCCGGTGACGTTTCGATTGGAAAACTGACCGGACGCCGTTCGGATAATTGTTGCCCCGCATCAGCGAATAAGCCCCCGCGCAACACCGGAGGCCGAAAGTGATAAAGGCCGGTTTTTGGCTATTTTCCGTATTCCGATTCGAGACTGTCAGCAAGCAGGTCATAGAGTTCCGGCGTTACCTCGGGCTCCAACCCGAACCAGTATTTCCAGGCCACCGGCCCCTGATGCAGCAACATGCCAAGCCCGGAGCAGGTCCTGTTCTGACGTTCGGCGGCGCGCTTTACCAGATTGGTCTCGCGCGGCGTATAGATGATGTCATAGACCACCGCGTCGGGGTCGAGCGCATCGAGCGAGATATCGTGCCCCTCCATTCCAACCATGCCGAGACAGGTCGCGTTCACCACAAGCGCCGAACCGCCCAGCGCCTCCGACCGTTCTTCCCATGGGCGTACGGTAATGATGTCGCCATAGAGACGTTGCAGCGTTTCCGCGTTCGCCAGCGTGCGGTTGACCATGGTGATCCTGTTCACGCCGGCCTGGATCAGCCCGTAACACACAGCCCGCGCCCCGCCCCCGGCGCCAATCACGGTGACATCCTGGCCCGTCAGATCAAATTCCGGATGAGAATGTTCGAGATTGCGCAGAAAACCGATCCAGTCATTATTGGTGCCGAACAGGCTGCCGTCCTCGCGCACGACGACGCAGCTGATCGCGCCCATCTTCTCCGCCGCCTCATCGACCTCGTCCATGGTTTCCTTGGCGACAAGCTTGTGCGGAATGGTGACGTTGCATCCGGCAAAACCGAGTTTCGGCATGGCGCGCAGGGCTTCCGGAACGGCACCGGGTTTGATCGCCAACGGAACATAGGTGCCGTTGATGCCCTGCTGTTTCATCCAGTAATTATGCATCAGCGGCGAGCGTGAATGCATGATGGGCCAGCCGATCACCGCGGCAAGCGCGAATTTTTCCACGTCTTCCATTGAGATTCCTCGTGCCGGTCAGGCGTCGAATACCGTGCCGTCCAGCTTGGCGCTGAAATGGTTCCAGGTGCGCAGGAACAGGCCGGGGTTGTAGAGCTTTTCATAGCAAAGCTCTAGCTCTTCTTTGGTAAACGCGTAAGGCTTCCCGATAAGCTGCGCGCGATATTGACGCTCAGCGTTTTCTTCAAGGTAATTCAGCAGCACGAACGCATCGACGATGCTCGCCCCCGTCGTCACCACCCCGTGCGCCTTCATCAGCGCCGCCGGCCGGTTGCCCAGTGTATCGGTCAGGCGCTTCGCCATATCGACATTGTTGATCGAGTCCGGTGAATCGAGGACCGGCAGCGGATAGACCAGCGAGCCCTGCGCATAAACCGGCAGATACTCAATCCCGGCGGTCGAAAGCACTGTCGACCAGTTCGGATGGCAGTGGATCGCGGCGCTGACATCGCTCCGCGCCTTGTAGACCCCGGCATGCAGATGGAATTCCAGCGGTGGCTTGCCGTTGCCGTCGATGACATTTCCATCAAAATCGATCTGACAGATATCCTCGACCGTCAACTGACTGCGCTGGCAATTACCGATATTGATCAGCATCTGATCATCGGTGATCTTGATGCTGGCATGGCCGTTGTAATCCATGATGCCGTTCTGTTCGAGCATCCTGATACAACGGACAAGCTTTTCCTTTTCTTCCAAAAATGCGGTCATGGCTTCCCCCGTCCGGACCTTACCAACCGGTTTCCATGGTTATTTCCGTACGCCAGAGATGCCAGGCCCGCATGCAGGCATTGTCGTTTACGGCATCGGCAAGCCGGCCTTCCTCTTCATCCAGCGCGGCGATGGGCCCGCCCGCGGCGATCGCAAAGGCCGCCGTCTGGATACGCGCGCTGACTTCCGTATAAACCGCGCGAAAGACGGAAAGCTGCAAATGCTTGCCGCAGGCGACGGATCCATGCGCCCGCATCAGGGCGACATGTTTTTCCTCCAGCGTTTCCGCCAGCGCGATCCCCTTGGCGCAGTCGCAGACCAGCATGTCTGTCTGACCGAATTTTTCCCTTATATCAAACACCGGCGCGCCTTCGGCCAGAAACGCGGCATTGTGGAAGGTACCGACCATCGGGGCCCCTGTAAGTCCGAACGGAATGACCGACGGCGAATGGGAATGAACGATGGAATTTATATCCGGGCGCAACTTGTAGATTTCGCCATGGATGAAGCGTTCGATAAAATTGCCGCGGCCCGCGTCATTCAGTGGCTCAGAATCGAGGCTGTAGGTGATGATATCGCCGGGCGTGGTAAGCGCGGGCGCCTGCGCCTTTGGCATCAGATACAGGCCGGGATCGTCCGGATGACGCAGGGAAACATGGCCGAACGCATCGACCACGCCGCGTTTCGCGAGAATCCGGCTGGCAGCCGCCAAATCAGCCAGCACCGCCGGATCGGTATCGGGAATGGATGTCGTCATAGTGCCGAGAGAGTAGCCGACAGACGCCCGGCGGGAAACGGCAAGTTTGAGAATTCCCGGGGTCGCGTGACGCCTAGTCGAACCGCACCAGATCCTCTTCGCGGACCGCCAGGGTGACGGTTTCATTCATGGTGAGATAGCGTGGCGAAAACACCTTGATGATATCACCATTGAACCGGGCGGTGACTTCATACCGGTCTTCGATAAAGATGCAGTTGAGAACCTCCACCACTATCCCCTGGCCGTTATCCGTAAGCTCAAACGCGCCGCGCGGCACCAGCACTTCCGCCGCAGACCCGTTACCGCCGGGCAGCTCCCGGTTGGCGGGAAGGATATTTCCCGCATCAAGGAATTGCGCGGCCCAGACGTCACGGGGCTGACGGAACATATCCTCGGGACGGCCAAGCTGATGGATAACCCCGTCCTTCATCAACGCGATCTGGTCGGAGAGTATCTGCGCCTCGCGCCGGTCATGGGTCACGTTCACGCAGGTCAGACCGAACTGTTTTGAAAGGATGCGGATTTCCTGGCCAAGCTCTTCCCGCAAATTTGCATCGAGATTGGAGAGCGGTTCGTCGAACAGGATGAGTTGCGGCTTGCCGCTGAGGGCCCGGGCGATGGAAACGCGTTGTTTCTGCCCGCCGGAAAGCTGTTCCGGCAGTTTTTCCGCATGTTCGCTGAGCCGGACCTCACCCAGCACCTCGGCGACGCGTACCTCGATTTCCGCCGCGGGCGCCTTTGCCATACGCATCGGGAAGGCGACATTTTCCGCTACGGTCAGATGCGGCCAGAGCCCGTAATCCTGAAACACAAATCCAAGTTTACGGTCCTGCGGATCGGCGAACCGGCCCTGCTCAGCATTAACAAACGTCCGGTCGCCACAGGTAATCGACCCGGTATCGGCGGTTTCCAGACCGGCGATGATGCGAAGCAGGGTCGTCTTGCCGCAACCGGACGGTCCGAGCAGCGTGACGAAACTGCCGGATTCCACGGTCAGGGAAATATCGGACAGCACGGTGACGCTGCCGAAGGATTTGGAAATATGTTCAATCTTGAGGTCGCTCATGATCCGCCACCCGTACGGTTTTTACCTTGCAGTTTCTGGCCGAAGGCGATGATTGATCCGGACACCAGTATCGCGACCAGGCTCATCGCCATCCCGGAGCCGACGGAACCCTGATCGAACTGATAAAAAACATAGGTCGCCACCGTCTCAACCCCCGCCGGGGCCAGCATGATGGAGCTGACCAGCTCACGCGTCGAAATCGCGAAGACGATGAATCCGGCCGCCAGTGCGATGGGAAGAAGCAGCGGCGCAAGAACCTGGCGGATAACCACCAGCTCGCTCGCGCCCGAGATATAGGCCGCATCATCCAGCGATTTGGGCAATTGTCTCAGGGCCGCCGTCACCATGCGGATCGGATAAGGCAGCATCAGGCAGAGATAGGCAAGGAGCAGGATCAGAGGCGTATTATAGGGCGTGACCGGCCACCAGGGCTGGTTCCAGGTCAGGATCAGCCCGACCGCCACGGCCATGCCCGGCACGGAATTGGGCAGGATCGCCAGGAAATCGAGAAAAACGGTCGCCGCCGAGCGCAGACGCACGATAGTAAAGGCGACGATGATGGCAATAACAACAGTCCCGATTGCGGCCATGACGGCGAGCGACAGGCTGGTCAGGATCGCGCCCCAGGCTTCCGATTCCCGATCGAAAAGCCCGAGTAGATTCTTGAAGCTCATATTATCCGCCGTGACCCCGCCCGATACCGTATCCATGAAGGCCGCAATACCGACCGTGACAATCGGCAACACCACCGCAAGGACGAAAATACTTCCGAATATCAGGATCACGATCGCCAGATAAACCGGCGGCAAGGGTTCGCCGCGCCGGTCGATAGTCTGGTTCTCAACCGTGGTCTGGAACTTGTCGGAAAGCTTCTGATGGGCCTGAAAGGCGAAGAACGCGATAAAAATCAGAATAAAGGAAAGAACCGACGCGTCCGGCAAATCTATCGGCCAGTCGGAGAATTTTTCATGAATGGAGGTCACGATGACCTCATAGCCGAAGCGGCTGCCGAGAATTTCCGGCGTGCCGAATTCCTCAATCGTCAGGATGAAAACGATCAGGCTGCTGGAAAGCAGCGCGGGCAGCACCATCGGCAGGTAAATCCGGAAAAACACCTGAACGGGCCGGCCACCGAATACCTTGGCGACATCGCCATAGCGCGACCCGATAATCGCAAAGGCGTTTGAGGTGGTGAAATAGATCAACGGGAAAAGATGCAGCGCCATAACGGTGACGATGCCGGGAAAGGAAAACAGAAAATCGGCCATGTTGAAGCCGAGCCATTGTTCGATAAAACCCTTGCGCTGCAGAAGCTGCATCCAGGCCAGCGACCCGAAATAGGGCGGGATCAGGAACGGCACCAGGTAACAGGCATCCCATATCCGGCCCAGCCGCAGCGGAAACCGCGACCGCATATAGGCCAGCGGCACCGCTATTACAGCGGAAAGAATGGTGACCGCAAACGACAAGCTCAACGAATTGAGGGTCGCCTCAATCAGGCGCGGATTGGACAGGTTGGGTAACAGAACGTTGAAAGGTTCCCGAAACGACAGCTCGTTTATATACGGGAACAGCGCAAACATGATGATCGCCAGGACCGGAAACCCGACGATGACGATCAGTAAAAAGGTGGAGAGACCGAAAAGCGCCGGCCTCAGCCGCCGGCCCTTCTCAGCAGATTTGTCTGTTGTCACGTGGCTTTGTTACTTGCCGACGGACTGAGCAAATTTCGCCTTGGTCACCTCAGCCTCGCCGGCCGCTTTGACATAATCGTAATTGATGATCTTGAGTTCTTTCCAGCCCGGACGCAGCGCCTTCACATCAGTGCGCGCCGGCAGGATCAGCCGCTTCGCGACCAGCGTCTGGCCTTCCTTGGACAGAACGTAATCGACGAATTTCTTGGCCGCCGCCTGGTTCTTGGAGGATTTGGCGATCATGATCGGACGCGGGGCCAGAACGGTGCCCTGGGTCGGATGGATGACTTCCAGCGTTTCGCCCTTTTTCTTGAGGCCAAGCGCGATGTAGTCGACCGCCCCGAAGACAACACCCCGGGCGCCTTGCAGAACCGGACGCAGCGCGGCCCGGTTGTCACCGGGAACAATCATGCCGTTCTTGGCGAGCGCTTCAAAAAGCTTCCAGGCCTTGTCGCCCTGCGCACTGGCCAGACCCTGCACCAGGGTCAGCGCGGAACCGGCTTTCGCGGGGTCCGGCATGGAAATCTGGTCCTTGTAGACCGGCTTGGTCAGATCCGACCATTGTTTCGGCTTGGGCAGGCCCGACTTCGTGTTATAGGCAATCGCCAGCGCCGCCGCGCCTTGTGCGGCGTAGGTCTTTGTCTTCAGGCTCGCCGGGATCTTCGCCGCATTGGGCGATGTATAGGCCAAAAGATCGCCTGACTTGTTCAGGGTAATCGCATGGCCCCAGGATGCCGAAATGATCACATCGACCTGCGGGTTGGATTTTTCCGCCTGATACCGCGCCATCACCTTGCCCGAATTGGACTGGAACAGCTTGACCTTGATACCGGTCATCTTGGTGAAACCCTTGGCCAGACCGCCGGAAAGCGGCTTCGGACCGGCGCTGTAAACGACGAGATCGGCCGCGTTTGCAACAGATGCAAGCGCAATAGTGGCCGCCGCGGCAGCGACAATTACCTTCATTTAGACATCCTCCAGATCAGATTTTTATGGGATTCCAGAGATATACGCCGCTAATTTCAGATTTGTGACAGTAATGGGACGATATCCACAATGATGCGGAGAGGACACGAAACACGCTCTCCCTTATGATGCCCCGAAAGCCTTAATTGAGGAGCTGTAAATTGGCGATGAGTCCCAAATCGATCGGATTTGTGGGATGCGATTGGCACCCGCTGCGATCACCCGCCGACAGGCCTGCCGGCGCGCCTCACAGTCACAGCAGCACCCGGCGCGAAGTATTCATCAACGGCAGCCCTATCCGCACGATCGATATCCATGCTCATTGCGGAGTGCCGGCGGCACTTGAGGTAATGGGGAAAACCGCCGACCGCGCCGATCTGCTGATGGAGGACAAGGCGACGCGGATTGCCGCGATGGACGCGCAGGGGCTCGATATGGCGGCGCTCAGCATCAATCCCTGGTGGTATGGCGCCGAACGCGACGCGGCGGACGAAATCATCCGAATTCAGAATGAAGGCCTCGCGGAGATTTGCGCGACCGATCCGGATCGATTTACCGCCTTTGCCACCATCGCCTTGCAGCACCCGGATCTGGCCGTCGCGCAGATCGAATATGGGGTGAAAAAGCTCGGTCTGCGCGGTGTCAGTATCGGCTGTTATGTCGAGGGGCGCGAACTGGCCGATCCGGACTTTCATCCCGTCTGGGCCAAGTGCGAGGAGTTGGACGTTCTGGTCTTTATGCATCCGCGCGGTACGCCCGACATGATCGGCGGCGGCCGCCTGTCAGGCGGCGGCGCGCTCGCCAACACGATAGGTAATCCGCTGGAGACCACGATCGCGCTCTCGCACCTGATATTCGAGGGCACGCTGGACGCCTATCCAGGCCTTAAGATATGCGCGGTGCATGGCGGCGGTTATTTTGCGTCCTATGCTCACCGCTCCGACGCGGTTATCCGGACATTTTCACATGAACGCGTCGGGGCGCAATGCAAGCACCCGCCGACAACCTACCTGAAAAACGGCCAGCTTTATTTCGATTCCATCGTGTTCGATCCTGATGCGCTGCGTTACCTGATCGACCAGACGGGCCCGGACAAGATCATGATCGGCACGGATTATCCCTTCGGCTGGACCAGCACCGAGGTCGATCTTGTGATGGAGACGCCGGCCCTTAGCGATGACGAACGTATCGCTATTCTCGGCGGCACGGCGGCGAGGCTGCTGGGGCTGGGAGGCGAAGGTTGAATTTGGACCGCCTGATCACAGAATTCTGGCGCGGAATATGCGGCGGCGCAAAGTTTGTGGTCCTGTTATTGGCCGCCATTCTGCTGTGGGTCTCCTGGGATTCGTTCAACGGAAGCGACTTCGGTTTCGCCGCGACAGTAATCATTGGGCTTGCGGTTTTCTGTTGGGCGGTCTGCGCGCTCCTTACACCGGCGAAACCGTTGCCATGCCCCTGTTGCGGCATGCGCATACAGAATGATGCAAATTTCTGCTCCGTATGCGGCATGAATCTCTCGATTTGTCGGCAACCGGAATAACCCCCACCATCAAAGCTTCAGCAACCGCTCCGCATTGCCGTGCAGCAGCTTGTCGATGTCTTCCCGGCACAGCGGAATGGTCGGGATCCAGTCGGTGCCGTCCGCATTATCGACAAACGGATAATCGACCGAGAACATGATGCGGTCGATCCCCATCTCCATCACGCAACACAGGAAGGCGGGATTGGAGAAATTGCCGCTGGTGGTTATCCAGAAATGCTCGCTGAAGATTTCCCGAAAAGACGCGCCGCCGGTATTCTCGATCCGGTTGAGCGCCTGGTTTATCCGCCACAGCGAAAACGGAATGCTCTCCCCCAGATGGCCGAGGACCATCTTGGCGTTCGGATATTTGTCGAACACGCCTGACAGCACGATGCGCAACGCATGTGTCGCGGTTTCGATCGTATAGCCCCAGGCCGGCCCGCCCAACGCGGGATATTCGTCAAGATAATCCGCCAGATAGGTCTTGATGAAATCCTGATGCGGCCAGGACGGGTGCAGATAGAGCGGCACGTCCAGCGCCTCCGCGCGCTCGAAAATCGGCCAGTATTCCTTTTTATCGAGCCAACCATCGGGCCCGGTCGGGCCATGGATCATCGCCCCCTTGAAGCCGAGCTTGTCGACGGTGCGCTCCAACTCATCCGCCGCCGCCTTTGGATCGGCGGTCGGCAATGCGGCAAAGGCAAACAACCGGTCCGGATTGGCCTTGCAGGCCTCCGCCAGCCGGTCATTCGTGCCGATCGCGAGATCGACGGCGGACTCCGCGTCGATCCGCTGCAGTGACGGCGCGCCGTGGCTCAGCACCTGCACATCAATTCCGGCCTCGTCCATTTCTTTCAGACGTAACTCGCCAAGATCGTGCAGCCGTTCCATCAGGGCATTGCGGCGAGAGGAGTCCCTGCCCTTGAAATGTTTTTCGACTTCTTCGTCCCAATAATGTTCTTCCAGCGCGACAACGCGCGGACGCTCAGACGACGCCATGACACAGCCTCCGAATATTTAGTTGCTTTGCGTTGTTGAAGGGTAGCCCGAACGCTAATATCCGGGAAGTTCGGTGATCCCGGTCTTTCTGGAATACGTATGTTCGGCATGAAGAAACTGGTTTCTTGGATAACCGCAATCGCGGTTTTGGCTGGGCTCCTGACAATATCTGGCGGAACCCACGCGGGCGACACCGAGCTGTGGCAGGCACTAAAGTCGCCGGGGCATTTCGCAATGATCCGCCACGCATACGCACCAGGGAATGGCGACCCGGCGAACTTTAAGATCGACGATTGCAACACACAGCGAAACCTTGACGAACGCGGCCGGGCCCAGGCGCGTAAAATCGGTGCGTTGTTTCGGCAAAACGGTATCGCCGAACCGGCGATTTACGCCAGCCAATGGTGCCGTTGCCGGGAAACAGCCACATTGTTGGGGCTCGGGATTGTATCCGACCTTCCTTCGTTAAACTCTTTCTACGAACGGGAAGAAAACAAGCAGCCTCAGATGAAGGCCCTTCGTGCCTTTCTGAACAAGGAACCGATGGAAAGGCCACTTATTCTGGTCACGCATTTCGTCAATATCGGCGCATTAACCGGCGTCTATCCCTCTTCCGGGGGTATCGTCATCGTCCGAATGACCGAAAAAGGCTCTTTCGAGCCCGTAGGCAAAATAGAGGTCAAGTAATCCTTGTAACTTCCTCCTGTTGCTTGACAGGGGCCGTACCATTTTGAAGACTTCGGATTGAGTAATCCGAACATAATTGAAAATCCGACTAAGTGAAGATTATTGCTAAAACTTGTGACGTTCGCCACTGTTGCAGTGTTGGTCGCCTATATACCCGCGCTAAGATCAGCCGAATTTGTAGCCCCCCTCCAAATAGCTCAATCAGCTGCCGAGTTTAATGTCGGAGACAAAATCTGCAGCCAACGACGCCGCTGCTGCAAGAAGTGGACGAATAATTCTTATACCCTGTGCGATTATAGCACATCGTATTTTGGATGCCCCAAGATCGACCCAAAAGACTCCCGCATCTGCAAGAAAATGGGTTGGTGTTATGCCGCATGACAGAGTCCAACAGTGTCGTCATCTGTCGCAAATGACGGTTTCGGCCTCGTCATGCACAGCAAATTTGACAATGCGGAATTCTCCAACCTTGACCTAGAAAAATTTAGGTACTGCGTCATAAAAAATTCGGCCGCCCATGAATGGCTGAGCAAAATCTTCCTCAGGGATTTTGGAGTATCGAAGCTGGTAACTTTGCCCAGCGAGAGCTTTGATTATCTAATCAATGCGTATATCCGAGGCGCGTGTGAAGGTTTCGCGCTGTCAAAGGATGACTGGATTGAAAATAATCACCGTTTTCCCGAAGACGCCATGGTATTTCATTTCGCGGCTCCACCCGCAATCGAAGGCGTTCAGACGCGTGATCTGCACAGCGTAATCTTCCGAAAGGTTAAAAATGGCGACATCCACGATTTGCATAATCGCCAAATTTGTTCGGTTTTTGGGTCACAGGCGCATAAATGGCTTGAGGGACTTGCTGCAGATACCAGTAGGTATCTCCAAATTACCTGGCTTGGCCGTAGTTCGATCAGTGATTTGAAGACCGGATATAGGTCCCAGTTATGCTGGGGTGTCGTGATGCCAAAAGCAGAGGCCAAAGCATTACGGCGTTCTATGCCCAACCCAGAGAACCATTATATTTTGGTTGAGGATCCAACCAAACATTTCTGACTATTCACCACTGCAATTGACCACCACTCAGACGGCCTTGCCTTTCACGAACACGACCTCGTCCATCATCGTGCCCTTCTTGTCATAGATCGACCACGGCCCGTCCTTCAGCCCATCCTTGAAGCTGCCCTTCCGAAAAACCTGGCCATTATCGTAATACATCACGATGGGGCCCTCGGGCCGACCATTTCTGAACGTTCCTTCATATTGTAATTGCCCGTTCGGGTGATATTGCACCCAGGGCCCGTCCAGCTTGCCTTCTTCGACACTCATCTTCTTGAAAATGCCGCCAGTCTTGTGGAACAGCACCCCGCCATCTTCCTCATAGGGCGAAGGAAATTTCGATCGATCAATCATCAACTAAATCCGTAATTCGTATGATGCTGGGCGCAGCTTACATCAACAGCGCCGACAACGCAGCAACCCACACCGGGCGGGTCCGGGACGTCTGTCTAAACCGCCGGACCGATCGATGGCGGTGTTTTGATCCTGCCGGTCAATTCGTTTTCCGGAATCGCCATGATTTTCGGCTCATCAAACACGTCGCCCATGTTGGACTCGACGCCACGCTCCCTGATCGCCTCCAGCCATTTGCGATGAATACGCTCGTCCTGATCCTCGTATTCGACCTGACGGCCGCCTTCCTGGATCGAGGTCGCGCCCTTTCCTTCCGCGCTCTTGCGGCGCAAGGCAATAAACGGATAACGCCGGCTGCCCATGCTGCAGGCCAGATAGCGCGCCGGCTGCGGTCCGGTGTTGAAATGCTGGTGGAACATCCAGAAGGGTGGCGTGTACATAAAGCCGTGCTCCCAGGGAATTTCGACGAATTTCTCGTCCCCCTCATACCAGAGGAGCGTATAGCCGATGCCGCTCACGGCATGCACATGCGTGCCCGCCGCGTGGCGATGCGCCTTTTTGTACCGTCCGGCGGGAATTTCAGATGAATGGGCGTGCATCGTGCTGTCCGCCAGAATGAAGGAAACGTTGAGCGAGCCCTTGCCGCGCGCATCCATCGAATAGAGTTTGAAATTCGTCAGATCGTTGACGAAATTGGTTTCCCACAGATTGGCCTCGGCAACATTATCTCCCCGATTGACGCGGAGATGCTCGCCCTCTCCCTCGAAATGACCATCGGCGCCAAGCCGTTCGGGAAAATCGAAATCATTGTCGAAGACGAATTTTTCATTGTGGAACAGGTTGATCACCAGCGGCGCGTCATTGGTGCACGAAAGACGCAACGGTTCCTGGCCCGATCCATTGAAAATCCGGTATTTGCAATTGAGCGGCACGGTAAAGAGCGCTTTCGGTCCGAATTCGAATGTCCGGGTTTCCCCGTTGGGATATTCAACGGCCGCGGAACCCACCCCTTTCAGCACATAAAAGAAGGCTTCATAGATGTGGCGGATCTCAGCGGTCTTCTTACCTGGTTCGATTTCCAGAACGTAATTGGCCATGAAATCGCCGCGCCCATGGGTGTGTGCAAAGCAGCCCGTCGCCTCCCAGCGGTCCCAGGGACCGACGTCCAGATTGAGCAAGTTGTGGCCGAAATCGAGATGGATGGGGATTCCTTCATCCCGCGCCCAGTTTTCGTACGGGTCGACCAGAAACCGTTTTGAAATATCCTGCTCGTCTTCGCTTGTCGGAACCGTGTTCATTTTACCCCTCTGAGATATCCAATTAACGCCGCGGACCGCCCGCCATTACTCCCATAAAACCCCGGCGGGAAATGGCAGGCTTAACAGCTCGCCAAACACATACCAGTTGATGCCGCCTACTACAGCGGCAAAGACCAGAGCCCAGACCGGTTTTTCCTTTTCAATCACCATATAGCCGAAAATAAAGGCGGGGATGGTCGCGTAAAACCCGAACAGATAAAGACCGAGAATCAACAGGAAAATCGAGGCAAATACCAGCGCCGCCTTGCGCATCCCGGCTTCGGATTTTTCGTCGTCGCTGAATTCGATATCCGCGCCGATCGCATGATCCTGTGCCCCCGCTTTCGAGGGCACCGCGCGAACGATTTCGATTATCAGCAACACGCCGACAATGATTGAAACGATCTCCGGATAAATCCGCGCCGCGAACGGCATTTCCTGCGAATAGGCGAACATTACATAAAGCACGCCCG
Source organism: uncultured Rhodospirillaceae bacterium (assembly GCA_964492555.1). GTDB lineage: Bacteria > Pseudomonadota > Alphaproteobacteria > MPNO01 > UBA2964. The sequence continues at coordinate 1,157 of CAZBKQ010000025.1, read as the reverse complement.
CCGTGAGGAGATACATGAAAATTCTAGCCAGGAACAACATCGGATTTTACCGGTGAAAGTTTTCTGGAAATGGCCGGATAGAAAATCACCACGACCAGAAGCACGAAGATCGTAATCACGCCGGGCCGAAGCAGGAACTCGCCACCATAAAGCTGGATCGATGTCCAGAGATAGCGCTCCGCAATAGGGCCCAGCACCAGTCCGAGCAGGAAGGGCGGGCGCGGCCACCCTGCGAAACGCATGAAATAGCCAATGAGACCGAACACCGCCATGATGATGACATCCTCAAACCGGCTGGACGCGGCGAAACTGCCGATCACGGCCATGCCGAGGACGATGGGGATCAGGATGGTCGGACGTACGGTTGTGGCCAGCGCCAGTTGCCGCGTAAAGGCAAGGCAGAGGATAGAGGTAATGATACTGCCGATAATCAGCAGCCAGATCATTGAAAAGGTCAGGTGCAAATCGGTCGTCAGCATGTTCTTACCGGGCGAGATACCGACGATGATTAACCCGCCGAAAATCAGCGCCAGCGTGCTTGACCCCGGTATGCCGAAGGCAAGCGTCGGGATCAGCGAGCCGCCCTCTTTTGCGTTGGTCGCTGCATCAACCGCGATGACGCCCCGGACATCGCCCTTGCCAAAGGTTTCGGACGCGCCGGCGCAGATCTGTTTCGCGCTGCCATAGGCGAACCAGTCGGCGACGGACGAACCCAGCCCCGGAATGATCCCCACCCAGATTCCGATCAGGCTGCTGCGGATGATCAACCACCAATGAGTAAAGGCGTCCCGGATACCTTGCCGTCTGCCCTTGGTCAGATCGCCCAGCGGCACATCGGCAATGCCGGTACCTTTGACCGCCATGTAGATCAGTTCGGGAATGGCGAAGAGCCCGATCGTCACCGGGATCAGCTTGAGCCCGTCGACCAGATAGAGCTGATCGAAAGTAAATCGGTAAATACCGGTGGAGATATGCACCCCGACCAGCGAGACCAGAATCCCCAGCCCGCCGACGATAATACCCTTGATCGGGGCCTTGCCGCTTAATGTGCCGACCATGGCGACGCCGACCATCACCAGCATGAAGAATTCGGGCGGCCCGAGGATCAACACCAGGGGCCGCAAAACCGGAATGGCCAGAAACAGCGCGATGGCCCC
>CAZBKQ010000024.1:31527-39297 GCA_964492555.1 uncultured Rhodospirillaceae bacterium | reverse complement strand
CTTAGAACGCGTCCTTTTCCTCGATGAATTTTTTCAGCTCGTCGGCGTCCGATTCATCAAGCTGCACCACCGGCACGGCATAGGCCCCACCTATCCAACGGGACAAATCGACGTCGGCGCAGCGTTTGGAACAGAATGGACGATAGCGATGAACGGCGGGCGCGCTACAAATCGGGCAGTTGCGGCCGGTCGGCGCATCATCGTCAGTCATTTCGTTTCCCCGCAGGGTTCGCATCGTGTCCCATTATCGAAACCCGATATTGAGCGCCGGTCAATTGCGGATCGATTCTCCATTCCAGGGCGCGCCCCACGCCGATCGCGGCCGCCATTCCGGCGCCTGTCCCATAAGCACCCGACAGACATTCCACGATTTCTGGCGACCCTTCAATGGATATAGGACCGAGCGGTCCGGCAGAAGCCGCCTGGCGCAACTCCGCAGCCAACGCAAATATTGCCGCTTCGGGATGAACCTCACTCCCGGTTCCATCACATGCCATGCAGTTTCGGCTCAGAATTTCCGAAAGTGCCGGCCGAGTCCGCCGCCGGATAATCTCGACCAGACCGGCCTCGGTTTTACCCAGAAGGCGCGCGGGCACGCGGTCATTCCCTAATGCGTTCCGCATGGTTTCAAGAATTTCGTCCCATGCCGGATCATCGTCCAACCGGATGAAATCGATAATAATCATTCCGCCGATATTGCGGAGCCTGATTTGCCGGCAAATTTCGTGAGCGGCTTCCAGATTGATTTTCAGTGCGTTTTCCCGTGGCGATCCGCCGCCGAGATACCGGCCGGAATTCACGTCGATAACCGTAAGCGCTTCCGTCGGTTCGATAACGATTCCCCCGCCCGAAGCCAGCGGAACAGAACGTTCGGTAATGCTCTTGAAAATTTCCCCAACGCCGTAATCGTCAAATAGGGAGAATTGCCCGCGATGATTCTGGAGCGCGTCGCCGATTTCGGGCGCGAAAATGTCACACCATCCTTTCGCACCGGCAAACCCATCTCCGCCGTGAATGACGATGCGATCGATATCGGGTGCCGCATGATCCCGAACTGCCTTCGCCGTCGGCGGCAGATCACGGTGCAGAAGCGCCGGTGCTGTCTTCTGCGCCCCGGTTTTGTCGATACCCGCCCAGGTCGCGCGCAGCGCCTCTAGTTCCGCCTTCAACCGGTCCTCTGACGCTCCCGCAGAAACCGTCCGGGCAATAAGACCTTCCGTATCCTGTGCCAGTCCCCGCAGCACAGCGGTCAGTCTTTCCTGTTCCTTGGGGGAATCAATCTGCCTGGAAACCGATAAGCGCCCCCCCTCTGGCGCATAGACCAGAAACCGCCCCGCAACAGACAGGTCATGCGTAAGCTGCGGCCCCTTTTCGCGATAACCGTCCCGAGTCACCTGTACCCGGACCGCTTCACCTTCGGCTGGCACCCGGTCCATCCTCAAGGGCAGAAACCCGGCCTTGTTCTCGCCGATATCGACAAAAGCCGCCCCTATACCCTTGCTGACCGTTTCTACACGGCCCAGATAAATATTCCCGACAAGGCTCTTTCTTGCGCCTCTTTCGATAAACAGGTCGAAAGGCTCCCCGTCGCGCAGCACGACTATCCTTGTTTCGTCGCCGACGGTTTCAATGAGCATTTCCTGGGTCATTCCATGTCCCCGGCCTCAATCGCCCCGACCGGCCCTCGGTACCCGGCACCCCGCAGAATGGCGGCGGTTTCAAAAATCGGCAGCCCGACGACGTTGGAGTAGGACCCGCTGATCCAGCTTATGAAAGCCGCCGCAACGCCCTGGATCGCATACCCTCCAGCCTTCCCCTTCCATTCGCCGCAATCGAGATAAGCCTGTATTTCAACATTCGCGAGCCGCTTGAATTTCACCGAGGTCGTAACCGACTTCGAAAATTCCCGGTCATCTGGCGAAATCAGACAAACCCCGCCGATGACCCGGTGACGCCTACCGGACAAAAGGCGCAGGTACCGTTCCGCCTCCCCGGCATTTTCCGGTTTACCGAGCGAGCGCCTGCCACAAGCCACCACGGTATCCGCAGCAAGAACCCAGCGTCCTTGATACTCGTTCGAGACAGCACGCGCCTTTTCGATCGCCAATCGCGGCGCTAGCGCTGCCGGGCTTTCCCCGGCAAGCGGCGTTTCATCGATATCTGCGGGAATGATTTCAGCGGGTGTCAGACCGATCTGGTAAAGAAGTTCCCGACGCCGGGGCGAAGCCGAGGCAAGGATCAGGCGATCATTTAGCGCTTCAGTCACGTCGATCATCGCCGGACCGACAATCCGGTTCCTCAACCAGAAGACTCTCGATGCGGTCTTTCAGCCTGTCACGTACTTCCCGATAGGCTATAAGCCTCTGTTCCCGGTTCCCTTCCGCATCCGAGGGGTCTCCAACAGGCCATTGGACGATATCGACCGCTTCCATCCGCATATGTTCCTTCACCAGCTCCGCCGCGCGCCGCGACAGAACAATAATAAGGTCGAAGGAGGTATCGAGCAGTCCTGACAGCGCCTTCGGCCTATGGCGGCTGATATCGATGCCGATCTCGCCCATGACTTCGACCGCCATGGGGTCCAACTCACCGGCTTCCGCCCCCACGGAATCGACATACACCCGGTCACCGCAAAACGATTTCACCAGACCTTCCGCCATGGGGGAGCGCAACGCGTTCAGCCCGCACACAAACAGGATGCTCGCCGGCTTCATTGTCATGGCCGCCGCCCCCCGATATGCAGCACACAGATCAGTGTAAACAGACCCCGGCTGGTCTTCTCATCGACCTGAATTGCCGGGGCAAGCCGTCTGCGGACAATTTCCGCCCCATCATTATGAAGCGCCCGGCGTCCCATATCGATCGCCTCGATCTTTGAAGGGCTCGCGATTTTGACGGCTTCGAAATAGCTCTCGCAAACAGTGAAATAATCGCGAATGACTGACCGCAACGCGCCAACCGGAAATTGCAACTCTTCCAGACAGGCGCCATCTTCCCCTGTTACCGTAAAACGGAGCCGGTTATCCAGCGGCTCCAACTTCAACCGGTAAGGCCCCAGATCGCGCCCGTCGAGCGCAAAGCTGTTTTCCTGGATAATATCGAAAATCGCCACCGCACGCTCGTGCTCAACGTCGCGGCTCAGGCGAAGATTGGGATCTTCCTCAAGAAGAATTTCGACAAGCCGGTCACCGTCATTCTCCGCCACCTGACGATCCTTTCAGGTTGGAGCCCGATCGGACCGCGAGCGAAAGCCGATGCGCATCAAGCCCTTCCGCGGCGGCCAATGCCTCCCCATCCGCGGTCAAGGCGGCAAGCCCCTCCGCCCCGCTGCCGATAATGGAACTCCGCTTCAGAAAATCATAGACGCCAAGGCCGGAGGAAAACCGCGCGCTGCGCGAGGTTGGCAGAACATGGCTTGGCCCGGCGAGATAATCTCCCAGCGCTTCCGGGCTGTGACGGCCAAGAAAGATCGCTCCGGCATGGCTGATCCTTTCCATCAGAGCGTCGGGGTCTTCCACCGCGAGCTCGACATGTTCCGCCGCCAGTCGATCGACCAATGCGGGCGCGTCGTCCAGATGATCGACGCAGATCACCGCGCCGTATTTCTTCCAGCTTTCGCGCGCGATATCGGCTCGCGGTAATTCGCCCAGGAATTTCTCGACCGCGGCTTCAACCGCGTCGGCGAAGGTCTCATCGGCGCAAATCAGGATGGATTGGGCTTCGGTGTCGTGTTCGGCCTGCGACAGAAGATCGGCGGCGATCCAGTCCGGATCGTTCTCCGCATCCGCGACGACCAGGATTTCTGAAGGCCCCGCGATCATGTCGATCCCGACCCGGCCAAAGACCTGACGTTTTGCTTCGGCGACATAGGCGTTGCCCGGCCCGACGATCTTGTCGACCGGCGCGATGCTCTCCGTGCCATAGGCCAGCGCTGCCACCGCCTGCGCCCCACCGATGGTGTATATTTCCTCGATCCCGGCGACATGCGCCGCCGCCAGCACCAGCGGGTTCAGCATACCCTCCGGTGCGGGAACGACCATCGCCATGCGCTTTACCCCGGCGACCTTGGCCGGCACCGCATTCATCAGGACGGAGCTGGGATAAGCCGCGGTGCCGCCCGGCACATAGAGCCCGACCGCATCCAGTGCGGTCCAGCGCGAGCCCAACCGGATACCGGTTTCATCGACATAATCGAACCCTTCCGGCATCTGCCGCCGATGATAGGCATCGATCCGCGCCGCCGCGTTCCTGAGCGCCGCGATCAGCGCCGCGTCGCATTCCCCGACCGCCGCCTCAACCCGTTCAGCCGATATGCACAATTCAGCAACGCTATCTACCACAGTACGATCGAATTTCCTGGTACAGGACAACAGCGCCGCATCGCCAACGGAACGCACATCCGCGATGATGGTGGAAACCACATCGGCGACGCTTTGTTCGCTACCCCGCCGTCCCTCCACCAGCGCGGTGAATTGCGCCTCAAAATCCGGGTCGGTGGCGTTAAGCCTCTGCGCCATTGACCGCCTCCGTAAACCGGTCGATCCAGCCGCCGATAAGCTTCGGACGTGTCTTCAGCGCCGCGCGGTTGACCACCAGTCGCGAGCTGACATCGGCAATATGTTCGATTTCCACCAGTCCGTTGGCTTTCAACGTCCGCCCGGTATCGACCAGATCGACGATCCGGCGCGACAGGCTGAGCGCCGGCGCCAACTCCATCGCCCCATTGAGCTTGATGCATTCGGCCTGTACCCCGCGGGCGGCGAAATGGCGTTTTGTGACCTCGGGATATTTGGTGGCGACCGCGACATGGCTCCAGCGCGAGGGATCGTCGCTTTCAACCATTTCCTTCGGTTCGGCGACCATCATGCGGCATTTGCCGATGCCAAGATCGAGCGGCGCGTAATTTTCCGGATAATCGAACTCCATCAGCACATCGCTGCCTGCCACACCCAGATGCGCCGCGCCGAATGCGACGAATGTGGCAACATCGAAGCTGCGCACCCGGATGATGCGAAGCCCCGGAATATTGGTCGCGAACTGAAGCTTGCGGCTGCCGGAATCGTCGAATTCCGCCTCGGGCTCAATCCCGGCGCGCGCCAACAGCGGCACGGCCTCCTTCAGGATGCGCCCCTTCGGCAGCGCCAATATGAGTTCCTGATCCTCGGTCACGATGATCTAATCCTTATCGCTTTCCACATCGTCCAGATCATGCGAGGGCCGCCACTGCGTCGGCCAGGGCTGATCAATATCCTGGAACCGGCAGAACAGCGAAGAGACCTCCAGCCGGATCGACACATCAGCCGAAAAAGCCAATTCCACCGCGCCGTCTTCATAAGTTACCGACAGCAGCGAAACAATCTGTCCCGCGCGGTCGCGGTTCAACCCCTTTTGCCGCACCGCCGTGACATTCTCAAAACAAACGCCGCAATGGACGCGTTCATACACTTTTTCGTCTCCGGAACCAGAATTTTCTTCATCGCCCCGTTCCCAGAGAAACCGGTTGGCGACAAACAGAAACTGCTGTTCCGCCGGCAGAAATTTCATTTCGGAAAGCTTGATCAGCGAATCCTGCAGACAGGACGACATCACGGTCAGATCCTCGGTGTCATTAACCGACAGGCGCAGTTTCCGGCTCTCGCTCACCCGTCCACCCTTTCGATTTCCGCGCCGCAGGCGGCGAGCTTCTCCTCAATCCGTTCATAGCCGCGATCGATGTGATAGACCCGGTTGACCCAGGTTTCGCCTTCCGCGATCAGCCCGGCCAGCACCAACGATGCCGAGGCGCGCAAATCGGTCGCCATCACCGGCGCGCCTTTAAGCCGTGAGACCCCGCGTACCAGAGAGGACGCGCCATGCACGGTCACGTTCGCCCCCATCCGGGCCAGTTCCGGAATATGCATGAAGCGGTTTTCAAAAATAGACTCTGTGATCATCGCCGCCCCGTCCGCCGTGCTCATCAACGCCGTCATCTGCGCCTGAAGATCGGTCGGAAAGCCGGGAAACGGTTCCGTCATCACATCGACACCGCGCAACCGGTCCGCCGCGCCGACACGCAGCCCGTCCTCCGCCTCGGTAATACTCACCCCCGCCGCGCGCATCTTGTCGATTACCGCATCCATCAGATTGACGCGCGCGCCTTTCAGCAGCACATCGCCACCGGTCATCGCCGCCGCCATGGCATAGGTGCCGGTCTCGATCCGGTCGGGCACCACGGCGTAATGCGCCCCTTCCAGAAGATCCGTGCCGATGACTTTCAGCGTATCGCTGCCGATGCCGGTAATTTGAGCGCCCATTGCGACCAGACAGTTGGCGAGATCGGTGATCTCCGGCTCCCGCGCGGCATTGCATATCTCGCTTTCGCCCTCGGCCAGCACCGCCGCCATCAGGATGTTTTCCGTCGCGCCCACGGAAACGGTCGGGAACACCACGCGACCGCCCTTCAACCCGTCCGGCGCGCGCGCCTCGACATAGCCGGCATCAAGCTCTATCTCCGCGCCCAGCGCCTCCAGCCCGGAAAGATGCAGATCGACCGGCCTGCTGCCGATGGCGCAACCGCCGGGCATGGAGACCCGGGCCCTGCCCTCACGAGCGACCAGCGGCCCCAGCACCAGGACCGAGGCCCGCATCTGGCGCACCAGATCATAGGGCGCGGTGGTATCCTTGATCGCCCCGGCGGTGAGGCTAAGCGCCCGCCCGGCATGACCGCCATTGCCGTTATCGCCTTCCATGCCGATTTCGACCCCGTGATGGCTCAACAGATGCGCCATAGTAGTGATATCCACCAGATGCGGCAGGTTGCTGAGCACCAGCGGCTGATCGGTCAGCAGGCTGGCCGCCATCAATGGCAGCGCCGCGTTTTTCGCGCCGCTGATCTGGATGGTCCCGTTCAGGGGATTGCCGCCACGGATTCTGATCTTGTCCATTTGACCGGTGCTTTTCCTACAGGTGAGGCCGTTTTATAGCGAAGCGGGCGCGCCGCCGCCAGACGGGATACAACCGCTCAGCTATCCCGGTTTCCGGAAGGGGGCGCGGTTCCCTCGTCACGGGCGCGGGCCTGTTCCTTGCGCTTCAGCAGATTACGCCGCAGCTGTTCCGCCCGCCGTGCGTGCTTGTTGACCTGTTTCACGCACGAAAAAGGTGCATTTCCGTCGTTTTCTTGCGTCATTCGTCCAATATGTCGATTGGGCAGCATCCCCACAAGGGACAAGCCGCATCAATCATATTGCAAGCGCGGGTGCAAAGTGGCATTGTGCGCCCGCTTTAAACGGGGCCGCCATAGCTCAGGGGTAGAGCGCACCCTTGGTAAGGGTGAGGTCGTGTGTTCAATTCACACTGGCGGCACCAGTTTTCCCCGACAATCCTACTCCGCCGCCGCGGCGCGAACGGGCAGCTTGTAGCCATAGGTCTTGTCGAGCTCCAGCCTCGCCAGTGCGTCGATCCCGGCCTGCAGAGCCGGGCCTTCCATGGCCTGCAAGGGTTTGCGCAGCGGCCCGGCAGGCATGCCGATTTCCGCCATCAGCGTTTTCACCGCCACCGGGTTGATGGCGGAATAGGCGAAATGCAGCACGTCGAGATTGCGCAGATAGGCCTCGCGGCAGGCAAAGGCGTCGTCTCCCGTCTGCCATTTCCTTGAAATCACCGCCATCTCGCGCGGGATCAGATTGCCGGTCATATTTGCCGTGCCGTCTCCGCCCAGCGCCATGGTCGGGATGACGAGGCCGAGATTGGGTGAGCAGCAGCACATCACCGCCATATCGGGCGCGGCCTGCA
>CAZBKQ010000024.1:29781-31427 GCA_964492555.1 uncultured Rhodospirillaceae bacterium | reverse complement strand
GCCTTGGCGAAGCGCACATAATCGATGGTGCTTTCGGTATTGTTCCCGGTGCAGCCGTAATATAACAGCATATTGCCGGTCTTCATCTTAGCCGTCTTGGAGATGATGGTGCGGCGTTCTTCCGGGGTCAGCATGGAGACCTCACCGGTCGAGCCCATAATCAGCACGGCCTCCGTCCCGTTTTCCGCGTGCCATTGCAGCAGAGTGCGGAATCCCTCGAAATCGATCGAGCCGTCATTATTCATCGGGGTGATGAGGGCGACAAACGATCCCTTCGGTCTGATATGGGTCATGATGATTTCTCCTCCTGGCCACGCAAGGCGGCGATGTCAGTCCGTTGACGAATCATAGCGCGCCATCGCGCCATCAACCAGCAAATCCCATTCCGCCCAGGGGGCGTTCAGATAGTTATAACCGGTGACGATAAAGCTCGGCCCGGCATAGAATTTCTCATATTGCGTATGACGCCCGGCGAATTCGGAACCGAGCATGTCCCATGCGAGCTTGAACAGCTTCATCCGCTCCACCGCGTCCTGACCGGGAACCGACCAGTATTCCTCAAACGTCTTGCGCATTTCCGGGTCCTGGATCACCGAAATATCCGCCGGCATCTGGAACGGGCCGCCGCCCATCAATTCGCGCACCGTGTCACAGACCGTGTTGTACTGCGTGGTGCACCAGTGCAGCGCGGCATACATATAGCGGCGGTTGATGTTGAGATAGCCGGGGACGATCTCCTCCGTATTGTGGAGCTGGCCCTGGATCATCGCTTCCAGCCCGCCTTCCCACGCCGCGAGCTGTCCGAGAATTCCCTGCACCGGCAGGATGTGACCCGCGCCGTTGGTTTCCACCACCTTGTGCGCCAGCCCGACGATGAATTTCAGCTTTTCCATAAAGCGCACATTGGACTGGTGATTGCCCATCGAGTGGGACGGGGACTGCACATAGATGGCACGCGACATTTCCGCCTCGTCATGAACGAAAACCTTTTCCCACGGCACATGGACGTTTTCGAAAATCACCATGGCGTCGCTTTCATCGAACCGCCAGGTCAGCGGCGCGTCGAATTCATTGGGCGCGAATTGCTCCAGCGGCTTGCGGCTCCAGATCGAGACGCCCTCTGCATTGAGCGGTACCGCACAGGTGATCGATTCCTTGATCTGGTCGGGACCGAGCGGCAGGAGGTTTCCGACCCAGGTCTCATTGCTGAATATGGCTGAAGTGCCGAGCATCTTCATGCCGGTCAACGTAACGCCTTTATCGTCCTCATCGACGACGCGGAGCGTCGGGATCTTCATCCCCTCACGCTCATAAAGCTCCGGCTTGCGCGCGCCCTGCGGCGGCAAAACCGTATAGCAGGCGAAAATATCGTTTTCCCGCATATAACGGTAATAAGCCTGAATATTGTCGCCAAACCCGTCGCGGATGCCGTCGAACATGTCCGGCTTCATGGCAAGCCCGGTGACAAAGCTTGCCACATGATCCGGCGACCGGCCCAGCAGCCCATGCGTCCATTCGGCGATACGGCGATGGGTCTCGTAGCGTTTTTGCAGATCTTCCGGCGTGCGCGGTTTCAGAAACCAGCTGCTGAACCGCTCGCCATCTTCCTCGAACGACATGACATCGCGGTTTTCCGGATCGGCCTT
>CAZBKQ010000024.1:19581-29681 GCA_964492555.1 uncultured Rhodospirillaceae bacterium | reverse complement strand
TCTTCATCGAATTCTTCAGGAACCGGTTCCGCTTCCATCTCAATGGCCACCGGTTCTTCCTCAGCCTCTACCGTCTCTTCAACGACGGGCGGCGCAACAAGGTCCTCATCAAGCATCTTGCTCGCCATATCGGTCGCGTTGCGCATCGGCTGCAGACTGTCCTCGCCGAAACCGCGGTCAATCAAGTCAGAAAGATTTTCCAGCAACACCGCAAGGTCCTGATTGGCCCGCTCCAGCGGCTCCATCTTTTCCTTGTAATGCGCAAGCTCCTGTTCCTGCTCGCTATATTTCTCTTCCAGATGGATGAGGGTCGAAATCAGGGATTTACCCTGTTCCTGTCGTTCGACGTGGAGATTGGCGAGTTTTCCCGCCGTTTCCTCGACCCGGCTGCGTAATTCGTTGAATTCTTCCATGATCGCGTTCCTGCTTTGTGATCCCCCAAGATATGATCGCGATCAGTGAACCGCCCGCGCGGTTTATTTTTCGTTAAAATTTGCGCGGGATTTATAACGAATTCAGGAAAAACGCATTTCCATCGCTTTTGTGATGATCCGGCGGGTAACGGGACGCAGCTCAATATGCTGGATTTCCTCCAACCCCACCCATTTAACGGCGGAAACATCGTCATCAGCCACCGCTTCTCCTGACACCCAGTCGGCGTAGAAATCGACCAGGGTGTAGTGGAACTGAACGTCGCCGGCCTCGTCATTGCTGATGACATTAACGACATCGACCAACCCTTTCAGGTCGATCTCCAACCCGGTCTCTTCCATGATCTCCCGGATTGCGCCTTCCTCAACCGTCTCGCCCAGCTCCTGTGCGCCGCCGGGAATACTCCACATCTTTCCATGCGGCCGCCGGTTACGCTCTGCCAGCAATATCTGATTACCTTTGAAAATGACGACCCCGACGCCAACAAAAGGACGGTCGGGGTATGCGCGCGGATTATCGTTCTGGTCTGTCACGTAAAGGCCTCAATCGGGAAAAGAAGGCGGGCGGCGGCGGGGCCACAGGAAAAAGATAAAAGCGGCGGCTTCCAGCGCCAGCATCGTCAGAAAGGCCGCGTGATGCCCGGCCGGGTCATAGCCGCCGGCGGCCGTTGCCGGCCATTGATTGATGATCACCCCGATGCCCCATTGCGCGGCAAAGGCGCCGATAAAGGTCAGCATGTTCTGTGCCGTATTCACGCGCCCGGTCAGCCGTTTGGGGAAATTCTGCGTCAGTACTGAATAGACGACTAGCGTCGATGACCCGCAGAATCCGAACAGGAAGCACAACACCCGTGCAAATTCAGCGAGTTCCAACACGAAACAGGCCTGAACGGAAATCGACGCGAAAATACCGACGCCAACCACGACGATGGGTTTGATGTTGAAACGTTGCAGCCGGTCCGCAAGCACGCCGATCACCAGAACGCCGATGAACATCCCGATATTGAACCAGAGCATGGTACCGGCAACATAGGAAGCCGCGAACCCGCCGACATCGCGCAGCCAAGGGCCCATCCAGAGCGACTGGTATGACAGGAACGCCGCGTTATGCACAAAGGTCACGACACTGACCCGCCAGAAAAAGCTACTGCGATAGACCAACCCCAGATCGCGGAACTGTTCCGAAAGCGATGGCCCCGCGCTTTCGGCCTGGCGTTTCTGCTCGGGCACTACCAGCCAGGTCGCGACCAGAAGCACGGCGGTAACCACGGCCAGCAGCGCGAAAATCATCCGCCACCCCCAAGTCTCGAACATATACTCCACCGGGACCGTCGCCGAGAGCGCGCCGAAACTGCCAAACGCCACTGTCACGCCATTAACCAGGGGCAACCGTTCCGCCGAGAACCAGGTGGCGTTGGCTTTCAATGCCGCCATCAGGCACCCCGAAACCCCGAGCCCGATCAGCCCGCGCGCGATGGCCAGGACCACAAAATTGTCGCTGATGGAGAACAGGCCGCTGCCGATTACGGCAAATATCAGCAGATAAATCTGCGTGCGGCGCGGTCCATATCGGTCGAGCAAAATACCGAGCGGCGTCTGAAAGGACGCGAACACAATGAAATAGAGGCTGGTGAGCAAACCGAGCTCCGCCGCCGTCAGGGCGAGATCCTGCGCCATCGGGCCGGAGATGACGACATTCACCGTCCGGTAAAGGTAAGAAATGTAATAACCGACACCGAAGGGCAGGACGACGGTCAGGAATATCCGGGCCGGTGAAATCTCCTTCATATCATGAAGCTCCTTTATCCCGGCGTGGCGACAGGACGAACCACAGGAACGCCGCAATCTGCACGATCAGGACAAGCGCCAACGCCCATTGATGCGCCTCGGCCGGATATCTCTGATCCGAAAGGGCGGGCCATTGCTCGATAAAAGTGCCGATCCCCCATTGCGTCGCGAAAGCCAGCCCAAACATCACCAGATTGTTCGCCGTGTTTACCCTGCCGTTCATCGCGGGCGGATAGTGCTGTCCATAGACAGAGTAAGTCAGAAAAAGCACCGCGCCAAAGAAACCGAACCCGAACCAGAGAAACGGCGCGAGTGCGGCAATCCCGGCAATCAACCCTGTTTGCGCCAGAAAATAGAGAACAACCCCGGCGGAAATGAATTTCTCAAGCGCCCTGCCCCGCGGCGCAAACCGGTCCGCCAGAAAACCACCGGCCAGCACACCGCTGAACATGCCGAACTGAACCAGAAGCAGCGTTTCCGCCCGGGCGAGCCTTTGATATCCCGCGACATCGCGTAGCCAGGGCCCTGCCCAGAGCGATTGATAGCTGATATAGGCGGCAAATCCCGCAATGATCAGAAACCCGATCCGCCAGAAAAACGGATCGCGGAAAATCGCGATAACCGTCCGGCATTGGTCGCCCAACGAAACATCTCGAGATTGCGGCGCGGTCTTATCAGGGACCACAAACCAGATGAACACCACCAACGCCGCAGTAAAGGCCGAGACACACAGGAACAATTCCCGCCAGGTCATAACGGACAACAGCAATTCCATCGGCAAGGTCGCGGAAAGCGCGCCCAGCCCGCCGAAACAGACACCGACGCTGTTCATCAAGGGTTGTCGTTCGGGCGGAAACCAAAGCGCGTTGGCCGATAACACCGCGACAATGCCGCCCGCGACGCCCATCCCGATCAAGAGACGTCCGATGGAGAGCGCCAGGAAACTCTCCCCCAGTCCGAAGATCGCTCCGCCGACGGCGGCAATACTGAGGAGAACCGTCTGAACCCGACGGGGTCCATGGCGGTCGACCGCCATGCCGAGAGGTATCTGTATCGCGGCAAAGGAAACGAAATAGACGCCGGTCAGGAAGCCGATCCCCGACGCGCCGAGGTCGAATTCGAGACGCAGCTGCGGTTCGATGACCGCGTTCATCGTCCGATAAAGATAGGACAGGTAGAACCCCGCCCCGAAAGGCAGCAGCACCGTTAAGATGATCCGTGTGGCGGATCGCTGAAGGGGTGTGTCCAAGATGTTCGATCCGGCGGTCACTTGTTATCCCGGTTATGGAGACCGCCTTGCTCCCGCTTCTTCCTACTGCGCCGGTAACGGGGCATCAACCCGGGACTATTGACGGGGTGCGGCCCGAACGGCAATTTGCCCGCATGACACCGCTGGCAACTCTTTCTCAAAAGCTGCTCAATGGAACGGTCACCAGCCGGGAGTTGGTGGACCGCGCACTGGATGCGATCACGGCCGCGGACGGCGAAGGACCGCGCGCGATCCTTCAGTATGACGCCAAAAGGGCGATCGCGGCGGCCGAGGCGGTAGATGCGCTGAAGAAAGCCGGATACGCCCCGTCGCCGCTTGCCGGCATCCCCCTCTCGGTAAAAGATCTGTTCGATATCGCGGGAGAGGTCACGACAGCGGGTTCCGTGCTGTTGAAAAATGCGCCTGCGGCGGAAAAAGATGCTCCCGCAATTGCGCGCTTGCGCCGCGCCGGGCTGATCCTGATCGGGCGCACAAACATGACCGAATTCGCCTATTCCGGCGTCGGACTGAACAGCCATTACGGCACACCGAAAAATCCCTATGACCGCAACACCGGACGTATCCCCGGCGGGTCCTCGTCCGGCGCGGCGGTTTCCGTCACCGATGGCATGGCGGCGGCGGCGATCGGCACGGACACCGGGGGTTCAATCCGGATTCCGTCAGCCCTTTGCGGCCTCACGGGGTTCAAGCCGACCGCCCGCCGTATCCCGACGGATGGCGTTTATCCACTTTGCGAATCGCTCGATTCCATCGGCCCGCTGGCGCCAACCGTTTCCTGTTGCGCGGCGATAGACGGAATACTCAGCGGCAACACATCCCGGGCGGTCCCGGAACTGCCGGTCTCCGGCCTGCGCCTTGCGGTTCCGCAAGCATATGTTCTCGATGATCTCGACCAGGACGTCGCCAAGGCATTTGAAGCAGCGCTGTCCCGCCTTTCGGACGCCGGCGCGCAAATTAACGAAATTCCTTTCGAGTGCCTCGCCGACATACCCCGCATCAACGCAAATGGCGGCATCTACGCCGAAGCCTGGGCGGTACATGAAAACCAGTTCGGCGCATCGCGCGACCAATACGACCCGCGCGTCGCCGCAAGGCTGGAACGGGTCAGCGGCATCTCCGCCACGGAATATATCAAGCTGTTGCAAGCGCGGGCGGCATTGATCGCGGAAGCGGATGATATTACCGCGCCGTTCGACGCCGCTATCCTGCCGACCACCCCGTCTTCCGCGCCGCCGATAGCTGCTTTGGAAGCGGATGAAGAGGTTTATGTTTCCATCAATATGCGCATGCTTCGAAATACTTTTTGCTTCAACTTCCTTGACCGTTGCGCGCTGACCATTCCCATGCACCAACCGGACATGGCGCCTAGCGGGTTGATGGTCGTCGGTGAAACGATGGGGGATACGCGACTCCTCTCCGCTGGTCTTGCCATCGAAAAAACAATCCGCCGGGCATAGAGATGGATTTTGTATCGGAAGGATATCCCGAAGTTGGCCCCGAATATCTGGCCCCGACCTATTTCCTCGATTTTGACGAGGACTCGGTGCGGCAATTCGCGTTTGAATCAATCGGCGATACAGAAAGCAGGATAGAACAGGCGAGAAAGCTGTTTTTCGCGGTTCGCGACGGCATCCGCTATGATCCTTACGCGATCTCTATGGATCGGGAAACATACAAGGCGAGCCATGTTCTTGCGGAAAAGCGCGGATTTTGTCTGCCCAAGGCGAACCTCCTGGCAGCAGCCGCCCGCGCGATCGGTATCCCGGCGGGAATCGGGTTATCGGACGTCAAAAATCACCTCTGTACCGAACGGCTGCGCCGGATGATGGGCGGCAGGGAGCTGTTCCTGCATCACGGCTATGCGGTCCTTTGTCTGGAGGGGCGCTGGATCAAGGCCGCTCCCGCCTTCAACATCGAACTCTGTGACAGGTTCGGCGTCCTGCCGACGGAATTCGATGGCGAAAATCACGCCCTGTTTCAGCAGTTCGACGCAAACGGCCAGCGTCACATGGAATATGTGAGCGATCACGGCATCTGGTCGGACTTTCCATTCGAACGGATGGCGACGGATTTCCAGGAATATTATCCGCCGAGCGTCTATGACGCCGAAGCACGCGCCGCCATCGATCAGCAGATCGCCGCAGAACAAAACGGATTTGAGAACGAAACGCCCGTTACCGAATAAAGCGCCGGGAGGTAATCAGGCCGCTCAGGCCTTACCCTTGCCGCCTTCGATCTTCTGACCGACCGCCGGAACACCGTCCAATTCACCCCAGCGTGGCGCGGAATCAACATTGATCCCGAACTGATCCAGCATGCGCATGCAGCTTTGATCGACGATGTCCTGAAGCGTATTCGGCCGGTTATAAAAAGCCGGCACCGGCGGAAAGATCACCGCGCCGATCCGCGCCAGCTTGGTCAGATTTTCCAGATGGCCTATATGCAGCGGCGTTTCACGAATTGCCACGACCAGCTTGCGTCCTTCCTTCATCACCACATCGGCGGCGCGGCTGATCAGGTCACCGGTATTGCCCATCGCGATATTCGACATGGTCTTGATCGAACAGGGCGCGACGATCATGCCTTCGCTATGAAAAGAACCGGAAGATATGGAAGCCCCGATATTGCTGGGCTGATGGACCTCATGCGCGAGCGAATGGATGTAATCCGGATCAACATCGTGCTCCATCTTCAACGTCAGCTTCGCGGACTGGCTCATCACCAGATGAATTTCCGTGTCTCCCTCGCTGCGGAGCATTTCCATCAGACGCCAGCCATAAATCGTACCCGTCGCCCCGGTTATTCCGATAATCAAACGCTTCATAAACGACACTTCCTCTCATTGCC
Organism: uncultured Rhodospirillaceae bacterium; assembly: GCA_964492555.1. Lineage (GTDB taxonomy): Bacteria > Pseudomonadota > Alphaproteobacteria > MPNO01 > UBA2964. The sequence continues at coordinate 23,345 of CAZBKQ010000024.1, read as the reverse complement.
CATGCTAAAGACCGATCAACAAAATCACGTTACCTATCAACCAAATATAAGGTTTTTCTTGGCTTCTGCGAGAGTAAATTATACATGAATGCGGAAAGCCAACCCAAAGCGGTCAGTTATTGTACATGCCAACGCATAGAATGGATCGCCGGAAATTCCTTCGCAGCACCGGTGCAGCGGCGATGACGGCGGCGCTGCCGGCAATATCGGCATCTCCCGGCAAGCTCTATGCCGGATCGTATCAAGGCCCTCAGCTAATAGGAGAGATGCGGCGCTATAAGGCCAAGCATAAAGACACGTTGCTGGACATCGCCCGTCGTAACGGGCTCGGCTTTGTGGAACTCGTCGCCGCGAACCCCGGTGTCGATCCCTGGCTTCCCGGCGAGGGCAGGGAAATTCTAATACCCGGCGCCCACCTTCTGCCTGATGGACCGCGCGACGGCCTCCTGCTCAATTTGATTGATCAGCGCCTCTATCAATTCACCCCGGCGGGCGCGGTCAAATCCTACCCGATCGGCACCGGACGCGAGGCATGGAACACACCCGTGGGGTCAACGACAATCCAGCGCAAGAAACGTAATCCGACTTGGTTTGTACCGAAATCCGTTCGCGAAGAAGACCCGGAACTGCCAGCCGTTGTCCGTCCGGGGCCCGACAATCCGCTGGGCCGGCACGCCTTTTATCTGGGGTGGCACGCCTATCTGATACATGGCACCAACAAACCCTGGGGTGTGGGCCGGCGGGTGAGCCATGGCTGTATCAGAATGTATCCCGAGGATATCTCTTCCATATTTGACAAGATCCCTGTGGGAACGAAGGTAACGGTCACCAGTCAGGAAGCGAAAATTGCCTGGTTAGGCGACAATCTGATGCTTGAGATACACCCGAACGGCGAACAGAATCTGGCGCTTGAGGCGACCGGAAAATTCGCGTCGGCTGCAGTCCCTGAACTCGCTTACCGGATAAAGGAAAAAGCGGGAACGCGCCTCAAAGACATCGATTGGGAAGCCGTCAGGAAAACCGAACGGGAGCGCAAGGGTTTTCCTGTTTCAATCGTGAAACATAAAAAAACGGCGCCAGAAAAACTGACGCCGCCTTCTTAATTCCGGAAAAGCCGGAAAATTATTTGCGCATGCCCTTGCGGAACACGCGGTCGGCCTTGTCACCCGCAGCCTTCGCTTCCGCCGCGGCAGCTTCCGCCGCCCGAGCCGCCTTCGCGGCTTCCGCAGCAGCCTGCTTCGCGGCAATCGCGGCGTTCTGCGCGGCATCCTGTGCCGACTTGACCGCAGCCGAGTCATTTCCTCCGGAATTCTGGCCGGACGTTTCACAACCAACCGCAAGCGCGAGCGGCAACGCCACGATCATCAAAGTTTTCGTAATCTTCATTCTTTCCTCCTGACGGACAAACAGCGACCGTTATTGGACTAGCACAGTAAAGCCGACAATGTCCAGCATCCGATACGTCTCCCGACGGCACCGAAAACCCAAAAGTGATTGATATAACAAGATTATTACACACGAAGCCCGGCCATTGATATCTCTCCGATCACGCTATCTGCTCTACAATTTATCGCCCCCGGGTTGAAGCGATGTGATATAGAAGCGCTCATCGACCAATCCACAATCTTCCTTGGCGAGAATTTTTCTGGATAATCTTGGCACGCAAGTTTTAGACCTCTACCGGAACCAACAGCATGACCGCAGACCGCAGAATTTCGCCCGTCATCCTGTCAGGCGGGGCCGGGACCCGGCTTTGGCCGATGTCACGGGAATCCTACCCCAAACAATTTCTTCCCCTTGCCGGAAGGAATTCACTGTTACAGGACACGGCCGCGCGTGTTTCAGATTCCAACCTGTTTTGTAAACCTACTGTCGTCTGCAATGCCGAGCACCGATTTCTGGTCGCTCAACAATTGAATGAGACCGGATTTGAAGCTGGCTCGATCCTCCTTGAGCCAATTGGCAGGAACACCGCGCCCGCAGTCGCCATCGCTGCCCATGTGCTGATTGAAGACGACCCGGAAGCGATAATGCTTGTGCTTCCTTCCGATCATGTTATCCGCAAGAAAGATGCTTTTCTGGATGCGTTGAAGACTGCGGAGATAGCGGCTGCGCAAGGCTATCTGGTCACGTTCGGTATTACGCCCGACGGACCCGAAACAGGCTACGGATATATTCAGCGCGCCGTCGGCCTAAAGGATATACCCGGCGCGTTTTCGATCGACTCCTTCGTTGAAAAACCGGATATCGCGACAGCGGAAAAGTATATTGCCGATGGGGCGTACGCCTGGAACAGCGGCATGTTCATGTTTCGCGCTCAGGAATATCTAGACACCCTGAGCAAGCTGGAGCCTGAAATGGCGGCGCAATGCGCCGCGGCCGTCGCTAACGCCACCGAAGATCTGGATTTTTTGCGTATCGATCCGGAAACGTTCGGCGCCTGTCCGTCCAATTCGATTGATTACGCCGTAATGGAGCATGCCGAAAAACGCGCCATCGTTCCTGCCGATATCGGCTGGAGTGACGTGGGCTCATGGAATGCCCTGTTGGACATCGGCGCGCGGGACTCATTCGGCAATGTCGAAAGCGGTGACATCGTTTCGATAGAAAATCGTAATTCCTATTTAAGAAGCGAAGGCCCCGTCGTCGCGGCGCTGGGTCTGAATGACCTGGTTGTCGTGGCAACCGAGGACGCGGTCCTGGTAATGCCCTGTGACCGTAAGCAAGACGTCAAAACCATCGTCGATGCGTTGAAGGTGAAAGACATTCCGGCGGCAACCAAAAACCCGAGGGTATATCGGCCGTGGGGGCATTATGAAACCGTCGATGCAGGATCGCGGTTCCAGGTTAAACGCATAACTGTAAATGTGGGCGCCAGCCTGTCCCTTCAGAAGCACCATCACAGGGCCGAACACTGGATTGTCGTTAATGGCGCGGCCCGGGTGACGCGGGGCGACGACAAATTCGTTCTGAATGAAAATGAATCAACCTATATCCCGCCCAATACGGTCCATCGCCTAGAAAACCCCGGGAAAGTCCCGCTTAACCTGATCGAAGTCCAGTCGGGAAGCTATCTCGGAGAGGACGATATCGTACGTCTAGAGGATACCTACGGGCGCGGAGAGCAAGATTAGCGGTTTCGTTACGCGGTCCTGTTCAAGGGAAGTTCCGCTTTCACAAAGTTCAGAAGATGTTCGACCGATTCCTGAACGCTCAGCGTTGATGTATCGACTGTAACTTCACAGTCGACAGGTTCCTCATATGGGGCCGAAATACCGGTAAAGTCGCTGATTTCTCCGGCCCGGGCGCGCCTATACAGGCCTTTGGGATCCCGTGCTTCGCAGACGTTGATATCTGCTTTCACATAAACCTCGTAAAAACCGCTGCCGGCGGATTTACGAGCCCGGTCGCGGTCCACCCGATAAGGCGAAATAAAGGCGGTGATGACGACAAATCCCGCATCGGCGAACAATGCGGCGACTTCGCCCGCGCGCCTGATATTTTCCGATCTGTCTTCAGGGCTGAAACCCAGATTGGCGTTCAGCCCGTGGCGTAAATTATCGCCGTCGAGAGAGAAAACCTGGTAGCCCTCGGCAAAAAGAGCCAGCTCAGTCTCGATTGCCAAGGTCGATTTGCCGGCTCCGGAAAGACCCGTCAGCCAGAGCACGGCACCACGGTGCCCATTCGCCTCAAAGCGCATTTCGGGACTAACCCGATGTTCGACAGCGGTAATATTCGTTGCACGCTGGATGAACTTCTTCCGT
>CAZBKQ010000024.1:0-19481 GCA_964492555.1 uncultured Rhodospirillaceae bacterium | reverse complement strand
TATGATTTTTTTGAAGCCGTTTCCCGCAACTACAACAATCTGGAAACGCATCCCCTGTTCCGTTTCCTGAAATTGTTTGACGGCGCGACTGCCGGGCAGAGGAACCCTTTGCTGCGGGCCCGGAAGAACGTAGCGCACCATTATGATTTATCCGGCGAGCTATATGATTTGATGCTGGACCCGGACAAGCAATATTCCTGCGCCTACTTCACCGACAGCGATATTTCCCTGGAAGAGGCCCAATACGCGAAAAAGCGCCATATCGCTTCCAAATTGCTGCTTGCACCGGGGCAGAAGGTCCTCGACCTCGGCTGTGGCTGGGGCGGGATGGGACTCTATTTGGCCGGGCTTGAAGACATCGACCTGACCGGCATCACCTTGTCGACCGAGCAAAAAACCACCGCCGCGGAACGGGCCGCGACAGCCGGGCTCAACAATCGTGTTCACTTTCATCTGACGGATTATCGCGAACTGGATACCCGCTTTGACCGTATCGTATCGGTGGGCATGTTTGAGCATGTGGGGCGGCGGAACTACGACGAATTTTTTTCAAAAATTTCCGAATTGCTCGAAGAAGACGGGGTCATGCTGCTTCATTCAATCGGCCGTTTTACCGAACCCTGCCCGATAAATCCGTTCATCCGGAAATATATCTTCCCCGGGGCTGATTTACCCGCCACCTCCGAGGTCTGCGCCGCCGCGGAAAGGGCCGGGTTGCTGATAACAGACATCGAAGTACTGAGGCTTCACTATGCCGAAACACTTCGGGCGTGGCGTAAACGGTTCTACGCCACCAAAGACCGTTTCCGGGAGCTCTATGACGAGCGTTTTTGCCGGATGTGGGAGTTATATCTCGTAATCTGCGAAGTCGGTTTCCGAAACCAGAGCTTGATGGTTTTCCAGATGCAGATTGCGAAGAACATGGAATCCGTCCCCCTGACCCGCGATTACATGTTCGAGTGGGAAAACGCCCATGTAAGCGACCAGAGGCAATCGGCAGCAAAAACCGCCTGAACCGGGGTGTCTGAGCCAAAAACACCTATAGCGAATCGGCTGAAGCGCTAACTTTATGCACAGGGAAGCCTTCGAAATTGCGAAGTTTTCCCCGGTATCCTCTTTATTAAGTTAACGCGTTCGGTCGCATTTGCGGGTACGGTTCTCAAATGGATAACAAAAACGTCACACAAAATGTCGCCGCGCTTCCATTGAGCGTGGGACATGAACCAAGCTACAGGCACCCCCCGGCAAACACCGAAGCGGAACAAGCGCTCCTCGGCGCGATTTTGGTAAATAACCGGGCGCACGAGCAGGTAGCCGATTTTCTGAAATCCGAACATTTCGCCGACCCGCTTCACGGAAAAATATATGAGGCCGCCGGCAAACAGATTGAGCGCGGTCAGGAAGCGAACCCGACCACGCTGCAGTTTTACTTCGAGCGCGACGAGGAATTCTCCGAACTGGGCGGTGCGAGCTATCTTGCCCGCCTTGCCGCCAACGCGATTACCGTCATCAATGCACGGGATTACGGCCAAACGATCCACGACCTGTTCCTGAGACGGCAACTGATCAATCTCGGCGAAGACACCGTCAATGACGCCTATGACGCGGATCTGGAAAAAACTGCGGCAAACCAGATCGAATCGGCCGAACAGCGGCTATACGATCTCGCGACGGCGGGCGATTACCGGGGCGGCTTTCAGGATTTCCAGGCGGCGCTCAAAATCGCCATCGATGCCGCCGATGCCGCCTATAAGCGCGATGGGCATCTGACCGGAGTCAGCACCGGTTTGATCGACATGGACAAGCTGCTTGGCGGACTTCACAAATCCGATCTGATCATCCTCGCGGGCCGGCCATCGATGGGCAAAACCGCGCTGGCCACCAATATCGCGTTTCACATCGCGGAATCCTATCGCGAGGCCCCGGACGACCTCGGCCAGAACCAGGTCGTCGATGGCGGCGTCGTAGCGTTCTTCTCGCTCGAAATGTCGGCGGAACAGCTTGCCACCCGGATTCTCGCCGAAAAATCCGGGATCGGGTCGGAAGCAATCCGTCGCGGCACGATGAGCAGCGAACAATGGGAAGACCTTGTCGATGCCACCCAACGCCTGCAGGACGCAAAGATATTCATCGACGACACCCCCGCCCTCACCGTTTCGGCCCTGCGAACCCGCGCGCGGCGTCTGAAACGGCAGCACGGGCTGGGATTGATCGTAGTGGATTATCTGCAGCTTGTTTCCGGATCCAACAGCAAGCAAGACAACCGGGTACAGGAAATTTCGGAGATCACACGCGGCCTCAAGACACTGGCGAAAGAACTGGACGTGCCGGTCGTCGCCCTGTCGCAGCTTTCCCGCCAGGTGGAACAGCGCGACGACAAGCGGCCCCAGCTATCGGATTTGCGTGAATCGGGATCGATCGAACAGGACGCCGATGTCGTTATGTTCATTTACCGAGAGGAATATTACAAGGCGCGGCAGGAACCGACCGAAGGCACGCCGGAACACGAAAACTGGCAGATGGAAATGGAACAGGTGCATGGCAAAGCCGAAGTCATTGTCGCCAAACAGCGGCACGGACCGATCGGCAGGGCGCTGCTGCACTTCAACGCGCTTCTGACCAAATTCGGCAATCTCGCCAAACCCGAATATCTTCCCGACGATCATTAGGCTGCGCGCATGATTTCCGCTGATCGCGCCGGCGCCACCCTGACAATCGATTTGGACGCCATCGCGGCGAATTATCGGCTATTGCAATCCTTCGCAGCGCCGGCGGAATGCGCGGCGGTCGTAAAATGCGATGCCTATGGCCTCGGGATATCCCCCATTGCCCGCCGGATTGCCGCTGAAGGCTGCCGGACGTTTTTTGTCGCCCTGCCGGACGAAGCATTGGAACTGCGCGACGTACTGGCAGAGCTGGAGGACCCTATCCGTATATATATCCTCAACGGTCTGTCGGAGGGTGTCGCGGAAATTTGCGATCAGACCATCGCGCCGGTCCTTAACAGCTATAAAGAAATCGAAGCCTGGTCCTCGCATTGCGCCAATACCGGCCAAGGACACCCGGCAATCGTCAATTTTGACACGGGGATAAGCCGGCTCGGCCTCGATAAAGCCGATACCCTGCAATTTATGAATGATCCGGGACGGTTCAAGTCTCTCACGATCTCTTACGTAATGTCCCACCTGGCGTGTGCGGATGAACCGGATCACTCATTGAATGCACGGCAACTCGAAACATTAAAATCAATTCTGAACGCCCTGCCGACCGCGCCGCGCATCAGTCTTGCGAACTCCGCGGGAATTTTTCTCGGTAAGGATTTTCACTTTGATCTGGTCCGTCCGGGTGCCGCGCTATACGGCATTGGCTGCCATGAGGACGATCGAAGAAAGCTCAAGCAAGTCGTTAAATTAAAAGGGAAAATCCTTCAAACCCGCTTAATTGACAGGAATATGACCGTTGGATATGGTGCCGCCGGTTCCGTTACCAGGGAAAGCCGCCTCGCGACCGTTGCCCTGGGATACGGGGATGGTTTTTTCCGCCGCCTTGGCAACAAAGGCGCGGGTTTCCTCTCGGGCCACCGGGCACCGGTCGTGGGACGGGTTTCAATGGATCTTGTAACGCTTGACGTCACCGACATTCCGGAAACGCTCTGCGGTCCCGGCCAGACAGTAGAATTTATCGGCGATCACCAGACTCCCGACGATCTCGCCGAAATCGCCGGCACTATCGGGTATGAGGTGCTGACCGCTCTCGGCGGCCGGTATCGACGGGACTATATCGGGGATTGATTTCGTTGGCGCCACTGGCCTCAATCGGGCGCGCAGCCCTTAACTTTTTTTCTGCAACGGGAAAAATATCGATTTTCACCGGAAACGCGGTGATGCACTGCGTTCTGCCGCCGTTTTATCCCCGGCTTATCCTGCGCCAGATTATAGAAATCGGCTATTACTCCCTTCCCGTGGTCGGACTGACCGCAATCTTTACCGGCATGGTGCTCGCCCTACAAAGCTATACGGGCTTTGCGCGCTTCAACGCCGAAGGCGCCATCGCCAATGTCGTGGTGCTTTCGATTACACGGGAACTGGCACCCGTTCTCGCGGGTCTGATGGTGGCGGGCCGCATCGGCGCGGCGATGGCCGCCGAAATCGGCACCATGCGCGTGACCGAACAGATCGACGCCTTGACCACCCTGTCGACAAATCCGTTCAAATATCTGATTGCGCCCCGAATCCTTGCCGGAGTTCTTACCCTGCCCTGCCTCGTTTTGATCGCCGATATCATCGGCGTGATGGGCGGTTATATCGTCAGCATTCACAAGCTGGGCTTTAATCCCTCGGTCTATCTTCACCGAACCTGGGAATTTCTTCAGCCGCTTGATGTTATTTCAGGCCTGGTCAAAGCGTCGGTGTTCGGTTTCCTGATCGCGCTGATGGGGTGTTACCACGGCTATCATTCTCGCGGCGGGGCTGAGGGTGTGGGCACCGCCACCACGAACGCCGTCGTTTCTGCGTCAATCCTCATTCTCGCCTTTAACTACGTCGTCACCGAAATTTTCTTCGCGGGCAAGTGATGTCGGAAAACGTACCAAAAATTTCGATGCTGGGCGTAAAGAAGGCTTTTGGTCCCAAGAAGGTCCTCGACGGGCTGGATCTCGACGTCCAGCAGGGGGAATCCGTTGTCGTAATCGGCGGATCGGGCACCGGAAAATCCGTCATGCTCAAGAACATTCTAGGACTTCTTACGCCCGACGCCGGCAGCATCCGGGTGGACGGGATCGAAGTCGTCGGGATGCGTTGGCGGGATCGCGAACCGATCCTGAGAAAATTCGGCATGCTGTTCCAGAACGCGGCTCTCTTTGACAGCCTCTCGGTATGGCAGAATGTGGCGTTTAGACTGATCGAAGGTCAGGGCATGCGCCGCGACGAGGCGCATGCGATCGCTCTGGAAAAATTGGCGGCTGTCGGGCTTGGCGCCGATGTCGCCAACCTGTCACCGGCGGAATTGTCCGGTGGCATGAAAAAGCGTGTCGGCCTTGCCCGCGCAATCGCGACGGAACCCGAAATCCTCTTTTTCGATGAACCGACGACCGGGCTCGATCCGATCATGGGCGATGTCATCAACGATCTGATCGTTGCCTGCGTTAAAGAGCTGGGCGCAACCGCACTTTCGATCACGCACGACATGGCAAGCGCGCGCAAAATCGCCGACCGGGTCGCCATGTTGCATCAGGGCAGGATTATCTGGACCGGACCGGCGGCGGATATCGAAAATTGCGGCAATGAATATGTCGATCAATTTGTAAATGGCCGGGCGGAAGGTCCTATTCAGATGGAAGTCCGGCAGCCCTGATTCTGCTACTATGTCGCACCCGAATCAGGGGGAGGGTTTAACAAGTGGCGAAGGCGTCAGCCCGCTTTACCTGCCAGAAATGCGGTGCGATTCATCGAAAATGGGTCGGCCAATGCGAGAGCTGCGGCGCGTGGAACTCCGTGTCGGAGGAATCCGCGCCCGCTGCGGTGCCCAAAGGGCTGAGTGGGGGCAAGGGCCGCAAAATTGTGTTCGAGAGTCTGGATGGCAAAACCGAACAGAAGCCGCGTTGGGTTTCCGGTATCGGAGAATTCGACCGGACCTGCGGCGGCGGACTTGTCCCCGGATGCGCCATTCTGGTCGGCGGCGATCCGGGTATAGGTAAATCAACCCTCTTGCTGCAGGTCGTCGGTCAGTTGGCCGCCAAGACACGTTGTGTCTATGTCTCGGGTGAGGAGTCTGTCGATCAGGTCAGACTGCGGGCCACCCGGCTCGGTCTTTCGAATGCCGATGTGGCGCTCGCTTCGGAGACCAGCGTTCGCGATCTCGTCACAACACTGGACACAGCGGACCCGCCGGGCGTCGTCGTTATCGACTCTATCCAGACGATGTATGTCGATTCCGTCGATTCCGCTCCCGGAACCGTTTCTCAGGTCCGGACCAGTGCGCAGGAACTGATCCGCCTTGCCAAGGCCCGTGGCTTTTCGCTTTTCCTCGTGGGCCACGTCACCAAGGAAGGCGCCATCGCGGGACCGCGGGTGCTTGAGCATATGGTGGACACGGTTCTGTATTTCGAAGGCGACCGGGGCCATCAGTTTCGAATTCTGCGCGCCATAAAAAACCGCTTCGGCCCGACAGATGAGATCGGCGTTTTTGAAATGACCGGTGGCGGGCTGTCGGAGGTCGAAAACCCCTCCACCCTCTTCCTCTCACAACGACAGACCGATCTCAGCGGCGCTGCGGTGTTCGCCGGGATCGAAGGCAGCCGGCCCTTATTGGTCGAAATTCAGGCTTTGGTGGCGGAATCGACCCAGGCCACCCCCCGCCGCGCCGTTGTCGGATGGGATTCCGGCCGGCTCGCCATGATTCTCGCCGTATTGGAGGCCCGTTGCGGTATGTCGCTGGCGGGCCATGAGGTCTATCTCAATGTCGCCGGCGGGTTGCGCATCAACGAGCCCGCGGCCGATCTTGCCGTCGCCGCAGCCTTGATCTCCGCCGTCGCCGATAACCCCGCCCCCGCTGACGCGGTTATATTCGGGGAAATCGGACTGTCCGGTGAAATCAGACCGGTCGGACAATCCGATCTGCGCATCAAGGAAGCCGCCAAGCTCGGTTTCAGAAAATCAATACAACCCGCCGGGACCGCAAGCGGCGGCAAACCGGACGGCGGCCCGCTGGCTATTACAAAAATATCCCATCTTCGGGATCTGGTGGCCGCGATCGCGCCACACGCCCCTACACCGGTTGCCGCTTCTTCCAGGGGGCGACGCTGATGGCGTTTCTGGACATCGCCGTTATCGCGGTCATTCTGCTGTCCGCGTTGATCGCGTTTTCGACCGGATTTGTCCGGCTGGTTCTGGGTCTGTTGGGCTGGGTCGGGGCAGGCTTCGCGACACTTTACGGGTTCAGGTATGTCCAACCCCTCGTCCGCCAGTGGATATCATCCGAGCTGCTTGCCGACGCCGCCGCCGGGATCGGCCTGTTTCTGGTCTCGATGACCCTCCTCACGATGATCAGCCATTCAATCGGAAAACAGGTTCGCGACAGCTCATTGAGCGCCCTTGACCGCTCCCTGGGGCTGGTCGCCGGTCTCTGCATAGGCACGATCGTTGTTTCGCTGGGATATCTCGCGCTCGTCTGGGCGTTCGATCTGCCAAAGGATCGCAACAAGCACCCGGAATGGGCAAAGTCGGCCAAGACATTTCCGGTTATCGTCTGGGGCGCTAAAAGAGTACGCTCTATCCTTCCGGAATCGCTCCGCGAAAACCTCCCCGACCCCGGGGGGGCATCCATCACCCCGGGGAACAGTTTCGAAAAGCTGGTGACACCGGAAACAAACGATATAAAGAAGAAAGATAAACCCGGTTATTCGGACGCGGAACGGCGGGAAATGGACCGGCTCATAAAAGGTCAAAGATAGAGAATGCCGCAGGATAAATCCCTCCCCTTCGACGACACCCTGCATGAGGAGTGCGGCGTCTTTGGAATCTTTGGCCATGATGAAGCAGCCGCACTGACCGCTCTCGGGCTGCATTCCCTTCAGCATCGCGGGCAGGAAGCGGCCGGAATTGTCTCGCTCGATGGCCAAAATTTTCACGGCCACCGGGCCGCCGGGCATGTCGGCGATATTTTCAGCGACAGCAATGTCATTTCGCACCTGCCGGGGCGCGCGGCGATCGGTCACAACCGGTATTCCACCACCGGCGAAACCGCGCAGCGCAATATTCAGCCGCTTTTCGCGGATTTCGCTTCCGGGGGGTTTGCCCTCGCCCACAATGGAAACCTTACCAACGCCGCTGCCTTACGCCGGGCACTGGTCGAACGGGGTTGCCTGTTTCAATCGACAACCGATACGGAAGTCATCATCCATTTGATTGCGATCAGTGCCCAGGAAACTGTTGTCGACCGCCTGATCGATGCGATGACCCAGGTCGTCGGGGCGTATTCACTTGTCGCCATGAACAACGGGGCGTTGATCGGCGCACGCGATCCGATGGGTGTTCGGCCCCTGGTGCTCGGTCATTTGGACGACGGCTATTGTCTGGCATCGGAAACATGCGCGCTTGATATTATCGGCGCGGATTTCATACGGGACATCGAACCGGGCGAAGTCGTCGTTATCGATTCCGCCGGGGTCAAATCGTTAAAACCGTTTGCGCCGGCATCGCGCAGGCTCTGCGTGTTCGAATATATTTACTTTGCCCGCCCCGACAGCGTGGTCGATGGCAGTAGCGTCTATGAAGCCCGAAAGCGGATCGGTCAGGAACTGGCGCGCGAAAGTCATATCGACGCGGATATGGTGATTCCCGTACCCGATTCCGGGGTTCCCAGCGCCATGGGGTATTCCGCCGAGGCCGGACTGCCATACGAGCTTGGCATCATCCGCAATCATTATGTCGGACGGACCTTTATCGAACCGACCGATCAAATCCGGCATCTCGGGGTAAAGCTGAAACATAACGCGAGCCGCGCGATTATTGAGGGCAAGCGGGTTATTCTGGTCGATGACAGCATCGTTCGCGGCACAACCTCTCTGAAAATCGTGGAGATGATGCGGGCGGCCGGCGCGCGGGAAGTGCATATGCGTATTTCCAGTCCGCCGACGACTCATTCCTGCTTTTACGGCGTCGATACGCCGGAGCGCGAACAATTGCTGGCGGCGCAACAATCCGTAGAGGAAATGGCGGTAACCATCGGCGTGGACAGCCTCGCCTTTATTTCCATAGACGGACTTTATCGCGCGATGGGCCTTTCCGGCAGGAACAACGCCCTGCCTCAATATTGCGACGCCTGCTTTACCGGCGATTATCCGATCCAGCTTATCGACCGGGACGACCCACGCGCTACCCGGCAGCTATCCTTCCTTGCGAGCCTTGGCTGACAATGACCGCACTTAAAGGCCGTGTTGCATTGATCACCGGTGCCTCCCGCGGCATCGGGGCCGCCATTGCCCGGCGCTTTTCGGCCGAAGGCGCACACGTCATTCTGACCGCACGGACCAAAGCGGGATTGGAAGAGGTGGACGACCAGATCCGCGCGGCGGGCGCCGAACAAGGCGCGACATTGCTGCCGATGGATATTCGAAACCGCGAAGATATCGACAAGATGGGTGCAGCGATCATGCAACGCTTTGGACGGCTTGATGTATTTGTCGCGAACGCCGCCATTCTCGGCGAAATGACCCCGCTTTCCCAGGTCGATCCGGACGGATGGGACGAGATCATCGACATCAACCTGACGGCGCAGTGGCGTATGATCCGCTCTCTGGAACCCGCACTTTTGGCCTCTCCGTCGGGTCGCGCCCTGTTCCTGACCTCCGGCGTCAGCGGAGGACGCGCCTATTGGGCCGGGTATGCGATTACAAAATCGGCGATCGATGCGTTGGCCCGGACCTGGGCACAGGAAATGGCCAAAACGAACCTGAAAATCAATCTGGTAAATCCCGGCGCGGTCCGTACTTCCATGCGGGCGGACGCCTATCCGGGCGAGGACCCTGAAACCCTCCCCCACCCTGACGAGATCACCGATATTTTTGTCCGTCTCGCTTCGGAAGATTTCAATCGAACCGGAGAAACCTTCAACGCCCAATAGGGCTGCCTCCGCCCTGCTTTAATCCTGACTGTCGGCATAGGGATTGTTGCCCCGCCGCAACATGATGCGTATCGGCACACCGGGAAGATCAAACCTTTCCCGCAGACCGTTGACCAGATAGCGCCGGTAGCTGTCGGGCAATGCACCGGGCCTGGTGGTAAAAATCACGAAACTGGGCGGGCGCGCCTTTACCTGGGTCATATAACGAAGACGCAGACGCCGTCCCCGGACAAGTGGCGGGGGATGTTCCTCCAGCATCCGTTCAAGCCAACGGTTCAATGGTCCGGTTGGAATTCTCGCATTCCAGACCCCATACATTTCAAAAACAGACCGCATCAAGTCATCTATACCCGAGCCGGACAAAGCAGAGAGAGTAACGACAGGCACGCCGCGCGATTGCGGCAAAGACGTCTGCATCCGGTCGGTGAGCTTTTCCATGGCCTCGGCCTCGTCTTCCACGAGGTCCCATTTGTTCACGGCAATAACCAGCGCGCGGCCTTCCTCAACGACATGATTTGCGATCACAAAATCCTGCCGGTCGCCGAGCGCCTCGGCATCCATCACCAGTACAACGACCTCCGCAAATCGGATCGCCCGCAACGAATCCGCGACGGACAATTTTTCGAGCTTTTCCTGAACCCGCGCTCGGCGGCGCATCCCCGCGGTATCGAACAGCTTGATCGCGCGCCCTTGCCATTCCCAATCCGCCTCAATGGAGTCGCGCGTGACCCCGGCTTCCGGGCCGGTAATAACCCTGTTCTCGCCCAGAAAACAATTCAGCAGCGTGGATTTGCCGACATTCGGGCGTCCGATGATCGCGAGGCGCAGAATACCCGATCCGTCTGCCTCGTTCTCCCAGTCGGCGCTTTCGCTTGTCTGTAGATTTTCTTTTGATTCCCGTTCGTCCGCGAAAGGCCTGATGGCCTGATACAGATTGGCCATCCCTTCCCCGTGCTCGGCGGAGATCGGAACCGGTTCGCCGAAACCCAGCTCATAGGACTCATAAAGACCGGCCTCTCCCGCCGCGCCTTCGCACTTATTGGCAACCAGAACCACCGGACAGGACGCGCGCCGCAAAATATCGGCAAAATGGCGGTCGAGCGGCGTGATCCCGGCGCGCGCATCAATCAGAAACAACGCGACATCCGCCTCTCCCAGGGCACGCCGCGTCTGATCCTGCATTCCTTCTTCGGTCGCATTATTGCCCGGCTCGTCCAGACCCGCGGTATCGATAACCGAAAACGCCAGATCGGACAGTGTCGCCTCTCCGTAACGCCGGTCCCGGGTGACCCCCGGTGTTGGGTCCACAATGGCGAGTTTCAGACCGCACAGGCGGTTGAACAGGGTGGATTTACCGACGTTGGGCCGGCCGATGATCGCGACGGAAAGCGCCATCACCGATACGCGGACAAAGTGGCGTCGTCGGCAAGAAAATATACCGTGTCATTGGCGATCACCGGGGCGATAAAGAGCGGGTCGGAAAGCTCTATCCGGCCCAGGAATTTGCCGCTATAGGGCGAGACCGACCAGACTTCGCCATGGCTGCCGCCCAAAAGCAGACGATCGCCTGCCAGCACGGGCGCGGTCCAGTAAATCGGGTCTTCGCGATCTTCCTCATCCTCGAACCGCGGCAACTGCACGATCCATCTGACATCGCCGGATTCACGCATGAGACAGACAAGCTGACCGCCATTCGTCACCAGATAAATATATTCTCCGACGACCCACGGACTCTGCGACGATCCGATATTTCTTTCCCATATTCTGGTCCCCGTCCGCAGATCGATTGCGACCGTACGGCCGCTATTCGCCGAGGCGATTACCCGACCGCGATCAATAACAGGGCGCCCTCTTATATGAGCAAGCGCTGAAACCGGATCCGTGCGCCGCAGCGCGGTCAGGGAGTCGCTCCAGATCTGACGGCCGTTCTCCAGACGCAGCGCGACAATTTCACCAGACGAATAGGAAACGACCACGGTTGAACCGCCCGCGGCCGGGCTGGCGCCGCCGAACAAGGTCGCGGTTTCGGAAATGCCGGAATGGGTCCAGAGACTGCGCCCATCCTTAAAATCGAGCGCATGCGTTTGGTTGGCGATTGTCACCACAAAGACCCGACTGCCGAAAACGGTAGGCGCGGAGCGGATGGGCGCACCGACATTCCGCCGCCACAGGATTTTCCCATTGGCTGTATCGATCCCGACCACGACGCCAAAACCGGTCGTCGCGAACAAATAACGCCCGGAGACGGCCAACCCGCCGCCAAGCGTGCCCTCGGTTTCTTCATCGCGGGTCGGCTCGACTTCACGTTCCCAAACCGTATTGCCGGTCCGTGCGTCGAGAGCGAGAATCTCCGCATCGGCATCCATTGTGTAAATCCGGCCGCCCGATATTACGGGCGCCCCAAGCAGTTGCCGGTCATTGCTGGACCCGTCGCCGATATCCTCGTCCCAGATTTCGACCAGACCGCCCTTTGCCGACAGGTGGTGCATGGCATGATGCGCGTACCCACCGGCCTGCGGCCAATCCTGATTGACAAAAGGCCGCGGCAGCCTAACCGCAATATCGGAAATTTTGGGATCAGGCCTGATATTGGCCAACTCGGGCATGATGGAGATTCGTTCCCCGGGCAGGCGCGCTTCTTCCTTGCCGCCCCACCATCCCGAACAGCCCGCAAGATTGCCAACGACAAGGAACAAAAACAGTATTCGGAAAATTGCCATTGGAATGCCCGGTCAGGACTGACCGATAACGGCGAGAATTTGGGTTGCGCGGCCACGCAGGCCTTCGGGCGCATTCAGATCGTCCGCCAGCGCCTGAAATGTCTTCCGCGCCGCGGTCAGCTCTCCCATTCGAATTTCAAGAAGTCCGGCCATTTCCCCTGCGGAAAATCGCCAGGCGCCCTCGGCATCGCGCAGCGGCGCCAATTCCTGAAGCAAGGCCGCCGCATCGGCGCCGGACTGATCCATCCTGTACATGACGGAAAACAGCGTCGCCGCATCGCGAAACATTTTTGAAGTCGATGAATCGCCGGAAATTTTCGCGTAAGCCGCAACGGCACCCGCGATATCGCCATCATTGCCGAGCAGCGCCGCGTTTCTGAAGGCCGCCAACGTCTTATACTGACCATATCCTTCTTGCGTCAGGCCGCTGAACAAGGCGCGCGCGTCAGTCTTTTTACTCTCAGACAGCAATCGGCCCGCAACTTCATATTGCTGGCTGGCGGAAAGCCGTTGCGAGGAGGAATAGAATTCCCAGCCCTTCCAAGCGCCGGCGGCAACGACGACCGCCACCGCGGTCCCCACGGCATACCGACCATACTCTTTCCAGAGTTTTTCAAAGCGGTCCTTGCGCAGTTCCTCGTCGACTTCCTGGAAAATATCGCCCAAAACAAACTCCTCGTCATCGTGCGGTGCGGTAACATAGCTATGGGCCGACCCCAAAGCAATTACGGTTATTTCAGCTGGAATTTCTCCGTTTCACCGCTGGACGCCCGAATTCCAAAATGAATATAATTATCGTCATATAATTGAAACAGGGCGAAATTCACCGTCGACGCATCGCATATGTCCACGCTGATCGATATTTCCAGATACCGGCGCAAAAAGGCGCCCCGGATACATTTCACCCGAATCGAACTGAACCAACTCCTTAATCTATACAGCCGCCGGGTCATTAGCGGTGAATGGAAAGATTACGCGATGGATCACGGGCCCGGCATGTCGGCGTTCTCGGTATTCAAGGACTCCGGCGCCCTGCCTGCCTTTACCATCTATAAATTCGCCGGCGGCAACGGAAAAAAAGGCAATTATGCCGTCGGCAGCGGCGATGCGCTGATAAAACGCAGTCAAACACTGACTGACGTGATTTCAGTCCTCGAACGGCAACTCACCCTGGTAAAGGGCGCACGCGGCTAATTCCCTACTCAGGGATCATATCGTGAAATTTGCCGTTGTGCTGAAACAGGATGGCTTTCCGGTCGCTACCGGGCGGCACCGGATTTCGGGCATTTTCCTCGACGATTTCCAAAACCCTCGTGGTGATCAACGGTAGCTCCAGATCAGCGGTTTCCGCTAACGGAAAATATGTCAGATCGAGGAGCTCGCCATTGCTGGTCAGATCACCCGAAACATTCTTCGCGTCCACCATAAAAAAACGCGCATTAAACCGGATCGGCCGCCAGTGCGGGGTCACCGCCCGGGCGATATAGTCCAGATCGCCAAAGGCTGGCGCCATGCCGGTTTCGAAAAAAGGCCGCCAGTTTTTGGGAACCGACCTGCCGGGTTCGGGATCGGGTTTGCCGATAATCAGCCCAGCCTCTTCAAAAGTCTCCCGGATCGCCGCCGCGACAAGTCCCGGAACCCGCGACGCCCTGGCGCGCCTCTGCAACAATTCCTGAACATCCTCCCGAATGGGTGTTGCCGGTCTGACACGGCTGTCAGTCGGGTCCACCGCGCCGCCCGGAAAGACAAAACGTTGCGGCAGGAATTTATGTTTCCTGTGACGGCGGCCCATCAGGACTTCAATCTGTCCCTTTCTCTCCCGGTAAATAATCAGCGTCGCCGCATCCCGCGGGCGCGGGGCGCGGGTCCCGGGTTCTCTGATGGGCTCCGGACGTACCGCCATCAATCTGCCTCCCTTTTTTATACCGGCGGACAGTCGACCAGTGACCAATCCGCATGATGGCGCAATTTTGCGCGTCGCAAGGATCGCAGATCAGGCGCGCCGGCGCAAAAAGCGGCAATGCGCAGCTCTTCTATAAAAGCCGACAGCCCGCTTACGACGGCTTCCGAATCCCTGGCGGCATCGCCAAGGGCCGGGGCGGCAACCCCGCAGAGAGCCGCACCCAAACGAATCGCCTTCGCCATATCGATCCCGGAGCGGATGCCGCCGCTCGCGAATACCGGCATATCGGGCATTGCGGTATGGACTTTATTGAGCGCAAGCGCCGTGGGAATCCCCCAACCGGCAAAGGAATGGGCAACCCGCCTGCGCAAATCATCAGATTGCCGATACGCCTCGACCTCGCTCCAGCTCGTTCCTCCGGCCCCGGCCACGTCGATTGCCGCGACGCCGCAATAGGCGAGCCGTTTCGCCACATCGGCCGAGATGCCGTTCCCGACCTCCTTGACGACAACCGGCACGGAAATATCGCGGACGAGCGCCTCGATCTTGTTGAAAAGCCCCCTCCAAATGCTGTCTCCCTCCGCCTGAACCGCTTCCTGAAGCGGGTTGAGATGCAGAAAAAGCGCATCCGCCTCAATCATCTCCACCGCGCGCCGGGCCTGATCGACGCCATAGCCGTAATTCAGCTGAACCGCGCCGAGATTGGCAAAGAGAAGGATTTCGGGCGCGACCGACCGAACCTGATAGGAATAGGAGAGTGCTTCATCCTCCAGCGCCGCCCGTTGCGATCCCAGCCCCATCGCAACACCGCAGGCTTGGGCGGCGGCGGCCAGATTAATGTTGATATCATGGGCCGCCGAGGTTCCGCCCGTCATACTTGAGATCAGGATCGGCGCCGCCAAATTGCGACCGAACAAGGTGGTCGACAGATCGACATCCGCCAGAGCGAATTCCGGCAAGGCGACATGATCGAAAAAAAAGCGGTCGAAACCGGTGGTGATCCCCTTGGCCCCGACATCGGCATTGAGCACCGTGTCTATATGTTCACGCTTGCGCTTCTCGGTTTCCGCGCCGCCCGGGCCTATTCCATAATCAGCAGTCATTGAAAAAAGAACATCGCAGAAATCTGCGTCAGCAATGTTCGCTCCTTTCCTTCTTGTCGAAGCGCGTTCTGCAGAAGCGCGCGTCCGAAAAATCGGCCATTTCCAGCCTAATTCCGATCAGGCTGGCCCGTTTAAGATTCGCCCGGGTAAAGCGCGTTTTGCGCAGGATAACATTATCGAGCCGGGCGTCACGCAAATCAGCCCCTGACAGATCGGCGTTTTCCAAATTGGCGCCGGTGAGTTTGACCCCGCGCAGTGCGGCGGAAACCAGACGCACGCCCGTCAAATGCGCCTTTTGAAGAGACGCCCAGCTCAGCCGGGCTCCGGTGAGATCGGCACCAGACAAATTACCGCCGTCCAGCCGGCTGCCGCCAAGATAAGCCCCCGCCAGATTAGCGCGCGCCAATGTAACGGACCGCAAATCGGTATGGCGCAAATTCACGCGTCGAAGATCGGCTCCCGTCAGGTTTGTGCCGGACAATTTCGCGGAAACAAGCACGGCGCCACAAAAGTCGGTCATACTGACATCGGCGCCGCTGAAATCCGCCGCTTCCAGATTGGTGTCACGCAAATCGCTGTTGCTCAAAGTTACCCTAATCAGTTTTGCCTTCCAGAAATCGGATTTTCTGAAATCGCCCCGTTCCATCCGCGCGCCGGCAAGATCCGCCCCGCGGAAATCACCGCCTTGCGCGCTTATGCCGTTGAGGCGCACCCGCTTCATCGCGGCCTTTTGAAAATTCGCACCGGCCGCCTTCGCACTTGTCAGATCGGCATTCTCAAGCCGCGCGCCGGACAGATTCGCACCTGCCAGATTGGCCTTCGTCAAAAGCACGCCGCTAAATTCAACCCGGGATAGATGCAGATTCTCCAAATTGGCGCCGGAAAGGTCCGCCTTGCGAAACGTCGCGTCATCCAGCAGCGTACCCAGAAACACCGCATTTTGGGCCTTTGCCCCTGAAAAATCTGTTTGGGAGAGATTAGCGTTGATAAGACGGGCTCCTGCCAGGCGCGCGCCGGACAAGTTGGCCAGGGTCAAATCCGTCCCCAACAATACCGCACCGCGCAAATCCGCGTTTCGTAAATCCGCCTGAAAGAGGGCAAGCCGCGCGAGCGGCGCGTTCCTGAGATCACAACCGGGACAGGCTCGTTCAAGCCTCAACCTGTCCAGATGGCTTTGATCGAATCCATACGTATGCGTGGTCAACGCCACCCATACGATCAACGGCAGGAACGCCAATGTCCGCGCCATCGTCCAACCCCGGAAAAATTGCCAACCGCCGGAATCATACTATGGCGATTGCCGGGAACCAAAGAAAAGGGACGCCAAAGCGCCCCTTTATCTCTGATCAACCGACGATGACGTCGATGATGGCGGGTTTTCCCTCTTGCGTTGCCGCCAGACCGCGCTTTAACGCATCCTGAAGCGCTTCCGGATCGGTAACCTGTTCACCGTACCCCCCGACGGATTCCGCGACCTTCACAAAATCAGGCGCGTTGATATGCGTCCCATGATAAACATTGGTCTCAACCGCCGTGCCTTCCGGATACATCTGATGATGCATTCCCTGCATCGCGGCGTATTTCTTGTTGTTGAACACCACCGTCATGACCGGCAACTCGAAATCCCGGGACGCACCCAGACTGCCGAGCGCCGGGTTATAGAGAAACGCCCCGTCTCCGATCAGCGTGACTACGGGCCGGTCCTGCATCGCGAGCTTGACGCCAAGCGCGATCCCCAGCCCCTGCCCCAGGCCACCCTGACGTGTAAACAGGGTTTGCGGCTTGTTAAGATCGAGATGCTGGCGCAGCAACGGCGTATGAGTCGTCACCTCATCGATATAGGCCGTGTCGTCAGGCATGACCGCGTTCAGGCAGGCGCACAGCCAGACCGGATCAATCGGTGTCTTCTTGCGCGCAGCGGCGTGTTTTTCATCCCGCTCCTTGATCCGCGCGTCATGGGCCTTGGCCAGGCTCTGCCGCCGGGCGTCAACAGCGTCGGCGTCGGCGGTAACCTCGTCCGCCAGATCACGCAGCGTCTGGGCGACCTCGCCCTCAAGATACATATCGGCCTGAAGGCTCTGATAGACCATGGCCGAGTTGTGCGGATTTTCATCGATTACCACGACGGTCGCGTTGGGCGGACTGCTGCTCGGCGGGTACCAGGGCACACGATTCCTGACGACCAGCACCAGATCAGACGTTTCCCAGAACGGCTTAAAATCGTTCCCCTGGTGTAGCGGGTGGTTACGCGGGAAATTGGCAAATAGCGAGGCGGGCTTTTCCACCACCGGCAATGCCAGCTTCTCACACAGCGCGACAAGCGCATCATAGGTTTTCACCTCACGCCCCGCGCTTTCCGTAAGGACGACCGGGTTCTTGGCCTTCGAAAGCGCCGTCGCCAGCTTTGCAATATCTTCCGGCGCGGTCAGTATCCGCGGCGCGGTCGGTACGGCCCGGGCGTTTTCCGGCGGCGTCCAGGCATCCATCAGGGTTTCAGTCGAAACCGCCAGATATGTCGGTCCCTGCGGATTGCGTTGCGCCATCTCCCCGGCCCGCACCACGCTTTCATATATCGTTGAAGCGCTGCCCGCGATCGAGGCGTATTTGACGATGGAGTCCACCAGGTGGGTCGTTCCGCCGACAATGCTCAGATTATTGATCCACTGGGCGCCGGGGTCGAAATCCGGCTGTTCGCCATAGGTCATGGATTCGCCCGAGATCACCACCATCGGCACACCGGCGACCTGGGCCGCGTGAATGCCCATGGCGCCCTGCAGCAGCCCCGATCCGGCATGCAACAAAACGCCCTGCATCTTGCCGGTGGCCAGCGTGTACCCCGCCGCCATATCGACGGCCAGAGTCTCATGCCAGACATCGAGCAATTTGGGTCCGTTCTTGCCTTCCTCAATCTGATCGGCCATCGCCTCCCACACCGGGGCCCATTCGGTGCCCGGCGAGGACAGGATGTAATCGATCCCAAGCTTGCGGAATCCCTCGACAATAGCCTCGCCGCCGTCGATCTGGTTCTTCATGATTGATATCCCTTCGTCTTCATCATTGTTTCATTGACGCCATTATCCCTTTTTTCATCGAAACTTGCCAACCGTCTGGTGGTGTCGTCCTCACATGTCACACCGCATTTTCAAGCGATCGGGCGCATGGCATAATTTTTCGACAAATTCGGCGGCGCGCGAAAAAACCGCCGCATAGAAATTGATAAGGGAGACCCCCGGATGTCGGCCAAAATCAATCATGTCGCTATGGTATCGACCGAATACGCCATGCTCGGCCGTTTTTACGAGGTACTGTTCGGCATGAAGACCTCTCCCAACGCCAAGCCGCACAGCGCCGTTACGGTGGGCGACGGTTATGTCGGCCTGAATTTCAACCCGCGCCGCCCGGGCCGCGCCGGCGGGCTGGACCATTTCGGCATCCAGGTCGAAGACGTCAAATCCGTCTTTGAACGTATGGCAAAAAAATATCCAGACGTTAATTGGCTCAAACGGCCCGGCAACCGCCCCTTCGCCGGCATTACCACGCACGATCCGGACGGCAATATTTTCGATCTTTCCCAGGTGGATATGGAAAACCGGACCGATATCTACGAAGAGGGTGAATGGAATCAGGAGCGCTATATCACCCATTATGCGGTGCGCACGCTGCATCCGGAAAAATGCGCCGAATTTTATTGCGATGTTCTGGGGTTGCAGATGGGTAATCGCACCGAAGATGACGAAAATTATTACGTCACGGATGGGCGGATGACCGCTGTATTGATGCCCTGGGATATCACCAAATATGCCGATGGCGGCATTTCACGTCCCGGTCCGGATCACATCGCCTTCAAGGTCGAAAGTATCGATGCCTTGAAAACCGATATGGAGACGATGATCGAACGCAATATCTGCCTCGCCCCGCCGCGCATGGGGCTTGGGCCGGAGGGTAAGGCGCGTCAGGACCTGGTCGATCAATCGACGCCCTATGGGCAGTATTATCTATCGGATTTCGACAACGTCATTGTCGCTGTGCATGAATAGCGGGCCGCACGGCTACTCCCACTCCATAATTCCCATGCTTTATTGTCCTTCCCCCCTAGATTAGGACCATTATTTGTTAGAGATGATGGAGGGGGAG
>CAZBKQ010000023.1:17613-41020 GCA_964492555.1 uncultured Rhodospirillaceae bacterium | reverse complement strand
TCGGTCATGTCGCAGGACCTGAAAACGATCAAACCCGACGATACGATTCGTTCAGCCGCCCAGATGCTGAAGACGGGGGAATTCCATTCCCTGCCTGTTGTCAACGACGACGGTGAACTGGAAGGCCTCGTGACCACGACCGACCTGGTGAACTACCTGCTTGACCAGTATTGACCGGGGTTCATCATCGCAAAAAAAATCAGGGGAACAGGCGTTTCCTGTTCCCCTGATTTGATTTGGTGGAGCCAGGGGGAGTCGAACCCCCGACCTCTTGAATGCCATTCAAGCGCTCTCCCAACTGAGCTATGGCCCCGTATTCCTCTGCCGCCGCCAAAGCGCCGCCGAACCGGATTTTGGAATGGCGCGGAAACTACTTTCCTTTTGGCCCGACGCGCAAGGTAAAAATTTCTCCGTCTCACCGCCGCGTGCGGAAATCCCTGCCGCCAGCTTTCTCAAACCTGCTCTTCTTCACCCCCGGCGGGTTTGTCGATAACGGCGATTACGTCGTCATCGTCATCAAAGACGTCGTCGTCATCGCTGTCATCCTCGATATCGATATCCTCAATATCTTCGATGTCCTCGGTTTCCTCTTCCTCCGACGCATCCGCGCCAGCCTCCGCCGGTTTCTCGGTCTTTTCCGGCTCGGGGGCGGGTTTGGCCGCCTCCGCCTGCCACGACCGCTGAGGCCGCAACAAAGCGATCGGATCGAATTCGGTCCCGCATTTGGGGCAGGTCGCCGGATTTTGCTGCAAATCGTAGAAACGTGCCCCGCATTCGGGACAAGTTCTCTTCACTCCCAACTCGGGTTTGGCCACTCGTTATTCTCCTCATTGCCGGGCAGCGTGGGGGATTGCCATGCCACGATCCGAAAATACTGTCAAAACCAATTTTTTTTCAAGCCACGCTATGGCGTTTATCCGGCAATATGTTACAGACCCCTTAACCGGTCGTAAGACCGAAACCGCCCCCTTATCGGAACACAATATAAATATGGGCGCGACACCCGCGCAAATTGACATGACGGTTCTGACATCCTCTCCCGTGGCACGGATTTTCGGCGATATAAGGGTTCCGGGCGATAAATCGATTTCCCACCGCTCCCTGATGATCGGCGCGGTCGCTGTGGGTGAAACGGTGATCGAGGGCCTGCTGGAGGGCGAGGACGTCCTGCGGACGGCGGAGGCACTCTCGGCCATGGGGATCGAATCATCCCGTGATTCCGGGGGAGCCTGGCATGTGTACGGTGCGGGCGTGGGCGGACTGGCGCCGCCGGAGACGATTCTCGACCTCGGCAATGCCGGCACCGGTGCGCGGCTGCTGATGGGTCTGATCGCGACGCACGACATCACCGCGCAACTTACCGGCGATGCCTCGCTGCGGCGTCGGCCGATGGGCCGGATCGCGACGCCCGTGGAACAGATGGGCGCGCAAGTCATCGCGACGGAAGGCGACCGTATGCCGTTGACGATTATCGGCGCCAAAGAACCCGTTCCCATCGAATATATTCTGCCGGTGCCATCCGCTCAGGTTAAATCGGCGGTACTGTTGGCGGGGCTGAATACCCCGGGCATTACCCGTGTGATCGAGGACCGGCCGAGCCGGGACCATACAGAGCTGATGCTGCGCAATTTCGGCGCAGATATTAGGGTGGAGGAATTGCCGAATGGCGGGCGGCGCATTTCTCTTGTGGGACAGCCCGAACTGACGGCGCAGACGGTTATCGTACCGGGCGATCCCTCTTCCGCCGCCTTTCCCGCTGTCGCGGCGCTGATCGCGCCTGAGGCTGACCTGACGATCCAGAATGTCGGTATGAACCCGCTGCGCGCCGGCCTGTTCACCACCCTCGCGGAAATGGGCGGCAATATCGAATTTGAGAATGCGCGGACAGAAGCCGGCGAACCGGTTGCCGACCTGAAAATCGGCGCGGGCGGGCTAAAGGGCGTCACGGTTCCGGCAGACCGCGCGCCCGCGATGATTGACGAATATCCGATCCTTGCCGTCGCGGCGGCCTATGCGGAAGGCGCAACACGGATGGAAGGACTCTCGGAATTGCGGGTCAAGGAAAGCGACCGGCTGGCGGCAATCTCCGAAGGGCTGACAGGCTGCGGCGTTACCGTGACCATTGAGGGCGATGATCTGATCGTCGAGGGCAAAGGCGGAAAGATCCCGGGCGGCGGTACGGCAAAAACCGATATGGACCATCGCATCGCCATGGCGTTCCTGGTTGCCGGTATTGGCGCCGAAAAACCGGTTTCCATCGACGATGACAGCGCCATCGGAACCAGCTTCCCCGGTTTTGCGCCCTTGATGGCGGAAATCGGCGCGGAAATCAGCTGACCCCGCGCAATGTCTGAGGTGCGGTTAATCGCGGTCGACGGGCCCGCCGCCAGCGGCAAGGGAACGCTGGCGCGCCGGATCGCCCGGCATTTCGGTTTTGCCTATCTGGATACCGGACTGTTGTATCGGGCTGTCGGCAATGCGGTTATCGCCAAAGGCAATGATTTCTCAACACCGGACGCCGCAATCGCGGCGGCGGAAAAATTGACCCCGGAATCGCTGGAAAACCCCGATTTGCGGTCGGAAGCCGCGGGCGAGGCCGCCAGCAGGGCGGCGGCAATACCGGAAGTCCGCGACGCGCTTGTCACCTTTCAGAAAGATTTCGCGGCCTCTCCGCCGGACGGCAAACCGGGGGCTGTTCTGGACGGCCGTGATATCGGCACGGTGATCTGCCCGGACGCCGACCGGAAAATTTTCGTCGACGCGGATATTTCGGTTCGCGCGGAGAGGCGGGTTAAAGAGTTGCGGGAACGGGATGTAGACGCTATACATTCGCGCGTTCTGCAGAATATGAGGGAACGTGACGCCCGCGACAGGTCGCGCAGCGTTGCCCCCCTTGCCCCGGCAAAAGACGCTTTTGTGCTCGACACAACGTCTTTGGATGCGGATGCAGCCTTTGCCGCGGCACTTGAGTATATTTCTTTGCAGGACAAGTCCGACGCGTAAGTGACGTTTTTTTGCGTCCGTCATTGCGACGCCGGCCCGAAATTGGGGCAGCCACGGGAAAATGGCGTGCCGTGCTTGGATGAAACAGGTTGGGAAAACATATGGCGACGGAAACGGCTACTTCCGGAACTGACGCGGCGATGAGCGACGAGAATTTTGCCGCAATGCTGGAAGAAACTTTCGGCGAGGGCGAGCTTTCCGAAGGATCGGTTGTCAAGGGAACGATTATCGGGGTCGAGGGCGATTCCGTTTTGGTCGATGTGGGGCTTAAGTCCGAAGGGCGCGTCCCGCTCAAGGAATTCGGCCGGGGCGAGGAAGAAAGCGACGCACCGGTCACCGTCGGCGATATCGTCGATATTTATCTTGAGCGGATGGAAGACCGGAACGGCGAAGCCATGCTGAGCCGTGAAAAGGCCCGCCGCGAAGAAGCCTGGACCATGCTGGAAAAGGCATTCGAGGATGGCGAGCGCGTCACGGGCACCATCTTCGGCCGCGTCAAGGGCGGCTTTACCGTCGATCTTTCAGGCGCCGTCGCCTTCCTGCCGGGCAGCCAGGTCGATGTACGACCGGTGCGTGACGTCAATCCGCTGATGGGAACGCCGCAGCCGTTCCAGATCCTGAAAATGGACCGCCGCCGCGGCAATATCGTCGTTTCACGCCGCGCCGTGCTGGAAGAAAGCCGCGCCGAACAGCGCGCGGAACTTCTGTCCGATATGCAGGAAGGACAGGTCATCGAGGGTGTGGTCAAAAACCTCACCGATTACGGCGCGTTCGTCGATCTGGGCGGCGTCGATGGCTTGCTCCACGTTACCGATATCGCTTGGCGGCGCATCAACCATCCGAGCGAGGTCCTGAATGTCGGCCAGACCGTAAAGGTCCAGGTCATCCGCTTCAACTCAGAGACCCAGCGTATTTCGCTCGGCATGAAACAACTTGAGGCCGACCCTTGGGACGGCGCGGAAGCAAAATATCCGCTGAACGGCCGGTTCACCGGACGCGTCAGCAACATCACCGATTACGGTGCTTTCGTGGAGCTGGAACCCGGCGTCGAGGGCCTGGTCCATGTTTCCGAAATGAGCTGGACCAAGAAGAACGTCCATCCGGGCAAGATTATCTCCACCAGCCAGGAAGTCGAGGTCATGGTGCTGGATGTCGACCCGCAGAAAAGGCGGATATCGCTTGGCATCAAGCAAACGCAGGAGAATCCCTGGACCGAATTCATGGCGAATTACCCGCCGGGAACCGAGGTCGAGGGCGAAGTCCGCAATATCACCGAATTCGGCCTGTTTGTCGGCCTACCCGGCGATATCGACGGGATGGTGCATCTGTCGGACCTGTCATGGGACAAGCAAGGCGAAGAGGCCATCAACGACTTCAAGAAGGGCGATACCGTCAAGGCGAAAATTCTCGATATCGATATCGAAAAGGAACGGATCAGCCTCGGCATCAAACAGCTCTTGTCCGACCCGTTCGAATCCGCCGCCGGCGACCTCAAGAAGGGCGACACCGTCACCTGTACCGTTACCGCGGTCACCGATGGTGGGCTGGAAGTTACTGTTTCCGGCGACGTACCCGGCTTTATTCGCCGTTCGGACCTGTCGCGGGAACGCAGCGAACAGCGCAGCGACCGTTTCGCGGAAGGGGATCGCGTGGACGCGCTGATCACCAATATCGACCGCCGCGACCGCAAGTTGAGCCTGTCGATCAAGCAGCATGAGATCGTGGAAGAGCGCAAGGCGATGGCCGATTACGGTTCGTCCGATTCCGGCGCCAGCCTCGGTGACATTCTTGGTGCGGCGATCCGGAAGGCGGAAGGCGATGACGACACCGGCGGCGATGCCGGCGCGGACGCCGAAGCCGAAAGCGGTGAGGACAAGCCCGAATAACGCCGGCCCCGAAGGGGCCGCGTCAGGGGTATAGAACCCGATGGCGCTCGATGGCGACTATCTTCTCGACCGGCGGCGGCTGAAGAGCCGTCTCACCTGGTGGCGACTTGCCGCGATCCTGGCGATCATTGCAGCGGGAATCGCTCTTTTGGGTGATCTGCGCGGCGGACTGCCAGGCCGCGATCACGTCGCCATCCTAGAAGTCTTCGGTATCATCCAGAATGACCCCGACCGGTTGGCGCTCATTGAAGAGGCGCGGGACGATCCGGATATCCGTGCCCTGATCGTCCATATCGATTCACCGGGCGGCACCGTCGTCGGCGGCGAAACACTCTATCGCGCCCTGCGACGCTTTTCAGAAGAAAAGCCCGTCGTCGCCGTGATGGGCGATCTGGCCACGTCTGCCGGATACATGACGGCGATCGCCGCTGACCGCATATTTGCCCAAAATGGCACCGTTACGGGATCAATTGGCGTCCTGTTCCAGAATGCGGAGATCACATCGCTGCTGGAACGGCTCGGTATTACCGTCGAGGCCGTCAAGAGCGGGCCGCTGAAGGCCGCCCCGAACCCGTTAGAAAAAACGTCACCGGAAGCACGGGCCGCGACAGAAGCACTGGTCAGGGACATGTTCAGAATGTTTACGGCCATGGTATCGGAACGCCGCAATATGACGGCTGAGCGTGTCGCGGTTCTGGCGGACGGGCGGGTCTATACCGGCCGCATGGCGCTTGAAAACGGGCTGATAGACGAAATCGGCGGCGAACGCGAAGCGCTTCTCTGGCTGGAAACCGAAAAATCCATTCCGGAGGATTTACCGGTCCGCATTCTTTCGCCGAAAAAAGACGTCGAAAGCTGGTTCGAGAAACTGACCGGTCTGGCAGGAAAAACGATGTTTCCTGAGAGACTTACACTTGACGGTCTGGTGTCGGTCTGGCACCCTTCGCTGCGGTGATTTAGGCATTAAGTTGCTGCGGGATCAAAGCAATTTCGGCCGGGGGGACTGGCGCGCATGACCAAATCAGAACTCATTGCTCGGCTGGCCGAGAAAAATCCGCATCTTTATCAGCGAGACTTCGAGCGCATCGTTTCGACAATATTCGAGGAAATTTCCGCGGCGCTCGCCCAAGGAGACAGGGTGGAGCTTCGCGGCTTCGGCGCTTTTTCGGTAAAGACCAGAGACGCCCGGACAGGCCGCAACCCCCGAACCGGCGAAACTGTTCATGTCGCCCGTAAATCCGTGCCGTTTTTCAAGGTCGGCAAGGATTTGCGATTGCGGCTGAACGACCAGCCCCTGGACTGACTCCGGCAATATAAGAAACCGGGCCGCGGTGAAAACCATCCGTAACTTGTTTTTCGGCCTCGTGACCATCATCGCGATAGTTTTTGCCGTGGCGAACCGCGCCCCGCTGACACTTGATTTATGGCCGTTTCCCTTCGCATTGGAGACCACGGCGGGCATCGCGATCCTGACGGGTGTGGCCGTGGGAATCATCGTCGGCATGATCGGCCATGCGCTGGGCCGGGCCGGAACACGCCGCCGCAAGACGCCGCAATCGGGCAAAACCGTCCCCTCCGCCGCAGCGCTTGAAAACAATAGAAACACGCCGGCACTGCCCGGCCGCTAAACCGGTTATTGCGCCGGATCGTTCCCCCTGCTATGCGGTGCGCGCCGCGAACATCGAAAAATCCGAACGGAGCCAACTATGCATGCCGCCGACCGCATCTTTTGCGCCATCGACACGATGGATATGAAAATCGCGCTTTCACTGGCGGAGTCGCTAAAGGGCGGTGTCGGCGGGTTCAAGCTCGGCAAGGAGTTTTTTACAGCCAATGGCCCCGCCGGCGTCGCGGAAATCACCGCGCTGGGCATGCCGGTATTTCTGGACCTGAAATTCCATGACATCCCCAATACGGTGGCCGGTGCCATCCGCGCGGCGGAACAGACGGGGTGCCTGATGACAACCATCCACGCCTCCGGCGGGCCGGCGATGATCCGGGCGGCGGCGGAGGCGCGCATCAGCGATAAACCGATCATTCTGGCGGTCACGGTACTGACAAGCCTTGGCGAAGATGATCTGCGGGCGGTCGGACAATCCGGGCCGGTCGCGGACCAGGTCTTGCGCCTCGCCAAAATGGCGCGCGAAAACGGCGCGGACGGTATTGTCGCCTCGCCGCAGGAAGTCGCGCGGCTGCGCAGCGCGTTGGGCGCCGAATGCGCGCTGGTGGTTCCGGGCATTCGTCCTGCCTGGGCCGCGACGGGCGACCAGAAGCGCATCATGACGCCGGCGGACGCGGTGGCGGCGGGGGCCGATTATCTGGTGATCGGCCGACCGATTACCCAGGCGGACAATCCGGCGGATGCGGCGGCCCGGATCGCGGCGGAGATCGAACAGGCGGCGGGTTGAAATGCCGGTCAAAGCGAAAATCTGCGGCATAAATTCAGCCGAGGCGCTCAACGCGGCAGTCGCCGGCGGGGCGGACGCCGTCGGGTTTGTTTTTTTTCCGCCCTCGCCGCGCGCATTGACGATAGACCCGGCGGCGGAATTGGCGGCCGCCGTCCCTCAAGGGGTAATGCGGGTTGGGCTGGTCGTCGATATGGACGATGCGGGGCTGACCGAAATCGCCGAAAACATCCCGCTGGACCTGTTGCAGCTGCACGGCGCGGAGACGCCCGAGCGCGCCGGGGAAATTAAAGAACGTACCGGGCTGCCCGTGATGAAGGCGATAAAAATCGCCGCGGAATCCGACATTGAAAGCGCCGAACCCTATATGGGCATCGTCGACCGCATCCTTTTTGACGCCAAGCCGCCGGCGGATATGAAAGGCGCGTTGCCCGGCGGCAATGCACTTTCCTTCGATTGGGGTTGGCTGGCGGGCCGCCACCTGACCTATCCGTGGATGCTGTCTGGCGGGCTGGATGCCGAAAACATCGGCGAGGCCGTCCGCATAAGCGGCGCGGATTTTGTCGATGTGTCTTCCGGGGTGGAGGCCCGACCGGGCGTCAAGGACCCCGGCCGGATCGCCGCTTTTCTTGAATGCGTAAAGGGGTTATAGCGCGGGCGGCGTTTGCTGGCGGGGTCGCGGACGCTCTGATAAACTCGCGCCGCGAGGCGGAAAGATGAATATGGAAAAACCCAACAGCTACAAGAGCTTCCCCGATGCCCGGGGGCATTTCGGCATTTATGGCGGGCGCTTTGTCGCGGAAACGCTGATGCCGCTGATCCTGGAGGTCGAAAAAGCCTATGACGCGGCCAAGGCCGACCCGTCCTTTCAGGAAGAGCTGGACTATTACCTGGCAAATTATGTCGGCCGCCCCAGCCCGCTTTATTACGCCGAGCGGCTGACCGAGGCGCTTGGCGGCGCGAAAATCTATTTCAAACGCGATGAGCTGAATCATACCGGCGCGCACAAAATCAACAACACGATGGGCCAGATTCTGTTGGCCCGCCGGATGGGCAAGAAACGGATCATCGCCGAGACCGGTGCGGGGCAGCATGGCGTCGCGACAGCGACCGTCTGCGCCCGGTTCGGTCTCCCCTGCGTCGTCTATATGGGCGAAACCGACATCGCCCGTCAGGCGCCTAACGTCTTTCGTATGAAACTGCTGGGGGCGGAGGTGGTGCCGGTGACCTCGGGTTCCGCGACGCTCAAGGACGCGATGAACGAGGCACTGCGCGACTGGGTAACGAACGTCGAAGACACATTTTATATCATCGGCACGGTGGCGGGTCCGCACCCCTATCCGGCGATGGTGCGGGATTTTCAGGCGATCATCGGACGCGAGGTCCGGGACCAGATGCAGCGTGCCGAAGGCCGCCTGCCGGATTCTCTGGTCGCCTGTATCGGCGGCGGATCGAACGCCATGGGGCTGTTTTATGAATTCCTTGATGAGGAATCGGTGGATATACACGCGGTCGAGGCCGCCGGAGAAGGCATCGACACCGGCAGACACGCGGCCAGCCTGTCGGCGGGACGGCCGGGCGTACTGCATGGCAACCGGACCTATCTGTTGCAGGATGAGGACGGCCAGATCGAGGAAGCCCATTCCATTTCCGCCGGGCTGGATTACCCGGGAATCGGACCCGAACATGCCTGGCTGCGCGATATCGGGCGCGTCACCTATGTGTCCGCGACCGATGAAGAGGCTCTCGACGCATTCCAGTTCTGCAGCCGGTTGGAGGGCATCATTCCGGCATTGGAGCCGGCCCATGCGCTCGCGTATGTCAGACGCGTCGCGCCGGAACTTCCATCCGATCATCTGCTGGTCATGAATATGTGCGGACGCGGCGACAAGGATGTGTTTTCCGTCGCCGAGGCGCTGGGGGTGGAGCTGTGAGCGCGCGGCGGGAACGGATAAAGGCCCGGTTTGACGCCCTGGCGAAGGAAGGCCGTGCCGGGCTTGTCGCCTTTATCACCGCCGGCGACCCGAATTCTGAAATTTCTGAAGCGGTTTTGAACGGCCTGCCCGAAGCCGGTGCCGACCTGATTGAGCTCGGCATGCCCTTTACCGATCCGATGGCGGACGGGCCGGCGATCCAGCTCTCATCTCAGCGTGCGCTGGCGGCCGGCCAGAACAGCTGGCGTACCCTTGAAATGGTTGAACGCTTCCGCGCCAACGATCCGGACACGCCGATAATCCTGATGGGGTATTACAATCCGATCTATTCCTATGGAGCGCCGGATTTCTGCAAGGACGCGGCGGAGGCGGGCGTCGACGGGCTGATCATTGTCGACATGCCGCCCGAAGAGGATGCAGAGTTGCGCGAACCGGCGGCGGACGCCGGGATCGATTTTGTCCGCCTGACCGCCCCGACCAGCGACGAAGCGCGTCTGCCCGCCCTTGTCGAAACGGCGAGCGGTTTTATCTATTATGTGTCGATCGCGGGCATCACCGGCACACGATCCGCCGAAACCGGCAGCGTGCGCGATGCGGTGGAACGTATCCGCAAGTTCAGCGATCTGCCTGTTGCGGTCGGGTTCGGCATCAGGACACCGGAACAGGCCGCCGAAATCGCCCGCGTGGCCGACGCCGCCGTGGTGGGCTCGGCCATCGTCGAAAAAATGGCGGGCGGCGTTGATTCTCCCGATACGGTGGAAACCGTGTTAGGGTTTGTAAAGGAACTGTCACAAGGCGTGCGGAACGCGCGCGCATAAAATACCGGCGGAATCACAGATGAACTGGCTGACAAACTATGTAAGGCCGAAAATCCGGGCCCTCGTCGAAAAGGAAGACGTACCGGACAATCTCTGGCGGCAATGCGGATCCTGCGAACAGATGATCTTTCATCGTGAGCTGGAAGCCGCCCACAATGTCTGCCCCCATTGCAGCCATCATATGCGCCTGCCCGCGAAACAACGGCTGGAGCTTTTATTCGATGACGGTGAATATCAGACGATAGAGCTGCCCTCGCTGAAAGGCGATCCGCTGAAATTCCGCGACAAGAAGCGCTATACGGACCGGCTGAAGGAATCCCGCAGCAATTCGGGTGAAGACGATGCTCTGATCGTCGCCCATGGCAAGATGGGCGGCCGCGCCGCTGTCGTCGCCATCATGAATTTCAGCTTCATGGGCGGATCGATGGGCATGGCGCTCGGCAAGGGGCTGGTTTCCGCCGCGCGTCTTGCCGTATTGCAGGAAGCACCCCTGATCGCCGTTACCTCATCAGGCGGCGCCCGCATGCAGGAAGGAATCCTGTCGCTGATGCAGATGCCGCGTTCGGTCATCGCCGTCGATGAGGTCAAGGAAGCCGGATTGCCCTATATCACCGTGCTGACCGATCCGACCACCGGGGGCGTTTCCGCCTCTTTCGCCATGCTGGGCGATATCGCGGTGGCGGAACCCGGCGCGGTCATCGGGTTCGCCGGCGCGCGCGTGATTGAGGAAACCATTCGTGAAAAACTGCCGGAAGGTTTCCAGCGCGCCGAATATCTGCTCGAACACGGCATGATCGACCGGGTCGTCCACCGCCATGAACTCCGCGACGAATTGATCCGGATTACCGATCTGCTGATGAACAAGCAGGCCGCCGAGATCGTCGCCATCCCGTCGCCCGATGCTGCGGAACCACCCGCCGAAGAAGAGCGCGACGCTGCAGAGTGACGCCGTCGTCAAAAGGCTGCACGGTCTTCATCCCAGCCTGATTGATCTCTCGCTTGACCGCACCTATCGCCTGCTGGAGGCGCTGGGTAATCCGCATGAAAATCTGCCCTGTCCGGTGCATGTCGCCGGAACCAACGGAAAAGGCTCTTTCCTCGCCTTTATGCAGGCGATCGGCGAAGCGGCGGGGCTGACCGTCCACCGCTATACCTCTCCCCACCTCGTCCGGTTTGCGGAACGGATGACCGTCGCGGGAAAGCCGCTGTCCGAAGACGCGCTGGTAGCGCTGCTGGAGGAATGCGAAGAGGCAAATGCGGGGCGGGAAATCACTTTTTTCGAGATCACCACCGCGACCGCCTTTCTCGCTTTTTCCCGCACGGACGCGGATATCACCCTGATCGAAACCGGTTTGGGCGGACGGTTCGATGCCACGAACGTCATCGAAAAACCGGCCCTGACCGCGATCACGCCGGTAGCGATGGACCATATGCGGTTTCTGGGCAACACGCTGGATGCCATCGCGTTCGAAAAAGCGGGCATTCTGAAACCGGGTGTGCCGGCGGTCATCGCGAAGCAGGCGAGCCCCGCGCAGAGGGTAATCGAAGCGCGCGCGGCGGAGATCGGTGCGCCCCTGATCCGGCAAGGCTATGAATGGGACGTCGAGAGCGGCGGGAACGGAATCTGCCTCTTCGACGGAGATGACAGAATTGATCTTCCGGTGCCCGCGCTGCCCGGCAGGCACCAACATGACAATGCCGCGCAGGCGGTGATTGCCGCGCGGCGCCTTGCCGGTTTTCAAATCGGAAATGCGCCATTGGCCGCCGGTCTGAAAAATGCCATCTGGCCTGGTCGAATGCAGCGCGTTACCGAAGGCGACATTGTCTCCAGCCTGCCGGCCGGATGGGAGCTTTGGCTTGATGGTGGTCACAACGAAGCGGCGGCGGAAATAATCGCCGCATTTGCGGAAAATTGGCAAGACAGGCCGCTGATTTTGGTTTTCGGCGCGCTGAACTCACGTGATCCGGGGGATTTTCTGGAAAAACTGGTGCCTGTCGCGGCAAAGGCGGTCTGTATCGAGATTCCCGGTGAGGCATCGGCCCTTCCGGCAGCCGATTGCGCGGACGCCGCGCGAAACGCCGGAATCGATTCAGAGCAAGCCGGATCGATTGCCGAGGCCGTCAACCGTGCCGCCGCGACCGCGGATAGCGGGCGGATACTGGTCTGCGGCTCGCTTTATCTTGCCGGGGTGTTTCTCGCGCAAAACAAAACCCCGCCCTGAGGGCGGGGTCCGTCAACGCAATCGCGTCTAATCCGCAATCAGAGCGACTCGTTAATCCATTCGACGAGCTTGCTTTTTTCGAGCGCGCCGACCTTGGTCGCAACCACCTCGCCCTCCTTGAACAACATCAGGGTCGGGATGCCCCGAACGCCAAGCTTGGTCGGGGTTTCCGGGTTTTCGTCGATATTGATCTTGGCGACCGTCAGGGACGCATCCATTTCGCTGGCAATTTCCTCAAGCGACGGCCCGATCTGTTTGCAAGGGCCACACCATTCCGCCCAAAAATCCAGCAAAACAGGCTTTTCCGCCTTCAAAACATCGGCATCGAACGACGCATCGGAAACGGGCTTCGTGCTCATCTCTATTCCTTTCAAGAAAGCGCCGCGCCCCGCGCGCGCCGCCAATTGTCGTCATTGAAGGTAGATAGCCCCCCGAGGGCAGTCAACCCGGCCGCCATTGATCCAGCAACGTGTCGGGCAGCGGCATCATATGCGGCCCGACCGTCCATAAAAGGGCACAGGAAACCTCTCTTCCCGGCCAAATCCGGGTCAGCACGGCGCGATAGGCGGCCATCTGCCTGAGGTAGATCGCGGGCACCGATTGCGAATCGCCGGGCGGCGGGCGGTTGGATTTGTAATCGACCACAAGGACCCGGTCTTCCTCCACCACGAGGCGATCCACCTGACCCGATATAACGGTATCGCCGATACGACCGGCAATCGGCACCTCGGCCCGGCTGCCGGATGAGAAAAGCGGCGCGAATTCCGGGTTGGTCAGGATGGCCAGAACCTCGGCGGCGATTTCCGCCTGGGCCGCTTTCTCAAGCCCCTGAACGGGCCGTGCCAGGAAGGCCTTTGCCGCCTCGTCGCGGCGTGCGGGCGCGACCTCGGTCAGGGATTGCAGTAATTTGTGAATAATCAGGCCGCGCTTGAACCGGCCCGCATCGGGCCCGCCGACGGGAGAAACCGTCGCGGGCTCGTCTTCTTCCGGGCGCGATGGAATCAATGGCGACGGCGGCGACTTCTCCGGCGGCGGCAGGCGACGGGCCCAATCCGGCGGGGTCGCCGCCTCTCCGAAAACAACCCCGGTCGTCTTTGGCTTTTCTGTTTCCGCCTCCTGCGCAACGGACAACCGATAACCCGTCCCGTCCCATCCGGCGGGCGACAGCGCAGTCAAATCCATATCCATCGCGGCGCCGGCCAATGCTTTTTCCACCAGCTCGTACCAGTTGCCAGCTTCCGGCTTTTTCCGGGTCTCCCACCCGCAGATATAAAGCCTGTCTTCGGCCCGGGTCAGCGCGACATAGAGGAGCCGGCGGTATTCCTGTTCCTGTTTACGGATGGCCGCGTTTCGGGCATCCGCCGCCGCGCCGACCGCGTTTTCGGCGACCGGCGGCCACAGCGGAAAATCGTCATCGGTCCAGAAAAATCCCGTCGGGCGTTGCGGTTTCGCCACCGTATCGGGCATGAAAACAATCGGTGCCTGAAGCCCCTTGGAACCATGCACCGTCATGATGCGAACCTCATCGCGCTGGCCTTCGTCGAGATCGCGCTTCACATCTTCCGTGTCGGTCAGCACGGTTTGGATAAAACCCTGCAGCGACGCCGGGCGCCCTTGCTCATAGGACAGCGCCCGGGCCATGAATTCATCGATCGGGTCGAGCGCGTCATGCCCAAGACGACTGACAATTTGTTTCCGGCCCTCGCGTTTTGTCAGAACGTCGGCAAAAAGTTCGAACGGCGGCACGAAATCGACGCGCGCCAGAAGACTCGACAGCTCTTCACGGGCGGCCTGATAGCGGGGGTCCGCTCCGGCCTTGTCCTGCAAGACCTGCCACAAGGATGTCTTGCCACGATCACGCGTCAGGTCGAACAGATCGTCATCGTCAAATCCGAACAATGGCCCTTTGAGCACAATCGCCAGGGTAAGATCATCATCCGGCAACAACAGAAACTCACCGAGCGCCAGGAGATCCCGCACCGCCAGCTGCTCACCGAGCAACATGCGATCGACCCCGGCAACCGGGATACCGCGCGCTTTCAGCTCACGCACCAGCTGATCGACGAAACCGACGCGGCGGCGCACAAGCACCAGAATATCGCCGGGCCGGATCGGTCTGCCCTGGCTTTCCAGTATTTCCTCATCCGTTACCCAGCGGTCGATCTGAGCCGCGATGGTTCTCGCCAGCCTGACGGACGGTTGGAGGTCGCCGCGCCGTGTGACCGGCGGCGTCCAGGGTGCCTCCTCCTGCGTCTCGGGCGCGATCAACGGCCACATCTCGACGCAACCGCCCTGCCCCGCCCGGTAGGCGATATGGCGCAACCCGTCGCCATCGACGACCCCATCGGAAGCCGGAGCCTCGGCAAACACGGCATCGACCAGAGACAACACCGGCGCGGTGGAACGGAAAGAAACCTCGAGCGAGACATCATCCCAGGAGCGCCCGACCCCCGCGACCCGTTCGCGGAAATGCCCGCGCATCGATTCGAATGCCGCCGGGTCCGCCCGTTGAAAGCTGTAGATCGATTGCTTGGCGTCGCCGACGGCGAAGACGGTGCGGTTGAGATCGCGCGCGCCGGCTCCGGCAAAGAACTCCTCGGCCAGCGCGGCCACCACCGCCCATTGATCCGGGTTCGTGTCCTGCGCTTCATCAATCAGGATATGGTCGATACCGCCATCCAGCTTGAACAAGACCCAGGACGCGCCGCCGTCACTTTCCAGCAAACGCCGCGCCTTGAGCACAAGATCGTCGTAATCGAGCCGTCCGTGCCGCCGCTTCCAATCCTCATACGCGTCATTCAGGGCGGCGGCGACGGTCAGGAGTGCGGCCGTCGCCTCGGCGGTGGCAAGGGCATGCAACCTTTCGATAACGGCGGACAGGCGCGCGGCCTCTTCTTCGAGCGCCTCACGACATTCGGGATGGGCCTCACCCAGCTTCTTGGTGCAGATATTCGCGCGGATGTCGCCCTTGGCAGTGAAAAATACCGACCGGTAGCTATCGAAAGAGGCAGGCCGTGCTTCCGAACCCGCGGCAAGCCAGTCGGCAAGCCTGGCGCCCTGCCCCCGATCCGTTTTGGTCGTCCCCGCCAGCATCAGCTCGGCAGCGGCGCGGAGCGGGACGCCATCGAACGCCGCATCGGCGCAGGCGGCGGCAATGATCGCCTCTCTGGACTCTTCACGCTCAACGCCCATCCGCCGACAGGTCTCCGCGATCGCGCCATCGAGCCCGCCGAACCTTTCCGAAATCCGCTCCAGCCGGCCGCGTTCGGAAGACAGGGACGACATGATATCGGCGAAGCGGGTTTCATCGAGTAATCCGGCAAGCCGTGAAAGCGCCGTCGCAAGCGGCCCGGCATCGGTTCCGGCGACGGAAAGAATCCGCGCCCTTGCCTCCGCATGTGCTTCCTGCGCCTCGCGTTCATCCATGGCGGAAAAATGCGGCGCCAGCCCGGCTTCCAGCGGAAACCGCCCGAGCAAGGACTCGCAGAAGGAATGCAGCGTCTGAATTTTCATCCCGCCCGGCGTTTCGAGCACCGAGCGGAACAAAATGCGGGCCCGGGCCAGCATCTCTTCCTCAGGCGCGGTTCCGGTCAACTCGGCAATATCCTTGACGAGCGATGGATCATCGGCAATTGCCCATTGGGAGAGCGACCGGTTGATCCGGTTGGCCATCTCCGCCGCCGCCGCGCGGGTAAAGGTGAGGCAGAGAATTTTGTACGGCGGCGTTCCCGCCAGTAACAGCGACAGCACGCGGTCGGTCAGCACCTTGGTCTTGCCGGAGCCGGCGGATGCCCCGACCCAGACGGATTGGGCGGGGTCGGATGCGCGACGCTGGGCGCGTTCTGCTTCGGCGGATGGAGACAGTTCGTTCATTCGCCGTCTCCGTCGCTGTCGGCCCATTCCGCGACGCGGGCAAGATGGTCATATTCGGGAAACCGGCTGGCCCAACGCCCGTCGGGACGCGCGAAATAGGGCGTCTCCGGATCGTCAAACCGGGCGACCAGCCTGGCCAACCCGTCGCGCGCCATTTGCGCCAGTTCGGGAATATCCTCCCTGACCGGTTCGCGCTTGCCGGCCTCTCGACCGCCGGAAAGCTTCCAGAATTCCAGCGCGGAAACCGGGGTGGGCGGCACGCCTTCGAAACCGCCTGCGGCGGCGATCGCGGCCTCCAGAGGCAATTGCGGCGCAAAGCCGAAACGGATTGCCTCATTCGTCGGCTTCGCTCCGGTCTTGTAATCGATGATCGCCAATGTGCCGTCCGTCAACAAATCAACCCGATCGGCATGAGCGGTCAGGGTAAAGCTTCCGCCCGGCGCCGCGAATTCCAGGCGGCCTTCGATTTCAGTCCAGACCCGTCGGCGATCAGCGCGGCAAGCACGTTCCTCGGCGACAAACCATTCCGCAATCCGCAGGAACCGCGGCCACCAGAATGCCTTGACGCCGGGCCGGGCGAGATCGCGCCCGAAGGCCTCCTCGCCGATTTCGATCAGCATGGCGAGAGGGTTTTCCGGCAACCCGTCCGCCGTCCGGCGCAGAAAGGTATCGAGCGCGCCGTGAATGATGGTGCCCCGTTCCGCCGCGCCTGGATCTGCGTCGATTTCATCCAGCGGCCGGAGCCCGAGAATATATCGGGCGAAAATCGAATAGGGGTCGCGCCGCCATGTTTCAATCGTGGTGACGGAAAGCCGGCGCGGCCGGGCGGCAACCGGCGGTCTGGGTGCGGGTGGCGCGCCGGGTTCTATTTTTTCAGGCCGGTCAACGCCAAGCTGCCATCCGGCAAGATCATCACCGACATCGCCACCCTTGAGGTCCGGCGCGACCTCTTTTTCTTCGTATCCGGCGCGCAGCCGTGTTTCCAGCATCAACAGCCAGCGCGACGGCACGGTGGGGCCGCCATCGACCTTGTGGGCGCGGGTCAACAGGACCTCGCGCGCGCAAAATGCTTGCGCAAAATCATGCGCGCTCAACCCGATGCGGCGTTCATGCGGGGGCAGGCCGAACTCCTCGCGCATGGGGCGGCTCATCCATGGATCCGCGCCGGGGTCACCGGGCCAGCTTCCCTCATTCAGCCCGCCAAGACAGATCAGATCGGCATTCTGCAGCCGCGCCTCCAGCAGCCCCCAGATATTCAGCCTGGGATGAGTCCCGAAACGCGGCCGGACGGTTTGTCCGGCTAACAGCGCCTCCAGAAAATCTGGATAGTCGGCCGGGACAATCGGATCGAACCCTTCCGCCTCCGACAGGGAGGCGACGAAATCCGCGGCGGCCTCACCCGCATCACCGGCCCAGAGACGCGCCGCGCCGGTTTCCGCATCCGTCGCGGCCAGCGCCTCCGCAAAATCGAGATGCGCGGCAAGAATGTCACGCGCCGGGACCGGATCTTGGCCTCTCATGATTTCGGCGAAATGCCGGGCCCGATCCTTAAGCGCCATGAACCAACCTTCCAGCTCCGGTGTGTTGGAAAGCGCGGCGGCGATACCGGCCAGACCCGGTGCCGGGCGCGGACCGCGCAACACCGCAATTTCCAGCTGTCTGACATTCGCCCGAAACCGGCCCGATGGAAGCCCGGCGGCGGCCAGCGGGTGTTTGAGCAGGGACAGCAAGGGCAAAGGTGCGCAATCCTCGGCAAAGGCTGCGGCGGCCAGGCGCAAGAACAGGCCCGGCGGGGTCTGCGCCAAGGGCCGGCCGGCGGAATCATCGATTTCGATATCCCAGCGGTTCAATTCCGCCGCCACCCGGCGGGCGAGATTGCGATCCGGGGTGACAAGCGCCGCTGTCTTGCCGGGTGTTTCCAAAGCCCGGCGCAGGGCGAGCGCAATCACGCCGGCTTCTTCCACCTGGCCGGGACACTCTATCAAACGGATATTGGTCAGGGCCTCCGCCGCGTCATCGAACCGGACAGGGGCCGTTCCCGTGGCCGGCGCCAAGGCCTCCGCCACCAGCCGGGCGCGCGCCGGCGGCGCGGAGGGAACGAGGCTATTAGACCAAACAGGCACCTGATCGGGCGACAGATCCATGCGCCTGAGCAACGCGGCCATCCCGAATTGCGGATGGGTGGGCTCAAGCGCCGCCGACGCATCTGCCGAGAGACCGGTATCGAGACCAGGCAAGATCACACCGCCGGAGGAGAAACCAGCGATGGCCACAAGCAATTCAGCGGTCGCCGGAATGCTGCCGGTAGAGCCCGCCGCGAATACCGGAAAACCAGGCGTACTCTTTGTCCAGTCCCGTATTCGGCCGCGGATCAGCGCATCGCGCCGCGCCGCCGGATCGATACAACCGAGAACCTCCAGAACGTCCGGCCAGCCGGCGGTCAGCACTTTCAGGAAATCGAGGGTAATCTGCCAGTGATCGGCGTAGTCCGCCGGCACCAATCCGGCCAGCCCCTCGAAACTCAACCCCTCCGTATGTATCTGGTCGAGCAAACCGGCGAGATCGCGCGCCAGACGCACGGCATTGCCCGGGGAAACCGGGTCCCCATCACCTGTTTTCAGCCGTTCCCGGGCGATGAGCCGGGCCAGAAGAAGCAGCCGCTGCATCTCGGGAACCGCGGGCGGAAGCGATACCGGATCGGCATCCGGCAGACCCTCATCGGCTCCAATCCCGTCATCCTCTCCCGCTTCGCCCAACGGCATCAGGCGCGGCAGAAGCAACGCTTCTCCGTCGGTCTGGCGTAAAAACGCTTCGGCCAGGGCGCGGCAGGCGCGCCGGGTCGGCAGCAACACCAGCATATCGTGAAGGGCGAGGCGGTCGCGGCCG
Organism: uncultured Rhodospirillaceae bacterium; assembly: GCA_964492555.1. GTDB lineage: Bacteria > Pseudomonadota > Alphaproteobacteria > MPNO01 > UBA2964. The sequence goes on along the minus strand of CAZBKQ010000023.1, from coordinate 21,993 downwards.
GTTCGTTGAAGCAGCCCATCGGCCAGCGCATCGACAAAAGATACGCCGGGCGGGATGGTCCAGATGCGCGGGGAGCTATCCGCCACCGGGTTTTTTCCCGGCAAGACACGCCTCCGCCTCCGCCAGACCGGCGGGTGTACCGATATGGTGCCAGTCGCCGTCATGGACCAGTCCGAACAAACGCCCGGACTCTTGCGCCCGGTCATAAAGGATCGTCATGGAAAACTTCCCCCCGGGCGCACCGTCGAACAGGCGCGGATGCAGCATCTGAACACCGGTAAAAACATAGGGCGCCGCCGTTTCTTCCCGGCGCCGCCGCAGGCAACCATCTTCCGCCAGGCTGTAATCGCCCGCCCCGCCATAGCCGGTGGCATCCCGTACCGGGTGCAGCAAGAGGAGGGCATCCATCGCATCATCGTCCCAGCGCTCTTCCAGCCGCTGCAGCGCGGGCACCGTCCCGTCCGTCCAGGCAATATCGGCATTGACGACAAAAAACGGCGCGCCCCCGAGCAGCGGCAAAGCCTTGGCCACCCCGCCGCCGGTCTCAAGCAGCGCATCTTCTTCATGCGAAAAGCGGATAGAGGGTTCCGTCCGGTTCGCCAGATGCGCCTCAATCATATGACCGAGATAATGCAGATTGACGATTGCGGTTCCGACGCCGGCTTCCGATAGCCGGTCGAGCGCCCTGTCGAGCAACGGAACCCCGCCGAGCGGGACCAGCGGTTTCGGCATGGTTTCGGTGATCGGCCGCATCCTGAGCCCCAGGCCGGCGGCAAGCACCATCGCGCAGTCAGGCATTTTCGGGCGGCTCCACTTCCGGGGTACGCCTTAGATCGGCGGGAATATTCCGGTCCAGCCAGCGCCGCACCGGCGCCAGCGCGGGATGCCCGCACGCCCTTTCCAACAGGCGCCACACGCGCGGTATGTGAACCAGATAATCCGGTTTGCCGTCCCTGTGGCAAAGCCGGGTAAATATGCCGATCACCTTGGCGTGACGTTGCGCGCCGAGTATCGCCATCGACGCGGCGAATTTTTCGCGGTCCAGACCGGGAAACGCATCCAGATAGCGTTCCGTCATTTCATCGATCAACGCGGCGGGAATATCGCGGCGCGCGTCTTCCAGCAGCGAAACCAGATCGTAGGTCACGGGTCCCGCGACGGCATCCTGAAAATCGAGAACCCCGCAGGCGCCGATTCCCGCCCGCCCCGGCAAGCGGATGAGGTTGTCGACATGAAAATCGCGAAGAACCAGTGTTCCCGGCATTTCGAGCGCGAGAGGAAGCACCGCGCGCCAGGCGCTTACATAATCCGCCTTTGCCTCATCCCGCAACGCAACACCGGAAAGCGCGGGCACATACCAGTCCACCAGAAGACCGGCTTCGGCCAAAAGCATTTCCTCGTCATAGGGCGGCAACCAATCGGGCACGATCGCCCCGCCACGGCGATGCAGATCGATCAGAAAATCGGTCGCCAACCGATACAACGCGGCTTCATCCACGCCCTGCGCCAGCAATCTTGTATAGGTGTCGTCGCCGAAATCTTCCAGCAACATCAGCCCCGCCGCCTCATCCTCGGCAAGAATGCGCGGCGCGCTGTAGCCCGCATCAAGAAGATGGCGGGCGATCCGCGCAAAGGGCCGGATATCCTCCCGGGGCGGCGGCGCATCCATCAGTACCGCCGTTTGATCGCCCCGCCCTATCCGGTCATAACGGCGAAAAGACGCATCGGCCGCCAGCACGCCCCGCGTCGCCCCCGCCCAGCCGGCATCGTTCAGAAAATCTGATATCAGCCGGTCGCGTTCAGACACCGCAAATCCCCGCCTCAAGTCGCGACCGCCAATCGCCGCCGCCGGAGAACCGGACAACGCGTCCCGCCGCGTCACTACCCTGATCAAACGCGATGCGAAGCGCTTGCCGCGGCAGAAAGTCCCCCATCCGGTCCGGCCATTCGATCAGGGTCAGCGCGTCGTCAAACGCCTCGTCCAGACCCAGCTCCCAGATCTCATCCATGTCTTCCACCCGGTACAGGTCCGCATGATAGACCTCCAACGCGGGAAAAGAATAGATTTGCACCAGCGTATAGGTGGGGCTCGGCACGTCTTCTTCCGGAGCGCCGCACGCCCCCGCGATGGCATTGATCAGCGCGCGCGCGAATACCGTTTTTCCGATGCCGAGCGGGCCGTCGAGTGCGAGGACATCGCCGGCGCGGCATAGCGCGGCCAGCCGCGCCGCAAGCGCTTCGGTTTCCGCCTGGTCGACCAGCGTAACCGGCAGGGACCAGGAATTCCCCGTTTCGTCAGCCATGCCGGGCTTGTACTCCCGACGCCCGAATTCATCAAGGCGGCGACAACTCGAAAAACCGGAACAAGCCGTTGTTACTGACCGGCGCGACTGGCCGGCAGAGCGCAAACGACTTTGGCGCCGCTGCCAACGCCGTCTTCGATCGAGACCGTGCCGCCGTGCAATTCTACGAAGGTCTTGACCAGGGAAAGGCCTATGCCCATTCCGGCTTGCCGCGCCTCCGGAGCACCGCCCCGTTCGAACATGCCGAAAACCCGCTCCCGATCGCCTTCGCTGATACCGATGCCCGAATCTTCAACCGACTTGATAATCCGGTCGCCATCTCGCCGGACGGCAAGGCTGATCGAACCGCGCTGCGGCGTGAACTTGATGGCGTTGGACAGGATATTGTAGAGCGCCTGCTTGAGCCGCCGGGAGTCCGCTTCGATTTCGCCGATATCGGGCGGGCAATCGAGATCCACCTTGATGAATTTCTGGCGCGCGCGCTCTCCCACCAACCCAAGGACGCTTTCGGCAAGTTCGCGCAAATCGGCGCGTTCGAGTTCCAACGTCATCCGGCCCGCCTCTATCGTCGCAAGATCCAGAATGTCGTTGATCAACAGGAGCAACAGGCGCGCCGCTTCCAGCGTCCCATCGACATATTCCATCTGGCGCGGGTTGAGATCGCCGAAATATTTCTTCGCCAGAATTTCGGTAAAACCGGTGATCGTGTTCAGCGGAGTCCGGAGCTCATACGATACGTTGTTGATGAATTCCGTTTTCAGCTGATCAGCATTCTCAAGCGCTTCGTTCCGTTCGCGAAGCGCCGATTCGGCGCGAAGCGACGCGGTGACGTCGAGATAACTCAACAAGACCGCCCCATCGGGTAGTGGAATCGTCGCGAAATCGAGCACAGTGTCATCCGTGCGCACGATCCGGCCGTTATGCACCTCACGCCGTGTCAGGTCGCCTATCATGCGGTTCCGTTGTTCGGCCGGATCGCCATCGGTCGGGATCATTTCCAGCATGCGATCAACGATCCCCGAAATATGCGGCTCAATATCGAGTTCGGCCGCCGGAATTCGCCACATCCGACCGAATTCGGGGTTCGACAGGCGCAACCGCCCATTTGCGCCGATTACGGCGACACCTTCGAACAGATTGTCCAGAGTCTCGCGCTGCACCGCGATCAAGGTATTGTAGTTGCGTTCCAGCGCGAGCGTATCGGTCACGTCCTCCCACAATAACAACAGTCCGCCAAACGGATGCGGTATCGCGACCGCTCTCAGCGTCTTGCCATCGGGCAGATGCTGCATCTCCTCGCTTGGCTCGATCAGCGACGTGAACCGATCGAGCTGAGCCTGCTTGAATGCCGGAAAATCAGCGCGCTCCGGCAACCGCCTCTTGTCGCGCAACTCCTCCAAAACCTCACCCATTGGCGGGTTGGTGCGCAGCCACGCTTCTTCCAAACCCCAAAGCTGCATATAGGCATTATTAAAAAATTGCAGCGAATGATCCGGACCATAGAGCGCAATCGCGGTTCCGAGGCTTTGCAGGATAACCTCCTGGCCCGCCGCCAGCCTGGATAATTCGGATTGGATATTTTCAAGTTCGGTATGATCGAAGGCGAACCCGGCCACATCCCCACCCTCAATCGGCGATTCGGAAACCTCCATCAGACGGCGTTCGCCACGCAACACCACATGGTCCCTTATCGTCCGGGCGCCGCTATCATCCAGGGCACCCGGTCTCTGCCCCGGAATCAGGGGAGGCATTTCATCGAAGGGCGCGGTCTCACCCACTTCCAGCGCGGCGCGATAGGCGTTGTTCGCATATACGATCCGGCCATCACCATCCTGTATCCAGACAGGCAGCGGCAGAACGTCCAAAAGATTATGAAGCCTGTGCGCGTCAGCCGATACCCGGGCGAGACTGCCGGCAGACGCGGTCCGATCCCGAATAAACAGCACGGCGGTTTTCCCGGGGGCCATCGCGCCGCGAAACTGAAGGCAGCGCGCGCCGTCAGATGTCATGTACTGACGGGTAAAGGCGGCGCCATCCCGCCGCAAACCACTAACGGACGCCTCCAGCCCTGCGGCGT
>CAZBKQ010000023.1:3906-17513 GCA_964492555.1 uncultured Rhodospirillaceae bacterium | reverse complement strand
CGGCCGATCAATAGCGGTAATGGTCGGGCTTGTACGGCCCGTCCTTCGACATATTGAGATAGGCAGCCTGCTCATCGGTCAAGGTCGTCATCTTCACGCCGAGGCGGTCGAGATGCAGGGCGGCCACCTTTTCATCGAGATGTTTCGGCAGCACATAGACCTTGTTTTTATAGGCCTTCGCATTTTTCCACAATTCGATCTGGGCCAGTGTCTGGTTGGTGAAAGACGCGCTCATCACAAAGCTGGGATGACCGGTTGCGCAACCCAGATTGACCAGCCGGCCCTCAGCCAGAACGATAAGCCGCTTGCCGTCGGGAAATTCGACTTCGTCGACCTGCGGCTTGACGTTGTGCCACTGATAGTTCCGCAACGATTCGATCTGAATTTCGCTATCGAAATGACCGATATTGCAGACGATCGCGCGGTCTTTCATTTCGCGCATATGGTCGAGGGTAATCACATCGATATTGCCCGTGGTCGTCACGAACAGATCGCCCACCGGCGCAGCATCTTCCATGGTTGTGACCTCATACCCCTCCATCGCCGCCTGGAGGGCGCAGATCGGATCGATTTCGGTAACGACGACACGGGCGCCGCTGGCGCGGAGCGATTCGGCCGAGCCCTTGCCGACATCGCCATATCCGCAGACCACGGCGATCTTGCCGGCCAGCATGACGTCGGTCGCGCGGCGCACGCCGTCAACCAGGCTTTCGCGGCAACCATAGAGATTGTCGAACTTGGATTTGGTCACCGAGTCATTGACGTTGATCGCCGGCACCTTGAGGGAGCCGTTCTTCTCCATCTCATAAAGCCGATGAACGCCGGTGGTTGTTTCTTCCGACAGGCCGCGCACTTCGGCGAGAAGGTCCGGCCGTTTTTCGTGCATGACCGCGGTCAGATCGCCGCCATCATCAAGGATCATGTTCGGCTTCCAACCATCCGGACCCTCAAGCGTCTGTTCGATACACCACCAGAATTCCTCATCCGTCTCACCCTTCCAGGCAAAGACCGGCACCCCGGCAGCGGCGACGGCGGCGGCTGCCTGATCCTGGGTGGAGAAAATGTTGCAGGAGCTCCAGCGCACGGAAGCGCCAAGCGCCGTCAGCGTCTCAATCAGAACCGCCGTCTGAATGGTCATATGCAGACACCCGACAATCCGCGCGCCCGCCAGAGGCTGTTCCTTGCCGTACTCTTCCCGCAGCGCCATCAGGCCGGGCATTTCGGTCTCGGCGATATTGATTTCACGCCTGCCCCAATCGGCAAGCGAGATATCGGCGACTTTATAATCGTTTTCGGCGGACATGAGTTGTCTACTCCTGATAAAAGTGGATGAGCGCCCCAGGCGATTCCCGAGACGCGAGCAATGGCGGGCCGTATAGCAGCCGAAACGGGCCCTTTTCAAGGGGAAAGGGGCGAAAAGCGGCTTAATCCGCCGATTCTCGGCCCGAACAACCGTCTCGATCCTCATCAAATCCGGCATCGACAAGCGCCGCCATCGCATCAAGCGCCGCCACCGCGTCGGAACCTGTGGCCGCTAACCGGACAGGATCTCCGGGTCCCGCGGCCAGCAGCATGAGGCCCATAATCGACCGCGCGGTAGCGGAGACCCCGTTTGCGGCAACGATTATTTCAGCGTCAAATTCTTCCGCCAGCGCCGCGACCTTGGCGGCGGCGCGCGCGTGAAGCCCCCGCCGGTTGACGATGACCGTCTCGCGGCTGTGATCACTATCTGTCGGAACGGTCATTTCTGACGATCGGCAAGCAGCTGAGAAGCGACGTTTATATATTTACGGCCCGCATCCTGGGCTTCAGCTACGGCGTCCGCCAATGACGCCGAGCAGCGGACTTGCGCCAGTTGTATCAGCATGGGCAGGTTGACCCCGGCGATGACCTCGACATCCAAATCCTTCATGACGGATATGGCGAGGTTCGACGGCGTGCCGCCAAACATATCGGTCAGCAGAATAACCCCCTTGCCGCCGCTAACGGACTCTACCGCGCGTAAAATATCAGCGCGCCGTTGTTCCATATCGTCATCCGGCGCGATGCAGACCGATTCCACCGCATCCTGTTTGCCGACGACATGTTCCAGGGCCGAAACCAGTTCGACCGCCAATTGACCGTGTGTGACAAGAACAAGACCGATCATCCCGTCAAAATCCCATAGTTCCGCCAAGCCGCCACCCAAACGGGCTTACGACTCGGTTGCTATTTCCCGGTGGCTGATGTTGACCGTCTCTCCGCAATTACGCAACCACTCGCCAAGACGCTGCGCCACGAACACCGACCGGTGCCGCCCCCCGGTACAGCCCACCGCGATGGTCAGATAGCTTTTGCCCTCCCGCTGAAAGCGCGGCAAGAGCGGTTCCAGCAGGCTGGTCAGCCGCTCGAAAAATTCCTCGAAACCATCATCACCGGCGACAAAGCCGCCGACTTCGGGATCGAGACCCGTCCGATCGCGCAGGCCGTCTTCATAATGCGGATTGCGCAGAAACCGTACATCGAAAACCAGGTCGGCCTCCCGCGGTACGCCGTGGCGGTATGAGAAGGAAATAACAGATATCGCGAAAGCCGAACGTCTCAACCCCTCGAAATGGCCACTCAGCAACCGCCTCAACTCATGCAGTTCCAGATGCGTCGAGTCGATAACGAAATCGGCACGGTCGCGGAGCGGAGAGACCAGCGCCCGCTCCCGGTCTATTCCGTCCGTGATCCGGCGATCAACCGATAACGGGTGCCGGCGGCGGGTTTCCGAATAGCGCCGGCGCAGCATTTCGTCGTCACAGTCGAGAAAAACAAGTTCTACCGTCGTATCGCTGGCTTCCGCCAGCCTGTCGATTTCCGCAAGAACGGATGAGACCGCGAAATCCCGCGTCCGGATATCGACCCCGATCGCCAATGGAGCGCTTTCCGGCCGGCGGGCGCCGCCCAGATCGGCAAGCAATGAGAGAGGCAGATTGTCGACAGCCTCAAACCCCATGTCCTCCAACGTCTTTAATGCGGAGGATTTCCCTGCGCCGGACATCCCGGTGACGATCACTATTCCGGCGCGTGTTCCGGCGGTTTCGGTTTCGGGCAGATCTGCCATCGGAATATCCGCTTGCCTGTTGGGCGGGTTGTGCGGGCGCGTTATATCACGAAAGGATATCGGCGTCAGAAGAGGAAATTGCCGCAAAAAGACGGACGCGCGCGGGTGCCGACGGCTGAAACGGATCGATCCGGAGAACCGGCAATGACACGCCGGAAATGTCCCGGTTTTCGGGCAGCGGAATTCGGTCGACCGTCTGATGCCCGGTGAGATCGATAACGCCGCAAAGAACCGCCTCCACCTCATATGGCCGGGACACGATCCCGAGACCCCGGATTTCGATCTTGCCCGCGAGCGCCTCCGGCGACCGCGCCATGATCCGGTCGCCGCTTCGACTCAGGACTGTCCGGTCGTCCGCGACCAAAGCCGCGCCTTCATCTATCAACCTGAGGGCGAGATCGGATTTACCACTGCCGGACGGGCCGATGATCAAGATGCCCGCCGCGCCGATCGCGACACAGGTACCGTGTATCGTCTCCCCGTCCCCCATCAGGCGCGCGGCAAACGGACGACAAAGCGGGCGCCGGCGACAGCACCGCCGGGACCGATGCGGTTCTCCGCCCTGATCTCTCCACCGTGTGCTTCGACGATTTGGCGCGAGATACTGAGCCCCAGCCCCGAATGGGTGCCAAAACGTTCCGTTTCCGGCCGCTCGCTGTAGAACCGCTCGAATATCCGGTCGAGGCTGCCCTCGGGAATTCCCGGCCCGTTATCTTCGACGGAGACGACAACCCTGGCGCCCTCAACCGCCACGGTGAGCGTAACCGTTCCGTCAACGGGCGCGAAGGAAAAGGCGTTGGTCAGCAAATTCTGAAAAACCTGAACAAGCCGCCCTTCCTCTCCCAGAACAAATGCGGACCCGTCTGCCGGACCATGAAATTCCGGCATGGCGTGTTTCTCGGCGCCGCTGGTTTCATAAATTCTTATCAGTGCCCCGAGAAGTTTCGCCAGATCCAGCCTTGCGCGTTCCTCTCGCGACAGTTCCGCGTCGAGACGCGACGCCGCCGATATATCGGTAATCAGACGATCAAGGCGCTGCACATCGTCCTGGATGATGCCCATCAGCTTTTTTTGCTGAACCGGATCGTCCAGCCGCGACGCGGTTTCGACGGCGCTACGCAAAGACGTCAGCGGATTCTTGATCTCGTGGGAAACATCCGCGGCAAAACTTTCTATCGCATCAAGCCGCTGCCAAAGCGCTTCCGTCATGGCGTTGAGATCGGCGGCGAGATCGCCGATTTCGTCGTTGCGGTCCTGAAAACCCGGGATGGAGCGTTCGCGGCCCGGCGACAAACGCACGCGGTCAGCGGCCAGGGCGAGCCGGCGCAGCGGCCGCGCGATCGTGCCGGCAAGATAGAATGACAGGAGGATCGTTACGCCGAGCGCCGCGCCGAATACTTTCAGAATATCGAAACGAACGTCGCGGACCGCCTCATCGATCCGCGCGCCCGAAGACGACAGCAGGACGACGCCGAGAATTTTCTTGAACCGCTGGACCGGCACGGCCGCCGTCAAAACCAGGTGCCCGGCCGCGTCGACCCTGAGCGCATGAGCGTTTTCACCGGCCAGCGCGCGGCGCACCTCCGGATAGCCGCCGGTCTCCTCATCGACGGGTTCCGCGTAGCGCGGAAGATCGCGGCGGCCCGGAAGAAGGGAGACGAGCTTTTCATAAAACCGTTCCGCGATGCCGCCCATCTCCGCCGGATCGACCGGTGGCGGCAGATCGCGAATCTCGACCAGCCCGCCATCGGAGCCCATAAGCCGGCGCGAATCAGCGATCAGCTGTCCGCCGGGACCGTAAAGCCGTCCGCGCGCGCCGGTAACAGTCACCAGCCTGCGCAACATGGGGCCGGCAACCGCCGGATAAAGCTCCGAATTCCCATCCTGCTGGCTGCGCCAGGCGCCCTGACCCAACGCACCGGCAAATATTTCACCCTGATTGCGCAAAATCTCCAACTCGGCGGCGACAAGGTTTTCCTCATACCGGTTGAGGTAAAGCAGGCCGGCGGCAAGGATCGCCAGAGCAAGAATATTGACGCTGAGGATACGGCGGGTAAGCGGCGAGATTAAACCGCGGCCGGAACGCGGTGGCGGCGACGCGGGCGCGTGATCGGCACGCCGATCGGACTGACGGGTTTCCGCGCGCGCCGATGTCAGTCGAAGGGCCAATCCCGCCTACCCGTCGCGGTAGCGGTATCCGATCCCGTACAGGGTCTCGATATGATCGAAATCGTCATTGACCGCCTTGAATTTTTTTCTAATGCGCTTGATGTGGGAATCGACCGTCCGGTCATCGACATAAATATGTTCGCCATAAGCCGCATCCATCAACTGATCACGGTTTTTGACATGTCCGGGACGAACCGCAAGCGCCTTGAGGATGAGGAATTCCGTTACGGTCAGATTGACCTCGTCGCCCTTCCAGGCGCACAGATGACGCGACGGATCGAGCGTGAGGTCGCCGCGGGCAATGGCGGGTTCCGCGTCGCCGTCATCCAGCCCGGCCGCGCCGGCCGCGCGGCGTAGCAAGGTACGGATACGTTCGATCAGCAAGCGCTGCGAAAACGGCTTGGTGACGTAATCGTCGGCCCCCATCCGCAGCCCGAGAATTTCATCGACTTCCTCGTCTTTCGAGGTCAGGAATATTACCGGCAGATCGGTCGTCTTGCGCAGCTTCTGCAACAGCTCCATCCCGTCCATCCGCGGCATCTTGATATCGAGAATAGCGAGATCGACCGGTCGCGTGGTCAGACCGCGCAACGCGGAATCACCGTCGGTAAAAGTACGCACATCGAAACCTTCCGCCTCCAACGCCATCGAAACCGAGGTCAGGATATTCCGGTCATCATCCACAAGGGCGATCGTATTGCTCATTTTATTCTCCCGGGTTGCGAATACCCGTGCTGATTAAAGCAGGAATTAGGCGCAATTAGGGCAAAAAGCGATTTGTCGATAGAATAAGTCTAAAAGGATTTGGAGAAAATGGCGCAACAGCAAGACGGCACGGAAACCGCAAAACCGGCACCGGGGGCGGCGGCGCGGCAACTGGTACGCGGTCAGGACCGGGCCGGGCTGGCGACGATCATGCCTGATACCGGCGCGCCTTATGCCTCGCTGGTAATATTTTGTTGCGACTATGCCGGGCGCCCGTATTTTCTGCTGTCCGATCTCGCCCAGCACACGATGAATATCGCGGAAAATCCCTCCGTCAGCCTTCTGGTGGACGGGGTCGCCGGACTGGAGGATCCGCTGACGGGCCGGCGCGTGACATTGATGGGGCGGGTGGAAAGATTCGACCCGCCGGATGGCGGCGCGCGTTTCATCTCACGGCATCCGTCTTCGGAACTCTATGCCGGGTTCGGAGATTTCAACTGGTACGGTTTCCTTCCGGAACGCTGTCACATGGTCGCGGGGTTTGGCGCCATCGACTGGATCGAGCCCGGCGATTACCAGTTCGATGCGGCAAACGCCTCTGATCTGGCGACCGCCGAACAGGACATCGTCGACCATATGAATGGCGACCATGCCGATACGGTGCAGCTTTTTGCGGCGCGGCTGCTGGGGTTGTACGGCACGGGCTGGCGAATGACGGGAATAGACCCGGAAGGATGCGATCTAAGACGTGGCGGGGATGTCGCGCGGCTGGCCTTTTCCGCGCCGGTCCGGGACGCCGAATCGGCGCGGCAAGCGCTTCTCTCTCTGGCCGCGAAATCCCGCGCCGGAGACGCCTGAGGGCGCGAAAAAAACCTGTGGAGAAGTGATATTGCGTCTATGGGCGTGAATGTTTATGTTGCGGCGGAGTCGAATTGTCATAAACGATGATCGACCCGCGCACCCGAAATTTTTGCGCAAAATAGAGTCGCCGGCATGGCTGGCGGGCTGGGCGGGACATCAGAATATCAGGAGATAATCGTGGACCAGATCGGACCATTTATCAGCAGTTTCGGTATCGACAATCACGGGCTGAAGGACGCGTCGGCGGTTCATTGGAACCAGACCGCGCCGCAGCTTTACGAGGCGGGCCTTCGCCGCGGAGAAGGCGTGCTGTCGATCGACGGCGCTTTTGTCACCAAGACTGGCGAATATACGGGCCGTTCACCCAAGGACAAGTTCATGATCGAGGATCCGTCGATCCAGAACGATGTCTGGTGGGGTCCGGTCAACCAGCCGCTCGGCAACGACAAGTTCGAAATCGTCCACGCCCGGATGATGGATTACCTGAAGGACCGCGAGGTCTTTATTCAGGATTGCTATTGCGGCGCCGATCCGGCTTATCGCCTGCCGGTCCGCATCATCACGGAAAACGCGTGGCACAGCCTGTTCGCCCGCAACATGTTCATTCAGCCCAAGGATGACGAGCTGGCCGGTTTCCAGCCGGAATGGACCGTCATCCAAGCGCCCGACTTCCACTCCATCCCCGATACGGACGGCACCAACAGCGAAGTCTGCATTCTGGTCAACATCCCGGCCAAGACCGTGCTGGTCGGCGGCAGCCACTACACCGGCGAGATCAAGAAGAGCATCTTCGGTGTGATGAACTGGATCCTGCCGGCGCTGGGCGTCATGACCATGCATTGTTCCGCCAATATCGGACAACGCGGCGATACCGCCATCTTCTTCGGCCTGTCGGGCACCGGCAAGACGACGCTGTCATCCGATTCCAGCCGCACCATGATCGGCGATGACGAACATGGCTGGTCCGATAACGGCGTATTTAATTTCGAAGGCGGCTGCTACGCCAAGACCATCAACCTCTCGGCTGAAGCGGAACCGGAAATCTACGCCGCGTCGCGCCGGTTCGGGACGGTGCTGGAAAATGTCGTTCTCGACCCCGTCACCCGCATGCCGGATTTCGATGACGGTTCGCTGGCCGAAAACGCCCGTTCCTCCTACCCGCTGGATTATCTCGACAATATCGACCCGAGCGGCATGGGCGGTCACCCGGAAAACATCATCATGCTGACCGCGGATGCGTTCGGTGTCCTGCCTCCGATCAGCAAGATGTCGGCGGAGCAGGCGATGTATCATTTCCTGTCCGGTTATACCGCCAAGGTCGCAGGGACCGAGCGCGGCATGACGTCGGGCGCGGAAGCGACCTTCTCCACCTGTTTCGGCGCGCCGTTCCTGCCGCGTCACCCGACCGTCTATGCCAAGCTGCTGGGCGAGCGGATCGCCAAGCACAAATCCAATTGCTGGCTGGTCAATACCGGCTGGAGCGGCGGCGTTTATGGCGTCGGCGAACGGATGAAAATCGCGCACACCAAGGCGATGGTCCGCGCCGCACTCGACGGCAAGCTCGATTCTGTCGGGCTGCAGGAAGATCCGAATTTCGGCCTGCTGGTGCCGGACGGCTGCCCCGACGTGCCGGGCGATGTGCTGACCCCCCGCAATACCTGGTCTGACAAGGGCGAGTACGATTCGACCGCGCAGCACCTCGCGAAGGAGTTCGAAAACAACTTCAAACAGTTCGAGGAGCATGTGGACGACGACGTCAACAAGGCGGGCATTCACGCCGCCGCCTGACGTCATTCGCAACCGATATAAAAAAGGGCGGCCTGGTGCCGCCCTTTTTTGTGGCGGACCTGTCCCACCGGGCCGAATTTCCCGATTGCCGGTTTGCGCCTATAAGGATGTATGACATTCACCGAAAAAATAGAGGAACGGTATAGCGCGCCCGCCCGGGCCGCCTTCTGGATCACTCTGGCCGGACTGGGCTTCACGTTGACGATGATCAGCGTGCGCGAGGTCACGCCAGAACTCCACGTTCTGGAAGCGGTCCTGTTCCGCTGCCTTTTCGGCGTCGTCTTTATGATCCCCTGGATGATCCGGGTCGGCCGCAAGGGGCTGAAAACCCAACAACCGGTGCTGATCCTGACGCGGGGAAGCCTCGCCTATTTCGTCAGCGCGCTTTATTTCTTCGCCGCGACGATGGTGCCGTTGGCCGACATGGTGTCGGTGACATTTACCCGACCGATATTCGGCACCATCGCCGCGATCATGGTGCTGCACGAGGTCGCTCACGCCAGACGCTGGACCGCCATCGGGTTCGGGTTTGCCGGGATGCTGATCATCATCCGGCCGGGATTCCAGGAGGTAAATCTCGGCCTGCTGCTGGTGCTCGGCGGCGTCGCCATCCAGACCTGTAACACCATCATCGTCAAAATACTGACCCGGACCGACCCGCCCGACACCATTGCCTTTTATCATTCTCTGGTAATGATTCCCGTCGCGGTAATCCCGGCCGCCATCGTCTGGATCACACCAACGCTGGAGCAGTGGTTCTGGCTGATGGCGATCGGCGCCACCGGGATCATGACGCAGCGCGCCCAGTCGCGCGCCTTCGCCGTTGCCGACGCTTCCTTCGTGCTGGCGCTCGCCTTCCTGCGTCTGCCGATTGCCGCGCTAATCGGGTTTGTTGTCTTCCACGAAGTGCCGGAAGTCTGGGTTTGGGTGGGGGCCGCCGTGATCTGCACCTCGTCCACCTATATTGCCCATCGGGAAGCAGCGCTGGCCAGACGGGAGAAAAACGTATGAATCCGGCAAAGCTGATCGGCGACACAATGGGTAAGTGGCCGGACGCGGTTCAATGCGGCGTGCTGATCATCATTTCAGGCGTGTTGATGACGACCCAGCTCGGCATCGTGCGGCTGATCTCTCATGAGATCAATGTTTTCGAAATCATCCTGTTCCGATCCCTGTTCGGACTGATCGCGGTCTCACCCGTCATAGCGCGGGGGGCCAGCATCTATCTACGGCCCAACCGCCCGGGGCTCGCCATCCTGTGCGGCGCGCTGGCCTTTCTGGCGAGCACGTTCTTTTACCTCTCGGCCAAGCATCTTCCGATCGCGGATATTACAGCGATCCATTTCACCCGCCCGATCTTTGCCGCCGTGCTGGCCGCCGTGATCCTGCGCGAGGCAATCCGTGGCAGCCGCATGATCGCCATCGTCGCGGGGTTGGTCGGGGCGGCGGTTATCGTGCGGCCCGGGCTGGTCGAACTCAATATCGGCGTGCTGTATGTTTTCGGCGTGGTCGCGGTGCAAAGCTGGAACCCGATCAACCGTAAACTGCTCTCGAAAAGCGAGCATCCCGACACGGTAGCGATCTGGAATATTCTCACCATCCTGCCGCTCGCCCTGATCGCCAGCCTGTACGTCTGGACAACGCCCACGCTGGAACAGCTCGGCTGGATGGCGGTCATCGGTCTGCTGGAGCTTGCCAATCAACGCATTCTCAGCCGCGCCTATCTGCATGGCGATGCCATTGTCGTTGTCGCGCTGCACTATACCCGCCTGCCGATCGCGGCGGTCGTCGGTTTCCTGATGTTCGGGGAACTGCCGGAGATCTGGATCTGGATCGGCGGCGGTATCATTGCGGGTGCGGCGATATATCTGACCCGGCGTGAAAGCGCGGCGGACAAGATCGCGCAGAAGGCCAGCGGAAAACCGGGTTAGTCTTCCCAGAAGGGCGCCTCCGTGCGGAAGCGGCGCCAGCGCGGCTGAGCCCGCTGAATACGGTTCCGGATACGGTTATCGGACCAGTCCTGCACCAGCCGTATGATAGAGGTATCGAGACGTGCCGGATTCACCATGGCGAGAATCTGGCGCGCCACCGCAGCGTCGTTCGCTTCCCCAAACCGGTCCTGGACTTTTTCCATATCCTTGAGAAACGGTTTTACGTCACCACCGGTCCAGAGCGCGCTGAAAAACTCCGCCGCATATCGCGCCTTTTTGCC
The DNA here is from genome assembly GCA_964492555.1 of uncultured Rhodospirillaceae bacterium. Lineage (GTDB taxonomy): Bacteria > Pseudomonadota > Alphaproteobacteria > MPNO01 > UBA2964. The sequence goes on along the minus strand of CAZBKQ010000023.1, from coordinate 6,690 downwards.
GCGCTTGCGCAATTCATGAAGGTCTTCGCCGGGCAGGCGCGACAAGGGCCGGGTTTCGGCCATGAAATCCCGGTGGGTCTTGCGCAGAACAGTCCGCGCGAAATCCCTGACCGGCCGTTTGAAGAGCGGCCTGTCCCGGTCCGCCTCCAGCACCGCCAGCCAGCGTTCGAACTGCAAAATCATCCGCGCATAGCGCCGGCTGAGCAAAATGTCTTTCGCCTCATTGGACGCCCGGCGGCGTTCGGCGCGCGCGATACGGCGCAATTTTTCCACCATCGCCCGGTGTTGAGGGTCTTCCGCCGGAATCTGCGGCAGGGTCTCATCCAGAAAAACATGCCAGTCGCGCGCCGGGGCCAGCCTTTGCTGGAACCAGCGGAATTCACCGTTGAACGCCTTCCGCTTGTCATAAGGGAGCACTTTCTTGAAGGCGCGCATCGCCGCGCGGAGCCGGCGCATGGCGACGCGGGTCTGGTGGACGCCTTCCGGCCGGCCTTCCAGTGTCGGTATTTCATTGCGGAATAGATGATCCAACGCGCCGGCAATGATCTGATGAAAGGATTCACCCACCGTCTGTTCCGGCGACAGAATCACCTTGGGCGGCTTGACCGGCTGCGGCCGCAAGGCGGGCTGTACCAGGGCGTAGCCCCGTTCGGCCTTGGTCAAATGAACCGGACGGACGTCATGGGTTTCGCAAAGTTCAGGCGCGACCTCCAGCATCCCCGCGGGATCGCCCTTGATGAGTTCCAGCTCCGCCTCGCAAACCGGCTCTTCAACAGAGTTTCCGTTGCGGCAGGTCCGGATCACGCCACGATCGATCGCCATCTCGAACCGGGCCCCGCGATTTTTGAGAACAAGCGTGGTGCGGTCGATATCGGTAACGAACTGTTCCGTCAGACGCTCGGCGCAGCGGCGTCTTGCCAGATCGTAGGCCAGCTTTTCGTCGCCGATGAAATCCAGCGTCGGGCCGGCCTCTTCATCCAGCGGCGCTGTCCATTCACGAAAATTCTGCAGTCCGGCGGGGCCGTCGAACGGCGCTTTTACGGTCTGCACCTTTTTTGCCCCGTCATCGCGCACGCGAAGTGAAATCGCCGATTTATGAAGTGCCTGGCGCGGCGTATCGAAATAGGTGCTGACCAGGCGGCGCTTTTTGCGTTTCACCGGTTTCAAACCTTTGGCTTTGGCGAGCTTTGCCGCGGCTTCAGGACTCAAGGTCAGTTTCAGTTCGCTTTCCTCATACATAGAGGATGCTCTTCTCCTTTCCCGGCGAATCGGCGCCGGCCCTCATATAAAAATAGTGAAAAACGAATCAGTCTTCCGAATCACCCGGTCCGGAAAAATCCTCGCAGCCCTGGGTAATGGCGAAACAGGCAAGCCGGACATATTTGGGAACCATGACCGGTTTTCCGTTCCGCTCGCCCTTTTCGTAATATTGCAGAATGCGCCTTTTCAGGCCCAGCGCCTGTGCGGCTTCTTTCTGGGAAAGCCCTAAACCCTTGCGCCAGCGCTTAAAATCGCGGGACGACATGACTTCGTCCTGCTTGCGGCTGTGCTTACTCTCCAATTCGTCGGTACTCATACGGCGTCCCGCGTCTCAACCAATTCAAATAGTACAAATTCCGGCCCGGCGGAAAAGGGCCGCAAAATGATACGCACATTGTGCGCATTTTCAACTTGCAATGCGCACAAGGTGCGCCTATATTCAAAATCAGGGCGCACTTAGTGCGCTTGGCAATGTCCCCGGCACACCACCGAGGTTAGCGTAAAGGAGGACGCACGATGGACATTCTGATGACCTACTGCAACTCGATCTGGCGGGATGCTGTTCGTTCCGCCGAACATCAGGACCAACGGCCGATGTGGCGCGACGAACGCCACTTCGAAAAAAAGGTCCGGCGCACCCGCACGCCGTTCACGCCGTTTCGCCTGACCCGAAAGGCGGGAAAGGAAACGGTTAACCGGTAAGTCGCGGAACCGACCGGCTGCGGAGGGACCGCGCGCATGAGCACACTTCCCTATGTATTGGTCGTGCTTTTCGGGCTGGGTGACGGCTCGACAATGACGATGGATACAGCCCGCTCCTTCAGTTCGCCTCTGTCCTGCAGCATGCAGGCTTTTCTGGAAAACGAGAAAATGGACGGAAGGACCTATATTTGCGTCACGCGAAATCACGCAAAGATGTTGCTGGCGAATAACCAGAAATCCGATTTTCCGATTACAGAACTTCCCGGGCCGCGACGCGCGCCGCCGGAACAGACGGCCCAGGGGAACATCGAATAAAAAAACGGCGGCATGGAAATTACGAGGCGGGTTCTCCGGGGCCCGCCTTTTCTTTTTCTGAAATTAGAAACTTTCAGATATCGCGCCGACCTAATGCGCCTCGGCCCAGCTTTTTCCGGACCCGGTATCACAGACCAGCGGGATGGAAAGCGTAACCGCGGATTCCATCGCCTCACGAACACAGGCGGCGGTATCTTCCAGCTCTTGCTCCGGCACTTCGAAGATCAGCTCGTCATGTACCTGCAGCAGCATTTTCGCGGACAGTTTCGCGGCACTCAGGGCGCCGGGCATGCGGATCATCGCCTTCTTGATGATATCGGCGGCCGCGCCCTGCAGCGGCGCGTTGATCGCCGCGCGTTCATGGAAATTGCGCCGCGCCGGATTCTTGTCATTGATCCCGGGCATATGGACCCGCCGCCCGAAGATGGTGGAGACAAAACCGTTTTCGCGCGCGAATTCCTTGGTGGTCTCCATATAGTCCTTCACGCCGGGATATTTATCGAAATA
>CAZBKQ010000023.1:0-3806 GCA_964492555.1 uncultured Rhodospirillaceae bacterium | reverse complement strand
GGCAGATCGTGCCCCTGCGCCGCCAGCCCTTCCAGCACATCGGCGCCGGTGCCATACGCCCCGGTCTTGCCCTTCTTGCCGCCGGGCAATGACATTTCATCGAACAACACCTCGCCCAGCTGTTTGGGCGAGCCGATATTGAATTCATGCCCGGCCATTTCATGGATTTCCGTACCCAGCGCGGCGATGCGCTTTTCAAAATCGTCGGACAGGCGCTTTAACTCTTTCGCATCCACCAGGATGCCTTCCGTCTCCATTTCCTGCAGCACCCGGATCAGCGGCCTTTCGATACGCTCATACACGGTCGTCATTTTCTCGGTGACCAGGCGCGGTTTCAGCGCCGCGTGCAGCGCGAGCGTCACATCGGCGTCTTCCGCCGCATAGTCGCGCGCGGCCTCCAGCGGCACCTCGGCGAAGGTGATCTTGTTGCGGCCGGTGCCGGTCACATCACTGTATTTGATGGTCGTCCGGTCAAGCAGCACCCGCGCCAGCTCATCCATCCCGTGATTATGCAACCCGCCTTCCAGCACATAGGAGAGCAGCATGGTGTCATCCACCGGGCCGAGCGCAACGCCGTAGCGCGCCAGAACCTCCGCGTCATATTTGGCGTTATGCAGGATTTTAAGGACGCCCTGTTCCTCCAGCACCGGTTTGAGGATGCCGATCGCCTCATCGATAGACATCTGATCCGGCGCTTCGCCATCGCCGCCATTGCCATCACCGCCGAGATCGAGCGCCCCCTGCGACGCACCCGAAACATGGGCGAGCGGAATGTAACAGGCGCGCGATCCCTCGACCGGCTCGTTCAGCGCGAGCGACATGCCGACCAGATTGGCGCGCAGACTGTCCAGTGAATCGGTTTCGGTATCGACCGCGACAAGTCCCTGCTTCGCCGCCGCGTCAGCCCATTTCCGCAGCAGCGCCGCGTCCTGCACCAGCGCGTATCCCGCCTCTTCCAACGCGTCCTGGGCCGCCTTTTCCTCTTCGGTTTCGACCAGATGGCCGGATTCGGCAAGCTCCGCCTGCACCCGCGACAGGATCGATTTGAAGCCCTGCTGCTGCAGGAATTTAACCAGCGTTTCGGGGTCGGGTTCTTCCAGCTCGAACGTTTCATAGCCGGCCTTTACCGGCGCGTCCTGCGCGAGCCGAACCAGATCGCGCGAGATACGCGCCTGATCCGCGAACTCGATCAGATTCTGGCGGCGTTTGGGTTGTTTGATTTCCCCGGCGCGTTCCAGCAGCGTATCGAGGTCGCCATATTCGGCGATCAGCTGCGCCGCGGTCTTGACCCCGATTCCCGGCACGCCCGGCACGTTATCGGTGGAATCGCCGGCCAGCGCCTGCACATCGACCACCTTGTCGGGATGCACGCCGAAACGCTTTTCGACCTCCGCATAGGAGATCGGCGTGTTCTTCATCGGATCCATCATCGAGATATCGTCATCGACGAGCTGCATCAGATCCTTGTCGCTTGAAACAATGGTGACGCGATGCCCGTCGGCGGCCGCCTTCTTGGCGTAGGTCGCGATCAGATCGTCGGCCTCGAACCCCTCCATCTCCGCCTGCGGCAGACCGAAGGCGGAGACCGCCTCACGGATCAGGGCGAATTGCGGCACCAGATCGTCCGGCGGCGGCGGGCGGTTTGCCTTGTATTCCTCGTAAATTTCCGTGCGGAAGGTCTTGCGCGCAGTGTCGAAAATCACGCCGAGCCAGTCAGCCTCCGAATCGTCGACCAGCTTGAGCAGCATGGAGGTAAAGCCATAGACCGCGTTGACCGGGGTGCCGTCCGGCCGGGTCATCGGCGGCAGGGCGTGATAGGCCCGGAAGATATAGCCCGACCCGTCTATCAGGATGAGATGTTTCTTGTCCGCCATCAGCGGAATCTCTCTCGGCGCGGAGGAGCCGCGGTCAATGGCCGGCCGAGGGTTTGACGCCCTCTTTCAAAACGAACAGCCGGTCGCAATAGGGGCATTCCACGCGGCCGTTTTTCAGCGTCAGAAACACGCGCGGATGGCCGAGCGCGCCGCCCCCGCCATCGCAGGCGACGGTGGTTTCCTCCACCTCGATCACCTCGGGCGGTTCGGGAATGGTTCCAGCGGCATCGGACGCCATGGGCGGTTTCTCCTGAACGATCGATCAATTGACCCTGTCGGGGCCGGATGATACCCCAAGGCGGATGTTTCGCAAGTAATGGAAACCCGCGAACAGGCGCACGCCCCACCAATATTTTGCGGAAGCAAAAAATCATGACCGACCAGCCCGACACACCGCTTCCCGATTACGCGATTGAGCTGCAAGGGCTGACCAAGACCTATCGCGGCGAAGAGGGTGCGGAGCCGGTGCGGGCGCTGGATGGGGTCGATCTGCAGGTGCCGCGCGGGCAGATATTCGGGCTGCTGGGGCCGAACGGCGCCGGTAAATCGACCATGATCAACATCCTGGCCGGGATGGTAATCAAATCCGGCGGGTCGGCGAAAATCTGGGGCTACGATATAGACGACCAAATGCGCATGGCGCGCGCCGCCATCGGCATCGTCCCGCAGGAGGTCAATCTGGACGCGTTTTTCGCACCGCGTGAGGTGCTGGAATTCCAGGCCGGGCTTTATGGCGTGCCGAAACGCGAACGCCGCACGATGGAGCTGCTGGAGGCGATGGGGCTGGCCGACAAGGCCGATGCCTATGCGCGGTCCCTGTCCGGCGGGATGAAACGCCGGCTGCTGATTGCCAAGGCTCTGGTTCATTCGCCGCCGGTGGTGGTGCTGGACGAGCCGACCGCCGGGGTGGATGTGGAGCTGCGCCGCCAGCTCTGGACTTACATGCGCAAACTGAACGAAGACGGTGTCACCATCGTGCTGACCACCCATTATCTGGAAGAGGCCGAGGAGATGTGCGACCGCATCGCCATTATTGATCGCGGCCATGTGGTGGCGTGCGACGACACCCCCGACCTGATCGGCCAGATCGACCAACGGACCTTGCGCATCACCCTTGCCGATACGGTGGAAAGGCTGAGCCCGCGCCTGACAGAAATGGGCGGGGTGCTGGAATCGCCGGAGCGCATTGTCTTCCGCTTTTCGCCAAGCCGGCTGGGGGCGGGCGAAATTATCGCCGCGATGGGCGCGGAAAATCTCGCCATCGCCGATCTGGTGACGGAAGAATCGGACCTCGAAGATATTTTTATCAAAATCACCGGGCTGGATGAGGCCGCGCCGCGAATCGCCGGGCTGGACGACCCCGAAGCGGGCGGCGCCGCGCTGGCCCGGGGACGGCCGCCTTTATAGTAAAGTCGGCGCCGGCCCTCTCCCCCTCCAGGCCACCCACGAGAATATCCTGATGGGGGGCCGGGAGGGGGAGAGAGCGGGAACCGCGAGACAAAGAATGAAACACGTAAGCGCCCTATTCCTCCTCCTCGCCCTCGCCGCCTGCGCGGCGAGCATCCGCCCGATGGGACCGGCGGTGGAGCAACCGCGCCTCGCGGGGGATTTCCTGATCGCGGCGGATGGGGCGAAGCTGCCGCTGAAACGCTGGCTGCCGGCGGGCGGGAAACAACCACGCGCGGTGATCGTCGCGCTGCACGGCTTTAACGATTATGCCAATGCTTTTGCCCTGCCCGCGCCGTTCTGGGCCGGGAACGGCATCGCCACCTATGCTTATGACCAGCGCGGCTTCGGCGGCGCGCCCAACCGGGGATACTGGGCCGGAACGCGCAGTCTGACCGCCGATCTGCGCGGTGCAATCCGGGCCGTGCGCGCGCGCCATCCCGGTCTGCCGGTCTATGCCGTCGGGGTCAGCATGGGCGGCGCGGT
>CAZBKQ010000022.1:22335-42516 GCA_964492555.1 uncultured Rhodospirillaceae bacterium | reverse complement strand
ATCGCAGTAATCCTGCTTGCTTTCATGATCTGGCTGACGCCGAAAATCTGGCGCGGGATCATGGCCCTCTTCAGCCGGATACGCGCATTGTTCGGCGGCCCGCCGCCGGAGCGACTGGAATCACGGCCGGCAAAGATTTCGCTGTCATTAAAGGGCGGAGAACCTCCGTCTCTGCCGAATGACAAAGGGCCGGACGCACCGGGTTGACTTGATTGGGCTCAACCGCCAGCATGCGCCGCTATTGGCAATGTTCCATAACAAGAACAAGCGGGGGACAAAGGCGTGACTGCCATCAGCAATGCGATTCTTGGGGCAATCCGGGTGCTGCTCGGAATCGTCCTGATCGCCAGCGTCTTTCTGATCGTCGCCAACTCCATCGGCCGCTATGTTTTTCTCACCCCGATCATCTGGGCGGAAGAAATTCTCGGCTATGTGCTTGTCTGGACCGTCTATCTCGGCGCGGTTCTGGTAACCTGGGATGGCGGGCATTTGCGGATGGATTTGCTCAGCCGGTCGCTCGGCGGCGCCTCGGGCGCCATCGTCAACGGGCTCGCCACTATCGGTTTTCTGGCAATCGGCGGGGTCATCATTTATCAGAGCTTTATCGCGATCCGTGAATTCACCCATGAAAGCCAGGTCGCGGAATTGCCGATGAACGTGATCCATATGGCGGTCCCGATATCCTTTGCGCTGATCGTGCTGTTTATTCTTGTTCGTGTTAAGCGCTATCTGGCGGGAAATCCTGAAGAGCCCCCGGTCATAGCTCCGGACGCGAAAGGAGGCCGGCCATTCTCTGGGTAATGGCCATCCTGCCCATCCTGCTTCTCGTTCTGGGCTTCCCGATCTTCGTCATTCTGATGGTGTCGTCTGTGATCGCGATTATCTGGATCATGGATTTGCCGATCGCGATGATCCAGACGGAACTGTTCGGCAGCGTCGATAATTACAAGCTGATCGCGGTGCCGTTCTTTATCTATGCCGGCGCGATCATGGCGCAGGGCGGTATCTCCAAAAGGCTGGTCGAATGGGTTCTGTCCATCCTGGGCGCGATCCGGGGGTCGCTGGCGCTGACTACGGTCGGCGCCTGTACGGTCTTCGGTGCGATTTCGGGCTCCAGCCCCGCTACGGTGGCGGCGATCGGCGGGATGATGTTCCCGTCCCTGCGCGACCGCGGCTATCCGGAAAAATTTTCGGGCGGCTTGCTGGCCAGCGCCGGCGCCATTGCCGGCATCATCCCGCCCTCGATCGCCATGATCCTCTATGGCGCGGCGGCAGAAGAATCCGTCCGCCATCTGTTTATCGCGGGCATTCTGCCGGGCCTGTTCATCGCCTTCGTGATGGGGCTCTATATCTATTTCTACGCCCGCAAAAAGAATATTCAGGAAGGCGGCAAATTCGAGCTGGCGCGGTTCGGACGCGCGACGAAGAGCGGCGGCTGGGCGCTGGGAACGCCGTTGATCATTCTGGGCGGGATTTACGCCGGTATTTTTTCGCCGACGGAGGCCGCCGGCGTCGCCTGTCTGTACGCGATGGCGGTCGCGCTTTTCATATACAAGGACCTTACCCTCAAGACGCTCTGGGACGTCACCATCGAGTCTGTTTATCTGACCGCGCAGGTCCTGGTAATCGTTGGCGCGGCCACCCTGTTCTCGCGCCTCCTCACCATCGCGGGTGTGCCGCAGGCCATGGTCGAATGGATCAACGAACTGGCGGTTCAGCCATGGATGGTGCTGCTGATTATTAATCTGCTTCTATTGCTGGTTGGCTGCGTGCTGGACCCCGCTTCGGCGATCCTCGTACTGGCGCCGATCCTGAAGCCGGTCGTCCTCGCCGCCGGGATCGACCCCGTGCATTTCGGCATCATCATGACGGTGAATGTCAGTATCGGGATGTTCACGCCCCCCTTCGGGCTGAACATATTCGTGACACAGGCCCTGTTCCGGGTCCCGCTCAGCAGCCTTTATCCCGGCCTGATGCCCTTTATCGTCATCAATCTCGCGGCGCTCGGCGTCATCACCTATTGGCCCGATCTGTCCTTGGCGTTGGTACGCCTGTTGGGATAGGTTTTGTATAATTTTCGTTCATCAGGGAGAAAACAAATGAACAAACTTCTGGTTTCCGCGGTCGCGCTCAGCGCTTTTGGCTGGGCAACCGCCGCACAGGCCGCATATGAAATGCGCATCGGCATGGTCACTATCAATGACCCACAGCATGAACTTGCCAAGAAATTCGGCGAAGAGCTGGAAAAACGCAGCAAGGGCGAGATCAAGGTAAAGATTTTCCCGGCGGCCCAGCTCGGTAAAATTCCGCGCCAGATCGAAAATCTGAAGCTCGGCGCCCAGGGCGGGTTCGTCTCCCCGCCGGGCTTTTTCTCCGGCATCAACAAGGCGTTTCAGGTGTTGGACGCGCCTGGTCTTTTCAAGGGATTCTGGCATGCCCATAACACCGCGACTTCGCCGGAATTTCGCGAAAAATACCTCAACCTTGCGAGCAAGGCCGGGGTAGTCGGCGTTTCGATTTTCAATTACGGCGCGACGTCTATCGCCTCTCTCAAGCCGATCCGGAGCATCAACGATATGAAGGGGCTGAAGATCCGGGTGCTGGCGACCAAGATGGAAAGCAAGCTCGCCTCGACTCTCGGCATGACCGGCGTGCCGATGCCGTTTTCAGAAGTGCTTCCGGCATTGCAACGCAAAACCATCGATGGCTGCCGCAGCTCCATGGTGGTCATGGGCGCGCTGAAATTTTTCACCACGACCAAATACATCACGCAGATCGAATCCGGCCATATCCCGAGCGCGCTTTGGGTCAGCAAGCGCTGGCTGTCAAAATTGCCGAAGAACCTCCAGAAAATGGTTATGGATGTCGGACGCGATCTGGAGCCCTGGGCCGGCAAGATGTCTTGGGGTTTCAACCAGAAAGCCGTTGCCCTCTGGAAAAAGAACGGTGCGGAAGTCATCAAGCTACCCGCGCCGGAGCAGGCACGGCTGACCTATTCGCTGGCCCCGCTGGGCGACGAGTTCCTTGGCAGCGACAAGGCCACCAAGGACATGTACGCATTGCTGAAAAAGGTCCTTGCCAAGACCTCGGACAAGCAACCCTGACCGGCTAAACGGCCGAGATAAGGGGCCGGGCGTTCCGCGTCCGGCCCCGTTTCGTTTGGAGAACCGCCATGGCTGAAAAGACATTCGATTACATCATCGTGGGCGCCGGTTCCGCCGGCTGTACGCTGGCCAACCGGCTGACCGAAGACGGCGATGTAACCGTTCTCTTGCTTGAGGCCGGTGGAAGTGACTGGGACCCGTTGATCCACGTGCCGCTCGGCTGGGGCAAAATCTTGTTCGAACGGCTGCATGACTGGGGATATTTCACCGAACCGGAACCCCATCTGGACAACCGGAAAATAGAATGCGCGCGCGGCAAGGTTATCGGCGGCTGCTCCTCAATCAACGCGATGGCCTATGTCCGCTGTCATCCGGAGGATTTCGACCGGTGGGCGCGACAAGGGTGCGACGGCTGGTCCTATAAGAACCTCCTGCCCTATTTCAAACGGCAGGAAAGCTGGCAGGAAGAGGGCAGCGACTATCGCGGCGGCGGCGGTCCGCTGACCACGACACGAAACCGATATCCCGACCCCTTGGTCGAAGCCTGGTTCGAAGCCGGCAAAGCCGCCGGATACAGCTTTAACGATGACTATAACGGCGCGGAAAACGAAGGCTTCTGCATGATGCAGTCAACCGTCGGCAAGGGCCGCCGTTGCAGCGCTTCGGTCGGGTATCTGCGCCCCGCGTTGAACCGGCCCAATCTGACCGTTTCGCGTAAGTCGATGGCGCTGCGTATTCTGTTGGAGAACGGCCGCGCGACGGGTATCGAATACGGCAGAGGATCGGCCAAAATCATCGCCCGCGCGGAAAAGGAGATCATTCTTTCTGGCGGCGTCATCAATTCGCCACAGCTTTTGATGCTGTCCGGTATCGGTCCGGCGGCCGCATTGGCCGAACACGGCATCCCCACAAACCTCGAACTGCCCGGGGTGGGACAAAATCTTCAGGATCATCTCTCCGTCGGCATCGAATATGAACGAAACGAGGACGGTCCGTTTGTCGGTTATCTTCGTTATGACCGGATCGCGCTCGCCATGATGCAGGCCTATTTCCTCGGTACCGGCTTCGCGACGGAAATGCCGGGGCCCGTTATGGCGTTCCTGAAATCCGACAACGCCCTGCCGCAACCGGATATTCAGTTTCTGACGCGGTTTGTCCCGCCGGAAACGCAACCCTGGTTCCCCGGTATCCGCAAGCGGCCGAAAGATGCCTTTATGTGCCGTCCGGTTTTGCTACACCCGAAAAGCCGGGGAGAGATAAAGCTGCGTTCCGCCGATCCGAAAGACCCGGTGGCGATATACCAGAATTTCCTCTCGGAACCGGAAGATTGGGAAACATTCCGCACCGGTTTCGACATGGTCCGGGAAGTCGCGACTCAAAAACCGCTTGATGGTTTCCGCGGCAAGGAGCTCAACCCTGGCGCGGACTGCAAGAGCCAGGCGGATATCGACGCCTTTATTCGCCAGACGGCCTGGACCGTCCATCACCCGCTCGGCACCTGCAAGATGGGGGCGGCAAGCGACGAGACCGCTGTCGTCGATCCGGAAATGAAAGTCCGTGGTCTTGACGGATTACGGGTGGTCGACGCCTCGGTCATGCGGGATATGCCCGGCGGCAACATCAACGCCCCGGTCATAGCGATGGCCGAACGTGCCTCGGACCTGATCAGAGGAAATACACCGCTGACGGCCTGACAAAAGTATTGTCGTCGCTGCTATGGATTAACGGGCCGCTTCAAAAACCGCGATTACCGGGTGATGGTCACTTCGGACACTCGGACCAATCCGGAAATCGACAACGCGCAGCTTGTCATTATGGAGAATATAGTCGAGCGGGAGCCTTACGAGCGCCGGGAACGGCGCGGGCCAGGTGGGCAAGAGACCGCGCCCCTGGCGCGGATCGGACAACCCGGAATCCTTTAAAACCCTGCGATATATGGCGGTTGCCGGAGTGACGTTAAGATCGGCCAGAACAAGCGTCGCCTTGTTGTCCTCAGTGCGGGACCATTTCGCCATGATATCGAGCGTATGCTTGCGCGCGATGACGGATTTGGTAACCAGCGGCGGCGGTGAATGCACGGCGGCAATTCTTACAGGCGTCCCCTTCCAGTCGATTTCAGCGAAAATCGCGGGAGCATCGTAAATCGGCATTTTCTCGATGCGGCGCTCCTTAAACGGATAGCGCGAGAAAACAGCGATCCCGAAGAGATCATCGGACGGACGGCTCACCCGGTGTGTGTAAATATCGCGCAACGCCGCCAAGGCGGACAGCCAGCCAAGATCGACCTCCTGCACCGACACCACGTCGGGCGCCTCGTTACGCAGCCATTCGACAACTTCATCGGTGTGGCGATTAACCTTGAGAACGTTCAGCTGAACGACCTTTAAAACATCGCCCTTCGCCGGCGGGGCTTCGCCCTTGAACGGCAGGAAGGGGATCAGCCAGGCGGCATTTCCGAGCATGGCGAGAATGCACATGACCGCGACCTCACGGGAGGCATATTTACGCCGGCGCAGCACGACATAGAAAAACAGAACAACGCCGCATAGCGCAAAGAGCTGGGAAAAATGCGTCGTCAGCTCCAGAAAGACGATTTCCTGCTCAAATGCGGGCGTAATCGCACACACAATCAACGCCGCCGCCAGCCAGAAGGACAGCCGGTAAATGGCATCTTTCAGGATCGTATTCATCAGCGATTTCATTTCACTGCCCGCGCTGTTCAAATTCCGCCGGACTTTACACGCCCGGCAAGCTCAGGAGAACCCGCTTCGTAACGATAGGCGCGAAATACCGAATTGCCTGCGCCGCCCTTTTCCAGCCCGAACCAGTTATAGGGACCGAAAAACGGCGAAACATATTCCCAGACGATCTCGCCATCGGGTGTAACTTCGAAAATGCGCCCCATCTGCCCTTCACAGATCAGCGTATTACCGCTCCATAGCCGTTGCGCGCCGGATATATTGGGGCTGAAAAAGGTCCAGGTCGGCTGGCCACGATAATCCCAGACCTCTTCCCTGGTCTCCGGATTCAGCTCCACCACCCGCGAAAACGGGTTCAGCGGCGTATAGATGCCGTTCGCGAAGAAAAGCATGTTGCCGTTTTCCAGCAACTGCACGTCGTGAGTCGTGCCCCACATCACATCGCGGTGCGACCAACGAAATTTCTTTGTCTGCCGGTCGATGATGGCGATGGTATGAATACGCCGGAAACTGACCAGCACATCGCCGTTTTCCATCGGATAACACGCATTGGCATGGGCGAACTCATTGCGGTCGACCACCTCGATCAGCGGATGATCCTCTATCGTCTCGTCTTCGTGGAAATGCCATTCCCAGACGGTCTCGCCCGCCGGGTTTACCTCGCGGATATAATCGCCATAGATCACCCCGTCCTTCTCGGTACCCGGAATGCCGCCGATAACGCGCGCCGCGGCCTGATCGGGCAGCGCCTCCCACCCCAGATAAATCGTGTTGCCGTTCGGGCAGCGGCGGAAATCGTGATGCTGGTTATGATCTTTATATTCCCAGAGGATATTGCCGTCCCAGTCATATTCACGGAGCAACCCGCCCTTGCCCCGGCGCAGCGGCGGGCCTTCCTCCGTCCGCCCGGACCAGAGCAGATTGCCATTCGGCATCAGATAGGCGTAATTGCCGGGCGTCAGCGGAAACTCCCACTGATGCACGATCTCGCCTGCCATATCGATCAGATAGGCGGCCTTGCCGACCAGCGGCACGATCAACGTATAGCCGGGCGTCGCCCGTTCCTCATCATGTTCCAGAACGCCGGTTTCGCGATGACGCATTTATCCACTCCCTGATTTCCGGTTTGATCTTGCCATATTCTGACAACGGCGGACAATCTTTGGCATCAAAGGAGAAAATGATGACCGACCTGCCCTACGCCTTGCCGCCTGATCCGAACACCCGCGCGCCAAGCTGGAAACTGCCCGATGGGGCCTGCGATACCCATTTCCATATTTTCGGGCCGCCGGACAGGTTTCCGCTTTCCGAAACACGGCGCTACACCCCGCCGGGCGCGCCGGTGGAAAATTACTGGAAGGTGCAGCAGGTCACCGGGCTGACACACGGCATCGCGGTACAGCCGACCGCCCACGGGTTCGATAATTCCGCGATCATGGATGCGGTGATCCGATCCGACAGCAAGATGCGTGGCGTCATCCGGTTCAATGAGAAAACCAGCGATGCGGAGCTTGCAGCGCTGCACGAACAGGGCGCGCGTGGCGCACGGTTTTCGCTGATGTCCGACCGACCGGGCAGCATCGAAAATCTGGAGGCCGCCCTGCCACGTATGGAAAAGCTGGGCTGGTCGCTGGTGCTGCATGTCGAGCCGGATCATTTCGTCGATAACGAAAAGATCATCCGCAATATCCCGATCCCGACCGTGGTCGATCACATGACGCGCTGCAAACCCAGGGATGGCGGGATGAATCACCCGGCCTTCGCGCTGCTGATCGACATTCTGAAGGACGACCGGTTCTGGGTGAAGATCGCCAGCATCGACAAGCTGTCGGCGGAAACCGTGCCATTCGCGCCCGGCACCGTGCCATATTCCGATATCGTACCGATGGGCCAGGCGGTGGTCGCCGCCGCGCCCGACCGGGTGATCTGGGGATCCGACTGGCCACACGGCAATAATTTCGAACCCGGCCACGTGCCGAATGAGGGCGATCTGCTGGAAGCGCTGGGCGCGATGGCCCCGGATGCGGAAAACCGCCGCAAGATACTCTGCGAAAATCCGAAACGCCTTTATTTCAGCGACTGACAGTGGTGCGTGCCTCAATCGTACCAGGCGAGTCGCCGAAATTCGCGTTAATCTGGCCATTCTGGCTTCAATACCGCAGAGAGGAACGCATGCTTCGAACCGGTCTTTTCGTCCTGATGGCACTGTCGATGTTTGTCGCGGCGCCGCTTCACGCGCAGTCGAACCAGCAAAAGAAAGATACCTATTCGGAGGACGAGGTTCTCTCGAAAGCAAAAAGCCTGTTCGGTTCCACCACCGCAGGGTTGGCCAAGGCGGTCGAGCGCGTCTTCGCCGATCATGGCGAACCCGACGCCTTTATCGAGGGCGAGGAATTCGGCGGCGCCTTTATTGTCGGGCTGCGCTATGGCGAAGGGACGCTTAACCGGAAAAATTCAAAATCCCGGAAAGTCTATTGGCAGGGCCCGTCGGTGGGGTTCGATTTCGGCGGCAACGCCTCGAAAGTCCTCACCCTGGTCTATAACCTTAAGGATCCAGAAGATATTTACCGCCGCTTTCCCGGCGTTGATGGCAGCCTTTATGTCGTCGCGGGCGTCAGCCTGAATTACCAGTCGGCGGGCGATGTCGTGCTGGCCCCGATCCGCACCGGTGTGGGCCTAAGGGCGGGCGCGAATGTCGGTTATCTGCACTACAACAAGGAACATAGCTGGTTCCCGTTTTAGAAGACCGATTTCATCGCATCGCACCGGAACCGCGACCAGAAATATCAACTAACAGCAATTCGCGGTCAGCCCGCCATCGACCACCAGTTCGGCGGCGGTGATATAGCGCGCCTCGTCGCTCGCCAAAAACGCCGCCGCGTGCGCGATATCCCAGGCCTCCCCCATGCAGCCGAGCGGCACGGACCGCGCCCGGCGTTTGAAGATTTCCTCGACCTCCGCGGCATCGTGCAGCGCGCCCTGGCGCACCTGCGTCATCGGGGTCTTGATCTTGCCGGGAATAACCACATTCGAGCGAATATTCACCCGCGCATATTCCAGCGCCACACCGCGCGAAAACTGGATCAGCCCCGCCTTGCCGGTCTGGTAGGAGCTCATCGGGTGTTCCGGCACGCTGATCCCTGAGATCGAGCCCGTGTTGACGATGGCGCCGCCGCCCTGACGCTCCATCACCGGCAAGGCGAACTTGGTCCCGAGGAATGCGGGGCGCACATTGAGCAGGACATTGGCGCACCAATCCTTGGCGGATACCGATGCCGGACCCTTCGGTCCGCCCGAGCCACCGACATTATTGTGAAGCACATCCAGCCGCCCGAACGCATCGACACATTTGCGGATGACAGCCTCGACCGCAGCCTCGTCCAGCACATCGGCGGTCATATTGATGCAGACGCCACCTTCTCCTTCAATGATCGAGCGGGTTTCCGCCGCCGCATCGCCGTTTATATCGACCGCCAGCACCCACGCCCCTTCGCGCGCGAACTGCACGGCGGATGCCTTGCCGTTGCCCCATCCCGGTCCGAGGGAGCCCGCGCCGACCACGATCACCGCCTTACCTTCGAAACGCTTTTGGGGGGCGGGAACCGATCTGGCCTCCGCGTCCGGTGTGGGCACCGGGGGCGCGACGGCTTCCGGATCGCGCCAATCCAGCGGGCGGCCCGCGGTAATACCGCCATCAACCACCAGCTCAGTACAATTGATGTAATTCGACTCATCGGAGGCCAAAAATAATGAGGCATAGGCGGTATCCCAGGCATCCCCCATAAACCCCATCGGCACCATCCGTTCGCGCTCATCCAGCGCGGCCTGACGAGTCTCCGCCGTGTCGTAACTGCTGTTGATCCGGTCCAGCACCAGCGGTGTTTTCATCAGACCCGGCAGAACGCAATTCGCGCGGACACCGCGCGGTCCCCATTGCGCGCCGATCGACCGCGTCAGCTGGATCAGCGCCGCCTTTCCCGCCTGATACCCGACCAGGCTGCGTTCGAGATTTTTGATCCCGGCGATCGAAGCCACGTTTACAACGACACCGCCGCCGTTTTCCGCCATCACCGGCAGGACGTGTTTGGTTGTCATAAAGGCGGACCCGACATTGACCGCCATATTGGCCCGCCAGACATCTTCGGGCATTTCGACAGGAGAACCCGGCGCCGGCGCCCCGACATTATTGTGCAGCACATCGATTTTCCCGAATGCGTCAACGGTTTGCGCGGCCACCCGCGCCATGTCCCCGCTATCAGTGGCATCACCTGCCAAGGCGATTGCAACATTTCCCTCCGCTTCGATAATTGCGCGGGTTTCCTCCGCCGCCTCCGGGTTGATATCCACCGCGGCGACTTTCGCGCCCTCGCGGGCAAACAGCACCGCCGCCGCCTTGCCGTTTCCCCATCCCGCGGCACGCGATCCCGCCCCGATGACCAGCGCGGTCTTTCCCTCAAGTCTTAACGGCATTTTTAACCTCCCGATTGCATATTTAGTGTGTCCGCAAGAGCGGAACGGCGTCAATCCGTCGCAGTTGGCCCCGATTTCGAAAACTTGATCGCCTTGCGATTGACCCGAGCTTGGCGGGTGAGGTAGTAACCCCCATATCTTGGACAGGCTAAGAACAAAGGAATTCGTCATGAAAGCAGTTTTGACCGCCGTCACCGCCCTCTTCATCGCCGTCATGGCCGGCCCCGCAATGGCCGCCGGTGACGCCAAGAAAGGCAAGCGCGTCTTCAACAAGTGCAAAGCCTGTCACACGGTCGTGGCCGGCAAGAACCGGATCGGTCCCAGCCTGCACGGGATGTTCGGTCGTCAGCCCGGAACCGCCCCGAAATACAAATCGTCCAAGGGCATGAAGAAATTCGGTGAAGGCAAGAAATGGACGCCGGAGTTGTTCCTGACCTATATCGAAAAGCCGCGGAAGGTCGTCAAAGGCACCAAGATGGCATTTGCCGGACTGAAGAAGAAAAAAGATCGCGAAGATCTGGCCGCCTATCTGATGGAAGCCACCAAGTAGACGATTTCTCTCAGGATCGCCGCGATAATTCGGCCTCAATCGCGGCGGCCTGATCGTCGATATTAATATCGAGATAAGACGTTATCTCGAGTTCCTCGTCTTCATAGACATTGCTGTCAGGATGTGCGTCCTGCCAGGCCGCGACCGCCGCGTCGCGCGCTTCCAGCAAGTTCACGATCTGCGGCCGGAACAGGCGGATCATAAAGCTCACCCATCGGTTGACCGGCCAGGACGGCTGCGCGTGATCGATCCTGAAACTGTCCAGCATGCGCCGGACATCGTCAGCCGCATACCAGATTTCCCCTGTCACCCAGCGATTGGTCGTGAAAAGGCGGATCGGCACGCCGAACTTGTCCATTGAAATGGCGATCAGATGGCTCAGCGCCTCGTTTTCGCCTTCCGGCATCTTGAAGTCGGGAACCATAGCGGGCCGCACACCGGATGGCATGCCGTCCGGCCTCAAAAACGTATGAAAATGACCGTGTTCGCCGGAGCGCAATTCCTGTGGGTGGGCGTGGTAGTAAAATTGTGAATCCGTATTGTGATCAAAAACATCCCCTTCGGGATAATGATCCCACTCAAAAAACCCTTCCGTATCCTTGATCAACTCGCCGACGATATTGTCGTTGGTATTGGCAAGGATACGATGACATTCGACAACTTCGTGCGCGGCATCGCGCATTTCGGCCAGCCTGTCATCGGCGATTTTCGAAAAATCGACCGGTTCGGGAACGGGTAAGTCAGTGCGGGAAAAGGCGTCTGGCATGGGGTCCTCCTCCTCTAATAATAAGCACTCGGCGGGCTGTTTTGGAGGGCGGATGCCGTAAACTCACCGTGAGGCGTCCGTCACCAGCCGGAAACCGATCAGAATATGCTTGAGCGGCGCGGGACGGCTATGCCGTGCGGCGGGGCGGCAGATACCACAGCCTTTGTCGTCCCAGGACCCGCCCTTGACGATGAAACGTCCCGATCCGGCACCTGTCACGGTCCATTCAAAGACCTGTCCGGCGGGATCAAGCAAGCCAAACGGGCTCTTGCCGGTTTCGAATTTCGTGACCGGCGTCGTGTCGAAAGATCCCTGATCGTGACTGTTGAGCCGGGTCGGATCGAATTTGTTGCCCCAGGGGAAACGCCAGCCGTCAGCGCCCCGGGCAGCCTTTACCCATTCCTGCTCGGTCGGCAGCCGCCATTCACGGCCGGTTTTTTTCACTCAGCCATTTCGCATAGGCGCGCGCGTCATCATGGCTAACCAGCACGACCGGATGATCGCCGCGTCCTTTCGGTGGTTTTCTGTCACGCCAGGCATGGCGCCGCGTGCGTTTCCACAGATGAATCAACCGGTATCCCGCCCAGGTCTTTGGGTCCACATCGGGGGCGCGGTGCCCGGTTTCGGCGACAAACCCGGCATACTGGTCGTTGGTAATCAATGTCCGGGTTATCCGGTACGCGGGCAGTTCGATGTGCCGCTTTGGCGCCTCATCGTCGTACCAACCGTTTTTCCGGGTGATCGAATGACCGTAAGCCGCCTCATCGAGACGATAGGCGGCCTCTCGTTCTGCGGCGTCCGACCCCTCCAAGAATGCCCCGGCGGGAATGGCGATCGTCTCCGGGACCTCCGCGCGGGCATGACAGGCGGCAATGACGACAACCAGAATCACCCAGAGATGCGGATGCAACCGCATGGCGGGATCAGGCCCGCTTTCGGCGCATTAACTGCGATCCGAGCGCGAGACCCAAGAACAAGAAAGCCAGCGGATATATCCATTTCTTGGACGGTTGCCCCGGTTGGGAGATATCAATTGCGGTCACGAAATCCTCATAGGGCCGAATACCGGTTTTTTCCGCAATGCTGTTGAAAGCGACATTCGCGACCGGATAGCGGTCGCCCTTCGGCGCGTCGAGTTCCAGCCCGTAAGGCCCAAGGCCCTGTTTTCCGGTCCCGTTTATCCGAAACAGCTTGAACCGGTCGCCATAATCGGTCTCCCGCACAACATGCAGCCGGATCGCACGCCCCTCCGGCACGGTAAACTGGCCCATGACCGCCTCCGGCATTTCCACAGGCGCGAATTCCGGGTGAATGCGGTCCATCACGAAATCGGGGCGGAAAAATCCGATCATCGCCAGTAACAGACAGATGGCTTCGTACCAGCGCAACCGGATGATCAACCACCATTGCGTCAGAGACGAAAAACAGAAAATGGCGATCAGCGAGACAATAAACACCATCACCCCGTGCCAGATACTGGTGACGCCAATCAGCAGGAGTTCCGTATTGAAAATAAACACAAAGGGCAGGATCGCCGTGCGAATATCGTACAGGAAGGACTGCACCCCGGTCTTCAATGGATCGGCGCGCGAAATCGCGGATGCCGCAAAGGCCGCGAGACACACGGGTGGCGTCGAATCCGCCAAAAGGCCGAAATAGAAAACGAAAAGGTGCACCGCGATCAGCGGCAGGACGAGCCCCGCCGCGCCGCCAAGCTCGACCAGAACACCGGCGAGCAGAGAGGCGACGACCAGATAGTTGGCGGTCGTCGGCAGCCCCATCCCCAGGACGACGCACAGAACCGCGGTCAATATCAGCAGGATATAAACGTTGCCGCCGCTGGCGGCCTCGACCACACCCACCATGGCGTTGTTCAGCCCGGTGGAGGCGACGGAGCCGACGATAATGCCCGCCGCCGCGACCGCGATCGCGATCCCCACCATGTTGCGGGCGCCGGAAACCAGACCGATATAAACATCGGCCAAACCGGCGAGCACCGCGGATCCATAGCTGCCCTGGGCGCCGTTACGCTTCTGAACCACGCGTTGAAGCACGATGATGATCATCAGCAGGATGTTGGAATAGAAAACGGCGCTCCCGGCGGTCCAGCGCTCGACCATCAGCAACCAGACCAAAACGAAGATCGGAATCAGGAAGTGGAGCCCGCCCTTGAAGGTCGGCCAGAAGAGCGCAAGACGCTCCTTCGGCAAACCGGTGAGACCGAGCTTCAACGCTTCAAGATGAGAGATATAGAGCAGTCCGAGATAGCTGATCACTGCGGGAATAAACGCCGCGACCACCACATCGAAATAGGAAATGCCGATGGTTTCCGCGATGATAAAGGCTGCCGCGCCCATGATCGGCGGCATGATCTGACCGTTGGTGGACGCCGCGACCTCAATCGCGCCGGCCTTGACGGCGGGAATGCCGGTTTCGCGCATCACCGGGATGGTAAAGGTACCCGTAGTGACCACATTGGCGACGGAAGAACCGGATATCGCCCCGTTCATGCCAGAGGCGAGAATAGCGGCCTTTGCCGGTCCGCCGCGATATTGCCCGACCATCGCAAAGGCGAGATCGAGGAAATATTTTCCGGCGCCGGCTTTTTCCAGCAACGCGCCGAACAAGACGAACAGGAATACGAAACTGACGGAGACATCGATCGGTATGCCGAAGATCGCCTCACCCGTGAACCATTGATAGCCGATCAGACGTTCCAGCGAGACTCCCTTATGCGCGACCAGATCGGGCATCGACTGACCGAAAATCGAAAACACCAGAAAGACAGAACAGATAATGACCAGTGGAATGCCGATTGCGCGACGGGTCGCGTCCAGCAATAACAGAATGCCTATTCCCCCGACGATAGCTTCAACCGGAACGGAAGTACCTCCAATATTTTCCGACAACAACACGCCGACACGCTTGGTGATGCCTTCCTGAAAGACATAGAGGTAGAGCGTGACGCAAGCCGCCAGCAACGCCAGAAACGCGTCATAAAATGGCAGCCTGCCTGTCGAAAAACGCGGTAAAACAGGTATGAACAGAAAACAGATAACCAGCGCGAAACAAAGATGAATCGCGCGCGCCGGTATATCCGAAATCAACCCGAACCCGAGAACGAATGGCAGGGGCGAGGCGATCCAGAGTTGGAATACCGCCCAGCAAAACGCAATGAACCGGATAACCGCTACGCCGCGCGGACCGTAGGGCCGCTGGTTCTTCCCCTCGAGTTCCTCGAGCAGATGCTCGGGATCGCCGGGTTTCGCGTCGTCGCGCTCCGTCATCAAAATAATTCAGATGAAAGAAAAGGGGCCGCCACGTCGTCGCGGCGGCCCCGAAAGCCCTTCAGGGACTATTTCCAGCCCTTTTCCTTGTAATATTTCATGGCGCCGGCATGGATCGGCGCGGACAACCCGTTCGAGATCATACTCTTGGGATCAAGATTCCGGAAAGCCGGATGCAGTTTCCGGAAATCGGCGATGTTTTCCATCACCGCGCGGGTCACTTCGTACACGGTCTTCTGCGGAACCGCCGCGCTGGAAACGAAAGTCGCCATCACGCCAAATGTGGTTACGTCCGCATCGGTGGTCTTATAGGTGCCCTTCGGGATTTTCGCCCAGGCATAATAGGGGCGCTCTTTGACGAGCCCCTTTGCCAGATCATTGTCGAAACTGACAATCTTGGCCCCACACCCGTCGGTCGCCGCGGAAACACCGGCATTCGGCACACCCACCGTGTAAATGAAGGCATCAATCTTGCCGTCGCAGAGCGCTTTTGATTGCTCGCTCGACGTCAATTCGGAAGCAACGGAGAACGCGCCTTTCTTCCAGCCGTATTTCTGCATCAGGAAATCCATCGTGCCGCGTTGGCCGGAACCCGGGTTGCCGATATTAACGCGCTTGCCTTTCAGACTGTCCCAACCGGTGATGCCGGACTTGCCGCCGACGATGATATGAAGCGGCTCGGGGTGAACAGAGAAAACCGCCCGCAGCTTGTCAAACTTCTTGCCTTTCCAGACGCTGGAGCCGTTATAGGCATGGTACTGCCAGTCGGACTGGGCGACGCCGAAATCGAGCTCGCCTTCCTTGATCTGGCCGATATTGTAGTTCGACCCGCCGGTGGAGGGCGCCGAACAACGGATACCATGCTTGCGGCCCGATTTGCGCCCTTCGGCGGCTTCCTTGTGAACCAACCGGCAAATCGCGTTACCGGCGGCGAAATAAACCCCCGTGGGCCCGCCGGTGCCGATTGAAATAAACCGGCGCTTATTGTCCGCCTGCGCGGGCACAGACATTGCCGCAGCCATAACAACGGCGGATACCATAAAAATTGTGCGTTTCATTTTCCCCTCCTGACAAATCGTTCATCTCAACAACACCGGCGGGAAATCGCCGCGCCAGCGCTTCTCGGAACCATGCCCGCTCGGTCCGGTCAGGTCAATCAGTTGTCAGCCGCGTAATCCGCCATAAAATGCGCCTGAGCCAGCAATCACGGAAAGCGATCATGGATCTCAAAGAACACATCCGCGCCATCCCGGACTTTCCCAAGGAAGGCATTCTTTTTTACGACATTTCCACCTTGTTGCATCACGCCGAAGCATGGAAAAGCGCGGTGGACCAGATGGCGGAACGTATCGCGCCTTACGAGCCAGAAATGTTGTTCGGTATTGAGTCCCGGGGCTTCCTGTTTGCCGCACCGCTGGCATACAAGATGGGGTGCGGGTTCGCCATGATCAGAAAACAGTCGAAACTTCCGGGCGAAACGATCGCCTACACCTACGCTCTCGAATACGGCACCGATACTATTGAAATCCAGGCGGATGCGGCGGAAAGAGGGAAACGGGTCGTCATCGTCGATGATCTGCTCGCCACCGGCGGGACCATGGCGGCCGCCGTAAATCTGTTACAGAGGCTTGATGCCGATGTTCGCGCCGTGGCCTGCCTTGCGGAACTGACATTTCTGCATGGCCGGTCGCGCATGGAGGTCCCCTGCGAGACGTTGCTGACATACGATTCATAAGGCGGCCCGCCTTTAACCTTCCCTTTACGGCTGACGGAATAAACTGCCGATAAGTGTCCCGGCATTGGGGGCGGGGCACCGGTATTAGTCGTAATGTCGCTGCGAAGGGGACCCTGATGGCGGTCAAGTTTGACGCAAGAGGTGGGCGTTTGTCCCGCGTCGTCCCAAAGCGTCCTCAACAAACGGAATCTACGCCCCAAAGCGTCACACCGGTTGACGCATCCGGAGAAGACGCGCCGCTCCGCATCAGCGCCACCACTCTTCTACAGGCCGTAGACAACCCGGCCCTGATAGTGGACAGCAACCGGATCGTTCTCGGAATGAACGCTGCTTTCCGCGAACTATTCATGCTGAAAATAGAAGATTTCACGAACGGCATGGATTTCGCCAGCCTGGCGCGGCTTTGCAGCATGCGTGGCCGCTCCGAACTCATCGCCCTCGGCTCCCATCCGGACAACGCCGGCCCGATGCTCCCGACGGAAATAGATGGGGCGGGTGGCCAAAAATTCGACACGAATTCTTCCGATCTCGGTGGGGGGGCACGGCTCTTTACAATGCGCCCTTTAGATAACGGCTCTTCCTTGGGCAATGGCGCCGGGACCGGAGGCGCATCGGAACAAACCAGTGCGAAAACCGAAGCCAGCTTCCGGGAAGCCATCGAAAACATCACCGATGGTGTCGCCCTCTTCAACGCGGACGAGCGGCTGGTTCAGTGCAATCGCCGCTATCTGGAAATCTGGCCCTCGATTGAGGCGGTGGCCATTCCGGGCACCAGCTTTGAGGATATCGTGCACGCCCAGGTATCGGCAAGAAACCCCAAAAATCCGGAAAAGCACATTGCGAACAGGCTGGAATATTTCCGGAACGCGCCATCGGTGAAAGAGGTTGAGCTGGGCGATCACCGTTGGATACAGATCACCGATACGCCGATGAGCGATGGCGGCACGGTGGTGACCTGTACTGACATCACGGCGTTGAAAGAGCGGGAAGAACGGCTGCGCGATGTCAGCAACGATGCACTTCACGCAAAGGAAATGGCGGAAATCGCCAACCGTTCCAAATCGGATTTTCTGGCGAATATGAGCCATGAATTACGGACACCGCTGAATGCCATCATCGGATTCTCGGAAATCATCAAGGATAGCCTTCTGGGCGACGATCAGCTCGATCAATACAGGGTTTATGCCAGCGACATCCATGACAGCGGCACCCATTTGCTGGCCCTTATCAACGATATCCTGGACATGTCGCGTATCGAGGCCGGCAAAGCGGAAATCGCCGAAGACGAGATTTCGGTGACCGATGCGATTGACGCTTCTATTCGCCTGGTCGATGAACGGGCGCGCAAGCAAAGCATCTCTATCGACCGGAATTTCGAAGAAGGCCTTCCGATGTTGCGGGGCGATCTTCGCAAACTGAAGCAGATTTTGATCAATCTGCTCAGCAACGCCGTCAAATTCACCCGGGACGGTGGCCAGATTACCGTCTCGGCCTCAATCACGGCTTCGGGACGCATGCTGATCGGCGTCGCTGATAACGGGATCGGCATCGCGGACGAGGACCTCGCAAAGGTCATGGAACCGTTCGGGCAGGCCGACACCGGGCTAGACCGTCAATATGAAGGTACCGGACTGGGGCTCACACTCACCAAAGGCCTGGTGGAACTGCATGGCGGCACCTTCACACTGAAAAGCGCGGTCGAAGGGCCGGACAAAGGCACGACCGCCTCCGCCATTTTCCCGGCGCAGCGGGTTATCAACCCGCAATAACCCCTATTTCGTCGGCCGTACCGCCGCGAATTCGGAATCCTTCAGACAGAACTTGCCGATCTTGTCCTGCCACAGGATCTCCTGCTGGTGCAGATGGCCAAGCGCCCGCCCGACGGCCTGAAACCCCTCCGCCGCGAACCGTTCCGCCAACTCGGCGTAGTAAAGCGGTTCTTTTGCGATGGTCTCCTTGACCCTTTCGGCCAGGGCCGCAATCTCCGCGTCAGAAAATTCGGGCGCCGGATTTTTTGTGCCGCCTTCGCCAACGAAATCATCGAGCTTCACCTGATCGGCATAGGCATAAGCGATGCGTTCATACCGTTCGCGCGGGATGTGATCGCTGATCGTCGCGTCGATCCCCATTTTCGCCGTCGTCGGAATTTTGCCCGGGATGATCGTCAGGCTGGGGTCGAGCGGTTTCGATCGCGCGCCCGAAATAATCAGCACGTCCTCATCCGCCTGCACCCGGGTCGCAACCGCCCATTCGACATCCATGGGGTCAAACACATCAATATCGGCATCGACAATGGTGACATGCTTCATGTCGGCAACCGACAGCGCCGCCAGCATCGCATTCTTGCCGTCGCCCGGCAGGCCGCGAATGGCGATTACCGCATGCCAGTGACAGCACCCGCCCGGCGTGATGTTCACCGCGGTGGCGGTAACCCCCGCTTCATGCAGGGCGCGCTTTACCGCCGCCTCGTATATCGGCCCCGACGGCCAGATATTCTCCCACGGCATCTGCAACGCGTAATAGATCGGGTTCTGGCGCATGGAAATCGCCTTGATCCGCACCAGCGGATTCCAGTGCAACCCGCCCATCAACCGGGTGAATTCACCGAAGCGCCCTTCCGGCAGCGTCCAGCCTGTCGGCAGGATCTCGGCTTCCAGAACGATTTCCGCATCGGCGATGCAGGGCGTATCAATGGTCTTGCAAGGGGTGAGTTCCACCGGCGCGCCGCGCATGCCACCCGACATGGCGATTTCGCTGACCCCGGCAGCCGCCTTGAAACAACCGGTAATCAGCTCCGCCGGATGGGTGCCGATATTGATCGAAATCGGCAGCGGCTCGCCTTTCGCCAGCGCCTTTTCCGCCAGCTTGCGCAGATTGTTCGGCGTCACCACATCGATACCGGTCGTATTGCGGTCCTTTACGAGAAAACGGTAGATGCCGGCATTGAGCCCCATCTCCTCATCCTCGACCAGCGTCACCCCGGCTGTGATCATCGGCCCGCCGTCGCGGATCGAAAAAAGCGGCACGGGCAGCTTGTAGAGATCGACATCGTCGCCCTCAATCAGGATCTCGCGGGCGGGCCCGGAATTCACGGTGCGCGGATCGATCGGCCGGTCGATCCCGTTGCGCAGCTTGGCCTCAATCTCGGGAAAATCACAACTCATCGCGATGGCCAGCCGGTCGCGGCTATTGGTCAGACCGGAGACAACCGGCATGTCATAGCCGATGACATTGGAAAACAGCAGCGCGGTATCCGATTGATCAACCAGCGCCGCGATATGGCGGATATCGACCGGCTTGGTAATTTCGGTCAGCTGGCCTTCACGGCGCAAATCCTCAACAAATTCACGAAAACTGCTGGACATAAAGTCTTTCCCCGTCGCTGGATTTCAAGGCGCGCGGACCCTATCACCGGGCCCAGACGCCAGCAACCGGCACAGCTTAACCGCGCTTGATGGCGTCGGCGATTTTTTCCGCGCACATGATGGTCGGAATATTGGTATTGGCGCGCGGCACGCAGGGGAAGAGCGACGCGTCACAGACCCGCAGGCCGTCAACGCCATAGACCCG
>CAZBKQ010000022.1:17566-22235 GCA_964492555.1 uncultured Rhodospirillaceae bacterium | reverse complement strand
GGCAAATCATGCACGACTTCAACCCCGTGTTCGCGCAGATGCGCCCCGCGCCCGATACCGGACCGCATCAGAAGCGCCGGCGTATGGAGCGCCCCGGCGGCAAGAACGATTTCCCGCGCGGAGACGGTTTGAATTTCCCCGCCCCGGCGCAGCACCGCGCCGGTCGCGCGTTTGCCGTCGAAGACGATATTTTCCACCCGGGTTTCGGAGCGGATATGCAGATTTTCACGCGCCCGGACCTCAGCGTTCAGATAGCCCATGGAAGAGGAATGCCGCCGGTCATCCGGATGGTTGGAGATCGAGACCGGGAACCAGCCATCGCGGAAATCGCCGTTCTGAT
Source organism: uncultured Rhodospirillaceae bacterium (assembly GCA_964492555.1). Classification (GTDB taxonomy): domain Bacteria; phylum Pseudomonadota; class Alphaproteobacteria; order MPNO01; family UBA2964. The sequence continues at coordinate 21,895 of CAZBKQ010000022.1, read as the reverse complement.
CCTCTATCTTCTCATAACCCTGATTTTCGAGCGCCCTGGCGACGGCAAAGGAAAACTCGGTCCATTCGTCCTCCTTGACCCGGCGAATGACGATGGGCCCGTCCTTGCCGTGGAGTTCGCCGCCGAAATCGACATCGGTCTCCAGCTTCTTGAAATAGGGCAGCACGCCGTCCCAGTCCCAGCCTTCCGCGCCAAGCTCCGCCCATTCGGCATAGTCTTCGGGGCCGCCGCGATTGGCCATCTGCGCATTGATGCTGGAGCCGCCGCCGATCAACCGCGCCTGTTCCATGAAGCGCGGCGGGGTGCGGCCCGGCGTGTTACTGCCAAGCGCGGCGTGCCGGACCTTCAATTCGTTCCAGTGATACTCGGGATTGAACGCCGCCCCCATCGGATAAGACGACAGGATATCGCCCGGCTCCTCGCCCGGCTTGTAATCCTTGCCCGCCTCCACCAGAAGCACGGTCTTTTCGCTCAACTCGGAAAGGCGGCTGGCCATCGCGCAACCCGCGGACCCGCCACCCAGAACCATATAATCATATATCATGACGTCATATTTCCAGATCGGCGGTTGGGTGAAAACCCCATCTTCTTTCGTGTCTTAGGTCCGGGGTCCTTCCGGCCGGGTGGAAACGAATATCCCCGCGGGGATCAGGCAACCCGCGACAATCGCCGGGATAATCCATCCCTTGCTGACATATACGACGAAGCAGAAACTGACCGTCATCATCGCAACCGCCAGGATTTTCGCGCGCCTTGTGATCGCCCCATGATCCCGCCAGTCGCGCAAGGGCGGCCCGAAACGCGGATGGTTATAGAGCCAGTCATGAAAGCGTTGCGACGACCGCGCGAAGGCCCAGGCCGCGACCAGCAGGAACGGCACGGTCGGCAGTCCCGGCACCACGACCCCCACCGCCGCCAGCGCGACCATCAGCCAGCCGAGCAGCAGAAGCGCCGGACGAACAAGGCTTTGCGGCACGGGGCGCAGCCGGCGCGGATTCGGGTTTTCATCCGGATTAAACATAGGTCATGCTACACTGTGATAAGGACGACATCATGACCGGATTTTTCCAACAGGCCCGCGACAGGCTGTCCAGAGAATTTCAGCGCCACCGCAGCCGCCCTTTTATGGAGGCGACGATGGCGGCCAGCGCGCTTGTCGCAACCGCCGATGGCGAGGTCAACCTGACCGAGGCCAGCATGATCGATCAGGCGATTGAGGCGGTGGCGGAGCTCAAGCTGTTCGATGCGCATGAGGAAACCGACCTTTATCGCGACTGGGTCGTTGCATTGGCCGATGATCGCGCGGCGGCGGAAGCGAAAATCCTGAAACTGGTCTCTAACCTTGCGGGCGACGATCACGCGGCGCGGGTGCTGCTGAAAGTCTGCGTCGCCATCGGCAAATCGGATGCGGATTTCTCCGCGCCGGAAAAGGACACCATCATGCGGCTGGCCGAGGCGGCGCGGATACCGATGGAAGAAATCGGTTTTTAGAGGGTCTTGATAGCGGCAGCGGGCCAGAGCGGCATTTCGATAGCGGATCACGGCCTCCGAACCGGGATCATCACCGTCAGGACGGCTATTGCCGCAAAACCCGCCGCGACAAAGAAAACCGTGCCGCCCATATCCCGGTCCATCATCCAGCCATAGGCTACCGGCATGCAGCCCTGCCCGATCGTATAGCCCAGCGTTACGAAACCGAAGGCCGCGCCGACCCGCCCGTCCGGCGCCACTCGGCGCACGAGAATATCGCGTGAGGCGTTGTAGAACCCGCGCATGAACCCGGCGACGGCCATTCCTGAAAATACGACCCAGAGCCCCAGCGCCCCGGTGCCGATCACGGCCAGCGACAACGCCATAAAAACGAAGCTGCCGATGATCAACAGGTTTTCGCGGCTGGTTTTCTCCGCCGCCAAGCCGCCCGGATAGGCGCCGACAATCGCGGCAATCAGAAAAACCGTCAGAATCTTGGTCGCCAGTACGGTATCGATATCGTAAAGGGCGGAAAGCGCTACCGGCGCGAAGTTGGTCATCCCGACGCCGGAAGCCGAGGTCACCACATAAAAGAAAAAGAACAGCAGCATCGGCGGCGACAGCATAAAGCGCCAGGAAGGTTTGTCCGCCCCGCCCTTTTTCTCGTGCGCCGCGCCCGCGTCATCACGCAATGCCGGCGCGGCGATCAACACAATCACGGCGCAAACGACACCCAATGCGCCGGCAATCATCAACGCTTCCTGCCAGCCGAAAAGCGCCGCCATCCCGCCCATGCCAAGTGGCGCTGACGCATAGCCGATGGAGCCGCTGAACGTATGGGTGGCAAAGGCGCGGCCATGCCGGGCCTCATCGACACTGGCCGACAGGATGGAAAAATCCGCCGGGTGGAAAACCGAATTGGCGACACCGCCAAGGAAAAAGGCGACCAGCAAAATCTCAAAAGACGGCGCCAACCCGGCAAACAGCAGCGCGCCGCCATGCAGCGCCAACCCCGCTATCAGTACCGCCTTTGCCCCGATCCGGTCGACCAGCAAACCGATGGGGACCTGGGTAATCAGCGTGGCGAAAAAATAGACCGTCATCACCGCGCCGAGCTGCGCATAGGAAATGCCTGTCGATTCATGGATCAGCACGAACAAGGGCGGCAGCGCCAGATGATAGAAATGGCTGACGAAATGCGCCGCGCCGATCACGCTCATCGCGGTGTTTTCCCGGCGGGAAACGGAGGCGGAAAGGGTCGTCATGTAAGTTTACTCCCCCGCCGCGGGGGCGGTCTTGCGGGTGCCGCTGTTGAACAGCACCGTCGCCATGCCCAGGACGGAGAAGACGGCGGAGGCATAGAAGATGTAATTCGGCGGATAGTTCTCAAACAGATAGCCATAGATGAACCCGCCGCAGGCCTGCCCCACCAGAAAACCGGTGGAGACAAAGGCGAAGACCGTGCCCACCGGGATGCGTCCGGCGATCTGGCGCACCGCCACATCGCGCGAGGCATTGACCCCGCCCCGCATCGCGCCCGCGACGCAGATCAGCGCGGTGACGATCCAGAACGGCGCGAGCCCCGTTCCGGCGATCACGATCATGAAGGAGGAAATTCCGAACCCGGCCAACATAATGACATCATAGCGCGTCGTCCGGTCGGCCAGGATACCGCCCGGAATGACCAGCGCCATGGTGCCGACCTGATAGGCGGTCAGCGCGGCAACCGCGATGACATGTTCAATGCCGTAGAGCGGCTGAAAGGCGAGGACGGAAAACTGCACCATGCCGAAATTCGCCATTGAGGACAGCATGTAGAAAAGAAAGAACAGCGCGACCGGGCGGGATGAAAACAGCTCGCGCAATGAATCGCCGATCGAGGCCGCTTTCCTGACCTTGTTGCCGTCCGCGATCACCGAGCCGAAGATGATCAGGACCAGCGACATGGACACGCCGATAATACCGATGGCGGCGATGGACCCGCGCCAGCCGATAAACGGTTCCAGCCCGGCGGCGAGCAGCGGCCCGACGATAAACCCGACATGGCCGACAAATGTATGAACGGAAAAGGCGCGGCCCATGCGCTCTTCCCCCACCGTGGCGGAAATCAGCGAATAATCCGCCGGGTGAAAAACCGAATTGCCGATCCCGGCCAACGCCATGAAGGCGATAAAGCTGAGATAATCAGTGGATACCCAGGCAATCAGGCAGAAGGCCGCGGAATTGACGAACAGCCCGAAGATCAGCACGGGACGGCCGCCGATACGTTCGACCAGCAGCCCCATCGGGGTCTGGAAGATACCGGTGACGACTGCGAAGGCGGTCAGCGCCGCGCCATATTCGATGGCCGAAATTTCCATATCGGCGATGATCGAACCGGCCAGCGGGGCAAAGGCCAGCATGTAAAGATGGCTCAGCATATGGGCAAAGCCGATCAGCCCCATCGCCTGCACTTCCCGCTTCGGGAACCCTGCCAGAGTATGCATGGAATACGCCTGAAAGATTGAACGGCAAGTACTTTACGCCCCCGCCCCGCTTCGGCGCAAACCACGGGTGGCGTGACGAAAATTTTGGGATAGAGTTTCCGTCAGGACTAATGAGAGGAGGCTCCCTCATGCCCAAGGGTCAGCTACGCCATATCGCGCTGTCCGTGCCGGACAAGGAAAAGGCGGCACAGTTTTACGAAACCGCATTCGGGATGGAACGCGTATCGGAATCCCGTGTCGCGACGCGGCTCTCGGACGGGGTGATGAATCTCACCTTGTTGCAGTTCGAAACCCAGGAAGACGCGGGCGATGAGCGCGGCACCGATTATGTCGGCGTGCATCATTTCGGTTTCTGGGTCGATGATGAGCAGGA
>CAZBKQ010000022.1:14607-17466 GCA_964492555.1 uncultured Rhodospirillaceae bacterium | reverse complement strand
CGCACGATCTGGCTGGCCGGGCATCTGGCGACCGAGGATGAGGACGGAAACTCGCTGGCGGGCGATTTCGACGGTCAGGTACGCTGCGTTTTCCGCAAGCTCGCCGCGACGCTGGAAGAGGCCGGCGCCGCGCTTTCCGACATCGTTTCCATGACATGTTTCATCACCGATGTGAGCAATAACACCCGTTTCGTGGAGCTCCGGAAGGAGTTTTTTCCGGACGATGCCTACCCGGCGAGCGCGCTGGTAACCGTCGCCGCGCTCAACCGGCCCGAAATGATGGTGGAAATTCAGGCAGTTGCGGTCGCTGATTGAGTTTTTTCCGCCTCGCGGAAATATGACGCAAATATGGCGAAAGAATCCTTGTCGCCGCCACATTCCGCCACTACGCTACGCCTCAACCGGAAACGGATTTCCGGTTTGAGGAAACAAACGCAGAAACCTTTTATTGGGAGGTAGATAATGTTCAAGACTGCGAAAATCGCCATACCGGCAATGCTGCTGGCGGGCGTTATGGCGGCCCCGGCCGCCGCCGATGTTGCCGGTCATTTCAAGAACCGCACCGTCACCGTGATTATCCCTTATGGCCCGGGCGGCACGTATGACAAGTACGGCGCCACCTTCGCCAACCATATCGGCAAATACATCCCCGGTAAGCCGACCGTGATTCTGCAGCACATGCCGGGCGCGGGCGGTACCAAGGCGATCAATTATACCTATGCTGTCGCGCCGAAGCAGGGCTTCCATATGGTGGTTCCGCTGGACAACATGGTTGTCAGCCAGCTTATGCGGCCGAAACGCCTGAAATACAAGTCAGACAAGTTCAACTTCCTGGGCTCGTCCAACCAGACCAACTCCGTCATGGTTGTCCGCACCGATAGCGGGGTGAAATCCTGGCAGGACATGAAGAAGATTTCGATCATCGGTTCGTCGAGCGGCACGAATTCCTCGACCTTCCTGATGGCGAAACTCTCAACCGCGCTGCTTGGCCTCAAGGTCAAGATGGTCACCGGTTACAAGGGGTCCTCGCGCTCCATGATGGCCATGGAACAGGGCGAATCGCAGATGAGCGCCCCGAACTGGCTGGCATGGTCGTCCAAGGTGCCGCACTGGTTCACCGGACCGCGTGACGGCGGCAAGGGCAAACCCTTTGCCGTGGCCGTGCTGCAGAACGGGTTCTTCAAGGATCCCGCCCTGCCCGATACGCCGATGCTGACCGATCTGGTCTCCGACAAGGACAAGCCGCTGGCGCGTTTCATCGCCTCCGCCGGCCCTCTGGGCCGCGGTCTTGCCTACCCGCCGGGTGTCGATAGCGACATCGTCGCGGCGGCCAGGACGGCCTATGACAAGATGAATGCCGACAAGGACTTCGTCGCGGAGCTCAAGAAGAAGAAGCTGCGCCTGATTGCGTCAAAGGGCACGACGATTCAGAAGATCGTGAACGACACGATCAAGGAAGCGTCGCCCGAGGTTATCGCGCGCGTACGCAAACTGCTCTACGGCAAGAGCAGCTAAGACGCTTTCCGCACTTCGCGGAACGGAACGGCGGTCCTTCGGGACCGCCGTTTTTTTTGTGGAATATGTTCCGGCGCACTCAAGAAACGCTTGCCCCCATGCGTTCCGTTAGTTAGCGTTTCCTCGGACCTGAACAAAGTGGTTCATAAAACTCTAAAAAGAATCGGGAGAAGACATGTTGAAGAAGACATTGACCCTGGCGGCTATCGCCGCCGGCCTGGCTGTCTCACCGGCAATTGCCGCGGATATCGCCGGTCACTACAAGGACAAGACAGTTACCATTCTGATCGGCTATGGCCCGGGCGGCACCTATGACAAATACGCCCAGACCATGTCGCGTCATTACGGCAACCATATTCCCGGCAACCCGAACGTCATCGTTCAGCATATGCCGGGCGCGGGCGGCGCCAAGGCAATGAACTACGCCTATAACGTCATGCAGAAAAAGGGCATGAACCTGGTGATGCCGCTCGACAATATCGTCGTGAACGAACTGCTTCGGCCGGAACGGATGCGCTATAAATCCGAAAAATTCATCTGGCTCGGATCGTCCAACCAGACCAACATCGTAATCGTCGCCCGTACCGATAGCGGCGCGCAATCATGGCAGGACTGGAAGAAGAGCGGTGCGAGCGTCATCGGCGCAACCAGCGGCAAAAACTCATCGGGATATATCTATCCGAAAATGATGATGGCCACGCTGGGGCTCAAAGGGAAAATCACCACCGGTTACAAGGGTTCCTCGCGTTCCATCTTGGCCATCGAACAGGGTGAGGGGCAACTCGGCGGGTTTAACTGGTTGGCCTGGGCGTCAAAGGTTCCGCACTGGTTCAAGGGCGACAAACCTTTCGCCAAACCAATCATGCAGGTCGGGCATTTCGCCGATCCGGATATTCCGGGCGTACCGATGCTGCGCAATGTCGTAGACCCGAAATACAAGGAAGCGGTGAAGTTCCTTGGCGTGGCGGGCCCGCTGGGCCGTGGTCTCGCCGCGCCCCCGGGCGTCTCGGCGGACATCATCGCCGCACTGCGTAAATCCTATGACGGTTTGAACGGCGATCCGGCGTACAAGGCCGATCTGGAAAAGCGGAAGTTGCGCCTCCTGCCGACAGATGGCGCGACGCTGCAAAAGGCTGTCGTCGAGGTGAAAAAGAACACCACCCCGGCAGTCATCAAGCAGGTGCGTGAATTGATTTTCGGCGGCGCTTCCTGAGCGGCCTTCGAATATCGAAACCGGAAAGGGCCGCTTTTCAGCGGCCCTTTTCATTTCTGCAGCGCGCCCAGAAAACCCGAAACGATTTCGAAAAACGCCTCGGGCGCCTCGGCATGCACCCAATGTCCCGC
>CAZBKQ010000022.1:12738-14507 GCA_964492555.1 uncultured Rhodospirillaceae bacterium | reverse complement strand
AGATCGATCCCCGCCATCGCCTCTATCAGGGCCGCATTGCTGTGGCCATAGGGTACCGGGGCAATATCGACGACAACCATCGCCCGCAACATCTCCGGATGGGAAAGCGCCAGCGCCATGGCCGTCTTGCCGCCCATCGAATGGCCGATGACGACCGGCCTCTCCAGTTCCAGCGAATGGATCAGCCCAACGACATCTTCCGCCATCAGAGGATAGCTCATCGCGTCGTCGTGGTCTGACGCACCATGATTGCGCAGATCGGCGGTAATCGCGTTCCACCCGCCGGCGGCGAAGCGCTTCGCCATCGACGCCCAGTTGCGGCCCGACCCGAAAAGCCCGTGCAGGATCAGAAGGGGCGGCCCGTCGCCATAGGCCGTATAGGCAGGGATCATGAACTCAGACGTTGCCGATCATGGCGTATAGCAGCGCCATCCTGACATGAAGCCCGTATTTCATCTGACGAAAATAAGCGGCGCGCGGATCGGCATCCAGTTCCGGCGGGATTTCGCCGACGCGCGGCAAAGGATGCATCAGCACCATGTCGTCGCGCGCGCGCGCCATGTGCTCCGGCGTGACGGCATAGGAAAAGTCAAAATCCTCCGCGCCCGGAATGCGTTCCGTCTGCACCCGCGTGACATAGAGCACATCCGAATCCGCGATCACGTCGTCCAGATCGGTAAATTGCGCGTCCGCCGGCCAGACATATTCTGACGGCATGGCCAGCGCCGCCGGGGCTACGAAACGCATGCGCGAGTCATACATGCGCAAGAGCTTGGTCAGGCTGTGCACGGTCCGGCCGAATTTGAGATCACCCATCATGCTGACCGTCAGCCCGTCGAGCCCGCCACGTTCCTTCTTGATGGTATAGAGATCAAGCAGCGCCTGGGTGGGATGTTCGCCGGTGCCATTGCCGGCATTGATGATCGGGATACTGGATACCGCCATCGCCCGTTCGGTCGCGTCATTTTCAAAATGCCGCAGGACGATCAGATCGCAATAACATTCCAGCGTGCGGATCGTGTCTTCCAGCGACTCACCTTTGGTCACAGACGAATAATTGACCTCGTTGATCGGGATCGCACTGCCGCCGAGGCGGGTCATCGCGGAATAAAAACTGGAAGATGTTCTCGTGGAGGGTTCGTAAAAAACGTTGGCGATCATTTTGCCGCCAAGCGGCGTGGTTCTGCCCGTAGCCAGCCGGTCGGCGAGTTCGAATATCTCGTCTATGTCGCCACGGGAAAACTGATCGACCGATATCACCGCGCGCCGCCAGGGCGTGTCGATCGCCGAATTAAGACAGCTATCCAACCGGTTTTCCTCCATTCCGCACCATTTATGGAAGATAGTCCGTTTCGGCGTCGAATCTACAGTCTCAATAAAGGATTTCTGTGGACGATTTGACGCAGGCGACAGGCAAAGCCCCTTGCGGCAGCGGGACACATCCGTTGTCATGCGGGGATGATCGCATTTTCCCGGAACACCGATGACATGGGCGGCCCGCGACGAGGGTTGGTTTTCATCCTTGCCGCCATCCTGCTGTTCTTCGGCGCGCCCGCGCGCGGCGCGGCTCCGGACGCATTATCCATCGGGTCCAAGAGCTTCACCGAATCCGTCATACTGGGCGAAATAGCGCGCGGATTGCTGCTGGCGAATGGAATCGGCGCCAGCCACCGCAAGCAGATGGGTGGCACAAGGATACTCTGGAACGCGTTGCGGCGCGGCGATATCGATCTCTACCCGGAATATACCGGCACGATCAGGCAGGAAAT
>CAZBKQ010000022.1:0-12638 GCA_964492555.1 uncultured Rhodospirillaceae bacterium | reverse complement strand
GGCGCGGCGATATCGATCTCTACCCGGAATATACCGGCACGATCAGGCAGGAAATCTACGCCGAACGGGAGGATATCGGTTCGGAGGCTGCTCTGCGGGCCGCACTCGCAAAGGACGGCATCGGGATGACCCATCCGCTCGGCTTCGCCAATAATTATGCGATCGGTATGGCCGAGGACCGCGCGGCGGCGCTCGGAATCAGCACTATTTCCGGCCTCAGCCGCGCGTCGGGCGTTCGCCTTGGTTTCAGCAATGAATTCATGGACCGCGCCGACGGCTGGCCGGGCTTGCGGCGCGTTTACAACTTCTCGTCCGATGCGGCGCAGGGGCTTGACCACGACCTTGCCTATCGCGCTCTGGCCGAAGGAGAGATCGACGCCATCGATCTCTACAGCACGGATGCGGAAATCGCCTATTACGGTCTGCGCGTCCTGAAAGACGACCGGGGGCATTTCCCGAACTACGACGCGGTGTTTCTTTACCGGCTGGACCGCGCGGAAGCTGTCCCTTTCCTCTCTCCTATTGCCCGGCTCGAGGGCGCGATCGATGAAAACGCGATGGCCGGGCTCAACAAGGCCGTCAAAATCGGCAAACAGCCGGAAACCGACGCGGCAGCGGAGTTTCTGCAAAGAGAATTGGGTGTCTCCTCCCAACTGAAAGGAGAAGCGTTTCATAGCCGCCTGTTGCGCCGTACAGGCGAACACCTCATTCTGGTTCTGGTGTCGCTGATTGCCGCAACCATTATCGCGATCCCGTTGGGCATATTTGCCCACCGCCACGCCCGGATGGGACAGGCCGCACTCGCCGTCACCGGTATATTGCAGACAGTGCCCGGGCTGGCGATGCTGGTCTTCATGATCCCCCTGTTCGGGATCGGCGCCGCGCCCGCGATGGCAGCGCTTTTTCTGTACAGCCTGCTGCCGATCGTAAGAAACACCCATGCGGGGCTGGCGGAAATCGACCGGTCTTTGATCGAGGCTGCCGAAATTTTCGGTTTGACAAGATATTCCCGCCTCCGCCGTATCGAACTGCCGCTCGCGCTCCCGATCATTTTGGCGGGCATCAAGACATCAGCGGTGATCAATATCGGCACCGCGACCCTTGGCGCCATCATCGGCGCCGGCGGTTACGGGCAACCGATTCTGACGGGCATCAGGCTGGACGATATGACATTGATACTGGAAGGCGCGGTCCCCGCCGCATTGATGGCGATCGCCGCCCAGACGGGTTTCGACTATGCCGAAAAACGTCTGCGCCGCGCGCCGGGATAATTCGCTAATCCGTATCCACTTTCACGGTGCCGTTCAGCACCCGGTCATATACAGACAGATAGCCATCGACCATCGACTGCATACTGTGTTTTTCCGATACACGTTCGTATCCGGCTTTGCCGTGTTTCTCGGCAAGTGCGGGGGAGTCGATATAACCGGCTATCGCGGCCGCCATCGAGTCTGGATCCCCCGGCGGCACCAGAATACCGGAGTCCCCGTCTGTCACCAGTTCGGGATTTCCGCCGACACGGGTCGCAACAACCGGCAACCCTGCCGCCATTGCCTCAATAATCGTGTTCGAAATTCCCTCATTCAGCGAGGGCAGCACAAAAAGATCGAAGCATCGCAAAATCTCCGGCACGTCATCACGATTGCCGGGCAACCAGGCCCTGTCGGCAAAACCCGCTTTCTCAAGCATCTCTTCCGCGGGTTGCCGCAACGATCCGTCACCGACCAGAACGAGAAATGGTTGCCGGGGCCCGCATGGCGGTTCGTTACACAGCTGAATAAACGCCCGCGCCAGCGTCGTCTGGTCCTTCACGGTTTCCATACGCCCGACGGTTCCGATAACAAACGCGTCATCGAGCGCACCCGCATCGTCCGGAAGGAGCGCCGCGCTCCCGCCTGGCGGAAAGAATTTCTCGGTATCCACCCCGTTATAGATCTGGCTGATTTTACGAGAAGGAACGCCGATCACATTTTCAAGCCAGCCCGCGATGTCGCGCGAAACGGCAATGTAATGCCGGACCAGGGGCGACAAGAAACGACGGATCAAATTATATTTCCGGTTCCGCCCGGAAATTTCAACCATGTCCCGGCCGTGTTCGCCGTGGACGATATGACGGATTCCGGCCAGACGTATGACGGGGGCGAGATCGATTGTCGGCAGGTTGCGGGTATGCACGAGATCCGGACGCAACCGCCGCAGCAGACGCCATAGGCGAAAATAAGAACCGGGATGGTTTCCGCCCTGTTTTCCCAGCGCATATACCTCGACATCGTCCCGCGTGATTCTGTTACGGAATTCGGAAAAATCCCTCAGACAGATTATCGCGTGGCGGTATCTGTCGGGCGGCGCATGGTTGAGAAGATTGACGATGCCGTTTTCCATGCCGCCGACCGCCAACCGGCTAATGACATGGACGATTAACGGCGTGCGGTTTCGCCCTTCCATCAACCGCCGCCGCGGCGGAGGAGTATCCGGGACCCACCCGCTTCTTCCGTGCTGGACAAAAGATCATGGCCCGCTTCCGCGCAAAAGGCCGCAAAGTCCCGCGGTGCGGCGGGGTCGGTAGCGATGATCATCAACTCATCGCCCACGTTCATTGATTTCAGCAATTTGCGGGCCCGCAAGACCGGCAACGGACATTTCAATCCTCTGGCGTCCAGTTCGGTCATCGAATACCCGGCCGGAAAAGGTTGGCTGGGGCGCCTGGAATCGAACCAGGGATCACGGGATCAAAACCCGTTGCCTTACCGCTTGGCTACGCCCCAATACACGGCAGCGAAAAATAGGCAGGTTCGCGCGAACCGGCAAGCCGTATCCTCTCAGCGTTTTAAATCCGTCTTCTTTTGCTATGGCACCGAATGGGTATAATGGAGGTCTAACAAGTCTTTAAGAGCCAATGAACGACGCAGTTTCCCACTGGCAGATTTCCGATGTTTCGGACGAAGCGCGCGAGGCGGCGGCCAACGCCGCTCAAGCGGGTGGGCTTTCGCTGGGCGAATGGTTAAGCCGTCTTATTGAGGATTCCGCCGCGCCGAACGAAGAAAAAATCGAGGGCGCCGGCGAAAGGCTGACCTCCATCGAAAGAGCGATGTTGAGGACGCGCGGCAACAGTGGCTGACGGCAATCACGAAAAATAAAAATTCTTATAAACCGGGAATTTGTTGCATTTTTTTTCTGTAACATTATTTTGAATTTGTTTATGAGTTTTCAACGGGTTGGGTTTGTTATCATTCTTTACGTGTACGAATCATAACCCGGCCGTTGAAATGGCCGGCCATGAGTAGAAGCTGGTTTGAGTAAAGGGCCGCAAGAAATGGTCACCCAATCCCCCTGGAGCGTGAAAGGCGTTGACCCGGAAGCACGGGAAGCGGCGAAAATTGCCGCCCGCCGAGCAGGGCTTACCGTCGGCCAGTGGCTCAACCAGACCATTCGTACAGCCGCCGCGGAACAGTTGATCGGACAAAAACCCGCCGCGCCGCGCCATACACCGAATCCCGACCCGCAACCCGCGCCGGGCTATGCGGCGCCAGGGTACGCTGCCCCGGGCTATGCCGCGCCGCCGCCGCCTCCCTATCCGCCGCAACAACCCTACGGACAGTATGCTCCCCAGCCGGGTGCAAACCCGCCCGCGCCCACACTGGAAGCCATATTCGACAGTATTCAGAAGCTCAACAAACGGCTCGAAGAGACCGAAAAATCGGCTCAGTCGGCTGTCGAACCTCTCGCCCAGAAAGTTGAGGAACTCTCCGCCAAGGTCGATGACGCGAACACCAAACCCAGCGTCACGACGGCGCCGCTCGAACGCGCTGTCATGCGTTTGTCGGAACGGGTTGAAAAAATGGAGGGAGAGGATAAGGATACGGATGACCGCAAGGGTTGGCGTCTTTTCGGAAGCAAGAGATAACGGGTCATCGATCCGGAATCTGACGGCTGACGTTACCGCTCAACCAGCGGAATTTTTTGGTTCGGAGAGGCCCCGCTGGCGCCTTTTCCGGGCACTCAAGGGGTTGGTCGAATTCAGGGACATATTTTCGGCATGTTTCCGTCGCTAATTTCCGGACCTCGCCGAGACGGGTGGGGCTTATGAGCCAATGGTCGGTAGAGGGCGTCGATCAAAAGACGCAAAATCTCGCCGGGCTGGCGGCTACGCGCGCGGGGCTTTCGGTTGGTAAATGGCTTGACCGGGAAATCCGTCTCAAGACCGGCGTGCCCTTGGTCGCGGAGCCGGGTGAGACGGTTCTATCTGACGGGGACAACGGCTCCCCGACTCCGGCTGCGAAAGCAACAACCGGACCCCGCCCCCAATCGAGAAGCGCGCGCCCCGTCGCCCCCCCGGAAAAATCTGCTCGCAGCCGCCGCTTACCGGTTTTCACCGCGATAATCTTGTTGGCTTTGGCGGGCGGATTCAGCGCCTGGCAGATGGACCTTATGCCGAAAGATGTCACGGACCGGATTTCAGCACTTCTGAAAGACGGCAGCGATGATCGCGCGGCGACGCCCGAAAAACGGTCTGCGGAAACCGCAACACCTGAAATTCCTGCTGCCATGCCACTCGATCGGCTGGAAAAGGCCGCGGGCACCGGTGATACCGCGGCACAGGTTGAGCTTGGCAAGAGACTTATGGAAGGACGCGGGGTGGGCCGGGATTTTACCCGGGCACGGAAACTCTTTGAGGCAGCGGCCGAAAGCGGTTCCGCGGATGCAATGTTCGGGATTGCGCGCATTTATGAAGACGGGTTAGGGGTTTCCGCCGATCAGGAAACCGCGACCGGCTGGTACAAGCGCGCGGTATCGGCGGGCAGTGCCCAGGCGGCGTCCAAACTTGTCGAGCGGGAAAACCAGGCCAGCCGCGAACGCATCGACGGGACCTCAAAACCGTCCAACGGCACCGGTAACGCTACGCCTCGCGATACCCCCCTGACTGAAAGCGAAATCAGGGAGTTGCAGCAATTGCTGGCACGTCTCGACCTTTCTCCGGGGCCGGCGACCGGAGAACTGAATGCGGCAACGATTACCGCCTTGAAACTTTATCAGAGCTTCGCCGGATTGCCGGAAGACGGCAATCCGACCGCCGATCTGTTGCGCGATTTACGCCAGGTTGTCGGCGCAATGTCCGATAAACCCCGGGCAAAATAACAAAGGGCCGTTCGATCAGCTTCTGATTTCGGTCGCGCTTACCCACCAGCTGCGGTTTTGCGCGGCAATACCCGGCGCTGCGTTATCCGCGGCGGCAAGATCGTCGAAAATTCCGAAACACGTCGCACCGCTGCCCGACAGGCGGGCGAGATGACAGCCTTCCGCGCCCGAGAGCGCGCCAAGAACATGGCTGATCACCGGACAAACGGTTTTCGCGGGCGCTTCCAGATCGTTGTTCAGCCCGGAAAGCCAGGCCGCAAGCGTCTGCGGCGAGTTGACCCCGCTCCCCGGCGGGGCGGTTTCAGCCGAAAACGCGCCAATACGCCGGCCAAAGACCTCGGGCGTCGAAACCGCGATGCCGGGGTTTACCAGCAGCAACCCGGCCGCCGGTCCGAACGGCAAGGGTTCGATATCCTCACCGATACCCCGCACTCTTGCCGGATGCCCAAAGAGACATACCGGTACATCCGCCCCCAATGTCAGCCCGAGCGCCCGCAGCGCCTGATCGTCCAACCCGCAATCCCACAAACGGTTCAGGCCGATCAATGCCGCCGCCGCGTCGGCGGACCCTCCGCCAATTCCGGAAGAAACCGGCAAATTCTTCTCAAGCGTCAGCGCCGCGCCCGCCGTAACCCCGGCCTGCGCAGCCAAAGCACGGGCCGCGCGCATCACCAGATTGTCCTCTCCGGCTTCCAACCCCCTGCCGAACGGTCCGGCGATTTCAAGAGTAAGAGCGTCGTGAGACCTGATCGCAATCCGGTCATGTGTTCCGGCAAAAACGATCACGCTGTCCAAAAGGTGATACCCGTCGGGCCTGCGACCGGTCACCAGAAGCGACAGATTGATTTTTGCGGGGGCTTCGAGCAGGAGGGAACCGGTGGTATTGAGCCTGTCCGCGCTCACCCTTTATTTCCCTGGGCCGGCAAATCGGCCATGCCGCGGCGCAGCTTTTTTTCTATCAACGGGACCTGATCCGCTTCCGGTTCCAGCGATAACGCCCGCCGCCACTGGAACCGTGCCTCAAGCCGCCTTCCGACCCGCCAATAGGCGTCGCCGAGATGATCGTTGATCGTCGGGTCCTCCGGACGCAGCGTCACCGCCCGTTCGAGTTGACGCGTAGCCCCCTTGAAATCACCCAGACGATAAAGAACCCAGCCTAGGCTATCGACGATATAACCGTCATTCGGCCGGCGCCGAACCGCTTCCTGAATCATCTTCTTGGCGCGATCGAGATTGCGCCCCTGATCGACCCAGCTATAGCCGAGATAATTGAGGACAAAGGGTTGGTCGGGGCGTAACTCCAACGCCCGCAAAAAATCCTTTTCCGCCAGCGCCCATTTTTTGGAGCGTTCGTAGGTGATCCCGCGCGAATAAAACAATGACCAGTCTTCCTCGCGAAGGTCGCCGGTCCTTTCTATCGCCCGGCTATACGCTTCCGAAGCGTCTTCGAATTTATCCGCCGCCCGCAGCATGTCGCCAAGCTGAATGAGCGCATCCGAACGTTGCGGTTCTTCCTCCGCCATGCCGCGCAAGAGCGTTTCCGCCTCGTCGTCGCGTTTCAGCGTATTCAGGATCGTCGCCCGGCGGAGACGCGCGCCCCAATAATGCGAAGAGGTCTTGTCGACAGAAGCGAAGGCGGATAGCGCCTCTTCCCGCCGTTCAAGAATATCCAGAAGGTCGCCGACGAGAATTTTGGCTTGCGGAAATACCGGCTTAATCCAGAGAGCCAATCGGCTGTATATCAGCGCGAGATCGACCGAACGGCTTTGACCGAGCGTGCCGGAAAGATTGAACAATGCCTCCGCGATGCCATCCATACTGGTTTCAACGATCCGGAGCGCCGATTCCTTCGCGTCAAGCCGCGCGACATCGCCTTCGAGTTGTAAGCTCGTCCCGCCATTGCTCTTTATATAGTCGTCGTAAAGGGTGCGGGCCTCTTCAGGCCGTCCCGCGCGTTCCAGAAAGCGCCCATAGGCCTGCACGGTTCTCGCCGATTTGACGGATTTCAGCGCGCCCTGAAATGCTTTTTCCGCAGCATCCGCATTTCCGGCGAGATCCTCGATGAGGGCGGTATGATGCAGACGCAATGTCCGAAACGCGCTTACCTTGGCCAGCGGCTCCACCGCCTTGATCGCATCTTCGTATTTTTCTTGCCCGACCAGCAGCCAAGCTTTCAACAAAGGCGCGGTAAAGGTATTCATCCCGATTTTCGGCAGCGTTTCCAGTTTCGCGAGCGCGCCTTCATGATCCCCCGCCCTGATGGTCGCAACGATCAGTGTCAGGTTGGGAACCGGCGACGTCTTGTCGTCGCGCAAGACCTCGGCCGCGAGATTTCCCGCAGCATCCATCTTTCCGGCGGCGGCCAGAGAAAAGAAAACTTGCCGCCTTATTCTTGAATTTTCCGCATCCTGGGAAAGCGCGTCTGACAGAAATTCCGCCGCTGCATTGAAATCGCGGGTATTACGCGCATAACGACCGGCCAGATAATTCCCGGAGGCGCTGTCAAAACGCAGGGCCGGGGCACTGGCGGCCCGGGCGGGGCCCGCCTCGGCAAAGGTATCAAGGCGCGGTTGCCCGTCGGCGACACAACCACTCAGCAAACCAAGTGCGACACAGGCGGAAACCGCGGGAAGCGCGCCGATCAACCGCAATGCAACCAATCCAGAAGTCCTTTCACGACATGTCATACGGATGAGTATATGACGCAAAATACCGCAGTGAACCGAAAATCTCTCGATCCTGACATATCACGCATACCGGTCACATATTCGGATAGTTCGGACCGCCGCCGCCTTCGGGCGTTACCCAGCGGATATTCTGGGTTGGATCCTTGATATCGCAGGTTTTGCAATGAACGCAGTTCTGCGCGTTTATCTGCAATCTCGGACCTTCCCCTTCATCGATGATTTCATACACACCCGCCGGACAGAAACGCTGTTCGGGCGCGTCGAATTGGGCGAGGTTCACTTTGATCGGCACCTCAGGGTCCTTAAGGGTCAGATGACAGGGCTGGTCTTCTTCATGGTTCGTGTTGGCGATAAAAACCGAGGACAGCTTGTCGAAACTGATCTCGCCGTCGGGCTTGGGGTATTCAATTTTTGGCGCTTTGTCGGCGGGCAACAACGCGTCATGATCGCTGTGGTGACTGAACGTCCACGGTGCCTTGCCCCTGAACAGATAGGTATCGATCGCGCTATAGATCAGACCGGCCCAAAGCCCCCAACGGAAGGCAGGACGAATATTCCGCACCCGGTACAGCTCATCCCATACCCAGCTCTTTTTCAGCCGTTCGGGATAGCTGTCCAGCCGCGGCGGCGCCTCTTCTCCGGTCAGCGCCTCAAAAGCCGCTTCCGCCGCCAGCATGCCGGTCTTCATCGCGTTATGCGATCCCTTGATCTTGGGAACATTCACAAAGCCGGCTGCGCAACCGATGATCGCCCCGCCCGGACAAACCAGATCCGGGATCGACTGAAACCCGCCTTCATTCAGCGCGCGCGCGCCATAGGACACCCGGCGGCCGCCTTCGAAGACAGGGCGGATTTTCGGGTGTGTCTTGAAACGCTGGAACTCGTCAAACGGGCTAAGATGCGGATTCTTGTAATCGAGCCCGATGACATATCCGACGGCGACCTGGTTATCCTCCAGATGATAGAGGAACGAACCGCCATAGGTGGAGCTATCCACCGGCCAGCCGATCGTATGGATCACCCGGCCCGGATGATGATTTTCCGGATCAACCTCCCACAATTCCTTGATGCCTATGGCGTAGGTCTGCGGGTCGTGTCCCTTTCGCATGTCGAATTTCTCGAACAGCTCACCGGTCAGCGACCCCCGGCAGCCTTCCGCAAACAAGGTATAGCGCGCGCGAAGTTCATAACCCGGTGTGAAACCGTCCTTTTGTTCGCCGTCGCGACCGATACCCATATCGCCCGTGGCGATCCCGACGACGTTGCCGTCTTCGTCATAGAGAATTTCCGCCCCGGCAAATCCCTCAAACACCTGGACCTCAAGCGCTTCCGCCTGCTCTTTCAGCCAGCGGCAGACATTGCCGAGGCTGACGATGTAATTCCCGTGATTATTCATTTGCGGCGGAGTCGGCAGACGGGTTGCGCCTTTTTCCGACAGCAGCAGAAAACGGTCCTCGGCGACCGGTGTGTTCAGCGGCGCGCCGCGCTCCTTCCAGTCGGGAAAGAGCTCTTCAAGGGCGCGGGGTTCCAACACAGCGCCGGACAGAATATGCGCACCGACTTCGGAACCTTTTTCCAGAACGCAAACCGTAATGTCCTGGCCGTTTTCCTCGGCAAGCTGGCGCAAACGGATTGCCGCTGACAATCCCGAAGGCCCGCCGCCCACGATTACGACATCCACCTCCATCGATTCACGTTCCATTTATTCATTCCCTCCCCGGTCGTTGCCGGAAACGTTTTGCAGGGCCCGATGGAATCCCGCGCGGGCCGTGCTAGATTTTGTTCATGGCACAAGATAACCCCATGGCCGAACTTCTCAAATGGTACGTCGATTCTGGCGTGGATGTCGCGTTGGAGGACGCCCCGGTCAACCGGCTGGATCAGGCGCCACCGGTGGCCGCGCCCGCCTCCGCGCCGCCGGCCACGGAACGATCTGGGGCGGCCGGTCCCCCGCCCCGGCAACGCCCGGATCAAAAACTGGTATCGCGCGAGGAAACCCATCAATCCGCGCGGGAGGCCGCCGCAAAGGCGGCAAATCTCGAAGAGCTGCGCGCGGCGCTGGACGCGTTCGATGGTTGCCCCCTGAAAGAAACAGCAAAGAATCTCGTTTTCGGCGATGGCGACCCAAAAGCGGATTTGATGTTTGTCGGAGAAGCACCGGGCGCGGAGGAAGACCGTCAGGGACTGCCTTTTGTAGGACCGGCGGGGCATCTGCTCGACAAGATGCTGGAAGCGATCGGACAATCGCGCGGCGATGTCTATATCACCAACATCCTGCCCTGGCGCCCGCCCGGCAACCGGTCTCCGACAGATGCGGAGATCGCCGCCTGTCTGCCCTTTATCGAACGGCATATAGAACTCGTCGGGCCAAAAATTCTGGTGATGGTCGGCGGTACGTCCGCCAAAACCCTGCTGGGAATCACCCAGGGCATCATGCGCCTGCGCGGCAAGTGGCTGAGCTATGAGAGCGTCCATATGGCATCGCCCATAGAGGCGCGCGCCATTCTCCACCCCGCCTATCTCCTGCGCCAACCGGCACAGAAACGCGAAACATGGCTCGATCTGCTGGAAATCCGCGCGAAGCTGGAGACCGGCGCATGAAAATCCTGTCCTGGGCTGGTTTAGCGCTTGTCCTTGTCCTTGCCCCGAACGCAAACGTCTCGGCAACAGACATCAAAACCCCTAAACCGCTCTCCGACAGGGACGCCGCTTCCTATAAACGCATTTTCGCATTGCAGGAAAAGGGGAGCTGGCGCAAAGCCGACCGGGAAATCGCCCGCCTGTCCAACCGGATACTGATGGGACATGTCGAGGCACAACGCTATCTGCACCCGACGAAATATCGTTCGAAATACAAAGAGCTTGCCGCATGGCTCAAGGAGCATGCCGACCATCCGGATGCGCGGCGGATATACAAACTTGCCCTTAAACGCAAGCCGCGCCGGGCGCGCGCGCCGCGCCGGCCCGTCTATGGGAACGGTTATGCCGGAAGCCCGCAGGCCAAACGCGTCTACGGAACCTATTACCGGCTCAGGAATGCCGGCGTCGGGATCACGCGCGCGACCAGAAACTTTCACCGCCGCGTGCGCTCCCTGGTCTACCGGCAACGCCTGACCAGCGCCGGGAAATATGTCGATCGCGCGGAACGGCGCGGCATGCACCGTGCCCATATCGATATCGCGCGCGCGCGCATCGCGGCGGGCTGGTTCTATTACGGCAATGACAAACAAACGCTCACCATCGCGGCCAGGGCGGCCCGCAGGAATGGTGCGCTGGCGCCCTTTGCCTGGTGGTATGGCGGTTTGGCGGCGTTTCGCTCCGGCGACCATCTTCGCGCGGCCGAAAATTTCGAAGCGCTGGCCACGACCACGGGGATATCGGGCGCGACCAGAGCCGCGGCGGCCTTTTGGGCGGGCCGGTCCAATATGATTGCGCGGCGGCCGGCACGGACCAGCCGCTACCTGCGCATCGCGGCGGAAGAACATAGCGATTTTTACGGCATCCTGGCGCGGCGTGTCCTCGGGATGGATTCAGGCAAGCAATGGACCGGTGCGGGCGGCGCGGGTGGATCCGGTTTCGGTTCTCTTTTCGGAAACCCGGTCACCCAACGCGCGCTGGCCCTGATCCAGGTCAATCAGAGAGACCGCGCCGAACGCGATCTGAGGCAACTCGCCGCCGGGTCGGATAGTGACGGACAACAGGCCCTTCTGGCGGCGGCCGACACCCTGTCGATGCCGGGACTCGCCTTCCGGACGGTGAGCGCCATGACTGACCGGCAATCGCCGGTGGTTTCGCGCGCGCTCTATCCCGTCCCGCCATGGAAGCCGAGTGGCGGATTTACGGTCGATCGGGCGCTGGTATTCGCCTTTATGCGGCAGGAATCGGCCTTCCGGACCCGGGCGAAGAGCCGTGCCGGGGCGCGCGGGCTGATGCAGTTGATGCCGGGAACGGCGAGCTATATCGGCGACCGCCGTTACCGGGGACGCGCCCGCGACAAGCTTTTCGACCCCGTGCTCAACATCACGCTGGGACAAAAATATTTGCGCTATTTGCTGCAACATGACGCGGTCGGCGAAAATCTGTTCCTGCTCGCCGCCGCCTATAATGGCGGCCCGGGCAATTTGCAGAAATGGAAGCGCAAGATCGGCACAGACCCCGATCCGCTCTTGCTGATCGAAAGCCTGCCATCGCGTGAAACCCGGAATTTTATCGAGCGCGTTCTGGCCAATCTCTGGATTTATCGCGACCGGCTGGGCCAGGACGCACCATCATTGGAAGCGTTGGCAGCGGGCGGCATTCCGATATATGAGACACTCGACAGTGAACAACTTGCGGCAGGACCCCGCTGATGGCAGGCATTGACGAAACAATCGAATTCCAACCCGTGCATATCGCCGTGATGACGGTGTCCGACACCAGAACGGAAGAAACCGACACGTCGGGCCCGCTGCTGGCCGACCGGCTGCGGAAAGCGGGTCATATCCTTGCCGAAAAAATAATCGTGCGAGACGAGCAGGCGGAAATCGAAGCGGCGCTGCGCCGCTGGATCGCCGATGACGAAGTCGAGGTGGTGCTGGCCACGGGAGGCACCGGGGTGACCGGCCGCGATGTGACGCCGGAGGCCTTTCACGCGGTCTATGAAAAGGAAATCCCGGGTTTTGGGGAGCTGTTCCGGATGCTCAGCTATGAGCTGATCAAGACCTCCACCATCCAGTCGCGCGCGACCGCCGGGGTGGCCGGCGGCACCTATCTGTTCGCGCTGCCGGGATCAACCGGCGCGTGCCGGGATGCCTGGGACCAGATACTGGTGCATCA
>CAZBKQ010000021.1:40137-42919 GCA_964492555.1 uncultured Rhodospirillaceae bacterium | reverse complement strand
ACACCCCCATCAGCCCGATAATCGCGCCCTGGGCCAGCAAGATCACCAGCCAGTGCCCGCCATCGATCAGCGTCAGCGCGCCTCTGGCCTCCTGCCAGGTGTGATTGACCAGCATGGTGGTCAGAACGAACCCGGCCCAGACGAAAAATCCGCTGATCAACCCGCCTGTCAGATTCATGTGATCGGGGCCGAGATGCCCGATAACCCCCGCCAGCATGAACGCCATAAACAGATTGCAGATGAATGAGATGCACATCTGGCGCAGCGGCATTTTCTTGTCATCCCCGCACATCGCGTCCGCGGGCTTGCCTTGCGCGGCCAACCATTGCCTGCCGAGCGCCATATACCAGCCGGCGCCGATGACAAACGCCGCCACCCCCGCCGCCAGAACCGCCAGATAGTTAATTCCGCTAAAGACCATTTTCTCCTCCCCAAATCCCGATCCACACGCCATAATTTCCTTATAGTCGGAAATTAGCGTTAAACTTATATCTATCTTGCGATGGAGGACATGACATGGACGGAAACCAGGGCACGCATGTGGACGCGCAGCGCGACAAGGCGGCGAACACCTACCCCGAGCGCTATAGCGGTGAGTCTCCGATCAAGGTGAACAAGCTCGGCCATTTCGTTTACGAGGTAACCGACGTGGAGCGCACGGCGAAATTCTGGTCCGAGGTCATGGGGTTCGAGGAAACCGACCGCAATGAAATCGGCATGGTGTTCTTCCGGTGCGGCCCGGACCATCACGCCATCGGGCTGAAACCCGGCAAGGCGCAATCGCGCCCCGCAAAGGACGAGGCTCTCAAGATGGAGCATCTGGCGCTGGAGGTCGATAATCTGGATGTGCTGTTCAAGGCACGCGATTATCTTGAGGCGAACAACATTCCGGTCGTCTTTCAGGGGCGTAAGGGCGCGGGCGGCAACGCGGCGCTGCATTTCTGCGATCCCGACGGGTATGAGTTCGAGCTCTATTGCGGCATGGACCAGATCGGCGCGGATGGAAAGTTGCGTCCGGAAGAACAGTTCCATCGCGTCCCGACGCTGGAGGAAGCCCGTGACAACCCGCTGCCTGAAAAGTGGTGAGGCGGAAGCCCCCTGGCCGATAGATGGGCTGGCTTGACGGCAAAACCGCCTGGATAACCGGCGCCGGGTCCGGCATCGGCAAGGCGGTGCTGGCCGCATATCTGCAAGAAGGCGCAAAGGGGATCGTCGCGTTTGACCGCGATGTGACGCGGCTCAATGATCTGCGCCACGAATTCGGTGACGCGGTCAACCCCTGCCCCGGCGATGTGCGCGACGCCGCCGATAACCGGCGCGCGGTCGATATGGCTATCGAGGCCTTCGGCGGGCTCGATATCTTCGTCGGCAATGCCGGAGTCCGCGACGGCAGGCATCTGCTGAGCGATCTGACCGATGAGGAACTTGATGCCGGCTTCGATGAGGTCATGTCGGTCAATGTGAAAGGCTATTTCATCGGCGCGAAGGCGGCAAAGGACGCGCTGGCCAAAAGCAAGGGCAGTATCGTGCTGACGCTCTCGACCTCATCCTTCTATATCGGCGGCGGGTCGATCTATATCGCCTCCAAGCACGCCGCATTGGGGCTGATGCGGGCGCTGGCGCATGAATTCGCGCCCGACATACGGGTGAACGGCGTCGCCCCCGGCGGCACGCCGACGCAATTTTCCAACGCCGACAGCCTCAATAGCGGCAAGGCCGCGCAGGGCGGACGGTCCGGCGGGCCCGCCTCCAACATTCTCCGCCATCAGCTCGAGGCCGATGACCACGCGGCGGCCTACGTCCTCTTGGCATCGGATCAATCGCGTGTCATGACAGGTGCGGTGATACAAAGCGATGGCGGGCGCGGCGTGATGCCGCCCCAGCCGCAGGTCTGAGGGAGACATATGCCAAAACTTACATTTCCGGTACGCGATTACGGGCTGCTGCGCCAGATGAAACGGGGCACGACGCTGCCCAACGGGTGCGAGATCGACTTCCCCCATTTCGACAATATCCTTGTCGCGGCGCGCCAGATGGTGCGCGAAGGATCGTTCGATATCTGCGAAATGCCGACCACCACCTATATCGCGGCCAAGGCCTATGACAAGCCGCTGATCGCCCTGCCCACCCCGATCACGCGCAATTTCCACCATCAGGCGATCCATGTGGACACGCGCACCGGCATCACCGATCCGAAGGATTTCGAGGGCAAGACCGTGGGCGTGGTGCGCGGCTATACCGTGACCACCGGTGTCTGGGCGCGTGCGGTGCTGTCCGAGGAATACGACGTCGATCTCGATTCCGTCACCTGGGCCGCGACCGATGACGAACATGTGGCGGAGTTCGAACCGCCGCCCTCGGTCGATCTCGCCTTCCGCGGGCGCGATATGAACGAGATGTTCGAAAATCAGGAAATCGTCGGCGCGGTCGGCACGGTGGTAAACCCGCCGGATTACGTCAAACCGCTGCTGCCCGATCCCAAAAACGCGGGCTTCACGGCGTTCAAGAAGACGGGGCTGTATCCGATCAACCACAGTGTCGTGGTGCATCTCGATACGCTCAAAAAATATCCCGATCTGCCGGAACAGCTCTTCGCCGCTCTGGCCGCGAGCAAGAAGGAATATCTGGATACTCTGGATGAATCTCCGGATGCATCCGCCGAGGACAAGCTGACCGCAACGCTCCGCGACGGGGTCGGCGGCGATCCGTTCCCTTATGGCGTTGAGAAAAACCGCCAGGCGCTGGAAACGCTCTGCCGCCAGGCCGACATGCAGCACATCAC
>CAZBKQ010000021.1:0-40037 GCA_964492555.1 uncultured Rhodospirillaceae bacterium | reverse complement strand
AAAACCGCCAGGCGCTGGAAACGCTCTGCCGCCAGGCCGACATGCAGCACATCACGAAGGTGCGCTACTCGGTCGAAGATTTGATCGCGCCATCGACGCTTGGGCTAGAGGGGTAGACCGGTCGGCGGTCCGATGGCCCCCGGCTCAAGGCCGGGGTGACAAATTCTTTTGTTTTCCGGGCGGGCGTATGAAGGGGCGGTTACACCTCTTCGCCCCGGACAAGAGCCAACATGATCCGGGGTCCAGCAATCCTCTCCACAATGAAAATGCCCGGGACGAACCCGGGCATGAGACTTAATAGAGGACACCCCCTCCCTGACCCTCCCCCGCAAGCGGAGGAAGGAAAAGCTTTTATTCCCCCTCCCCTCCGGGGAGGGGTAAGGGGAGGGGTTTCAACAGAACTTACGCGAACACGTCCGGATATTTGGCGCGGACTTCCTTGGCGAGCTCCGGCGAGGTCTGGGCGACCTTCGGGAAGGTCTCCAGATGCTCATAGGGCCGGCAGGCATTGATCACCACCCGGCTGTTATAGAGCTCATTCGAAAACACCATGGTGTCCAGACGCGACGACCAGGTCTTGGTCAGCACGTTGAAATCGGTCTCCGGATCGGAGCGCGTCCCCATCGCCCAGACCACATCGTGAATGTCCGTCGGGTCGATATCGTCGTCATGAACGATGATATAGCGCCCGCAATACCCCACCGGATTGACCTGGGAGGCGACGATGCCGACCTGATTGGCATGGCCGTAATAGCGCTGCTTGATGGCGATGGAAACAAACGTCCGGCCCGAACCGGCCTGATGCACCCAGACGCCCTTTACGTCCGGAATGCCGGCGCCTTCGAGTGAATCCATCAGCGCGGCGGAGCGGATAAAGCAACGCTCGAACAGATGGGAATGGGGCGGCTTCTGGCTGGCCGCGCAAGTCAGGATCGGACTGTCGCGGTGATAGATGCGCTCCAGCTTGATCACAGGTTCCGGCTGCGCGTCGCCCGCGTAATAGCCGGTCCATTCGCCGAACGGCCCTTCCATCACGGTTTCATCCGGCATGGCGTAGCCTTCCAGAACGATCTCCGAATGGGACGGGAACGGCAGGCCGGTGACCTCGCCCTCGACCAGCTCCATCGGGCTGCCGGTGATGCCGCCGGCCCATTCATATTCCGCCACCCCGTCGGGCAGCGTATAGCGCGCCGCCATATAGGTGGCGGGATCGATGCCGACGATAATCGCCATCGGGCATGGTTCGCCCTTGGCGAAATACTTGTCGCGGTGGATACGGCCCTGCTTGCCGTTGGAAATGTAGGAACCGCAGGTCTTGCCGTCGATCACCATCACGCGATAGGTGCCGACATTGATGCGCCCGGAGTCCGGATCGCGCGTGACCACGCCGCAGGCGGTGCCGATATAGCGCCCGCCATCTTCTTCGTGATGGATCGGCACGGGGAATTTCTCAAGATCGATATCGTCGCCCGACAGCACGTTTTCGGTGATCGGGCCGGCATCGACCATGTTGGGTTTCATCGGCTCATGCGACCGCATCTTGGTACGATAGGCGTTGAGCATCTCATTTCGGTCATAGCTCTGCTGGCCTTCCATGCCGAGCGCCAGCGCGAGCCGCAGCGGCGAGCCCAGCATGCCGTAGAGACAGCGGAAACCCTTCTGATAACCGGGGATATCGTCAAACAGCAGCGCGGGGGACTTGTCCACCTTCTCGCGGTAGAGCACTTCGGTGACCGCGCCCATTTCCTTGTCCCAATGCGCGCCGAGCACGGTTTTGAGTTCGCCGCCGGCCTCAACCTCGGCAAGAAAATCGCGCAGATCGGTCTGCACCATCCTGTTGGCGTCCATTTACGTCTTCCTTTCTTCTTTTGTTCAGTCTCTGAGATGCCCCCAGCGGTCCCACGCTTCGCGCCGCGCTTCGGGGGTGGGCGCGTTGACCTTCTGGAAATCGTCCTTCCAGTGGAAGGGCCGGCAGGCATCAATGATTGCGCGGCTGTTATAGAGTTTTCCTGCCGCGCGGTCATCCGGCGAAATCACCGGATCGAGCGCCGAGGACCACATATAGTGAATGATGTCGATATTGGTCGCCGGATCGCAACGCGTGCAGACGGCCCAGATCACCTCATCAAGGCTGGAAACATCGACATCGTCATCAACCACCACGACGATGCGCCCGAGATAGGCGCCCGCGTGACAGGCTGCGGCGATCTGCCCGGTCTGGGTGGCGTGGCCGGGATAGCGCTGCTTGATGGCAACGGCAAGGAACAGGCGGGAACCGCCGACCTCATGCGCCCAGACCTCCGTCACGTCCGGCACGCCGGCCTTGGCAATGTTTTCCTTGATCACCGCCGACCGGCTGATCGCGCGGTAGCGCGCATATTCATAGGGCATGCGGATATGGGCCGCGCCCAGAATGATCGGATCGTTCCTGTGATAGATCGCCGAAATATCGACCCAGGGCTCCTCGGGCATCGCCGCGCCCTGATAGCCGAGCCATTCACCGAACGGTCCTTCGCGTTCCGTATTGCCGGGATGGATAAACCCTTCGATGACGATTTCCGAATTCGCGGGAAACGGCAGCCCGGTATGTTTTCCGGTGACGCATTTGACCGCCTCGCCGCGATAGCCGCCCATCATGTCGAATTCGCACATCCCTTCGGGCACTTCGGTGCTCGAGGTCAGGAAGGACAGCGGGTCGGAACCGACAACGATGCAGACCGGCATCGCTTCGCCCTTGGCCATATATTTGTCGCGATGGATACGCCCGTGCTTGCCGGGCGAGATATAGAGGCCGACGCGCTTTTCATCATGGACCATCACGCGGTAGGTACCGCAATTGATCCAGCCCGTATCGGGGTCGCGGGTGATGTTATAGCAACCCGTTCCGATATAGCGTCCGCCATCTTCGGGGTTCCACAAGGGCGCGGGAAATCTGGTGACGTCAATATCGTCGCCTTCGACGACATTCTCCAGAACCGGCCCGTCATCGACGATCTGATGCGGGATGGGCTTCATCGATCGAGTGTGCTGGTTATAGGCCTGGCTGAGCTCCAGCTTGTTGAAATGTTCCGGAAACCCCAGCGTCAGATTCTTGCGCGTCCCGGTGAACCAGTTGACCAGCAGGCGGAACCCTTTGGGGCAACCCTCGACCTCATCGAAAACCACGGACGGCGTGCCCTCGTCATGGCACATGACCTCAACCACCTGGCCGATATCTGTATGCCAGTTGGCGCCGGTCACGACCTTGAGATCACCGGATTCCTCCACCCGGGCGAGCCAGTCGCGAAGATCGATATATTGCAGGGCGCAGCCGGTATTGGTCCCGGTGGCCGCGTTTTGCTGTTCGGATACGCTCATGGACGGTCCCAAAACATAGTTCTCAAAGCGCGTCAGCCGCCGCCCCTTTCGGAACGACGGCTAACGTCAGCCTTGTCTGATGTGAAAAGCGCTTAGGGCTTTTCAGCCA
This sequence comes from uncultured Rhodospirillaceae bacterium, assembly GCA_964492555.1. GTDB lineage: Bacteria > Pseudomonadota > Alphaproteobacteria > MPNO01 > UBA2964. Next base: position 36,571 of record CAZBKQ010000021.1, on the reverse strand, counting down.
GATGCGCCCACTTCCGCTGAAGTTCGCGCACGACCTCGGCCGGCGGAGAGTTGACCGCCGGGAACTCGTCCTTCCAGTGGAAGGGCCTGCACGCATCAATGATGGCGCGGCTGTTCGTGAGATTGCCCTTCGCCTTCTCTTCCGGAGGAATCCGCGGATCGAGAGGGGTGGACCAGCAATTATGGATGATGTCGATCGTGGTGGCCGGATCGGAGCGCGTAATCATCGCCCAGATCAATTCCTCCAGGTTCGACACATCAATATCGTCATCGACCACAACCACGTATTTCCCCGCATAGGCGCCCAGATGGCACATCGCGGCAACGTGACCGGTCTGCATCGAATGACCCGGATAGCGCTGCTTGATGGAAATACCCAGAAGCATACGGGCAGTCCCGCATTCATGCGCCCAGACGCCGGTGACGTCCGGAATACCGGCTTTTTCGATGTTTTCGAGCAGAGCCGCCGAGCGGGTAACCGCGCGGTAGCGCGCCAGCTCATCGGGCGGACGCAGCGGCGGGCACCCGATAATGATCGGATCATTGCGATGATAGATCGCCTTGATCTCCATCAGCGGCTCAGGCCGGACGTCCGAGCCGTAATAGCCTGTCCATTCACCGAACGGGCCTTCCATCTTGCGCTTTTCAGGATGGATAAACCCTTCCAGCACGATTTCCGCATTCGCCGGAAACGGCAGGCCGGTATGCTTGCCCTCGACGCATTCAATCGCGTGACCGCGATAACCGCCAAGAATATCCAGCTCATTTTCATTGGGCGGCATTTCCGTGCAGCCCATCAGGAACGCCATCAGGTCGCCACCGACGACGATACAGGCCGGCATGGGCTCACCGCGCGCTTCGTACTTGTCGCGATGGATCCGGCCGTGCTTGCCGGGCGAAATATAGAACCCGACCTCGTTCTTGCTCTGGATCATGACACGGTAAGTGCCGATATTGATCCAGCCGGTGTCCGGGTCGCGGGTGATGTTATAGGAACCGGTGCCGATATAACGCCCGCCGTCCTGCTCATGCCACATCGGCGCGGGGAATTTTTCGACGTCGATATCGTCGCCTTCCAGGATGTTCTCACAGACCGGACCGTCCTTGACGATTTCGTGCGGGATCGGTTCCACCTTGTGCATGTGGTCATGCACACCCCTGGCAAGTTCCAGCTTGTCCCAATCCGTCGGGAAACCCATCGTCATGTTGCGGCGTTTTCCGGCGAAGAAGTTGATCAGCAGGCGAAAGCCCGGCGGGCACCCCTGCACATTGTCAAAAAGAATAGCCGGCGCGCTCTCGTCGTGAAGAACGACCTCGGCGACCTCGGCAATGTCGCTTTCCCAGCTCAGCCCTTCAGCCACGCGCAGCTCGCCAAGACGCTCGGCTTCGACCAGCCATTCCCGCATGTCCTCATAGGACATCTGGGCGCTGACATTCGAACCGGCGACAGCCTCGGCTGTGTTGGTATTATCTGCCATCGAAAGTCTCCCTGTAGAAGATTGGTCCGCCCCACGCGGACACGCTTTCCGGACCCCCTGATCCGGTGCGCTCTCAAATTACTGCCGGCGGTCACAAACGACAAATGCCGTCTCGATATTGCCGATATGCCATTTTGAGATATCATCGTCGCATATCGGGCAGAATTTTATTGCAGAATGGGGTTTTAACGGCGTGGACCTTCGCCAACTGAGATACTTCGCCGCGATCGCCGAATATGGGAGCTTTTCCGAAGCGGCGGCCAGATTGCGAATCGCCCAGTCGGCTCTGAGCCGTCATACGGCGTCTCTTGAGCAGGAACTCGGCGTCACGTTGTTCGAGCGTCTGCCGCGCGGGGTCGCCCTGACCGGTTCCGGCGAATTGCTGTTCGACCGCGCAAAAGACATTCTGGAACGGCTGGAAACCACCCGTCGCGAGGTAATGGCACAGGCCGCCCTGCCCTCCGGGGAGGTCGTGATCGGCACAACCTCGACGACCAGCCGTATTCTCTACGGACCACTGGCGGAGCGTTTCGCCAAGGATCACCCCAATGTCACCCTCCGATTTGTCGAAGGCGTACCCTATCTGCTGCTGGAAGGGCTGGATACCGGGCGCATCGATCTGGCGGTCATGGTCGATCCGGAAGCCACGGCGAGCCTTGAACTCGACCCACTTGTTACCGAACAGGAATATCTGGTCGGGCCGGTGGAAGCGGAGTCCATGCCGGACCGTATCGCCAATGTGGCCGCGCTGGCAGCCTTTCCCCTGATATTGCTGCCCCGCCCCGCGGGCAGCCGGGTAAAGCTCGACCGCATGGCGCGCGATGCGGACGTCTCGTTGAACGTCCGCCATGAAGTCGCCAATGTCGACGTGGTGAAGGATTTCGTCGTGCGCGGGCTGGGTTTCGGCGTGCTGCCCCACTCCTCGATTACGCCGGGGCTGGCGGAACGGCAATTCCGCGCCACCCCGATCGAAGGCCTGTCGATCACCCGAACGCTGGTGCGCCGCGCCGACCGCGCCGCCACCCCTGCGGTGCTGGAGCTTTCGCGTCTGATCCATGAGGAAATCGACGCCATCTTCAGCGAGGGCCGTTTCGGGTAACGGACGATTTCCGCAAGCCGGATTTTTGGGTAAACTGAAATCAATCGCGGGAAATTCCCGCCGACCCATCACAGGAGGACAAGATGGCCAAGTTGAGACATATCGCGATGTCGGTTCCCGACCCGGAGAAGGCAGCGGAATTCTATGAAAAGGCGTTCGATATGAAACGCGTGGGCCGGACCAACTCGCCCATCGCCAACGGCGTTTACGTGTCGGACGGTACAATCACCGTGGCGTTGCTTTCCTTCAAGAATGACGATCAGGGTCCGCGCGACTATGTCGGGCTGCACCATATCGGGTTCTGGGTCGACGATATCCGTGAAGCCGAAAAGCAGGTCGAGGAAGCCGGCGGCGAATATATGATGGGCCGCCCGGAAGAAACCGACGGCGACATGAAAAACACCTTTTATGAGGAAAAATACCGCGATCCCAACGGGGTGATCCTGGACATCACCGATCTCGGCTGGGGCGGCGCGGTCAAGGACGTCAAACCGGCGGACGAGGAGCAGGCCGGCCCGGCGCAACATCATTGATCGCACTGAAAGCAGACCACAAAAAAAGCCCGGCACGTGCCGGGCTTTTTTACATCCGGGAGCGGGCCGTTAAGCGCTGACCCAGTTACCGGGTAACACCCCCTGCTCCACTGCGCGGCCGGTATAGTATTTCCAGAGCTTGGTCGCGTGGTTCTCACGGTCGAACCGCTCCTCGAAAATGTCCAGCTCCGCATCGGTCAGCGAAATCGGCGGGCCGAGCCGCATCGCCTCAATCTGCGCCCTGGCATTGCGTTCGAACTGGATACCGTCGATCAGCAGGGACGGAATGTCTTCCGATACCAGCACGATCCCGTGTGCCTTCAAGAGCACCACATTGTGATCGGCCAACGTATCGACCATCGCCTTGCCGAGCTCAGGCGAATTGATATGGGCCGTATCGGGATGGGTCGGCACGCCGTTACGCCAGCGATAGCCATGGTTGATGACCATCTTCATCTCCGCCCCTTCGGCCATGGTGAACAGGATCGGCACCTGCGGATGGGCGTGCAGCACGGCATTGACGTCTGGACGCGCGCGATAAACCTCGGAATGGATGTGATATTCGCTCGCCGGACGGGTGCCGTCGGGTCCGTCGAGAATTTCGCCATCCAGCGTCATGGTGAACAGATCGTCAGGCGTCAGCTGCGCCCGGCTGGCATGCACGCCCTGAATCACGAAATTCCCGTCGGGAAGCCGCGCGGTTACATGGCCACTATGGTCCATGATTCCAAGATCGTTGAACAAACGGGTGCAGGCCACGACCTCGAATTTAAGTTGTTCGGCGGTCAACTGAATAGAATCTGGCATCTTTCTATTCTCCCTGCCTGTCGCGCCACAGACCGGCCAACGCCGCGCGGTCAAGCTTGCCCCGCGCGTTCTTGGGCAATTCATCGGCGAAGAAGATTTCCTTGGGCTGCTTGGCTTCGGCGAGCCCTTTCGCGCAGTGCGACCTTACCCCGTCCGCGTCCAGTCCCGAACCGTCTCGCGCGACGACGAAAGCGGCGACCTCTTCACCATAGATATCATGCGGGATGCCGAACGCACCCGCCTCGGCGATATCGGGATGCGCCGCCAGAACAGAATCAATCTCAACCGGCGAGATATTCACCCCGCCGCGGATAATCAACTCCTTGACCCGTCCGGTGATGTGCAAATGTCCGTCATCATCGATATAGCCGAGATCACCACTGTGATGGCCGTCTTGGGGCATGCGCTCGATCGTGCCGTCAACATGCAGGTAGCCGAAGGCCTGCTGCTTGCCGCCGCCAATGATGATCTCCCCGGTTTCGCCCTGCGGAAGGTCGTTCCCGTCAAAATCGATGATCCGGATATCCTGATATTTCTGCGGCGGGCCAATGGTGCCGAATTTCCGTTCTGCGCCGCGATGGGCCGCCGTATTGCCGCCTTCGCTGGAACCGCAGCTCTGGGCCAGCACAATGCCATACATCTCCTCAAACTTGCGCCATTGTTCGTCCAGCAACGGGGCACTGGAAGACGTCAGAAAACGGAGATGCGGCAGATCAGCGGCGGTTACGTCATGAGGCCGGTTGATCAGCATGTTGATCATCGTCGGCACCACAAACCCGACATTGATGTCGAAATCGCGCAACCAGTCGAAATAGCGGCTTTGCGAAAAATGACCGGCGAAGATTGTCGTCGCGCCGGCGACCAGCGGCGCACCCAGGCTCATATGCTGCGCCGACAGCCAGCTATAGGACCGGCAATCGAGCGTCCGCACGCCGGGCTTCAGCCCGAGATAATCAGCAGTGGAATCGTAATTGTAATAAGCGGTGGCATGAGTCTGGATAACACCCTTCGGCTTTGCGACCGTGCCGGAGGTATAGAAGATAACCCCCTGATCGTCCGGATCGGCAATAGAGGGGATATCATCGTCATCTGATAATCCGGCGATCTCGGCAAAGAACCCGCTGCCCGGCGCATCGGCCTGCCACTCGCCGAGTTCCATCCAGTCCCCCGGCGCGCCATCCGCGAACTTTTCAAGGCCGAGCCCGCCCTGATACAGCACCACCACCGGATCAATCGCCCGGATGATCTCCCCCAGATGCGCCGCATTCATCTCCACATGGACGGTCGCCAGGGTCGCGCCGTAGCGGAGCGTGGACACAAACACCGCCAGATTTTCAATGGAATTTTCCGCCAGCAACAAAACCCGCTGATTACGCCCGACACCGCGCGCCTTCAGAAAACGCGCGACACGATTGCTCAGACCATAGAGCTGACCATAAGTCAGGGATTTGTCCTGATCGATGGAATGCGCATAGACCGCGTCGGGCCATTGCCGGGCGTTTACCGCGACGACGTCGTGAAAGGAACGGGGGCTGTCTTGCTTATCGGAAACCATGGCGCTGATTTACCATTGGGCAAGGTGACCGGCAATGCGGTCTGCGCTACTCCTTAACCATCGCAACGGGGAGAGTTGAAAATGGACAAGACCGTCATCGTCACCGGCGCGGCCAGCGGGATCGGGCTGGCCTGCGCTAAATTGTTGCTGGAGCGCGGTGCGCGGGTCACTGCCTTCGATCCGCAACTTGAGAAAATGCGGGACGCCCTGCCCGCCTCCGATGATCTTCTGATTATTGGTGGCGATGTCTCCGTGGAACAGGATTGCATCGATACGGTCGCCCAAACGGTGGAAAAGTTCGGCGCTCTCGACGGGTTGATCCATTGCGGCGCCGCTCATTCCAGCGCCCGCTGGGACGAGCTCGACCCGGCGGAGATGAACCGCACCCTTGCCATCAATGTCACCGGATCGTTCCAGATCGCCCGCGCCGCCGCGCATGCAATGAAAAAGCAGGGCAAGGGCTCGATCGTGCTGACGACCTCGGCCTCGGTGCTGTTCGGCGTCACCGGCGGAAACGGCCAGGGCGGCCCGGCCTATGTCAGTTCAAAGGGCGGGGTGCTGGCCCTCACCCGCTCGCTCGCCCGGGCGCTGGGGCCGGAGGGCATCCGCGTCAACGCGGTCAGCCCCGGCATCACCGACACACCGATGGTCGCGGGCTATACCGATGAACAAAAGGCCGCGATGAAGCAGCGCTTTCCGCTCGGCCGGTTTGCCCAACCCGAAGAAATCGCCGAGGGCGCGCTTTACCTGATATCGGATGCCGCCAGCTTCATGACTGGCGAGAACATGCATATCAATGGCGGGTCGAATTTCGGCGGCTAGATCGAGACTTCGATCTCGCCCAGCCGCTGGGTCAACTTGCGGTTCTCCTCGTAATCGACCGGCACGGCGATCAGCGCGGGCCCGTCTTGCGCAAAGGCCTCTTCCAGCGCCGGTGCGATCTGACCGGGCCCGTCGATAGTGCGGCTCCAGACCCCGAACGCCTTGCCCAGATGATCGAAATCCGGGTTATTGAAGGCAAGGTTTGAATGTTTACCCTCAAACTGGTTCTGCTGCTTCCATTTGATCAGCCCGTATTCGCCGTCCAGCCAAATCATGTTCACTGTGTTGACGCCGAGGCGCGCGGCGGTCTCCAGATCCTGCACATTCATCAGAAAACCGGCATCGCCGCTGATCGACAATACCTTGCATTCGGGATGGGCGAACTTCGCGCCGATCGCGCCCGGCATGGCAAACCCCATCGTGCAAAACCCGTTGGAGATCAGACAGGTATTGGGTTCCTCGCACTGGTAATAGCGCCCGATCCACATCTTGTGGGCGCCTACATCGGACAGCACGATATCGGCGGGGCCCATGAAGCTGCGCACATCATTCAGCACGCGCTGCGGCTTCATCGGAAAGGACTCATCCGCCGCTTCCGCCGTCAGATCATCATGGATGGTCCGGCGCAAATCCGCCCAATCCCCGATATCCACGAACGGAAGATCGTCCCCGTATTTCACATCCAGATATTCGTTCATCTGCCACAACGCGTCGGCCAGATCGGAGACCACGTCGACCGCGACGGTGTAATCGGAGTCGACCTCCGCCGACTGAAAATCGATATGCACAATTTTTTCGACCGGTCGGCGTTCCAGGCGCTGGGCGCATATTCCACCAGATCATAGCCTGCCGTCATCACCACATCGGCCTCGGCAAAGGCCCGGTTAATATGGTCCTTACCCTGCAGCCCCATGGTGAAAAGGCAGTGCGGATCGCTCATCGCCACCGCGCCCTTTCCCATGAAGGTATTCACCACCGGTATCCCGGTCTTGTCCACAAAACGGCGAAGCTGGGTCGAGGCGCGTTTGCGCAGCGCCCCGTTTCCGGCAAGGATCAGCGGCGATTTCGCACCGGCGATCTGTTCCACCGCGCGCACCACCGCCTTGTGATCGGCGGCCGGACGGCGGGTAACGATAGGGGTAATCGGATGCTCTTCGGTGTCGTGCTTGGCGATATCTTCCGGCAGCTCTATGACCGAAACGCCGGGTTTTTCCTCCTCCGCCGTCTTGAACGCCTTGCGGACGATTTCGGGGATCGATTGCGCGGTATAGATGCCATGGGTCCATTTTGTGATCGGCTTGAACATGCCGATCGCATCCATGTTCTGATGCGACTCTTTATGCAGCCGGCGGGTTGAGCCCTGCCCGACAATGGCGACAACGGGCGAGCGATCCATGTTGGCGTCGGCGAGACCGGTTACCAGATTGGTCGCGCCGGGGCCAAGCGTCGACAGGCACACCCCCGCCTTGCCGGTCAGACGCCCGTAGCAATCCGCCATAAAGGCCGCCGCCTGCTCATGCCGGCACAGGACGAATTCAATCGAACTGCCTTGCAGCGAACATCATGACGTCGGCGTTTTCCTCGCCGGGCACGCCAAAGATGCATGTCACGCCCTCTTCTTCCAGGCATTTCACGAACAGATCCGATGCTTTCATGTGGGAGTCCCCGCCTTTTTTCGCTTTCCGTTAACCATAAATAGGGCGGGTTAACGAATTACGAAGGTAAAAACCCGTCGGCCAATTCAACTTATCGGGAGGAACCGACTGGTTTTGCCGGTGATGCGGCATTCTGCCGGGGGAAAAGTCGGCTGAACCCCGGCCCGGAGGCCGGGGTGACAACCATTTTCGAATGAAAGCGAAAGCGACGCGGCGCAAAAACTTGTCACCCCGCACTTGTTGCGGGGTCCATTGCCCCGCCACGCCACTGTTCAGGCCGGGATTCTAACCGTGTCCGGTCTCGCCCAGCCAGCGGAAATAGGGATCCTGCAAATCCTTGAGCTCGTCGATCTCCGCCTGTGAGAACCACTGGGAGAAATCCATCTCCTTCACCGGATAATATGACCGCTCATAGACCTGTTCGCCCAGGGGCGCGGTCGCATCGATCCCCATCCCGCCATCGGAAACGGAGATATTACCGATCTTGAGCTCAGACGGCTGGAAGGCCTGACCGCGGCCATATTCGTTATAGACGACGTAATCCTTCTGCGCGGACGCGCGGGACTGGATCGCCCACATCACGTCTTCGGGCTGCCACGGATCGATATCCTCATCCACCATGACGACCAGACGCATACCGCGAAACAGCCCCATGATGGCGGTCAGCAGGTTGCGCTGCATGCCTTCGTCGGACCGGCGACGTTTCTTGACCTGGACAACCAGCCCGCCCCAAAGGGTCAGGCCGAGCCAACTCGCCACATCCTTCACAAAGCCCGGCGCCATGCGGTCGCACAACTCATAAACCGCCGCGCACATGAACGGCGCCTCATACCAGAAGGCGCCGAAATGCGGCGTATAGACGATGGGGTTCTTCTTGCGCCGCGTGATGGCGGTAAGCTCAAACGCGCGCGGCGTGCGGTATGCATGCCCCATCGACCGCGCCCATTCGGGATGCAGCAGCGCGACACCCTGGCGGCCCATATCCTCGGCTTCCTGCGTTTCCCAGACGCGCTCGCCCTCGACCACATAACCTTCCAGCACCCATTCCGAATTGGCGATGGCGTAGCTATCAACCGTCTGCGCCTTGACCACATCGACCGGGAACCCCTGGATCGCGCCGGCAAAGCCCAGCTTGTCGGTCTGGCCGGGGAAAATCACCGGGTTGAGGGTGGAAACCGAGACCAGCTCCGGCCCGACGGGCGGGCAGACATTGACCGTACAGGGGATTTTCTTGCCCGGATGGCGGGAACAGATCACATCGCCCGCCCCGCCCGGCACCATGTTGATGGAGGCGTATTTCTGATCCGGCCGGAAGGACATGCGGTACATGGAAATCTGGCTGCCGCCGCCGGGCACGAACGGCTCGCCCATGAACAGGTGCGAACCCGCCCCGAAAATGCGCCCGCCATCGGTGAAGGTGTGCTGGGCGATCGGGAAAATTTCTTCGATATGGTCGAAATCCTTGCCCGGGATCAGCGTTTCTTCCTGGACCGGGGCGTCTTTCACCACTCGCGGCGGAATCGGATTGGCGTTCTGCTCCAGCAACTGCAATTTGATGTCGCGGAAATCCTCACAATTGTGGAATTTGCAGACGCGTTCCTTGCGGGAATACAGGTTGGAGATCATACGCACGCCCGGATAGCGCTTGATGTTGTTGGCGACGATCACCTTGGAATTGTCAAAGGCCTTGGTGATGGTGCACATCTCGACATGCGGATCGACCGGCGCATCGATGTAATGCACATCGTCTCCCAGCCAGTCCAACGTGGAGCGCAGATCGACCAGCGCCTCCTCGCGCGTCATGCCGTTCGCGCCCTTTTCCTCCAGCTTTACAGCCATGCGGTCTGCCATTCTCGACTCCTTGTGGGTGTCCATTAATCCGTGGAATTAATTGTATGTGTACAAACAATCTCTGGAAAGAGGGAAGTTGCCCCGGGGATGACGTCAATGCGCTCCCGGGTCTATAATTTAATCAAATAACTCACCCAAATCAGGAGGCAAGACCCATGCTCGATCAACCGCAAATGACACCGCCATCGCTGAACGGCCAGGAAATGTCCGCCCGCGAGGACGAACTGCTATCTATCACCACCCCGACCGTTTTTTCCCTGAAAGGCCAGATGCTGGCGCAGGGGCGGACGGATTCCGTCCTGGCGGCGACCGAAGACCTGACGGTGCGTCTGAAAGTATACGCCTCCGGCGGCGAGAACGAGCTTCACGCCCACCCGCATGAGGATCATAGCTTCATGATCCTGCAGGGCTCGGCCCGCTTTTTCGGCCCGGATGGCGAGATGGTGGAGCTCGGCCAGTATGAAGGCATCATGCTGCCGAAGGGCAACCTCTATAAGTTCTTCGCGACCTCGGATGAGCCGCTGGTGATGATCCGCGTCGGCAACCCCGCCCACAAGCATATGGGGCACCCGAACCGCGTCAACGCCCAGGGCAATGAGATGAAGGGCGACTCCAAGGAGAACAAGAAGGTCGAGGTGATCTTCAAGGATGAATTTTTCGGGGATTGAGGTTTAGCCCTAGAACCCCGAATTGTTGGCTGGACCCCGCATCAAGTGCGGGGTGACAGGCGAGGTCAACGCGCCATCATTCGCAGACCATTGCCTCAAAAAAGACTTGTCACCCCGGCCTCCGAGCCGGAGTCCAGTAAGCAAGACCCGCAAATATGCTCTCCCCGGAGGAGATATCCGGGAACCGGGCTGCGGCCTTACTTCGGCGGAAAGCGCCTGTCTTAAGCCCCGCCGCCGCAGCCGCCACAACCGCCGCCGCCATCGCCTGCCCCGCCATCGGGGCCGCCGCCGAACGGGCTGTCCGTGCCCGCCGCTTCATTGATGATCAGCCCGGCGGCGATCAGGGCGAAGACGCCGTCTTGTTGCGCGCGGCGATCCATCATCTTGCGTTCACGCCCGATCAGCGCCGCCGACATCAGCCAGCTCGCCGCCGCCACGATGGCGACCAGCGGATAGCCGATAATTACGAAGAAAATACCCGCCACCAGGCACAGCCATTTCACCGTGTGAAGCTGGTTCAGAGCAAGCTTCGGGATCACCCAGTGCCGCGCCGTGTTGACGCGCTGAAACGCGCTGACATCACGGAACCGGTCCTGCGCCGCGGGCCAGATATCGGCGGGCGGCGGCTCGCCGGACAGGGTCTCGTATGTTTCCAGCGTTTTTTCATACTGTTCCCAAAATTTCACCGCCTCATCCCCGCCGCCCTTGGTCGGGCCGTGATGCAGCGTGTCCTGCAGGACCTCAGGGCAGAACCGGTTCCAGTATTCATCGGAATAGGTGAGATGCAGATGCCAGGCCTGATCGACCGCGTCGGACGGCGTGACCTCGAACCCAGCCCGGATCGCCAGCCAGCAGAATTTGCGATATTCCTCGACTACCTTTTCGGCAAATTCCGGCTTCCAGCCGTTTTCGCGCGCCAGCCGCGCGGTGAAGGACAATTCGCTGACGGGATCGTCGAACTGATAGGCTTGCAGCCTTTGCCACAGCGGATCGCCGGCGGGATCGGTTTTCGCGGGAACGCCTGAATCAGAAGGTTGGGTCATACCTGCCTCCTTGAGAGCGGTTTCGGGGGGGAGTCTAGCAACGCCCCCTTCCCCAGCCTAATTAATTCAGCGCATGCGGATGACAAGCTTGCCGCGCACATGGCCTTCCATTGAGCGGCGGTGCGCGTCCGGTATATCGGCCAGGGTGATTTCCTCGATTTCGGGCGGTTTGACCGCGCCCGATTCCACCAGAGCCGCGACCCGCGCCATCCGTTCGGAGGACCGGAAGACGTTGGGCCGCAAGACCTCGACATCGTCACGCGGCGCCGTGAAATCCGCCGGCTGTCCGGCGATCCAGGCAAGCCGCCCGCCCGGTTTCAACACGTCGAAGCTCGCCTCATGCACGCCGGGCGAGGCATTACCGACCGTATCGAAAACCACATCGACACCGGATACCGCATTCCTGAAATCACCCTTTGTGTAATCGATCACATGATCGGCGCCGAGCGATGTGACGTAATCGACATTCCGCGCCGAACAGGTGGCATAAACCTCCGCCCCCAGCGCCTTGGCGGCCTGGATGGCAAAGCTGCCGACACCGCCGGCGCCACCCTGAACGAGGATGCTTTCCCCCGCCTTGAGACCGGCCGTGTCATCAATCGCGACCATCGCCGTCAAACCGGTCAGGGCCAGCGCGGCGGCCTGCACATGATTGACGTTGACCGGCTTTTTCGCGACCACGGCGGCATCGACGGCGTTGACCTCCTGATACCCGCCGGGCTGGTCCTGATTGACCACGGCCCAGACATCGTCACCGGGCGCGAAACCCTCGACACCGGTCCCGACCTCTCGCACCACGCCCGAAAGATCGACGCCCAGCACAAACGGCATCTGCAACGGCATCTGTTTCTGCCGCCCGCCGCTCATGATTTTCCAGTCCACCGGATTGACCGTGGCGGCGTGGATATCGATCAGCAGCTTGCCCGGCTCGATCACCGGTTTCGGCACATCTTCCCGGAACCGGAGTACTTCCGGTCCGCCATATTCGTCGATCTGTACCGCTTTCATGTGTTTCTCCTGAAAATATCTGCGCGCTGGCGCCGTTTTAACTAAGCCGTGCCCTGGGGCGGGCCGCCTAGAATGCCTTCTTCTTCAATCTGCGCTTCCAGCTCATCCAGCAACGAGCCAAGCGCTTCTTCCACATCCGCCCGCGGCACCCCTTCGGCGATCATCGCCCCAAGAAGATGCGCCGCCCCGTTAAGCGCCACCGAAAAGCGCGGCAGCTCATTCGCGGTTTCCCAGGCGGCCGCCGCGGGGATCAATGAAAAGGCGACGACATCCTGAGCCCGGCAGGCGATGCAATCATCCGAATAATCATGGGTGAGAAGCTTTTCGAGTTCGCTGTTCATCTCTGAATTCCAGTCAGGCTTTTGCGGGGCGGGGTCAATCGACAAGATCCGTTTGTATGCGCCTACCCCGCCTGTTAGCGTTTGACAAGCCGGATTTACAGGGAGGGCCATCCACCATGGCATCGAAAACCGAAGAGCTGGTATTGCCGCAGCCGGTCGCCGACCGCATTAACGCGATCAGCGACGAGGAGCTGGAATTCCGGGGCTGGACCCGGGAATATATGCGAGAGAGGTTCCTGGACCGCATGCGCGAAGATCTGAAATCGCCGCAGATCGGCGACGAAGCGCCTGAATTCGAGCTGGAGCTGCTCTCCGCCACCGGTCAGCGCACGGGTGACACGGTCACGCTCTCCTCCTTGCGCGGGAAACCGGCGGGGCTGATTTTCGGTTCCTATACCTGACCGCCCTTTCGCCGCGAGGCCGTGCGTCTCGACACAATCGCGAAAGAATATGGGGACCGGGTCAATTTCCTGTGCGTCTATATCAGCGAGGCGCACCCGACCGACGGATCGCAATCGCCGCCCAACCTGGAAGACGAGGTGCTGTTCAAACAGCCGACCACCGCCGACGAACGGACGGAAGTCGCGGCGGCCTGCATGCTGCGCTTCAATTTCTCATTCCCGATGGTACTCGATCACATGACGAATGAGATCGAAAGCAAATGGATGGCGATGCCTGAACGGCTCTATGTGCTGGACGCGGACGGTATCGTCACCTGGAAATGCGGGTTGGGGCCGCATCTCTTCGACCCGGACGGGTTTGAGGAAGAAGTCAGAAGGCTGGCCGGGGCGTAGGCGACAATTCAAGGCAAGATTGTCACTCTGGATAACCGCGCGATCCTAGGTCTGGTGATCATCCCATAGACACAGCCTTTCCATCCCCACCCTGGCCCTCCCCTTAATAAGGGGAGGGGAATGATCTCCGTCCCCCTATCAGGGAGGGGGAAGGTCGGGATGGAGGTGGGAAGTGTGGCGGGAAAATGGACGCCGCTATTTCAGCCGACCGAACAGTTCGAATGTTCGTCTGTGCGCGAGGTCCGACGCTTCCGCCTGATAGTGCGTCTCGCGTTCGGTATTGCAGAAGGCATGCCCCGCCCCCGGATATTCGAAAATATCGATTGCCGGATGGCCGTTCAGCGCGAATTTGATCTCATTGGCGATTGCTTCCGGCACATGCTCATCCCGGTCGCCCATATGCAGGATTGTTGGACACTCAACAGTTCCGTTTTCAGACAGAAAATCCTGGATCTGCGTTCCGTAATAGACACTGACCGCATCCGGTTTCAGCCGCGCGGCGGAAAGATAGGCCATGGTGCCGCCGGTGCAGAAACCAGTCACGGCGATCTTGCCGTTCCATCGCGGGTCGGTTTTGAGATAGTCAATGACCGCGGCGATGTCCTCAATGCATTTGTCATGATCCAGCAGGCCGCGATATTCGAGGCCTTTCTCACGCTGCTCCGGGATACGGAAATCGGCGACAAACCCCGGTTCCAGCCGCCAGAACATCTCCGGCACCGCGACCAGATAGCCTTGGCCCGCGAACATATCGGCGGTTTCGCGGATCCAGCCGGTAATGCCGAGAATTTCGTGCAGCGACACCAGCCCCGGCATTTTTGCGTCGCCCGCATCCGGCACATAGACCGCAAAATCACCGCTGCCGTCACTTGCCGAAAGGCGGATATCCCGTCCCGCCATGGCCGTCAGACCACCTTGTCTTTTTTGGGATTCGCCCGAACATAGGAATTCTCCTCGGGCTTGTAATAATGCCGGTCGAGCTTGTATTTGCCGCCGACCACCGTGACCGTCCAGGTATCGTCGGTGAGCGCGGTAAAGCCGTGAATTTCCGCGGGCGGGACGACGATGGCCATTTCCTTCGGCTCCAGCACCCGGTCATCGATACAGTCGAGCGCCGCATAGCCTTCTTTCGAGCCGTCATCGGTGCGGTCATAGACCTTGTGATGCAGCCGGCCGGAATAGACCGCCAGCGCCTCCCACACCCCGTGATCGTGCGGCGGGATATCCTTGCCTTCCGGCATGTGATCGAGAGTGATCGACATTTCCCCGTCATAATAGAGATATCGGGATTCATCGATGTGATTACCTTCGCGCTTGACCCCGACGTTGGACAGATCGGTATTGAGAATGCGGGTAATCGGCTCGCGCAGCGCCTCAATCAGCGCCGGGCCGTCATTGCAGAGGATTTCCATCTGCCGCTGAACCTCCTGCGCGAGGTCGCGGATGGTGTAACTTCCGGTTTCCGCCATATCGATTTCTCCCTGTTTACCAGCCGATATCCGGCAGTACCGCCTTGCGGAACTTCCGGTCGCGTTTGAGATGCCATTCCCGGCTCATCGCCGCCGATCTGTCGGGATGGCGCTCGGCATAAAGCAAGACCCAGTGCCGCCCCCGGGTCGACCGCGCCCCGGTCCCGTCATTATGCGCCGCCAGCCGCTTTTCCAGATCGTTGGTCCAGCCGACATAAGTCCGCCATCCCGCGCCGCTATTGCTGCCGATAATATAGACATATCTGGCCAAAACCGACCGTCTCAGTCGCGAATATCCTGCAGGAACCATTCGGTCGGCATCTCCCGCCCGACACCTGCCTCTTTCGCCTTTTCATAGACCAGCCCGCCGACGGAGGAGAACTGAAGCCCCTGATTACCGATATTGTGATAATAGGTGATCTGATCGTCATCAGTGCGCCCGATGGACGGATCGCGGATCAGATCGCCGAAATCCGGAAAATCCACCGCGAAGCCGGAGGTGTTTTCCTGTTTCTGCGGCAGACGCTTGCGTTCCTCCTCAGAGCCCGCGATCCAGGCGACCGGGCTGTGCCCGACCCCTTCCTCCATATTGGCGCCGCTGGCCCGCAGCCCGCTTTGCCCCTGGGTGATGCAGACATCGAACTGGTCGATGGCGTCCTGTGACACCTCCATCGGGCCGAGCATGGTGACGTGCTGTCCGGGCGACAACCACTCGGCATCGAAAGTCGGCGACATGGAGTCGGTGCAGCTTGAGACGATATCCGAACCACGAACAGCTTCTTCAGCAGAATCAACAGCTTCCACAGAAATATTAAGACGGCGGCTCATTTCCGCGGCATAGGCTTCCCGGTTCGCTTTTGTCGGCGAATAGACCTTGACCCGGCTGATCCGGCGCACCGCGCAATAGGCCTGCAGATAGGTCCGCGCCATGCCGCCGGAGCCCAGCATGCCCACCGTGGTGGCGTTCTTCCGCGCCAGATATTTCGCGCCGATCCCGCCGCCGCCGCCGACCCGCATA
This sequence comes from uncultured Rhodospirillaceae bacterium, assembly GCA_964492555.1. Taxonomy (GTDB): domain Bacteria; phylum Pseudomonadota; class Alphaproteobacteria; order MPNO01; family UBA2964. The sequence continues at coordinate 20,431 of CAZBKQ010000021.1, read as the reverse complement.
TGCTGCAAGACCCCGTCATTGATAAAGGCCAACGGTTCGCCATTCATCGCGGAAAACACCATAATCAGCCCGCAATAGGTACCGGGCTCCACACAGTATTTATCTTCCGTCCAGGATCCGTCTTCGGCGACCGGCCAGGTCATGACGTCGGATTTCATACGGATCGCCAGATACCCTCCGGAACAGCCCTCCATGGTGCCCCAGCGATAATAGCCGTCCTCGCGCTCGCACGGCGCGTAAATATCCGACCGTGGCCGGTGCGTCGCCTTGCCCTCCGCCAGATCGCGGAACGCCTGTTCCTGCGCGGCGATACAATCCTCCATATTGAGGAGTTCCTCGACCATATCGTTGTGAATGAACAGCATCGGGGCGCCTCCTCAGACCTTGAATTCCGACTGGACTTCCCTGGGGAACATCTCCTCCACATCCATGTGGCGGTGGAACAGCCCCTGCTCATAGCCATAAAGCAGGAATGCCTCCAGCGTCTTGCGGTTGGGTTCAATGCCGTAGGGGTAGAAATCATCGCCCATCATGTCGCGCATTTCCTCCGCCGCCTGGAAAACCCAACCCACGGGGGCACGGCAGGCGGTGATATCGATCATCCGGGCAAGCGAACGGTCCTTCGCCTCGGTCAGCGCCTTCACCATGTTCATGGCGACCCAGGGATGGGCCTCGAACACTTCCCGCCGGATGGCATAGAGATGCATGATCGGCCAGATGCCGGTGCGCTGGAAATATTCCTTCTCTACTTCCGCGTAATTATCGAACAGACGCTTGATGCGCGGGTCGCGCTCCTCGAACAGTTCGGGCGGGTGTGCGGTCAGGATGGCATCGATTTCCCCGTCCAGCAGCAGCTGGGTGAGCGACTTGTCCGGCCGCGGGGTCAAATTGATGCCGTCCGGCAGGTTGAGCTTCACCTTTTCCTTGCGCCCCGGCTGGTTCACACCGGCCTGCACCCATTGAATCTCGGAAAGCGGAATACCCACATCATGCTGGATCCAGCCCCGCGAATAGACCGATGCCGATTGCCCCCATTCGGGAACGCCGATGGTCTTTCCGGCAAGGTCCTCCGGCTTCTGGACCGGCCCGTCCGGGCGGATATAGCAGGAAGACTGGCGTGACACGCGGGACGGGAAAACCGGCAGCCCGACGAATTTATCGATGCCCTGGCTGATCATCGAGGTGTATTTGCCGCTCGAAATTTCCGAGATATCGAATTCCTCGAAATTGATAAAGCGGTAGAACATTTCCTCGATCTGCATGGTCAGGCAGTTGAGTTCGATCCCCTCGGCCTCCACCGGCCCCATGGTCAGATCGCGCACATGCTCGTAATCGCTGGTCGCGAAAGTCAGTTTCAGCCGTTCCTTGGACATTTGCCGCATTCTCCCTGAGATAAGTCGCGCGCATTCTCATAGGCGGGGCGCGATCCGTCAAACGCGGGATGTGCATTTTGCCGCCGATTCCGTAATATGCCGCCACTGAAAAAGGAGAACCGCCATGCCGCGTTTCAAGGATTTCCAGCCCCGGGGCGTCATCCCGGCGACCCTGCTGGCCTTTAACGAGGATTTTTCAATCGATGACGCATCGACGCGGGCGCATCTGCGCCATGTCGCCAATGTCGGGGGCATCACCGCGATCACGGTGAACGGGCATGCATCCGAGGTCCATGCCTGCTCCGATGACGAACAGCGCCGCATTCTGGATGTGTCTCTGGAGGAGGTCGGCGACAAACTGCCGCTGATTACCGGTGTCTGGGCCGATGGCAGCCATGAGGCGGCGCGTATCGCGAAATGGGCCGAAGCCGCCGGCGCGTCCGCATTGCTGGTATTTCCGCCGCAACCGATCATGATGATGCAGGGCCAGATGAACCCGGAGATGGGGCTCGCCCATTTCAAGACCATCGCGGAGGCCACCGATTTGCCGCTGATCGCATTTCAGTATCCCAACGATTATGCCTATCGCATGGAGACACTGCGGCGAATGATCGACGAGATCCCGACGCTGGCCGCCATGAAGGACTGGAATATGGGCCAGGTGCATGAGGCCCATGTGCGCGAATTGCAGGATACGCACCGGCCCTTCACGGTGCTGTCGACCAACAGCGCCTGGCTGATGAGCTCGCTCACCATGGGGGCGAACGGACTGCTGTCCGGTTCCGGCAGCGTCATCGCCGATCTGCAGGTCGCGCTGTTCGATGCGGTAAAGGCCGGCGATCTGCCGCGCGCCCAGGCGATCAATGACCGGATCTACCCGACCGCGCAATGTTTCTACGGCGCGCCGGCGACCGACATGCATAACCGCATGAAGGAAGCGCTGGTCATGCTGGGGCGGATGCCGAAAGCCGTCGTCCGCCCGCCGCTGGTCAAGCTGTCGGATGCGGAGCTCGCCGGCGTGCGGGCGGCGATCGAAGCCGCCGGCCTGACCTATGATGGCGCAGATATATTGAAAGAGGCCGCATGAGCACACCACCCAAAACGCTTACCGACGGGTATGAACGGTTCCGCTCCGGCAAATACCGGGAGGAAGCCGACCGCTACGCCACGCTGGAAGGCGGCCAGGCGCCGGAGACCATGATCGTCGCCTGCGCAGATTCCCGCATCGATCCGGCGACGATCTTTAACGCCGCACCAGGCGAATTGTTCGTGGTGCGCAATGTGGCCAATCTGGTGCCACCCTGCCTGCCGGTGGATGCTTCATTGCACGGCACCTCCGCCGCGCTGGAATTCGCCGTCGTGTCCCTGAAAGTGCGGAATATCGTGGTGATGGGCCATGGCGGTTGCGGCGGGGTCGCGGCCTCACTCGCCCTGGGCGGCAAGCAGCCGGTCGGCAAATTCATTGAACCCTGGGTCAAGCTGCTGGAACCGGCACGGGATGCGCTCACCGACGGGGACGACCGGCAGACCGCGCTGGAACAGGCCGGGGTGCGGCAATCCTTGCGGAATCTGGAGACCTTCCCGTTCATCGCCGACGCCATCGCCGAAGGCCGCCTCTCGCTCTATGGCGCTTGGTTTTCCATCGGTCTGGGCGAGCTGGTCTGGCTCGACTAATTAAAAAAGGCGGGGACCAGCCCCGCCTTTCTCTCACACTCGGATACAGCGATCACACGTCGAATTTGGATTCGTCGATGAATTCGCCCATTTTCGATTCCGCGCCGGCCTTCTTCATGGCCTCCAGGAATATCTGGTGGATGCGCGGGTCCTGATCCTCATATTCGATCTGGGCGCCACCCTTGTTCACATCAACATCCATTCCCATGAAAATGCGGCGCTTTTCCTCCATAAGCGGATAGCGCAATCCGCCGCAGGCAATCGCCAAATAGCGCGAGGGGTCGGGCGCGGCGTTGAAATGCTGGTGGAACATCATGTCGGGCGGCGCAAAGACGGTGCCGTGCGACCAGTCAACCCGGGTGATGTCCTCATCGCTCTCATACCAGAGCAGCGAATAGCCCTGACCGGTAACGCACATGACGTGGAAATCTGCGCCGTGGCGATGGCCCTTCTTGTAGGTCCCGACCGGCATTTCCGACATATGGGCGTGCATCGCGCCGTCAGCCAGGCAGAACATCATGTTCGACCCGCCGGCGCCGCGCGCATTCCATTTCTGTAACTCGAAACTGCGCAGATCGGGCACAAAGTTGGTTTCCCACATATGGCGGCCGGGGCGCTTCGGCAGGAAGGTGCCTTCACCGGTGTAATAGTTGTCGGTCCCTTCCCGGCCCTTGAAATGGAACGTATTGGCGAAAACGAACTCATGATCGTGATAGACGTTCATGATCATGGGTGAATTATTGGTCGAGGAAAGCCGCGCCGGTTCCTGGCCCGAGCCGTTGAAATGCTGGTATTTGGCGTTGAGCGGGACGGCAAACATGCTGCCCTGGCCCCATTCGAAGCTGTGCTTCGACCCGTCGGAAAGCTCGACCTGGGTGCTGCCGTTGCCGGACAGCACATAATAGACTTCCTCGAACATATGGTTGCGCGGACGCGTATTGCCGCCGGGCGGCAGTTCGAGCACGAAAACCGACAGCCAGTCGCCGCGGCCCTTCAGATGGGCCAGCCCGCCATTGCATTCAAAATGATCCCAGGGCTGAACCGGGACATCAGGCAGATGGATGCCGAAATCCTCGACAATCGGGATATTCTGCGCCTCCGCCCAATCGAGATACGGATCGGACAGGAACGGCCTGTCATCGACTTCTGTTCTGACTTCGTCCGCGACGGCTTCCATGGTTTTTCCTCCGGTTGGATAAAATATCGGCGCTTCATTGCAGGCGCGCCGAAATCCCGGCCAACATATGAAAAGGGGACGGTTTGTTCAAGGGATGCGCTGATCTGTCCCCTTGGTGAAAGAAGCCGAAAAAGCTACATTGCGGCAAATCGTTGTTTCAGGGAGCAAAAACATCATGGCGGGACCGGCGCCGATCAATATCGATGTAAACGGATGCAATATAGAAGTGCTGCGCTGGGGCAGCGGCACACCGCTTTTATTCCTGCACGGGGCGGGCGGGCTGAAGGGCTGGGCGCCGTTTCTGGAAGAACTTTCGCAAAAATTTGACGTCATCGCGCCGAGCCATCCCGGTTTCGGACGCTCCGACACGCCGGACTGGCTGGATAATCTGCCCGACCTTGCCTTTTTCTATTGCGATTTTCTTGAACAGCTCGATCTGAAAGACATCCATCTGGTCGGCCATTCGATGGGCGGTTGGCTATCGGCGGAACTGGCCGTCATGGGCACCGGACGTTTTCAGACCCTGACCGTCGTTTCGGCGGCCGGGTTGCGCGTCGTTGGCGTGCCGATGGGCGATATCTTCATGTGGTCGGCAGAGGACCGCGCGCGCAAGATGGTATTCGACCCCGAAGAGGGCGAACGCCGCGCCAACGAGGTGCTGTCGGATGAGGAAGCCGATATCGCGCTCAAGAACATGTTCACCTCTTCAAAGCTGTGCTGGAGCCCGCGCTTTCATAATCCCGACCTGGAAAAGCGCATGCACCGGATCAAGATCCCGACCATGATCATGTGGGGCGAACACGACCCGATTTTTCCGGCGCCGGATTATCCCAACGTCTGGAATGAGGCGATCGCGGGATCGGAACTGCGCATTTTCTCGGAATGCGCCCATTCGCCGCAAAACGAACGCACGGCGGATTTCCTGGCCGGTATCGACGCCATTACGCAAGGAGCGGCGAAATGAAATTTTTCTTTTTCCATCTGATGCCCTACGGGGCGGTCGATCTCGACGCCATCACGGATAATTCCTGGATCGTCTTTCCGAACAAGCATTACGACCCGAAGGAAGGGCACAAGCTCTATAACCGCTATCTGGATGAGCTTGAATATGCAGACCAGCTCGGGTTTGACGGTGTCTGCGTGAATGAGCACCACCAGACCGCCTATGGGATGATGCCGCAGCCGAGCGTGCTTGCCGGCGCGCTCGCCCGGCGGACGGAAAACGCCAAGATATGCGTATTGGGCCGCGCGTTGCCGCTGACCTCAAATCCGCTCGGCATCGCCGAGGAATACGCCATGATTGACAATGTCACCGGCGGACGGCTGATCGCCGGGTTCGTGCGCGGCATCGGCTGCGAATATCACGCGATGATGGTCAATCCCGGCGAGTCGCTGTCCCGTTTCCACGAAGCCCACGACCTGATTATGGAAGCCTGGACCAAGGAAGGCCCCTTCCCCTTCGATGGGAAATATTACCGCTTTCAATACGTCAATCTGTGGCCGCGCCCCTATCAGCAGCCGCATCCGCCGGTCTGGATCCCGTCGCAGGGTTCGTCCGAAACCATGCTGTGGGCGTCACACCCGGATCGCAAATATGTCTACCTGCTGACTTTCAGCCCGACCGCGTCGGTCACCAAGCACCTCAATACCTATGCGCAGCAATGCGAAAAATACGGCTATGAGTGCAAGCCCTCGCAGCTGGGCTGGGCACTGCCCTGCTATGTCGCGGAAACAGACGAGATCGCGATGAAGGAAGCGGGCCAGCATATCGAGAACTTCTTCAACAAGTTCCTGATTTCGCCCATGCAGTACAAGTTGCCGCCGGGATACAGCTCCATGGCGTCCTACAAGATCGTCGTGGACAGCAAATACAAGGCGCGCGAATCCTATCTTTCGCTGGAATCTCTGATGGAAAACGGCATGTTCCTGTGCGGCAGCCCGGAGACCGTCGCCGCAAAGCTGGAAGAACATCAGAGCAAGATGGGCTTCGGCAATCTGGTGACCATGCTGCAATTCGGCACATTGCCGCATGACCTGACGAAGAAGAACCTTCAGATGTTCGCCGAAGAGGTCATGCCCAAGCTGCGCCATATCGGTGAGGGCGACGGCGCGGCGGCGGCTGCCGAATAATTTTCAGGAAACGATCCGGTCGATCTCGGCCAGTTCATCCTCTGTCATTACCCAGACAGAGGCGGCGGCGTTCGCCGCGACCTGTTCAGGCCGGGTCGCGCCTGAAATCACGCAAGCGGTCACCGGCTGCGACGCCAGCCACGAGATGCCGAGGGTCAGCAAATCATGGCCGTGATCGGCGGCATAGGTTTCGAGCTTTTCCAGAATATCAAACTCCGCGGCACTCGCCGCATTATCGCCGAGACGCGCGCCCTCGGGTGCCGCCTCGCCGCGCCGGTACTTGCCGGTCAGCAATCCCCGGGCCAACGGATAATAGGGCAATATTCCGATCCCGTTCGCCTCGCAGACCGGCACCAGCCCGTCTTCGATGACCCGATCCATGACACTCCACGGATTTTGCGCCGTCACAAAACCGGCGAGCCTGTCTCGTCTGGCGATTGAAACCGCTTCGTCCATCTGATCCGCCGAAAAATTCGAACAACCATAAAAACGGACACGCCCCTCCCGAACCAGCTCTTCCAACCCGTGCAGCGTTTCCTCCGCCGGACAGGCGGAATCGGGCTTGTGCAGCTGGTACAGCTCCACGAAATCCGTTTGCAGTTTTCGAAGGCTTTGATCGAGCGCCGCCCGCATGTTCTCGCGCGTCCCATGGCTTTTGCCGGCGTGCAGTCCACCCCAGCCGAACTTGGTGGCGATGATCACCTTGTCCCGCCGCCCCTTGATCGCGCGGCCGATATATTCCTCCGACAGGCCGTTGCCGTAACTTTCCGCCGTATCGAAAAACGTCACCCCCGCCTCGATAGCGCCGTCAATAACCGACCTCGAGCGCGCTTCGTCGATACGCCGCCCGAAGGCGTTGCAACCAAGCCCGACGACGGGAATGGTGATCGGATTGTCATGCCCAAGCTGTCTTGTATCCATTTTCCATTCCTGCGGGGATATCGGCGAAGAATTCGAATGCCGACACCGTATCAATCCAGCAATTCATATGAAACCCGGCCCCGCGCCCCGGGGGAGCGGCCGCCGCAGCCCTAGCCGGCCTTTTCGAGATTCGCCAACTCTTTGGAACAGCGAAATTTTCGAACGTCCTTTTCGAGAAGTTCCGCCACCATATATTCGCCACGGCGTCCCGCCCGGCACAGCCATGTGATCATCTTCTTGCGATCACGCGGAATGGCGAAAGTGGTTCCTGAATAAAGCATTCCCAGAATAAACGCGGCTTTCCGGTTACCCTTCTCTCCGGCATTGAGCAATCGCCGCAAACCGCCAAAAGTGTTTTCGGCTATCAGATCACGGATGCCCGCGGGCACCGCCTCAAAAGTCTGCAATTGCCCGATGATCGCGCTGGCCTCCAGCGACCCGCGCTTTTCCGCCTCGAACAGCATGTCGACGGCCTCTTCATGACGCTCTGTATCGCCAAGGACAAAAATATACCCCTTGGCGAGATTGGCCATGGCATCGGCATGTCCCCGCGCGATCGCCTTCCGGGTCAGCGCTATTATTTCGGCGCGGTGTTTTTGGGCGTTTCTGCGCCCCATGAACAGGCTGATCCGGCCCATCGCTTCCAGGTGCCCCGCGCGAGCGGCTCTCAGCATGTGAAAGAACGCCAGGCGAAACCGCCCCCGGCCCCACACCTTGCTGTTGACAACGCCGAGCAAGAATTCCGCCGCCAGATAGCCGCGCGCGGCGGCGCGTTCGAAATAGGGTGTCCCGGCCGAAAGTTCCCAATATTCGCGCTCCTGCTGATCAAGAACGCGCCCCATCAGGAACAGCAGCCTTGGATTCTCGGGGTCCCTGGAAAGCGCCGCCTCGCAGACCATCCGGGCCTCGGCAACATTTACGATGGATTTTACGGGAAGGGCGACACGTTCGTAATCATGCGGGTGCGAGGCGAGAATATCGCACTGCGTCGCAATAGGCGATTTTATCGCATCTGTGTCAGCGCCGGAAGCGGTTCCCGCATAGAACACGAACAAGGCGAGAGCCGAACCAAGCGCGCGCCCGATCCTGACCCCAAACATGGCGGCAAGTGTAGCGGGAAATTCGCTGACGCGCGATCAATTTCAGGAGAGGTCAGACGGCATCCTGCGCAAGAACCGTCGCCTCCGGATTGCGGTAGGCCTGCTGGACCCGCGCCAGCTCTTCCATCGCCTCCGGATCGAAATCGAAGGCGGGCTCCCTGTTCATTTCCCAATGGCCCGGATTTTCTCCCGCGATCAGGACGCCGGATTTAAGCCCGGCCAGCGGCACGGCCTCCGCCGGGACACAAGCCAGCGATATTCCCAACCGGCGGTTATCGGATTTATTGGGCCCCGATCCATGCACGACCATCTCGTGATGAACCGAAATCTGTCCCGCCATTACGGGTGCGGCAACACTCTTGCTTTCATCGACACCGACCACTGTCTGTCCCCGGGACAGCAGATTGTCCTCCTTGAATGTCTCTTCATGGTGAATATCGGGATCGTTATGGCTGCCCGGAATAAAATGGATGCAGCCCATTTCCTCGGTCGCGTCCGTCAGGGCCAGCCACACCGTCGCGCCGGTATTCCGGTCGAACGGGTTATAGGCGCCATCCTGATGCCAGGAAACGAACTTTCCCGTGTGCGGCGCCTTTGACCAGAAACCCGAAAGGAAGAGAATGACATTGGGTCCGATGGTGTCTTGCAGCACCCCGGAAATCACCGGCCCCCGCGTCAGATCGAGCAGCCATTTCAGCCCCAATATGGCCCGGACTCGCAAATGATTGGTGACGCTGTCTCCGGTCCGCTCCTCGAACCCGTCGCAAATTTCCAGATACCGCTTTGCCTCTTCCGGCGGGATGCAATCGATCGGCGCGAAAAAGCCGTCGCGGCGATAGGCCGCCAGCTGTTCGTCAGTCAGGACTTTCGGCATCCAGGCCTCCCTCCTCTTATACGACCGTTGACGGGTCCTTGATGGTAATCCGCCGCATCATGCGCCGCTGTTCCGGTGGGAAAAAAGTCCGCGCATGGATCGAACAGCGGTTATCCCACATCAGCATTTCACCGACAGACCAGCGGTGCTCGTAAACATAATCGGGATCTTCCACCACATCGAAAAGATAATCCAGTATCTCATCGCTTTCATCCGGGTCCATCCCCTCAATCCGGATAGTCATCAAACGATTGACGAATAATGCCTTCCTGCCCGTTTCGGGATGCGTCCTGACCACGGGATGGACATATTGCGGCGCGTCGGGATTGAGCTTTTCCGGCCTGATCGTCGGGTCCCTGTTATAGTCATAGTAATTCAGCGCCTTGAGGCCTTCGAGCCGCTTCTTCCACGCGTCCGAAAGACGGTCATAGGCCGCGTAACAGCTTGTAAACAAAGTGTGCCCGCCGTCCTTTGGTACTTCCAGCGCGAACAAGGTGGAGCCGAGACAGGGATGCTCATAATAGCACTGGTCGTAATGGAACATCATTTCGCCGTCTTCCAGCGCCGTCACCTTGCCGGTATCGCGCACATTGGTGATCAGCAAAATGGACGGATGATCGCTGTCTTGCGCCACAGCGGAACGCACCACCTCCAACTCGCCAAAATGTCTGCAGAATTCCTCTTGCGCGGTTTCCGAAATATCCTGATCCGGAAATACGAGCACCAGATTTTCCAGAAGCGCACCACGAACGGCGGCCGCGGTTGCCGCATCCACCCCCTTGCCGATATCAATAACCGTGACTTCCGCGCCGATATCCTTATGAAGAGGTTTCAATTCCATGCTCATCGGTCATCCTCCCTGTCCGCATGACAATACTTCGATATCTAAGTAAGGTTACGGGGACCACCCTCGCCGGACAAGAGGATCCAACCAAACCCAAATGACAACAAGCGCCCCTCCTCCGGAGACGAAGATTTCCGCCCGGGCGGAATTTACCGCCTACAGCACCGCCTTTATCAGCATCGGTATGCTGCCGATGACGCAAATGCTGGTGCCGCTCTGGTGCGCGGTGGAGCTCGGCATGTCGGCCACGCAGATCGGGATTGTCGCGGGCGCGCGGGCTTTTCTGGCGACATTCTTCTCAATCCATAGCGGCGCTTTGCTGGACCGGCTGGGAGTGCGGCGGGTCGGCGTGTTCTGCGCGGCGGCCAGCGTGTTCCTGATGATCCTGTATCCGGTGGTTCCGATGGCGACGGAGTCGAACCAGCTCCAGTTCGCGGCCCTGGTTGTTCTGCAACTGATAACCGGATTTCTTCATACCATCGGCTGGATCGGCGCCCAGACCCAGATCGGCCAGCTTACCCGCGGATCGTCAAAACATATGGGGCGCTTCGTTTCGATCTCCAACATATCCAACTTTATTACGCCGCCACTCGCGGGCTGGTGCTGGGATATCGGCCAGGCATCGGCGGTCGGCGGTGCCTGGGTAGCGTTCGGCGCGGTCGCCATCTGGAACATGGCGCTCTGGGTTTCGGTCGCGCTGATGCCGATCGCCGAAGGCATCAAGGTTCCGACCGGACGGCCGACGATGCGCGAACTGCTGCCTTCCCTGACTGATTACCGGGAAGCGTTGCGCCTTTTCCTGATCCCGTCGGTGGCCTTCGTGGTGACCTGTTCCTTTCTGATGAACGGGCTGATTCAGCTTCGGATGAACTTTCTGTCGGTCTATATGGAAACCATCGGCTATGAGGGCAGCATCATCGGATTTATCACCGGCTTTGCCTTCCTCGTCGCGGGTATCACCGCGCTTCCCACCGAACAGGCCCGGAGATTCCTCGCTCCCCATTGGATCGTGCTGCTGATGGTGTTGCTGTCATCCGCCGGAAACGGGCTGGTCGGCGCTTTTGAATCCGTCGAAGGGCTTGTCTTCACCACCGTTCTGTTTGGGGCCGGCGTCGGGCTCGGCATGGCCTATGTGCTCTCGCTCCTGTCGCGTAGCGTACCCACCGAACAGTTCGGCCTGAGTGTCGGTTTGCGAACTACCGCGAACCGGTTCAGCGCGTCCGTCGTCCCGGTCATCGCCGGGCTGGTCATCGATCTGGCGGGCGGCGATATCGGCACCGGTTTTTATGTCGTGGCGCTGATGTTTGTCGGCGGCGCCGCCATTACGGCAATCATGTCGGGGCGATCGAAGAACATCCGGGATACCTTCACAAAAAATTAGCGTTGGCAGGGGCCCGATTTCGTGGATGATGCGGCCAGCATCGGATTTTCCGAATAATTCCAAGCATGGGGGCAAAAATGGACAGCAAACATCCTGAAACAATCGCGCTTCACGCGGGGTGGCGTAAGGACGACTCTCAAAACTCCGTCGCGGTGCCGATTCACCAGACGACCTCCTATCAGTTTGACAGCACCGAACACGCCGCCAATCTGTTCGCGCTGGCCGATTTCGGAAACATCTATACCCGGATCATGAACCCCACCAATGCCGTGCTGGAAGAACGCATCGCGGCGCTGGAAGGCGGGGTCGCGGGTCTTGCCATGAGCTCGGGCCAGGCCGCCGAGCTGGTCGCTATCACCAATATCTGTCATGCGGGCGATAACTTCGTCAGCTCTACCGATCTCTATGGCGGCACCTGGAATCTGTTTCAGAATACGCTGAGTACGTTCGGGATCGAAGTCCGCTATGTCGACCCGAAAGACCCCGAAGCCTTCCGCAAGGCGACCGACGAGCGCACGCGCTGCTATTTCGCGGAAACTCTCCCCAACCCGAAACTGGAAGTATTCCCGATCGCCGAGGTCGCGGAAATCGGGCGGTCGATGGGCGTGCCACTGATTGTCGACAACACGGCCGCACCCATCCTCTGCAAACCGATCGAACATGGCGCGGCGGTCGTCGTGCATTCGACCACCAAATATATCGGCGGGCACGGCACCTCCATCGGCGGTATGATCGTCGATGGCGGCAATTTCGATTGGGAAGCCCATGGCGACCGCTTCCCGATGATGACCCAGCCCGACCCCAGCTATCACGGCGCAGTCTGGACCGAGGCGGTCAAACCTCTCGGTCCCGTCGCCTATATCATCAAGGCGCGCGTGACCCAGCTGCGCGACATGGGGACGGCGATGAGCCCGTTTAACGCCTTTATGTTCATCCAGGGGATGGAAACCCTGCCGCTTCGCATGCGGGCGCATTGCGAGAATGCGAACAAGGTGGCGGAATATCTGAACAAGCATGACAAGGTGACGAAGGTCATTCACCCGAGCCTGATGACGGGCGACGCGAAGAAGCGGGCCGATGCGCATCTCAGCGGCGGCTACGGCGGGCTGATCGGGTTCGAACTGGCGGACGGCAAGGAAGCCGGCAGCCGCTTCATCAATGCGTTGGAGATGTTCTACCACGTCGCCAATATCGGAGACGCGCGGAGCCTCGCCATCCATCCGGCGACAACCACCCACCAGCAGCTTTCGGAAGACGAGCAGCTGCAGGCCGGTGTGACACCGGGCTATGTCCGCCTGTCGATCGGGATCGAACATATCGACGATATCATCGCCGATCTCGAGCAGGCGCTCGCCAAGGTCTAGGGCAGCGTCCGTTATGACAAACGGCAAAAACACCCCGGCGCCGTCCTTTCCGAAAACGCGGATGCGGCGTAACCGCCGGGATGTCTGGAATCGGCGGCTGGTCGCGGAAAACCGTGTATCCGCCGATGATCTGATCTGGCCCGTATTTGTGCAGGACGGAGATACGGCGCGGGAGTCTGTGCCCTCCCTGCCCGGCGTGGACCGGTTGTCGATCGACACGCTGATTGAGGATGCCGGGGAAGCGAAAGAACTCGGTATCCCCTTGATCGCGGTTTTTCCTGTAATCGATCCGTCCCTGAAAACCGCGGAAGCCGAAGAATCCTATAACCCGGATAATCTGGTGTGCCGTGCAGTGCGGGCCGTCAAAGACGCGCACCCCGATATCGGTATCATGTGCGATGTGGCGCTCGACCCGTTCACAAGTCACGGCCATGACGGGTTGTTGCGCGACGGCTATATCGTCAATGACGAAACGCTGGAGATTTTGTGTAAACAGGCGCTGGTTCAGGCCGAGGCCGGATGCGATGTCATCGCGCCGTCGGACATGATGGACGGACGTGTCGGGGCGATCCGAAGCGCGCTTGACGGCGCGGGGCGCGACGATGTGCGTATTCTGGCCTATGCGGCGAAATATGCCTCCGCCCTGTATGGGCCGTTCCGGGACGCGGTGGGGTCGGCCTCCAACCTGGGCGGCGGCGACAAGAAAACCTATCAGATGGACCCCGCCAATACGGATGAGGCGTTGCGCGAGGTTGCCTTGGATATCGCAGAAGGAGCCGACATGGTGATGGTCAAACCCGGGCTGTTTTATCTCGACGTGCTGCGCCAGGTGAAAGACGCTTTCGCCATGCCGACCTTCGCCTATCAGGTCAGCGGCGAATACGCGATGCTGAAAGGCGCGGGGGAACGCGGCTGGGTCGATGGCGAAAGGGTTATGGACGAAGCGCTTCTCGCCTTCAAGCGCGCGGGGGCGGATGGCATATTGACCTATGCGGCGCTTGAGACCGCACGCAAACTCAAGGCGGGCTGACCGCGATCCACGAATTAACCGTCACGGATATCGCGTGATTTCATGATGCGCTGGGCAGGCAGGATCGGCCTCGGGTTACTGACCCTCATCGTTTTCGCCATCGGTAGCGGCTGGCTATTTCTGCTGACCGGTCTTCCCCAGACCTCTGGCACGCTTAGTTTGCCCGGACTGACAGCGGATGCCACCGTTACCCGCGATAAATATGGCATCCCCCATATAGAGGCCCAAAGCCGCCGGGATGCGCATTTCGCGCTTGGTTTCGTCCATGCGCAGGACCGGTTCTGGCAAATGGATTTCCTGCGGCGTCTGGGATCGGGACGCCTGTCGGAAGTGATCGGCGCGCCAACACGAAACACCGACAGGATGATGCGATCCCTCGGTATTGCCCGCCTTGCACAAGCCTCTCTGGAACGTCTTGACCCGGACGCCCGTACACTTGTCGATGCCTATACCGACGGCGTCAATGCCTGGCTCAAAACTCAATCAGGCGCCTGGCCGGCGGAGTTCTACCTTTTGCGATACAGCCCGGAACCCTGGCGAGCGGCGGATTGCCTGATCTGGGGACGGTTGATGGCGATGCTGTTGTCACGCAGTTGGGGCGAGGAGCTGCTGCGGGACAAAATCAAGAACGCACTAGGGCCGGAGGCCCTTGATATTCTGCTACCGCCATACCCGGCTGACGCGCCGCGTACCTTAGCCGCGCTCGGCATCGAAAACCCGCTGGCCGAAAGCTCGGCCTCCAACGGCTGGGTTCTGGGTCCCGGCAAGACAGAAAGCGGGAAACCCATTCTCGCGAACGATCCACATCTCCGGCTCCGTAGCCCCGCGGTCTGGTATCTCGCCCGGTTGAGCTTCCCCGGCGGGGAACTGACCGGGGCGACCGTCCCCGGCGTGCCGTTTCTGGTGCTCGGCCATAACGGAAAAATCGTCTGGGGCTTCACCACGGCGGAAAGCGATACCCAGGACCTCTATTACGAACGCACGGATACGCGTCTTCCCGGCAAATATCTGACCCCCGACGGCTGGAAGGACTTTGAAACACGGAGAGAGACGCTGACGGTGCGCGGAACCGAAGATGAGACGATCGAAATCCGCCATACAAGGCATGGACCGGTAATCTCCGACCTGTCCGAGGAACTGGCTATTCATGCCGGCGTCGGCCACGTGTTGGCTCTCGCCTCTCCCGCCCTTCGGGAAGACGACGACACGGCAAACGCGCTTTTTGCACTTAATAACGCGCGAAGCTGGCACGATTTCGAACAGGCGATGAAACGTTGGCATTCGCCGCAACAGAATATTTTCTATGCCGACACCGGGGGCGATTTCGGCATGATCTCAGCCGCCCGTATGCCGCTTCGGGGAAAATCGGACGGGCGCATCCCCGCCGAGGGGTGGAAAAGGGAAAACGACTGGCGCGGTTTTTTGCCCTTTGACCGGTTACCCTGGTCGTACAACCCGGCAAGGGGCGTCATCCACAACGCGAACAACCCGACGGGAAAATCCGCCACCCAATTCCGGACGCCGGGTTACCGCGCGCGGCGTCTTCAAAATGTGATGGAAAATTCTCCGCCACCGCGGATGGAAGGCTCCAGCCGGCTGCAAATGGATATCGTCTCTGAAACCGCGCGCGATCTGCTGCCATTGATGTTGCGGTCGGAATTTTCTTCTCCGCAAACGAAAAGAGCCGCCGCCCTGTTGAAATCCTGGGACTTCAGGATGGACCGGAACCGGCCTGAGCCGATGATCTTCGCCAACTGGCTGCGGCAACTCACCCGTCATATTTTCGCGGATGAACTCGGCGACCTGATGCCGGAATGGTTCGGATTGCGTCCTCTCCCGGTCCGGGCCGCGCTGACGGATCATTCTGACTGGTGCGACAGCAGAAAAACCGCAGCGGTCGAAAGCTGCGAACAGATTTTGCAAAAATCCCTTGAGGACGCGTTGGCGCAACTTGCCAGCCGCTTCGGCACGGATATCGAAAGCTGGCGCTGGGGCGATGTTCATATCGCCAGGTTCAACCACCCGGTTCTGGGCCGCCTTCCGGTTTTGAAATCGATTGGAAATGTCAGTTTGCCGGTGGATGGCGGCAACGACACGCTGAACCGGGGCGCGACAAGAACATCAAGCAACCGCGATCCGTTCTCCAGCGTTCACGGAGCCGGATACCGCGCGGTATACGACCTCGCCGATCTCGGCCAATCGCGCTTTATCATCGCGCCCGGTCAATCCGGACATATCCTGTCTGAAAATTACCGAAGTCTCACCACGCTTTGGCGGCAAGGCGGGCATGTGAGACTAGGCGATCCGCCGCCGGATGGCGACGTCCTTCGACTAACGCCCGAATAAGACGTGGATCATGGGTCAGGCGTCTATGGTTGCGTATTGGCCCCGCCAATAGAGCAACGGGTTCCCATCTTCGGAGGCGATCTTCGTAACTTCCCCGGTGACGATGATATGGTCGCCGCCTTCGAAAATCTCCGCCGTCCGGCACTCCAGACTGGCAAGGCAATTTGGGATAATGGGAGAATCGCCCTCCCAGGTTTCAAACGCGAAATCGTTCCACTTGTCGTCACCGCTTTTGGCGAAGCGGTTCGATATTTCCATCTGATCCGCGCCAAGAATATTGACCGCGAATTCACCGCCTTCTTCGAACGCCTTGAAACTCGCCACACCGCGGTCGAGACAGAACAGGACCATCGGCGGGTCGAGCGATACGGAGGTAAAGGAATTTGCCGTCAACCCGATCGGCTTTCCGTCGCCATCGACGGTCGTGATGACGGTAATTCCGGTCGCAAAACACCCGACCGTGTTACGGAATTCTCTGGGGTCGATCGCCATATTTCTACCAATACCGTTTCGTCTGCCCGATTAACAGATGATGGGGCGCATTAAACGTCAAGTCAAAATAGCCGGTTATTTCTTGGGCGGCGCTGTGTAGTAAACGCCACGACCGCTCGCGATCAGCTTGCCGGCCGCGTCGAACACCTCCGCCTCGGCGGTGGAAAATGTACCGCCGATGCGGATTACCCGGCCGACGGCCCGAAGATCACCCGGCGTCGCCGCGCGATGATAATCGGTGCGTAGATCGACCGTCGGCGCCGGCGCGCCTATCTTGGCGGCAATCATGAAATCAGCGGCGACATCGACCAGCGCACCAAGGATCCCGCCATGCGTCCAACGCGCCTTGGGGTTGGAGATCATCTCCTCCCGCCATTTCATGGTGATTTCAATGGACTCCTCATCGAGACTGGTGATCTCGAGTCCCATCCATTCGTTGAATTTATTGGCGACCAGCCGTTCCTGCAGCTTGTCCCGTTCGACGACGTTCTCTGCCATCCATTCCTCCTGTTCGATCGGCGCTAACCTGTCTCGCCGGACGGTTCGGGTCAAGGGCGGGCGGCGTGGAATCCCTCAAAACGACAACAATTCTTTAAGTTATTGATTTTCCAACGGGAACCGAGGCCAGCGATTAACGCGATCTTAACCGAGATAGGGAATGCTCTGTCCCTGCAAACGGATCAGTGCCAAGAGGTTCCAGAAATGTTTCTAGCGATCGGTACGGTTGTCGTGTTCGCCTGTGTCCTTGGCGGTTATGCCGCAATGGGCGGAAAGCTCTATGTGCTTTGGCAACCGTTCGAAGTCGTCATTATCGTCGGCGCGGCGATCGGCGCCTTCATTATCGGCAACACGAAGACGGTTATTTCCCGCACTGCGAAAGCCTTTGGCCACGCCGCGAAGGGTCCCAAATACAATAAGGACAACTACATCGAACTTCTTTCGATGATGTTTCAGGTTTTCAAGCTGGCCAAGACGAAGGGTATTCTCGCCCTCGAAGGGCACATCGAAAACCCTGAAGACAGCGACATCTTTTGCGAATTTCCGACTTTTCATGGCGACCACCACGCCGTCACCTTCCTGTGCGATTATCTGCGCATGATCAGCCTCGGGACGGAAAACCCGCACGAGCTGGAAGCACTGATGGATGAAGAGCTGGAAACCCATCACACCGAACATCACCAGGTTGCGGGCGCGGTTCAGACCATGGCTTACGGGCTTCCCGCTCTCGGGATCGTCGCGGCGGTGCTGGGCGTCATCAAGACGATGGGATCAATCACCGAACCGCCGGAAGTCCTCGGCAAGCTGATCGGCGGTGCGCTTGTCGGCACCTTTCTGGGCGTCTTTGTCGCCTATGGCCTGGTGGGCCCGATCGCGAACGTTCTGAACATTACTTATGATGCCGAAGGTAAATATTTTTCCTGCATGAAGGCGGGTATCCTGGCCTATGCGGCGGGGCACCCGCCCGCGATCTGTGTCGAATTCGCCCGCAAGGCGCTGCTGTCGGACGTCCGGCCGAGCTTCTATGAAGTCGAAGAAGCCACTTCCGCCCTGCCAGCGGTCAGCGCGTAAGCGTCAGTTAGCCCACCCTGATACCGGAGACGCTCGTTGGACGACGTCATCATCAAAAAGGTCAAGAAGGTTGCCGGGCATGGCCACCATGGCGGCGCGTGGAAGGTCGCCTATGCCGACTTCGTGACCGCGATGATGACGTTCTTTCTGCTGCTCTGGCTGCTTAACGCCACCACGGAGGTGCAAAAGCAGGGCATCGCCGACTATTTCTCCCCCATCAGCGTTTCCCGTAACACCGACGGCGCGGGCGGTATGCTGGGCGGACGCGCGATGTCGAGCCCCGGATCAATGATGACCCGCACGGCGGTGCCGGCGGTCTCTATCAAGCTCGAGCCGACAACCGGCGTCACCAAGGGCGATGCGGAAGAGGAAGGCGGCGCCAATGATGGAGAAAAGACCGACGAGATGGACGTCGCCGACGAGGCGTCCAAGGATCTGAAACGTTCAGGCGGCAACACCGACGAAGAACTCAAGGAAAAGAACAAGGAATTTATCGCCAAGCTGCGAAAGGCCGAGGAAAACACTTTCGACCATGTCGAGCGGGAAATCCGCGAAACCATCGAAAGAACCCCCGACCTGCAGGGCATGGAACGGCATTTGCTGATCGACAAGACACCCGAAGGGCTTCGGATTCAGGTCATCGACCGCGAAGGGCGGCCGATGTTCAAAACCGGTTCGTCGTCGATGGTGAAACGGACCCGTCTCCTGTTGTCGCAGATCGGCAAGACGCTCAGCCCCTTGCCAAACCGGATCAAGATCGCCGGACATACCGACGCCATACCCTACCGCCGGAGCCGCACCGGTTACAGAAACTGGGAACTGTCCAGTGACCGGGCCCAGGCAAGCCGGCGCATTCTTTCGGCAAACGGGCTGGCGCTTGACCGGATCGCCGCCGTTGAAGGCCGTGCCTCTCAGGATCCTCTGTTGCCGGAGAACCCCACATCGGCCCGCAACCGGCGTATCACCCTGATGCTATTGCGGGTGATCCCGCCCAAAGGCAGCCGGGCGCCGTTGACCGAGGAAATCCGGGAAAAACTCAAGGCCGAAACGGCGAAAAAGGAACAGGCCGCAAAGAAATCCAACAAGCCGTCAAAATCGAAAGCGGCCACAAAAGACGCCGACCCTCTTAAGCTGGACTGGACCGGCCCCCGCGTCCGCTGACCCGGAACGCCCCGACTTTTCCCCAGCCATTCCCCAAAATGCTTGCGCCGAAGCGGCGGGCGAATCATTATGGTCGCTTAGACTCGGTTTAGCAGAAATTTGTCGATGAACAGGCCTCTCGCCATTCAGCAGCATAAGGTCTTCCTTGGGACGCGGGCATTGCCCTGCCCCTACATTGAGGGAAAGACGGAACGCAAGGTTGTCACGGACCTCGCCATGCCCGGCGCGGGCGAGCTGTATGATCGTCTGTCACGCGCGGGGTTCCGGCGCAGCCACAGCCTTGCCTACCGGCCGGCCTGTCCCGGCTGCAACGCCTGCGTGCCGGTCCGCATCCGGGTCGAGGATTTCTCCTGGTCCAAGAGTTTCCGCCGCGCGATGAACCGCAATGCCGACCTTGTGGCGCACGATATGACGGCGCACGCGACGATGGAACAGTACAAGCTGTTCCTGCGCTATCAGCGCTCTCGCCATAATGGCGGCGAGATGGAAACGATGGGCTATCGCGATTACCGGGCAATGATAGAGGAAAGCCCGCTGGATACGCGGGTCATCGAA
Organism: uncultured Rhodospirillaceae bacterium; assembly: GCA_964492555.1. Taxonomy (GTDB): domain Bacteria; phylum Pseudomonadota; class Alphaproteobacteria; order MPNO01; family UBA2964. The sequence continues at coordinate 440 of CAZBKQ010000021.1, read as the reverse complement.
TTCCGCCACCGGGAAAGCGACGAACTGATCGGGGTGATGCTGGCCGACCGTCAGTCGGACGCGCTTTCCGCCGTTTATTCTATATACGATACGCGCGACGACCGCCGCAGCATGGGTACATTTATGGTGCTCTGGATGGTGGAACGCGCCGCCGAATTGAACCTCCCCTATGTCTATCTGGGTTATTGGGTCGAAAACAGCCCCAAGATGGCATACAAGGCGCGCTTCCGCCCGCTGGAAGGATTCGGGCCGGACGGTTGGCGGGTCGTCAGCGGCTGATCCGCCGCAAGAGTTAATTCCTCTCAACAATTGCAACACCGAATTTGCCCCGCTATCATTTTTGGCGGAAACGCGAACACCCGTTCGCCGTAGGAAATAAAAATCAAAGTGGGGCAATCATGAACAGACGTGACTTTATCGTTGGCGGGGCGGGAATCGCC
>CAZBKQ010000020.1:37245-45731 GCA_964492555.1 uncultured Rhodospirillaceae bacterium | reverse complement strand
GCGCTGTGCATCGGGGCGGCATCCGGTGTCGCCTGTTTCTGGGGCGCGACCTGGCTGAAACGCACCTGCGGTTACGATGACTCGCTTGACGTCTTCGGCATCCACGGCATCGGCGGCATCGTCGGCGCCCTGCTGACCGGCGTCTTCGCCTCCGAAGCGATCGGCGGCACGGCGGGATTGCTGGAAGGCAATGCCGGACAGGTCGTGACGCAGGCCTGGGGTATCGTCGCCACCATCCTCTGGTGCGCCATCGCCAGCTTCGTGATCCTGAAGGTGATCGATCTTGTCATCGGCCTCCGGGTCTCTGAAGAGGTCGAACGTGACGGGCTGGATGTTGGCCTGCACGGCGAGACCATCCAGTAAGCCACACTCCGGCCCGCGTCACGGAACACGCGCGGGCCGGCCTCCCCTCCCTGCGGCAGCGATCCAGCTGTCCATCAACTGCCGGGATCAGCGATCATCGCGATCCCAGTTTTTTTTCGAAAATACCCTTCAATCAAAATCTTGTGCCGGATTCTCAAAACCAATAGGTTGGCGCCGAACCCGGCCGGGAGCACTGGATATTTCCGGGCCGCACGATTATGGAAGTCAAGACCCGCCAATGGAGCCGACCCAAGACCAGCCGGACGATCAGCCAGCCCCGCCGCCGGGCGGCTGGCGTGAAAAATGGCGTTCCCTGACCAGGGGACAGCGCGAGGTGGCGCTGTATTTCCTGATCGGCCTGCCGCCGGCCATCTATTTTGTACTGGATTCGTCGATTGACCTCTGGGGGGCGCAACTCGGCCATACGCGGAATTTCGGCTATCCGACCTCCTATGAACCCTTTTGGCTGGGCGTCCGGCGGGTTATCCAGTTTTGCACGGCCCTGTTGCCTATTCTGGTCGCCTATTCGGTCTATTGCCGCGTCGCAAAGGGCAAACACCGTTTCGGGCTCGATGGAAAGGCGGCCGCGTATCTGCTGCTCTGCGTGATTGTCGGGCCATGGCTGTTGGCCAATGAAGTGCTGAAAGACAATTGGGGCCGGCCGCGCCCCGCCCACCTGGATGTGACGATCGGTACCAAGCAATACGCGCCGCCCCTGCTGATTGACGATCAGTGCGACAAGAACTGCTCCTTTATCTCGGGCGAGGCAAGCTTCGGTTATATCTGGGTAGCGCTGGCCTTCGTCCCAACCTTCATGCACCGGCGGCGACAACTTTTTATTTTCGGTCTCGGGATCGGAACCGTCGCCGGAATTATGAGAATCTATCAGGGCGGGCATTTTCCATCCGATGTCTGGTATGCGGCGCTATTCATGATCGCGACCGCCTGGGGGCTGCATAAGCTGTTTTATGAGACCGAATGGCCCGACCGGGCGGCGCCCGCCGCACGCCGGATTTCAGCATCCGGCTTTGAAGCGCTCCGCGCCGGAACCCTGCTGATCGCCCGCGCGGGCAAGCGCGCGCGGGACCGTTTACGGCGCGGCGACTGGTAATTTTGCGGTAAATCGGCAGACTCAATGCCGATTTATGGTAAATGATTCGTGAATCCAGCATATTAGCGGGTTATATTGCAGCAAAGTCAGAGCTATGGCCGTTCCCGGCTCTTGTACCGATTCAGGGGACGGCGCTACGATTCAGGCCCTGTGGCAATGGGTTGGCTGCGATGGCCGGAGTCTTTTGTAAAGAAACGCGCCTATGATCAATAACAGGCTGGAACAAATCGGGGACTACCCCTTCGACCGGCTGCGCGATCTGCTGGATTCGCACAGCCCGTCCTCGAACGGCGCGCCGATTTCCCTCGCCGTGGGCGAGCCCCAACATCCGCCGCCGCCGATGGTGCGCGACATCGTCAATGACAGTTTCGATCTCTGGGCCAAATACCCGCTGGTGCGAGGCACCCCGGAATTCCGCGCCGCGGCCGCCGGTTGGCTGGAACGCCGATATGGCATCCCCGGCAATATGGTCGATCCAGAAACCGGCGTTATCCCGGTTTCAGGCACGCGCGAAGCGCTGTTTATGATCGCGTTGGCAGTCATTCCCGAAAAGGTTCGCGGCAAGAAGCCCGCCGTTCTGATGCCGAACCCGTTTTATCAGGTCTATGTCGGCGCGGCCGCGCTGGCGGGCGCCGATCCGGTCTTTGTCGACGCAACCCGCGAAACGGGGTTCCTTCCTGATTTTTCCGCCCAACCGGATGAGATACTGGACCGGACCGCGCTTGCCTATTACTGCTCGCCCGCCAACCCGCAAGGCACGGTCGCCAATTTGGACACGCTTAAAGACCTCGTCCTGCTCGCCCGGGAACGTGATTTCGTCATCCTGTTCGATGAATGCTACAGCGAGATTTACGACCGCGACCCACCGCCGGGCGGGATGGAGGCCTGCGCCGCGCTGGGCGGATCGCTGAAAAATGTGCTGGTATTCAATTCCCTCTCCAAGCGGTCCAGCGTTCCGGGGCTGCGTTCGGGTTTTGTCGCGGGCGACCCCGACCTGATCGCCGCCTTCAAGACAGTCCGCGATTACGGCGGCGCGCCGCCGCCTTATCCGCTTTTGGCCGCCGCCGGCGCGCTGTGGAACGATGAGGATCATGTCGCGGAAAACCGGGCGCTTTACCGGGCCAAATTCGATGTCGCAGACCGCATTCTGGGCGAGGCGCACGGCTACTTCCGTCCCGCCGGCGGGTTTTATCTGTGGCTGGACGTCGAAGACGGCGAGGCGGCGGCGTTGAAATTGTGGCGCGAAGGAGCGCTGCGCACCATTCCGGGCCGGTATCTGTCGAAGGACGATGCGGACGGCAACAATCCGGGGGCGCCCTATATCCGCTGCGCCATGGTTCACGATATCGACACCACCGAGCAGGCATTAAGCCGCCTGATGGATATTCTCTAGGGAGGAGGCCTGACATGGCGACCACATCCCGAAACCTGATGAACCGGGCGGTCCTGCCGGCGGGGGCGCAGAATTTCTTGAAACGCCGCGCTTTGGAGTCGGGCGGGCTGACCTTGATGGCGGCGGGGTTTTTCATACTGCTGTCGCTTGTCAGCTATAATCCGACAGACCCGTCATTCAACGCGGCAAACGGCGGTGCGGTGGCCAACTGGATGGGCGCGCCGGGTGCCGGTGTCGCCGATTTTTTCCTGCAGTCCATCGGACTTTCATCGGTGATTCTGGCGTTGATTCCGGCAATCTGGGGCTGGCGCATTTTTCGCCATACCGGCATCGGCAGAAGCTGGCTGCGGCTGACCTGCCTGCCGGTATCGCTGCTCTTGCTGGCGACGGCTTTTTCGGCGATCTCGGCGGGCGATTCCTGGCCGCTCGGAACCGGCTATGGCGGCGCGGCGGGTGACCTCGCGCTGGGAGAGTTATCCGCGTTGCTGGCCGCCCATGTGACAGCCGCCAAAACCCTGACCGGCGCTGTCGCCGCCATATTGGGTGCCGCCGCGCTGGCCGGGGCGGCCGGGTTCAGCCCCGCCGAATGGGGCCGTGCCCTTGCCGCGACAATGCGCTACGCCGCCGTCACGAGCCGGTTTGTCCTGATGGTCTGCCAGGGCGCAGCAACCGCCGCGCAATGGGCCGCCGCCCGGGCCAGACGGCGCGAAACGGCGGAACGCAAGGAACCCTCTCTGGTGATTGATGACGGGCTGGGCCCGGTTCTGGTGGCCCCGGAAGAAGAGACCGGCGAGCCGCCGGTTCCGGAGACACAGACCGCCAAGCGCGGCATCGTCGCACCCCGCAAGCGCAAATCCGCCGCCGGCAAACGCGCAAAGGCCGCCCGCCAGCAAAAGCTGGATCTGGGCCCCAGCGGGGATTTCGATCTGCCGCCACTGGATTTACTCGGCACCTACGCGAGCGACAGCGCCGATCTGGCTGATGAAGAGGCGCTATCGCAAAATGCGCGGCTGCTGGAATCGGTCCTGTCCGATTTCGGCGTACAGGGCGAGGTCACCAAGGTTCGTCCCGGGCCGGTTGTCACGCTTTATGAATTCGAACCGGCGCCCGGCGTGAAATCGTCGCGGGTCATCGGTCTGGCCGATGATATCGCACGGTCCATGGCGGCAATTTCGGTGCGGGTTGCGGTCATCCCCGGCAAAAACGTGATGGGGATCGAACTGCCCAACACCGATCGCGAGATCGTCGCGCTGCGTGAAATTCTGTCTTCGAAAGATTACGAGAAGCCCGGGATGCAGCTCACCCTGGCGCTTGGCAAGGATATCGGCGGCACCGCCGTGATCGCCGATCTGGCCCGCATGCCGCATCTGCTGATCGCGGGCACCACGGGATCGGGCAAGTCGGTCGCGATCAACACCATGATCCTGTCGCTGCTTTACCGCCTGCCGCCGGAAAAATGCCGTCTGGTGATGATCGATCCGAAGATGCTGGAACTGTCGGTTTATGACGATATTCCGCATCTGCTGTGCCCGGTCGTCACCGATCCCAAGAAGGCGGTGGTCGCGCTGCGCTGGACCGTGCGCGAGATGGAGCAGCGTTATCGCGCCATGTCGACCATGGGGGTGCGCAATATCGCCAGCTATAACGCGCGGCTGGAAGAAGCCCAGAAAAGCGGCGAGGCGCTGACCCGGACGGTGCAGACCGGATTCGATTCCGAAACCGGGGAGCCGCTTTACGAGGACCAGCCGCTGGATATGACGCCGCTGCCTTATATCGTGGTGGTGGTCGATGAAATGGCTGACCTCATGCTGGTCGCGGGCAAGGAGGTAGAGGCCTCGGTCCAGCGTATCGCGCAGATGGCGCGGGCCGCGGGCATTCATCTGATCATGGCGACCCAGCGTCCGTCGGTCGATGTGATCACCGGGACGATCAAGGCCAACTTCCCGACCCGCATCAGTTTCCAGGTCACCTCCAAGATCGACAGCCGGACCATTCTGGGAGAGGCCGGCGCCGAACAGCTGCTGGGCCAGGGCGACATGCTTTATATGGCCGGCGGCGGTCGGCTGACCCGCGTTCACGGGCCGCTTGTAACGGATGAGGAAGTCGAATCCATCGTCAATCACATCAAGGGCCAGGCGGCGCCGGATTATGTGGAAGAAGTAACGTCCGAGGAAACCGAATCCGATTTCGCCGCCATGGCGGGAATTGGTGGGCCGGTTGGCGCCGAAGGCGGCGGAGAGGGCAGTCCCGATGACGCGCTGTACGATCAGGCGGTCGCCATCGTCTGCCGCGACCGCAAGGCCTCGACCAGCTATATCCAGCGCCGGCTACAGATCGGTTATAACCGCGCGGCGCGGCTGATCGACCGGATGGAGGAACAAGGCGTCATATCCGGCGCCAACCATGTCGGCAAACGCGAGGTCCTGGCCCGGGACATTGACGACCGGACCCAATAGCCCCATATCTGGAGGCCCTCGTCGCCATCGGCCCGACCGGAGCGCCTCCATGAAGTTTTTCGCCGCCCTTTTTCTGATTCTGACAACCATATCCCTGCCCGCGCGCGCGGCGGAACTCAGCGCCTCGGACCGCGCGGCCATCGGTGTCGCCGAGAGCTGGATCAACAGTATCAAAACCTTCAAGGCCGAATTCCTCCAGACGACATCGAACGGCGGGGTCGCGCAGGGTGAAATCCTGATATTGCGGCCCGGGCGGATGTTGATCGATTACGCCCCGCCCGCCCAGCTTGAGGTTTTTGCCGACGGGCATTGGATGATCTATCTCGACCGCGAGCTCAAAGAGGTAAACCAGGTGCCGCTCTCGGCGACACCGGCGCGGCTGCTGCTTGAGAAAAATGTCCGCTTTTCGGAAGAGGCCGACGTTACCGTAAAGGAAAGCGACCGCGCCATCCGGCTGTTTCTCGCGCGCAAGGGGAGCCCCGAGGACGGTCGCATCACCCTGCTGTTTTCCAAGGACCCGGTCCGGCTGCGCGCCTGGACCGTGATCGATCCACAAGGGGTGGAGACCAGCGTTTCACTCCTGAAGGCGGAAACCAATCAGCCGATCGATGAGCGGCGGCTGAACTATTCGCCGCCGGATTGGGCCTTCGAATAGCCGCTCCGCCTTGCCGCAAACCGGCATGCATGATAGCGAAAAGCATGTCTTCCACGCCGACCAAGCCCCTTATCGGGATTCTCGCGAACTTTGTTCAGCCCACCGAAATGTCGTCGGGGAATCATTCGACGTCGCACAAATACGCGCTCGCCGCGATCGAGATATGCGGCGGTGTTCCCTTCATGATTCCGGCCCTGCCGGATGAGGGATTTATCAAGGATGTGCTGAGCATGCTCGACGGGCTGCTGCTGACCGGTGGCGGCGCGAATATCCAGCCGCACCACTATGACGGCCCGCCCTTTCCGCCGGATGAGAAAATAGATCCCGAACGCGACAATACCGTGCTGCCGCTGATCCGGGGCTGCGTGGACAACACCATTCCGGTTTTCGGTATCTGCCGCGGCCATCAGGAAATAAATGTCGCGCTTGGCGGCTCTCTGCATTACCGGATCCACGAATTGCCGGGCAAGAACGATCACCGCATGAATCGCGAACTGCCGACCCGGGAGGAACGGTTTGCACTGCGCCACCGGGTGGATCTGGTGGAGGGCAGCCTGTTTCACCAACTGACGGGCAAGACGGAGGTCATGACCAATTCCCTGCATGCGCAAGGGGTGGACAGGCCTGCCCCGGGTATGCGCGTCGATGCCGTTTCCGAAGACGGGGTGGTGGAAGGGATCGTGCTGGAGGATAGCGGTACCTTCACGGTCGGGGTGCAGTGGCACGCGGAATATCACCCGCAATATCACGAGCTGTCCGACAAGCTGTTCCGCGCCTTCGGCGACGCCGCGCGGGATCATTTCAAAACGAAGAAATAGAAAGAGAGCCCGCGCCCATGCGGATCGCCACCTGGAATATCAACTCGCTGCGGCTGCGCATGCCGGCACTCGCCGAGGTCTGCAACAAGCTGAACCCAGATGTGGTGTGCCTGCAGGAAACCAAGGTAACCGACGAGCTGTTTCCCGAAATCGATGTCCGCGCGCTGGGCTTCGAGCACATCCTCTATTCGGGGATGAAAAGCTATAACGGCGTCGCCATTCTCTCGAAGCTGCCGATCGAGGCGGCGCAGACAAGGGACTGGTGCGGCAAGGGCGATTGCCGCCATATTTCCGCGACCCTGCCGGACGGGACGGAGCTGCATAATTTCTACGTCCCCGCCGGTGGTGACATCCCGGACCCTGAGGAAAACGAGAAATTCGCCCACAAGCTGGATTTTCTTGCCGAGATGCGCGACTGGTTCGCGCCCATGAAACAGGCGCCGCGCATCCTGGTCGGCGATCTCAACATCGCGCCGCTGGAAACCGATGTCTGGTCGCACAAGCAGCTCTTAAAGGTCGTCAGCCACACCCCGGTCGAGGTCGAAGGGCTGGGCGCCGTTATGGAGGCGCATGACTGGATCGACACCACGCGGCGCTTTGTCCCGCCGGAAGAAGAACTCTTTACCTGGTGGAGCTATCGCAACCGCACCTGGCCCGGCAGCAATCGCGGAAGGCGGCTGGATCATATCTGGGCGACGCCCGCGCTCGAAGGCCGGCTTGTCGGCGCCGAAGTGCTGACCGAGGCGCGGGGGTGGGAAAAACCCTCCGATCACGTGCCGGTGGCGCTGGACCTGGCGGATTAAGGCGCTGATTTAACGCGGTTATTTTTGGGCTCATCGGCCCTTGAAACCCACGAAATCCGTTCCCAAATAATGGATCGAAGGCGCCTCCTTGAGGGTCTTCGGACAATGCAACCGGGTCCGGCCGCTGACCGGCGGGCCCCTACAGATATCGCTTATGAAGGAGGATATCCCATGCGTAGCTATGATTTTTCGCCGTTATTCCGTTCCACCGTCGGTTTCGACCGTCTGACCAACATGATGGACGCCGCCATGCGGCAGACCGAGGGTTCGGAAAGCTACCCGCCCTATAATATCGAAAAGATCGATGACGATTCCTACCGTATCACGGTGGCGGTCGCCGGGTTCTCCGAGGACGACATCGAAATCATCAGCCACGATGACACGCTGGTCATCGAAGGCCGGATCGAGACCGATGAAACGGCTGAGGAAAAAACCTTCCTGCATCGCGGCATTGCCGGGCGCGCCTTCAAGCGCACCTTCCAGTTGGCCGATCACATCAAGGTCTCCGGCGCGAGCCTGGTCAACGGGCTGTTGAATGTCGAGCTGGTCCGCGAAGTACCGGAAGAGCTCAAACCCCGGAAGATCGAGATCAAATCCGGCGGCAAGAAGCTTCTCGGCAAGGCGGCCTGAGGGCGCACGCCACGAACGTGGCACCGCACCGGCGCGGTAATGGCGCCGGAAACATAACCCATAAAATTACGGCGTCCCGGGAAACCGGGGCGCCGTTTTGTTACTCGCCTTTCTCCCGATCAATCAGCGCGGCCTTTCGGTCCACGCCCCAGCGGTAACCGGCCAATGAGCCGTCTTCGCGGATCACGCGGTGACAGGGGACCAGCACGGCAATCTTGTTCTTGCCAATGGCCGAGGCGACCGCCCGGGCCGCCGCC
>CAZBKQ010000020.1:19967-37145 GCA_964492555.1 uncultured Rhodospirillaceae bacterium | reverse complement strand
CGCCGCCACCACACAGGCGAGATGATCCGACAGGTTTTCTTCGTCCCGCTTTATTGCGGCGGCGGGAAACCAGCCCGAAATACAGTTTTCGGGATTGCGCCCATCGGCAAATTCGACAAAACAGATGCCGCGTGGTCTCGCCGCAACAACGATTCGGCCAAGGCTGGTTTCCGCCGCCGCCCAGGAAATTTTCTCTCCCGCGCCGCCGGCTTTGCGGGCGGACGGTGACATGGCGTTCCGTGCGGCATCGTCATAAGCGCGGGAGGCGGATCCGTACCCGGCCTCGAAGACCGCATTCGTTACCGAAGCCCCGCCCGCCAGACGGTCACGAAATTTATTCGCGCGCACGGCCTTTGCGAACTGTTTTGGCGACAGACCCACGACGGATTTGAAAACACGTTGAAAGTGACCGGGGCTGAGCCCGGCGGCTTCCGCCAACGCGCTTAAGGACGGCTCGGTTTCGTTCCCTGCAATCGCGTCGCACGCCCCGTTGACGGCTTCCACATGGGGTTGGCGGCCCGCCGCCTCGTTCGGGCGGCAGCGTTTGCACGGGCGATAGCCCAACGCCTCAGCCAGCGCGGGCACATCGAAAAAGGAAACATTTTCGCGATTTGCCCGGCGCGACGGGCAGGAGGGGCGGCAATACACCCCGTTGGTAACAACGGCAAAGACAAATGCGCCGTCAAAGGCCGCATCGCGGTTGCGCACCGCGCGCCAGCGTGCCTCTTCTAATGCCCGGTTATTCAGTGCCGTCGCCATGCGCCCATAGTGGCGCAAACCAAGCCCTTATGCTTCCCGAATCCTGCGATCAAATTCGGAATTATCCCGCCACCACGGCTCACGCCTTGAAAGTGCGGCAGAAAAAGCCGACCCTTCTCAAACTCAACAGAAACGGAGCTGCCCCCCATGACGCCGATCGCCCTTATCCGGCATGGCCCAACGGAATGGAACGAACAGAAACGCCTCCAGGGCCAGACCGACATGCCCTTGAGCGAGGCCGGCCGCACCAAGGTACAGGGATGGCGCGTGCCGGAAGAATTCTTGGCATGGAACTGGTATGCAAGCCCGATGTCGCGGGCGCAGCAGACGGCGCGGATATTGGGGCTCGATCCCGTGCGGGCGCCGGAAATTGTCGAGATGCACTGGGGCGATTGGGAAGGCAAGACGCGGGACGAAATCGATGCGGAGTTCGGCGATGAATTCCGTGAACGCGCCACTATGGGCATCGACCTTCGCCCACATAACGGCGAATCCCCCCGCGAAGTGCGTGGCAGGGTCGAGAGTTGGCTCATGCGCGTCGCAGCGGATGGAGCACCGTTTGGCGCGGTGGCGCATCAGGGGATTATCCGCGCCGCGCTATCACTTGCCACCGGATGGGAAATGGTCGGTCCGCCGCCCTATGAAATGGACTGGGCAAGTGTGCATGTCTTTGCCATCGACGGGAAAGGCAATGTCGAGATCGACCGGTTGAATATCAGTCTGGAGAATTGAGGGGCAGCCGGTTCGGCGATCAGATCGTCCGGCGAAGCGCAAGACCTAAAGGACCAGGGCGAGCCCGTCGCTGGCAACGAACGCGCCCGCGAATTCGGCCCTGGCGGCGGCCGCGATATAGTCAAGCGCGTCATCGGTCCGGTTCGGTTCGTGATGAAAGATCGCGAGCTTTTTTACATTCGCGGCGCGGCACAATCGCACCCCTTCCTGCCAGGTTGAATGACCCCAACCGGCGAAACGCGGAAATTCCTCATCCGTAAAAGTGCAGTCATAAATCAAGAGATCGGCATTCTCGATCAGCGACAGGATGTTCCCGTCGGGCAATCCCGGAACATGTTCCGTATCGGTCACATAGCACGCCGATTTGCCGCCATATTCCACACGGTATCCAGTCGCCTCATTGGGATGGTTGAGCGGCGCTGTCCGGATTGAAATGCCGTCGCCGGGATCAAGCGTCGTTCCGGCTTCGAAATCATGAAAGCTGATACAGGCCCGGAAGATATCGAGCGGCACGGGAAAAAGCGGCTCCGCCATGGCCTGGCGCAACGCGCCTTCAAGTCCGCCTTGCCCCTTCAGATGTCCGGCATGCAGCCGGATCTTGCTGTCGGGGCAGAACGCGGAAGAAAAGAACGGAAACCCGACAATATGATCCCAATGGGTGTGCGAAAAGAAATGATCGACGTCCAGCGGGCGTTCGGACTCCAGAGAGTTACCGAGATTCCGAACCCCCGTCCCGGCATCGAAAATCAAGAGACGGTCACCGCAACGCATTTCAATGCAAGCCGTATTACCGCCATACCGGACCGTATCGGGGCCCGAACAGGCGACAGAGCCGCGCACGCCCCAGAACCGGATGGTCATTTTGCTACTGGTCGACACGAATTTGCCCCGCGCGAATATTTCTACACTTGATGTAGGCGTTACGGCGTTTAAAGAAAAGTCACCGGTTCCGCACAACCCCGTGAACGGATCGCGCTTTACGCTGGCGCCACAAGAGGTTAATCAGATCACACGCTATCGCGGCAATCGGGAAAGGACCAGAGATATGGCGAAATTCGCGACATTCACCAAGGGCGGCAAGTCGGGGATCGGCGCGGTCGACGGCGACCGCGTGCATGATTTATCGGAAACCTTCGGCGGCGCCACGGATTTGCTGCCGCTGGTGGAAGCCGGCCCGGAAGGGGCGCAAAAAGCCGCGGCGGCTGTGGCGGGCGGGTCCTGCCCGGTGCTGGCGCTCAACGATTTGTCGCTTTCCGCGCCGATCCGCAGGCCGGCAAAGATCGTTGCGATCGGGCTCAACTATATCGATCACTGTCATGAATCGGGCCTGCCGGTACCGGAGAAGCCGGTGGTTTTCACCAAACACACCAACACCATTACCGGACCCTATGACGACGTATGCTGGCGGACCGATATCACGGATGAAGTCGATTACGAGGTCGAGCTGGGCGTCATAATCGGCCGCGAGACGTCGCATGTCTCCGAAGCGGAGGCGCTCTCTTGCGTCTTCGGCTATTCGGTGGTGAACGATGTTTCGGCACGCGATCTGCAGCTTGGCGGCGGCGCGGGGCAATGGGATCTCGGCAAGTCTCTGGACACGTTCTGCCCCTGGGGCCCGGTTATCGTCACGGCCGATGAGATCGGCGATCCGCAGAATATCGATGTCAGATTGCGGTTGAACGGCGAAACCCGTCAGGAATCGAACACCAGAAACATGATCTTTTCGGTCGCCTATCTGGTGTCATATCTGTCGCGGCACATGACGCTGGTCCCGGGCGATCTGATCGCCACGGGCACGCCGCCCGGTGTCGGCATGGGGATGGACCCGAAGGGCTATATGACGGACGGGGATGTCTGCGAAACAGAGATCGAAGGAATAGGCACGCTGCGCAATAAAATGCGGATTATCGGCTGAGCCCGCCGGGCGGCTACGGCACCAGCCGGTAGCCGCCGGGTTCTGTCACCAGAATTTGCGCATTCGACGGATCGGCTTCGAGTTTTTGCCGCAGCCGGTAGACATGGGTCTCAAGCGTATGGGTGGTGACTCCTGAATTATAGCCCCAGACCTCGTTCAACAGCTCATCCCGTCCGATAACGGAATCGCCCGAGCGGAACAGATATTTCAGGATCGCCGCTTCTTTTTCCGTCAGCCGCACCTTCTTGTCCGTTTCCGGATCGATCAGCGTTTTCGCGGACGGGCGGAAAGTAAATGGCCCGAGCGTAAAGACCGCGTCCTCGCTGCGTTCGTGCTGGCGAAGCTGCGCCCGGATGCGGGCAAGCAGAACGCCCAGCTTGAACGGTTTGGTGATGTAATCATTGGCGCCGGATTCGAGCCCGAGGATCGTATCGGCATCACTGTCGGCGCCAGTCAGCATGATGATCGGGGCGGATACATCGGCGCGGCGCATCAGGCGGCATAGTTCACGCCCGTCCATATCCGGCAGACCGACATCGAGGATCAGCAGATCGAAATGCGCATCCTTTACTGCGGCCATGGCATCTGCGCCCGTATCGACGGTCACGATCCTGAAGTCCTCATGCAGTTCCAGCTGTTCGGCAAGCGAGACCGCGAGATCGGGATCGTCTTCGACCAGAAAAATTTTCTTTTCCTGAGCCATTCTTTTTTTCCGCCCTGTTCGTTCCGCCCGCGCCGCCTAACCGCGCGCGGACATGGGATTGCAGTGAAAGATGGGGAAACTACACATAATTCACAACCCCCCGCAAGCGGGCCGAATATTCCGGCGGCCCGGAATTTTTTGCCGGGCGGTTTGCCGCCGCGTTTATGAAAATATAATAATTTCAGGGGTTTATGGGTGATCGCGACTGGCCCCGGGCTTGCATTAACCAATCCGATTGAATCCGGGAGACACTATGCCGATCACCCCAGCACAAAACGCCGTGGCGTCCGCGGACCGGCCGATTCCAGCGCTGTCGGAAGATTACGATGCCGACGGCGTGCCGGAAATGAGCTTTAGCGAATTTATGGACAAGCTGTCGAACGTCGAGCTATCCGACGTGATTGATGTCATCAACCCGTTGCAGCACATCCCGGTGGTCTCCACACTTTACCGAATGGTCAGCGGCGACGAGATCGGCACCGGCGCGCGCGTCGCGGGTGGCGCGCTTTACGGCGGACCTATCGGGGTGGCCGCCGCGGGTCTGGTCGCGGCCGCGGAGGAAATTTCCGGCGGAACGATCGAGGAGCAGGTCGCATCTCTTTTTGGTGGCGACGGGAAGACAACGGATACGCCCAGGGCACCCGAAATTCAGGTCGCATCCCTGCCGCCAGAGAAAAACCCCCTGCCGGAACCGGCCTCGGGGCCGCCGGCCAGGCCGGTCACCATGGATTCTGCGGAGAGGACAGCCTCCAGCGTGGGTCCGGCCACAGCGAACGGACGCATCGACGAGGCAATTCGCGCACAGCAACAGGCCCAGGCCGCGCTATTGCTGTCGACCATTCAGGAAAAAGCACCTGATCCGGTTTCGGCCGAAGACCGGCCCGCGCCGGATGCGCCATCACGGAAACAGGCGCCGGCGGTTGCCGCAAATCCACCGGTGCAGGTGGCGCAGGCGGGATCACCCGCCACCGCCTCGCCAACACCCCTATGGGCGCAGCCGCAGACGGCCAGCCCCGCCGAAATCGGACAGGCGATGGAACTGGCGCTTAAAAAATATCAGAAAATTCTGCAGAGCCGGGCCAATTGATAACCGTTACGGCGCGGGACGCGATCCGAAAATTGCCGTCCCGACCCTGATTTCCGTCGCGCCCAGCCGGATGGCCGTTTCGAAATCGCCGCTCATCCCCATGCTGAGTTTCTGAAGCCCGTTCCGCCGCGCACATTCGGCCAGAAGCGCGAAATGCATCGCCGGTTCCTCATCCGCCGGCGGGATACACATCAACCCGGTGACCGGCAGATGCATTTCATCGCGGGCCTCGCGGATAAAATCATCGGCATCGGCGGGTGGAATGCCGGCCTTTTGCGGTTCCTCACCCGTATTCACCTGAATGAACAGCTCCGGGCATGGCGCGCCGCGATCGCGCTCCTTTACCAGCGCCCGGGCAAGGCGCGGCCGGTCCAGCGTTTCGATCACATCGAACAACGCCACCGCATCGCGCACCTTGTTGCTTTGCAGCGGCCCGATCAGATGCAAGCGCAGTTCGGGGTTGGCCGCTTTAAGCGCGGGATATTTCGACTGCGCTTCCTGAACCCGGTTTTCGCCGAACATAAGCTGTCCTGCCTCAAGCGCCGCCTGCACCGCTTCGGCGGGATGAAATTTCGATACCGCCAGAAGATCGATATCGCCAGCATCGCGACCGGTATCCGCCGCCACTTCCGCGATCTGATTCCGCACCGCGCGAAGCCGCGCTGATATGCCGCTCCCTATTGTCTGTTGATCGCCGTCAGCCACCTGTCCGATAATCCTGTTTCAAACTGGCCCCATGACCTCCGGTTTCCCATGGCGTGAAAAAACCCGGCATCGGGTTCGCCTGCGGGGACCGAGTGATTTATAGTGAGATATTCGGGAAATTCAGACAGGGAAGCAAGGTTCAGGTGGAAGAGTTAATCCGGGACAACGCGCTTTTGGAAGAGCTTCAGACGGCGCGGCGCGAACGCAAGCCCTGGCTGGGCAAGGGCGCGGTCGCAAATATCGCCTCATATTTCACGGTTGAGGAATTTGAGGCGCTGGTCAATCAGGCGGGGATCTGGTCGCCCGACCGGCTGCAGGTATTTCTGGATCACGAGCCTGTGCCGCCGGGCGGTCTGTTCCACACGCTGCAATCGCCGAAGAGCCAGAAGCATGAGCTCAACCCGGCCGGTTTACAACAAACCCTCGCCCACGGCAGTTCCGTTGTGTTGAACGATATTTGCGGACTGTCCGCCGGCGTTATGGAAATCCGCGAAACGCTCGCCGACTGGACCGGCGGCAAGCTGGATTGCAATCTGTATTTTTCGCAAAAGGACCATCAGGCTTTCCCGGTCCATTACGATGTCCACGATGTTCTGGCCTTTCAGGTCGAGGGTAAAAAGCACTGGCAGGTGTTCGAACAGGCCATCGAATATCCGATCAATCATCCCGCCTTCAAGAACCGGAAACAGATGAATCCGGAAGGGTCGCGCAATGCGCCGTTGCTGGATTTCGAATTTGAGCCCGGCGATCTGGTCTATATCCCGTCGGGCTATTTCCATCACGCGACCTGCCGCGACGGCATGTCGATCCATCTCGCCTTCGGGTTGGTCGAGATGATCGGGATGGATGTTATTTCACTGGCCTTTGAGATGGCGATGCGCGAGGAATTTTTCCGCGCGCCCGTCAATGCGGTTTTGCGGGAGAAAGACCCGGTCGATTTTTATTTGAGAAAATGGGCGAAGCAGATCAAGGACCTGTCGGGCGATCCGGAATTCAAGCGCCAGCTAGAGGCGAACCTGAAAGGCTTTCGTTACGGGGCGGGGCGGTTTTCATTGAACCCGGCGAAAGAGCCGTAACGCAAGGTACAAACGCAAAAAAATTGGGGGGCCCGAAGGCCCCCCAATCTTTTCCAAGTACCTGGATCAGGTCTTAGAAGTTAACGCGGATACCACCAACGATACCGAAATCGTTGACGTCGCGGTTACGACCGGTCTGAGCACCCGCGGCAGTGCTGTCATCGTGATCGGCCTTGAACAGGGACGCGGCGAAATTCACGCCTTTGCCCATGTTGCGATTATAGCCGAGCGTGTACAGCTTGGTGGTCTCATCAGTACCGCCGGTGCCAGCCTGGGTCTCACTGTTGCCATAACCAACACTGATTTCGTTGACCTTGTCCAGCTTGTAGCGGACACCGATGCCCCAGAAAATATCGTCGTCATTGGTGTCATATTCGTGAGCATAGGCTGCGGTGACCCGGAAACTGCCCATTCTCACATCAGCCGCCACGTTGAAGCCGTATTCCTGGTCGTCGCCAGCGGCATCGGTATTTTCAACGGTGGACAGACCGCCGGCGATCTTGAATTTTCCGCCGTCGACCTTGCCATTGTACTGAAGGCTCATGGAAACGTGGTTATGCGCGCCGGCGGTTTCGCCAGCGTCATAATCACCAATCAGCGAATCGGAACTATCCGGCGTGTAGGAAGCAATCAGCTGCAGGCCGCCGATTTTAGGCGTCCAGTAGGTGATGTTTCCGGCATCACCGATGCCAAGGTCGAGATCGGTGTTGTTCATCGCCGAGCCGTAATAGAGCCAGTCGCCCGCATCGGATTTGATATGGCCGACAGGACCAACAACGCTGATGCCGCCGGTATAGGCCGCGGCGACGTCATTGTTGCCGAGCTGAACCTTACCGAAGGAACCGGAAACGTAGACCGAGGCTTCGTCGAAGCCAGCACCCTGGGTGTTGCCGGAGTTCGGCGCGGCGTCATTGGCGGCGGAAATACCGTCGTTGTTACCAACGCCGGCTTCCATTTCCATGCGGCCGCCAACGGTCAGGCCGTTATCCAGCTTTTCCTTGAAGGAGAAGTAGATTTCCGAGTCCTGCTTGATGTCGAGTTTGTTCTGCAGGCCGGACAGGTTGTCCGCATCGGCCCAACCGATCCACTGTTCAAAATAGCCGCCGAGCGACAGCTTGGCCGCGCTGACAGGGCCAGCCGCCATCATGGTCGCGGCAGATACGAGAACCGTGCTCGCGAGAAGTTTCGATTTATTCATGTCATTCCTCTACGTTTGAGAGTTAGGTGTTAATGTGACTTAATTATCACGGCGTCGGTTTTACAATAACTGCCGCCATTCGCAAGCGGTTATAGTGATTCTGATGCATATTTTTCACATCTGTGGCATTTTTGCCACGGACAGCGTGTCCGAACCACACATGTGGTGTCAATTCCTTGTGTAAAGAGTGTTCTTTTTTTATATTTCAGTAAATTACACCGGTGCGGCGAAGAATGGATCAAACCGGTCTAATGCCGGGAGATGGTATTCCCATGCCCGGTATATCTGGAACCAATCGGAGTATCCATCGGATGAGGCTGTTCAAACCGGGCATTTTTGTTTCCCTGATCGCGATATGCGGCTTACTTTCTGGGTGCGGCCTTCAGGGAGAAAGGGAATTCGCACAAATCGACCCGATTGACCCTGGCAATGTTTCGACAGATGTCGAACTCGAACGCGAAGGGAAGGAACGCGGCACCGTTTTCGGCGATGACGGGCTCGACCTGTTCGGGCTCGGCGGCGGCGGCAAAAAGGTCATCGAAGGGTCGGGCATCGGCGTGAACAGCTTCCTGTGGCGCGCCTCTCTCGATACGGTTTCCTTTATGCCGCTATCCTCGGCCGATCCGTTCGGCGGCGTTATCATTACCGACTGGTACAGCCCGCCGGAAACCCCGAATGAGCGCTACAAGATGAGCGTCTATATTCTCGGCCGGCAGCTCCGCGCCGATGGTGTCCGTGTGGCGGTTTTCCGCGAACGGTCCAATAACGGTCAATGGCGCACCAGCAAGGTTTCGGACGATACGGCGGTCAAGCTGGAGAACCAGATTCTGACCCGCGCCCGGCAATTGCGGGTCGCCTCGGCCGATCAGTAACCCCGGCGGATTTTCTCATTGCTTGCAGCCCTTCGGCGGTCGTGAGAAAGTCGCGGCCGCCGAAATTCGTTTATTCCGACTGACAAGGCGCCGCGTTGATGCGGACGCAACCGACCCCGACCGATCATGACAGATACGCAGGAAAATTCGCGATACGCCTTCAAGGATGCCGAGGCGCGCTGGCAGGCCGCCTGGGAAGACAACCATTCTTTCAAGGCCACGGAAGACCCCGCCCGGCCGAAATATTACGTGCTGGAAATGTTTCCCTACCCGTCGGGGCGCATCCATATGGGCCATGTCCGGAACTATACGATGGGCGATGTCGTCGCCCGGTATAAGAGGGCGCGCGGATTTAACGTTCTGCATCCGATGGGATGGGACGCGTTCGGCATGCCGGCGGAAAACGCCGCCATGGAACAGAAGGTTCATCCCGCCGACTGGACCTGGCGCAATATCGACACCATGCGCGATCAACTGAAGATGATGGGGCTGTCGATTGACTGGTCGCGCGAAATCGCCACCTGCGATCCGGCCTATTACCGGCATGAACAGGCCATGTTCCTGGATTTTCTGGAAGCAGGGCTGGTTTACCGCCGGAAAAGCTGGGTCAATTGGGACCCGGTCGATAATACCGTGCTCGCCAATGAACAGGTGATCGAGGGGCGCGGATGGCGGTCGGGCGCGGAGGTCGAGAAGCGCGAACTGTCGCAATGGTTTTTCCGGATTACCGATTTTGCCGAGGATTTGCGCAACGATCTGGACACGCTGGAGCGTTGGCCCGCCCGGGTGCGAACAATGCAGGAAAACTGGATCGGCCGGTCGGAAGGCATGCGAGTGCGTTTCGCCATTGACGGGCGCGATGACCGGCTTGAGGTTTTTACCACCCGGCCCGATACGCTGTTCGGGGCGAGCTTTTGCGCAATTTCCGCTGATCATCCGCTGGCCGGAGAATTGACGGCTGATTCTGCGGATTTACAGGCCTTTATCGAGGAATGCCGGCGGTTGGGCACCAGCGAGGCGGTTCTCGAACAGGCCGAGAAACAGGGATTCGATACCGGGTTGCGCATCCGTCATCCCTTTGTTGAGAACAAGACGCTGCCGCTTTATGTCGCCAATTTCGTGCTGATGGAATATGGCACGGGCGCGATTTTCGGCTGCCCCGCGCATGATCAGCGCGATCTGGATTTCGCCCGGAAATACGGGCTGGAAGTAACCCCGGTCGTTTTGCCGCCGGGCGCGGATGCCGCCGATTTCGAAATCGGCACCGAGGCCTATACCGGTCCGGGCACTCATATAAATTCGGATTTCCTCGACGGGCTGGATATCGACGCGGCCAAGACCGAGATCGCCGACCGTCTGGAGGAATCCGGCGAAGGCGACCGCGAAATCAATTTCCGCCTGCGCGACTGGGGAATTTCCCGCCAGCGTTACTGGGGCTGCCCCATTCCCGTGATCCATTGCGATAATTGCGGCATCGTCCCGGTACCGCGAGAGGATTTGCCGGTTTCCCTGCCGGAAGACGTCACCTTTGACGAACCCGGCAATCCGCTGGACCGGCACCCGACCTGGAAGAATGTTGATTGCCCGTCCTGCGGCGCGGCGGCGCGGCGCGAAACCGACACGATGGACACCTTTGTCGATTCATCCTGGTATTTCGCCCGGTTCTGTTCGCCGGCTGCGGATGCGCCGGTTGATCGGAACGCGGCGGATTACTGGATGCCGGTCGATCAATATATCGGCGGGATCGAGCACGCGATTCTGCATTTGCTCTATTCGCGTTTCTTCACCCGCGCGATGAAAAAAACCGGCTGGGCAGCGCAGGAAGAGCCCTTCGCCGGGTTGTTTACACAAGGGATGGTCTGTCACGAGACCTATCAATCCGCCGACGGCCAGTGGTTGTCGCCGGCGGATATCGTGGATGGCGCGGATGGCGGGTTTATCGCCGCGGACGGCGGCGCGCCGGTGACGGTCGGCCGTTCCGAAAAGATGAGCAAGTCGAAAAAGAACGTCGTCGATCCGGAAGACATTATAAACGGGTACGGCGCGGACACGGCGCGCTGGTTTATGCTCTCGGACAGCCCGCCGGACCGCGATCTGGAATGGACGGAATCCGGCATTGCCGGCGCCTGGCGGTTTATGAACCGGCTCTGGCGGCTGGCGGATCGTTTTCCGGCCGAAGCTGGCGGAACGCCGGATGACGCGGCGGCCGACGGTGAGACGCTGGCGCTGCGGCAGGCGGTTCACAAAACGATCGACGGCGTAACCGGGGATTTGGAAAATTTCCGCTTCAACCGCGCGGTCGCGCGCATATATGAGCTGGTGAACCAGCTGACCGAATTCAAAGGCGATGACCCGGTGGCGCAAGGCGTTGTGGCGGAATCGCTTGAAATTCTGACCCTTCTGCTGGGACCGATGACGCCCCATCTTGCCGAAGAGATGTGGCATCGGATCGGCAAGGACGGGCTCGTCGCGGACCAGCCCTGGCCGGAAGCGGAGCCGTCTTTGCTGGTCGAGGACACCGTCACGCTGGCGGTTCAGGTGCGGGGTAAGCTGAAGGGGACAATTGAAATCCGGCGTGATGCCGAACAGGCCGAAGCGGAAGAGCTGGCGTTCAAGGAACCTTCGGTCGCGCAGGCGCTGGAAGGCAAATCGATACAACGCGTAATATATGTACCGAACAGGATTTTGAATGTCGTTCATTCGTAAATTCGGATTCATGCACCTGTCGGCGGGCATCGCCCTTTTGGGATTTGTCGGGTTTGGCGGGGTTCTGACCGGGTGCGGGTTCGAGCCGCTTTACGGAAAATCCGCCAAGGGCGACGCGCGGCTGTTGAAGCTGGTTCAGATTGAACGGATCGAGGACCGCACCGGGCAGAAGATGCGGACAATGCTGCGGCAGAAATTCGGGCAGCGGGCGGCACCCGCAAAACCACGCTGGTCGCTTTCCGTATCACTTAGCGAATCGCTTCGCGGGCTCGCGGTGCAGCGGGATGCCACCACGACCCGTCGTGAGCTGGCGGTGACGACAAGATTCAGCCTTACCGAATTGGGGGTGAAGAATCCGAGAATTTTCCGGGGCAACGCGATTTCGATTAACAGTTTTAACGAATTGCTGTCGGAATACGCCACGTTGAGCGCCGAGAACGATGCGCGGGACCGGGCATTACGCATATTGTCCGAGGAAATTCGGGTGCGGGTGATGTCCGCCATTCGCAATCCCGCCTCCTTTAACAAGAGACCTGGAAAATGAAGATCGCGGCCGGGCGGGCCGATCAATTCATCAAAGCGCCGGATCCGAACGTTTCCGCAATACTGGTTTATGGCCCCGATGGCGGCTTGGTGCGGGAGCGCGCGCAGGCGCTGATCAGGAATTTCGCGGGATCGCTTGACGATCCATTTGCCAATGTGGAGATCGGTGCATCGGATTTGAAGGAAGATCCGGCGCGGCTTTCGGATGAAGCTTCCGCTCTGTCGCTGACGGGTGACAAGCGGGGCGTTTATGTCCGCGATGCGGCGGATGCGCATATGGCCGCGATTGAGCCGGTTCTTGATCTTCCGCCCGGCGATACGCTGATTGTGATCGAGGCGGGCAATCTTGGTCCCCGGTCAAAATTGAGAGCCGGGTTCGAGAAAGCCGCCGGCGCCGCGGCAATCCCCTGTTATCTGGATGATCAACGGTCGCTGGGCGGGGTGGTCCGGGAAACATTGGCGGCGCGGAACGTGGCTGTGACCCCGGATGCCTTGGCCTATCTTCAGGCGCATCTCGGCGGGGACCGTCTGGTAACGCGTTCGGAGCTTGAAAAACTCGCTCTTTATAAAGGGGATTCCGGGGAGGTCACTCTGGAGGAAGCCCGGCTATGTGTGGGCGATTCCACCGAGGCGACGCTCGATGATCTGGTGAATGCCGCGGGGACCGGTAATAGCGCGGTGGCGGGACGTTTGCTGGATCGGGCGATGCAGGAAGGCGCGAATGAAGTCGGGATCATTCGCGCGTTTATTCGTCACTTTACGCGATTGCATCAGGCCAGGGGATTGATGACGGAGGGGGCCGGTGCGGATCAGGCCATGAAGTCCCTGCGGCCACCGGTTTTTTTCAAACAGACTTCGATATTCGGGAACCAGTTGCGGCGCTGGTCCGCGGAACGTCTCGGACAGGCGCTATCGCTTCTTGCGGATACGGAAGGCCAGTGCAAATCAAGCGGCGTGCCGTCCGAACTGGTGTGCCGGCAGGCGGTCTTGCGGCTTTGCGCGCTGGGCGGTGCGCGGCCCCGGCGCACCCGTCAGGTCGATGGCCGAGGCTAGGATTGGTGGTATTTTTGCGAGAACTAATGGAGGGATCATGATGCCATTCAAGAAACTTTCGGTGCTCAGCGGCGCAATTCTGACAGTATTTTTTTCGGTTGTGGCAGTGCCGGCCATGGCCCATGGCGGTGGCGGGGTTTCCGGCGGATTCCTGAGCGGATTCACCCATCCGATTCTCGGTTGGGATCATGTGGTGGCGATGGTGGCGGTTGGATTATGGGGGGCGTTTCTCGGGTCGCCCGCTATCTGGATTTTACCGGTCGCGTTTCCCCTGGTAATGGCCTTTGGCGGGGCTTTGGGCGTGTTGGGTATTCCCGTTCCGGCGGTGGAAGCGGGCATTGCGGCGTCTTCGGTCGTTTTGGGTATTCTAATCGCCGGCGCGGCGCGCGCGCCGCTCTGGCTGGCGACGCTGATTGTCGCCGTCTTTGCTGTTTTTCATGGCCACGCGCATGGGACGGAACTGCCAGAGGCGGTGCATCCCCTGACCTATGCTGTGGGTTTTGTTTGCGGAACCGGCTTGCTGCATTTGTTGGGTATAGGGCTGGGTTTTCTGACCCGGCTCCCCTCGGGCGTCATAGCGGTGAGGGTTTGTGGCGCGGCGATCGCTGTAATCGGGGCATCGTTTTTATTCGGTGTTATCTGACCGCGTTTATTCCGGCGTTATCGCCGCGGCCTGGTTGATCTGGCCGGGCGCGGCGGCGGCGCATATCGGAGTCCATGGCAGTGACGGGTTCGTGACCGGCGCGTTGCGCCCGGTAATGGATTTCTCCCAGTTGCTGGCAACCATATCGGTTGGCCTTTTTGTCGGCTGGCAAAATGCGGGTAACGCGAACAGGGCGGCGGGGGCCTTTGTCGCCGGGTTGGTTGCCGGGTTGGCGGGGGCCTTTTGGTCCGATTTGTCAAATTTACCGGCGGGTTTACTCCATGGCGTCGCGTTTGCGGGCGGTTTTCTGGCGGCTCTTGCGCGGCCGGTCCCGGTGTTTTTTGCCGTTACGCTTGGCGGGGCCGGTGGGCTGATTATCGGGTTGGCATTATTGCCGGGTTCCGAGAGCGTGAGCGAGGCGGGTTTTGCGCTCGTTGGCGGATTTTTCACGGTAACCCTGATCTTCATTTACGCCGTTTTCGCGGTGAATTGGTTGCGTGGCCGCGCGAGCAAGCCTTGGCTTTTACTGGGTTTGAGAATTGCGGGGTCGTGGATTGCGGCGATCGCCCTGATGATGTTAGCCCTGACCTTGCGGGCTTGATTCCGGCTTGCTATCCGGCCGCTGATCCGCTCAATCGCTGAATGACCTCATCGAGCTGCTCGAGGGATTGGTACTGAATTGAAATCTTGCCCTTTTCATTCTTGAAATCGATTGTGACCTTGAGACCAAGCAAATCGCCGAGGCTGCGTTCAAGGGCAAGTGTGTCGGGATCCTTGGCGCCCGCCGATTTTTTATTTCCCTTGCCCTGCTTCGCGGGTGCGCCATCGCCGTTGGCCATGGCCTCCGCCTGACGAACCGACAGGCCTTTTGAGACGATTTCAACCGCGATCGCCGCCGCGTTCTGATTACCGACCAGTGGCCTGGCATGGCCCGCGGTCAGTTTTCCCTCTTCCAGCAATTTCCTGACCGGTTCGGGCAAGGCTTCCAGCCGCAACGTATTGGCGATGTGCGACCGGCTTTTTCCGATAACCTGGGCGAGCTTTTCCTGGGTATAGGCGAATTCGTCGAGCAACCGGCGATAGCCCGCAGCTTCCTCCAACGGGCTGAGGTCGGCGCGCTGAATATTCTCGACCAGCGCGGCTTCCAGAACCGCTTCATCGCTCAGTTGCTTTATGAGAACCGGCACTTCATGCAGCCGCGCCATTTGCGCCGCCCGCCAGCGGCGCTCGCCGGCGATGATTTCATAGGAATTTGTTCCGGAGGGGCGAACGAGGATCGGCTGCAGGATTCCCCGTTCGGCGATGGATGCGGAAAGCGACTTGATCTCCTCTTCATCGAAATGCCGTCTCGGCTGGAACTTGCCGGGTGACAGGTATTCGATCGGCACAGTGTTGACCCCGTCCGCTTTCGGCGCGGTCTCAGCAGGCGTGACCGCGGCATCGCCGAGCAGTGCCGACAGGCCGCGGCCGAGTTTCTTGGGTTTCGGGTCTTTTTTGCTCATGCGCCCGTTCCTTCCTCTCTGCGCAATACTTCACCGGCCAGGTGAACATAGGCCTGCGCGCCGGGACAGTTTAGATCGTACAGCAAGACCGGTTTTCCGTGCGACGGCGCCTCGGAAACCCGGACGTTTCTCGGAATAACGGTCCTATAAACGGTGTCGCCGAAAAATTCGCGCACATCGTCCGATACAAGGGCGCTAAGATTGTTTCGCGAATCGAACATGGTGAGCACGATGCCCTGCAGCTTCAGCGCCGGGTTGAAAACGCTTTTCACCCGTTCAACGGTCTGAACGAGCTGGCTCAACCCTTCGAGGGCGAGATATTCGCATTGCAGGGGCACCAGAATGCCGTTCGCGGCGGTAAGCGCGTTTAAGGTCAACAGGCCAAGCGCCGGCGGACAATCGATCAGCACGTAATCAAACCGTTCGCCGAGTGAGGCGAAAGCTTCGCGCAGCCGGTACTCCCGGCGCTCGACATCGACGAGCTCCAGCTCCGCACCGGACAAATCCTGTGAGGCGGGCACCAGGAAAAGATGCGGGATTTCGGTTTTCACGATCGCCGATTCCAGCGGCGTGTCGCCGATCAGAACTTCGTAACTTCCGGTTTCAACCTCGTGACGGTCGACGCCCAAACCGGTCGAGGCATTGCCCTGTGGATCGAGATCAAATATCAGTACATCGCGCCCGACTGCCGCTAGCGCGGTCGACAGGTTGACGGCCGTCGTGGTCTTGCCGACCCCGCCTTTCTGATTGGCGACCGCCAGGATGCTCGGACCTGAAGAAGCGATCATCGGCCGCGCCGGTGCGGTTTCGGCAAAATCAGCCACGCGAAAAACTCCTGACAGCCACGATCGCACCTTCTGCGTCACTAAGGCTGGGGGTTAGAGAATAATCCATATTCCAGCGCGCCGACGCCTGCGTCAATTCCTCCCCGGCACGCCTGCCCTTCAAGAAAAGGCAGGCAGGGTTTTCTCTGCCCACGCCTGCACCGAAACGTTCCGCATATTCCAGCAGGAGGTCCAGTGGCGCCAGCGCCCGGGCGGTAATCAGATCGGTTTTCCAGGGATCGAGCCGTTCGATGCGTTCCTGATGAACGGTGACATCGACCCCGCCGTCCTGACGCGCGGCCTCTTTCATGAATTGTGCCTTTTTTCCTGCCGATTCAACAAGATGAACCTCCGCCCCGGTCATAATGGCAAGGACCAGCCCGGGAAAACCCGCCCCGCTGCCCAGATCGGTAATGACCGGGCGGTTTTCAGGCAACAAGGGGATGAGTTGCGCGGAATCGAGAATATGACGCCGCCAGAGATCGTCCAGCGTATCGCCGCCAACCAGATTGACCGCATTTTGCCAACGCTCGAGCAGGGCGACAAAGCCATCCAGCCGCGCCATCGTTTCATGGGATGCCTCGACCGATTTCTGAAAATCGGCGCGGCTGAGCGTGGTTTGCGCGACGATACTCAGCGGACCGCCCTTTCCGGATTGCGCACATGACGCAGCAGCGCGGTCAGAGCCGCGGGCGTCACCCCGGAAAGACGCGACGCCGCGCCCAGTGTCGCCGGACGTCGGCGGGTCAGCTTTTCCCGGATCTCGTTTGACAAACCACCGACCTCATTAAAATCGATATCAGCCGGGATAATAAGCGCTTCATCCTTGCGAAACGCCTCGATATCCGCCGCTTGCCGTT
>CAZBKQ010000020.1:0-19867 GCA_964492555.1 uncultured Rhodospirillaceae bacterium | reverse complement strand
ATCCAGCGCGGCACTCTTTTCAGCGAACCTTGTCCGGCGCGTTACACCAACGCATCCGATTTCATTTCCAAGAGGCGTCAGCCGTTGATCCGCATTATCGGCGCGCAGCAATAATCGGTACTCGGCGCGCGACGTAAACATGCGATAGGGTTCGGAAATGCCACGGGTGATCAAATCATCAATCATGACGCCGATATAGCCGTCGGCACGGTCCAGCGTAAAACGTCCGCCACCGGAACAGCGCAGCGCGGCATTAATTCCGGCGACAATTCCCTGGCCCGCAGCCTCTTCATATCCGGTCGTACCATTTATTTGCCCGGCAAGAAAAAGGCCTACCACTTTCTTAGTTTCGAGGCTTTCCGCCAATTCTCGCGGGTCTACATAGTCATACTCGATAGCATAACCGGGTCTGATCATGGTAGCGGCCGCCAATCCCGGGATGGTTTTCAGAAGTTCCTTCTGGACCTCCTCAGGCAGGCTGGTCGATATGCCGTTCGGGTAAACAGTGTCGTCATCAAGGCCTTCGGGTTCGAGAAAAATCTGGTGCCTGCCGCGATCCGCGAACCGCACGACCTTATCTTCTATCGATGGACAGTAGCGCGGACCGCTGGATTCAATCTGGCCGCTATAAATCGGCGCGCGATCGAGATTGGCCCTGATGAGATTATGGCTGGCTTCCGTGGTCCCGGTAATAAAACAGGATATCTGGGGCGTTGTTATCTTTTCCGTCAGGAAAGAAAACGGACAGGGCGGATGATCGCCCTTCTGCTCGGTCAATGCCGACCAATCGATGGTTCTTCCATCCAGCCTGGGCGGTGTCCCGGTTTTAAGCCGCCCCAGCGAAAAACCAAATTTCGAAAGGGTATTCGAAAGCCCCGTGCTCGGCGGCTCGCCATAACGACCGGCGGGACGTGTCTTTTCGCCAATATGAATGAGGCCCCGCAGGAATGTACCCGTTGTCAGGATAACCGCGCCGCAACGGATTTCCTCGCCGGCCTCGGTTATGACGCCGGTAATTTGCCCATTTTCGATGACGAGATCGCCCACCGGCGCGCCACGGATTGTCAGACCCTCCTGTTCCGAAAGCACCGCCTGCATCGCCTCGCGATAAAGCTTGCGATCCGCCTGGGCGCGTGGCCCGCGCACTGCGGGGCCCTTGCTCGCATTCAGCATGCGAAACTGGATGCCGGCCGCATCCGCGACCTTTCCCATCACCCCGTCAAGCGCATCGATTTCCCGGACCATGTGGCCCTTTGCCAGTCCCCCTATAGCCGGGTTGCACGACATTTCACCAATCGTCTCAAGGCGATGGGTCAGCAAGAGCGTTTTTGCGCCCATGCGCGCGGATGCCGCCGCGGCTTCGCAACCGGCGTGCCCGCCCCCGATTATTATGACGTCGAAATCGCTCATGCGCGTTCTTTTATACTATCGGGGTACAGGAATGAAGCGATTCCCGCACCCCGGCCTGGAATGTTTCACGTGAAACATTTCATTTTCCGATACAGAACTCGCCGAACAACCGGTCCAGAACATCTTCCACATCGACCCGCCCGGTGATCCGGCCCAGCGACCGGGCCGCCTGACGGACATCTTCCGCGATAAGCTCGATTTCCGATCCTTCGGCCGCCCGGCCCAACGCCGCCGCGCAATCCTCAAGCGCCTCGCGGTGGCGCCGACGAGTCAATGGCGCGGATCCGGTTTGGGGAAGAAGGCCCTCTACCCGCTTCTCAAGCGCCGCCAAAAATTCTTCGACATAGTCTCCGGTTCTGAGGGAAACCCTTATCCCGGAGCCTGTTTCCCTTTCATCAATATCGGACTTGTTCCGGATAAAAAGAAAATCCTCTTCCGATTTTCGCGAAGCAGACAAAATTCCCGCACGATCGACGGGCGGGCAATCCGGCGCCTCCAGGAGAAGACAGAAATCGGCACTCGCGGCAAGCGCCTCCGCACGGCGCACCCCTTCTTCCTCTATCGCATCGCTGGTCTGGCGCAAGCCGGCACTGTCGGAGAAGGTCACGGGAACGCCCGCAATTCCGCAACGCACTTCAATTATATCCCGCGTCGTCCCCGCCTGGTCAGAAACGATCGCCGCCTCCCGCCCGGCCAGAAGGTTCAACAGGCTCGATTTCCCGGCATTTGGAGGGCCGAGAATAGCAATTTTCAGCCCCTCCCGGATTCGTTCGCCAACCCGCTGATCATCCAGATACTGTAATGTTTCACGTGAAACATCCTGTATCTGGTGTTTCGTTTCGGAAAACAGAGTCTCCGGCAAATCCTCTTCGGGAAAATCAATCCAGGCTTCCAGCCTGGCCAGAACCTCAATCAGGCGATTCCGCCAATCATCGCACCTTGCCCCGAAAGCCCCGTCAAGTTGACGCAGCGCCTGACGCCTCTGCGCGTCGGTTTCAGCAGAAATCAGATCCGACAAAGCCTCAACGCCGGTCAGATCAAGTTTGCCATTGTCGAATGCCCGACGGGTAAACTCGCCCGGTTCCGCCAGACGGAGCCCTTCCATGGCCGCCAACGCATCGAGAACCGCGTCAACCGTCGCAACACCACCATGAATATGCAGTTCCGCGACATCTTCTCCCGTAAACGACTGCGGGCCGGGAAACCAGATCACCAAACCGTCATCCAGGACATCGCCGGATTGACCGACAAACTTTCTGCGCGCCGCCCGCCGCGGCGGAGAACATTCGCGCCCGGTCAACAATTCCAACGCGCCGCACGCACCCGGACCGGAAATCCGTATAACCGCGACGCCCGAAAGCCCCGCCCCAGATGCCAGGGCAAAAATCGTTCGCAAATCCGCCGTCATACGGCTTCCCCCGCCAACCCGGACGCCCTATTTTCAAAACCGGCCGCCCCCGCAACCAGGATCCTTGAATGACCGCCAACAAACTCTCCAGCGAAACCAGCCCCTATTTGCTGCAACACGCCGACAACCCGGTCGCCTGGAGACCCTGGGGTCCGGACGCGCTCACCGAAGCAAAGGACCAAAACAAGCCGGTCCTTCTTTCCGTCGGATATGCCGCCTGTCACTGGTGTCATGTCATGGCCCATGAGAGTTTCGAAAACCCGGAAATCGCCGCACTGATGAACGATCTTTTCATCAACATCAAGGTCGATCGCGAAGAACGGCCGGATATCGATGCGATTTACCAACACGCGCTGGCCCTTCTCGGTCAACAGGGCGGCTGGCCGCTGACCATGTTTTTGAATTCCGCGGGAGAGCCCTTCTGGGGCGGCACATATTTTCCACCGACATCCCGCTATGGCCGCCCGGGCTTTCCCGATGTGCTCCGCACCATCCATGAATACTGGACCGACCGGCCGGACGACGTCACCAAAAACGTAACCGCGCT
The DNA here is from genome assembly GCA_964492555.1 of uncultured Rhodospirillaceae bacterium. Lineage (GTDB taxonomy): Bacteria > Pseudomonadota > Alphaproteobacteria > MPNO01 > UBA2964. The sequence goes on along the minus strand of CAZBKQ010000020.1, from coordinate 16,502 downwards.
GCGCGGGGCGCTCTCCGAAATGGCGCAAACCAGAACCGGCGGGGGCGTCGCTCTTGAAACAATCGAACGCGCCGCGCTCAGGCTCGATCAGGAATTCGACAAACGCCATGGCGGAATCGGCAGTGCCCCCAAATTCCCCAACCCCTCGATCCTGGAGCTACTCTGGCGCACCCATTTGCGCTGCGGCCATGAAGAGCTGGGTCAAACGGTAACCCACACCCTCGACCGTATGTGCCAGGGCGGCATCTACGATCATCTCGGGGGCGGCTTTGCCCGCTACTCGACCGACGAACGCTGGCTCGCGCCCCATTTCGAAAAAATGCTCTATGACAACGCGCAGCTGATCGAGCTTCTCGGCTGGGGATGGGCGCTGACCGGAAACGGACTATTCGAAACGCGCCTCCGCGAAACAATCGACTGGGCGGAACGGGAGATGATCTCCGAATCCGGCGCTTTCGCCGCCACACTGGATGCCGACAGCGAAGGAGAGGAGGGCAAGTTCTATGTCTGGGATGAAGCCGAAATTCGCGAGGCGCTGGGAGATGAAGCCGATGTCTTTTGTGAAGCCTATGACGTCACCGCGGGCGGCAATTGGGAAAGGAATAATATCCTAAACCGGTCCAGTCCGACACGGGAATTTTCGGACGCGGAGGAAGGACAACTCTCGCTTCTACGCGGAAAACTGCTTACCAGGCGCGCGGGTCGCATTCGCCCCGGTTGGGATGACAAGGTACTGGCGGACTGGAACGGATTGATGGTTTCGGCGCTGGCCCAGGCCGCAATCCTGTTTGACGAGCCCCGCTGGATGAGGCGTGCGGAAAACGCGTTCGATTTTTGTACTCAGGATATGATCCGGGAAGGCCGGCTATACCATTCCTGGCGAACCGGCATACTGAATCATACTGCCACGCTCGATGACTATGCCTGTTTAATCAAAGCCGCATTGTCCCTTTTTGAATTAACCGGGAATCAAAGGCGATTGACCGTCGCGGAAAACTTTACCGCCATCCTGTCCGGGCATTACTGGGATAATGATTTCGGGGGCTACTTTTTCACAGCCGACGACGCCGAGGCCCTGATAGTACGAAACAAGAACGCAACAGATCACGCGACACCCGCGGGGAACGGGTTGATGGTATCCAATCTCGCCAGGCTATGGTTCCTCACCGGAAATGAAGAATACCGGGAACGGGCCGACACACTGATCAAGACATTTGCCGGAGAAATCGATCATAATTTCTTTCCCCACGCCGCATTGATGAACGGTATTGAATTTCTCCAAACCGCCGCTCAGCTCGTCATCATCGGGCCCCCGGACGATCCCGTCCGAGCCGGCCTCCTGCGGACGGCCCTGACCGCAAGACCACTAAACACCACGATCACACTGCTCACCCCCGATGGTGATTTGCCAATCAGGCATCCCGCAGCCGGAAAACCGCAAATTAACGACAAGACGACCGCCTATTTCTGCCGGAACGGCACATGCTCCCTGCCCGTTACCTCGACCGGCGAACTGAAAGAGCTCTTGTAAATGCCCCGCCTTACAATCGATACGCCCCTCGGGCCTTTATCCATTACGGAACAAGAGGGAATGATTGCCGCCATCGGCTGGCGGAACTGTCAACCGGATTCACCCACTCCCCTTCTGCAAGAATCGGCGGGCCAGATCACGGACTATTTCGCCGGCACCAGAAAATCTTTCGATCTCCCCCTCAACCCTGCGGGAACCGAATTTCAACAACGCGTCTGGAAACGGATGTCGGAAATTCCCTATGGCGAAACGCTCTCCTACGGAGAACTCGCCAAAGCCATCGGTACCTCGCCCCGACCGGTCGGCACGGCCTGCGGGCGGAACCCGATACCGGTGATCATTCCCTGTCATCGCGTCCTCGCTGCCGATCAGAAAATCGGCGGCTATACAGGTGGGGCGGGTATCAAGACAAAAGCTTTTTTGCTTGACCTGGAAGCCGGACAAAGCGCTCCCTCATGACAGAGGCCGGCTGATTTACTATTGTCCCCCTAAATCGAATCCAGACCCTGACTAAAGAAGAGGAAAATCATGCCTGATATCAAAATCGCCGGCGCGGATGGTGAATTCGGCGCCTATATGGCCACCCCGGATTCCGGGACCGGCCCCGGGCTTGTCGTCATTCAGGAAATTTTCGGCGTCAACCAGGTCATGCGCGATCTCTGCGATGCCTATGCCGAACAAGGCTATATTGCGGTCTGTCCCGATCTATTCTGGCGGATCGAACCGGGCGTTCAACTGACCGATCAATCCCAGGAGGAATGGGACCGCGCTTTCGAGTTGATGAACGGTTTCCTGCCCGATTTCGAAAAGGGCGTCGGCGATCTGACGGCTACAATGGCCTTTATCCGCGACATGGATGGATGCACCGGAAAGGTCGGCTGCGTCGGATACTGCCTTGGCGGCAGCCTCGCCTACACCATGGCGTGCCAGTCTGATTCGAACGCCTCCGTCGGATACTACCCGGTGCAGATCGACGATTTCCTCGAATATGCGCAATACATCAAAAACCCGGCGATGTTCCACGTCGCGGAGCTCGATGGATTCTGCCCGCCGGAATCGCAGGATAAAATTGCCCAGGCCTTCGCCGGCAATGACAAGATCTCCCTGCATAACTATGCCGGTGTCGATCACGCCTTCGCCCGCAAAGGCGGCGGTAATTTCGATGAAGGGGCGGCAACGCTGGCCGATGGCCGCACCGCCGATTTCTTCAAGGCGAATCTCGGCTAAAAGACCGCGCCATGACCCACGCGATAGTCGTCAATAAGCCGGGCGGGCCATCCGCCTTGCGCTGGAAACAGATCGATACGCCGGAACCCGGAAAGGGCGAGGTCGCCCTCAGGACCGCGGCTGTCGGTCTCAATTTTATCGACACTTATCACCGCAAGGGTCTCTATCCCCTGCCGACACCTTTTACCCCCGGTGTCGAAGGGGTTGGCGTCATCACCAAAATCGGCAACGGCGTCACCGGTTATAAGATCGGCGACCGCGTCGCCTGCGTTTCCGAACCGATGGGCGCCTATGCCGAAGAACGCGTGTTTCCGGCAAACAAGCTCCTGAAACTGCCGAAAGATATTTCGGATCAGGCGGCGGCAAGCATGATGCTGAAGGGCATGACGGCGGCAATGCTGGTGCGCCGGGTTTACCGCCTGTCAAAAGGAGATACCGTTTTGATCCACGCCGCCGCCGGCGGGGTCGGATTGATCCTCACCCAATGGGCCAAGGCCCTGGGCGCCACCGTCATCGGCACGGTGGGATCACCGGCAAAAGCAAGGCTCGCCAAGGCACGCGGCGCGGATCATGTGATTAATTACAACAAGCAGGATTTCGTCGCCTCGGTGGCGAGGCTGACCAAAAAAGAAGGGCTGCCGGTGGTTTACGATTCCGTCGGTGCGGCGACCTTCCCCGGATCACTGGATTGTCTGAAGCCGCGCGGTCTCTGGGTTACCTTCGGCAATGCATCAGGCCCGGTCCCGCCGGTCGCGCCCCTGACATTGATGCAAAAAGGGTCGCTGTTCATGACCCGGCCGATGCTTAATCACTACATCACCGATCCCACCGAATTTAAAAATCTTGCCGGAGAATTATTTTCCGTGGTTCGAAAGGGGGCGGTCAAGGTGGAGGTCAACCAGACCTACGCGCTGAAAGACGCCAAACAGGCCCATGCCGATCTGGAAGCACGCAAAACGACGGGCTCAACGCTGCTGATCCCGTAACCCGGGCCGGGCGGCGACCGCCCGGTTACTGATTCATCGATTCGAAGAAATCGGCGTTGTTCTTGGTCGTCTTCAGCTTTTCGATCAGGAATTCCATCGCATCGCCGGTGCCCATCGGCGAAAGTATCCGACGCAACACCCACATCTTCGACAGTGTCCCCTTATCGACCAGCAACTCTTCTTTCCGGGTGCCGGACTTGGTGATGTCCATCGCCGGGAAGGTGCGCTTGTCGGCAAGCTTGCGATCGAGAACAATTTCCGAATTACCCGTGCCCTTGAATTCCTCGAAGATGACCTCGTCCATTCGCGATCCGGTATCGATCAGCGCAGTAGCAACGATGGTCATCGACCCGCCTTCCTCGATATTGCGCGCCGCGCCGAAGAATCGCTTTGGCCGCTGAAGCGCGTTTGAATCGACGCCGCCGGTCAACACCTTGCCTGAGCTCGGCACAACCGTGTTATAGGCGCGCGCGAGACGGGTAATGGAATCCAGCAGGATGACCACGTCGCGACCATGCTCGACCAGCCGTTTGGCCTTTTCGATAACCATCTCCGCAACCTGAACATGGCGCACCGCAGGTTCGTCAAAGGTCGAACTCACAACCTCGCCATTCACCGAACGCTGCATGTCGGTGACTTCCTCGGGCCGTTCATCGATCAGCAAAACAATCAGATAGACTTCCGGATTATTCTGGGTGATCGAATGCGCTATCGTTTGCAGCATCATGGTTTTACCAGTACGCGGCGGCGCGACAATCAACGACCTTTGCCCCTTGCCGATCGGCGCGACGATATCGACCACCCGCGGCGTTAAATCCTTCACCTTCGGATTATCGGCATCCAGAATGAACTTCGATTCCGGATAAAGCGGCGTCAGATTGTCGAAATTGATCCGATGGCGGACCTTTTCCGGATCATCGAAATTAATCTGATTGACCTTCAGAAGCGCAAAATAGCGTTCCCCGTTCTTGGGCGACCGAATCTGTCCTTCCACCGTGTCGCCGGTCCGCAGACCGAAACGTCTGATCTGGCTCGGCGAGACATAAATATCATCCGGGCCGGGCAGATAATTCGCCTCGGGTGCCCGCAGAAAACCGAAACCGTCCTGCAGGATTTCAAGAACCCCGTCGCCATGGATGGCAACATCATTATCGGCGAGCTGTTTCAGGATCGCGAACATCATCTCCTGTTTGCGCAGGGTAGAGGCGTTTTCGATCTCCAGCTCTTCCGCATAAGCCAGCAGATCGGCCGGCGATTTTTGTTTAAGTTCCTGTAAGTGCATGATTATTTCTCAAACCTGTTAAAGGCGTCCGGTCGATGAGGGATGCAGAAAATTCCGTTGAAGGACCGTTATAGACAAACCGTCGGTTGGTCTGGATTTTCTGTTTTTTTAAGGGAAGGTGTCGCTCGCTTCGCGGGCTGGTTCTGACTTGGCGTTCCAGTACCTGAAATAGCGCGGCAAGTCAACCGCTCGCTTCCGCAAGCCGGGAATTATTGCCCGGGTTTAAAGACCACCAGGAAGACAATAACAATCATCAGAACGGTCGGCCCTTCATTGGCCAGCCGGTAAATCCTCGCGGACCTGGTATTTCGGTCGGCCTCGAAATCGCGCCGCCAGCGTGAAAACAGCCCGTGCAGCCCCGCCATCACCAGAACAGCCGCGATTTTCGTCCATACCCACCAGGCATCCCAATCGACGATACCCGGCGTTGCCAGAAGCAATCCGCCGAACAGAAAGCTGGAGACCATCGCGGGGTTAATGATCGCGCGCAACAGGCGGCGCTCCATGATCTTGAAGGTTTCAGACTTGTCCGACCCGACTGCGGCATCGCAATGATAAACATAGAGCCTCGGAAGATAGAGCATGCCGGCCATCCAGGCGATTACCGAGATAATATGAAGTGCCTTGATCAGCGAATAATTTTCAACAAGCCAGGACGTCACCGGCAAATCCTTTCATTCCAGCCCGTTTTTAACGGACAGGACCGCCATTGGCCGCCGCATGGAGGAATTTCAGCATCCGGAGCCAACACAGCCTTCCGCGCGGAGGTTCGTGTCACGATATCCACCAACCCATTGATAAATATAGGGTCATCCTGAACCGTTTCGATCCTGTAATAATTTGGAACACCACAACTAGCGGCTAGTTCGCGATACTCGATATCAAGTTCCACCAAAGTTTCCGAATGTTCGGAAACAAACGCTACCGGGACCACGATCACCGACCTGCCATCGGTCCCTGCCCGTTCGATTTCCTCATCCGTATAGGGTTTCAGCCATTCGACCGGCCCGACCCGGCTTTGATAACAAACAACATGATCAACCGATTTCAGCCCCGCTTTATCGAGAATAGCCGCGACGCCTTGTTCGACCTGCGCTTGGTAGGGATCGCCGTCCTCAACGAATTTTTTCGGTAAACCATGAGCTGAAAACAGGATCCGGCAGTTTCCGTCTTCGTGCTCCGCCACCGTTCTTTTGAGTTTTTGCGCGATCGCGGAGATAAATCCGTCATTTTCGGGATAACAACAAACCGACTTTACCGGCACATCAAGATCCCTCGCGGCCTTTTCCCAAACGGAAAAGAACGATTCCGTCGTAGAGGTCGAAAATTGAGGATAAAGCGGCAATAAAAGAATCTCTTCCGCGCCATAGTCCCCGATTTGCGCAATCGTTTCCTCGACAAGGGGATGCCAATATCGCATTGCGATAAATACCCGGTATTCAGCGCTTTCTTCCTTATTTATCGCTGTTTCAAGCGCGGTGGCCTGTTTTCTGGTTTGCTCGAGAATCGGTGATTTACCACCCATTTGCGCATAGATTTCCTGCGCAACCGGCGTTCTGCGCGACGAGATAATTTTCGCGATCAACCATCGCAAGGGCGCGGGTTGCCGGATAATATAGGGATCAAAAAACAGGTTGAATAAAAACGGCTTTACGGCATCGGGACCGTCCGGCCCGCCAAGATTGAACAATACGACCGCAATTTTTCGCTTTTCACCCATCAATCGCGTCCGGATTGTGCCGCGACCAACCGGCACAATCTCTCAACATGCGCCGGCGGTGTTTCCTTGATCACACCATGACCAAGATTGAAGACAAAACCGGGATTGGCACCCAATATTTCCATAATCCGTTTGATTTCCCGACCCATCTGATCGCCACCGGCCAGAAGAAAGACCGGATCGAGATTTCCCTGAACGGCTATCTTGTCTTGCAGATTTTTTGCCACCCATGCGCAAGGTACGGTCTGGTCGAGACTGACCGCATCAATCGCGGCGATGTCCACGAATTTTTGATAGCGGACACCCGCCAATCGGGGAAACGCGATTATCGGCGTTTCCGGATGAGCAGCTTTCACTGCCTGGCAAATCCGCGTTATTGGACCCAGTGACCATCGGTCAAATTCCGTTTCCGCCAAAATGCCCGCCCAGCTGTCGAATATCTGGACCGCATCCGCCCCGGCCTCGATCTGTGCGATCAGATGATCGGTCAGCGCCCGCTCTAACCCGTCAAACAGAAGCTGAAGCGTCTCCGGCGCTTCAATCGCCCATTTTCTTATGGTCGAGAATTCGCGGCTCGATCCTCCCTCCACCATATAGCTTGCCACCGTCCAGGGAGCACCACAGAAGCCCAATAAAGCCTTTTCAGGTACCAGGACGCTCCGGACCTGTCCTATGGCCTCATAGACGGGCTGAAGATGCTCCACCACATTCTCGAAATCGAGCGCGTCAATCTCTTTTCCGTCACGCACGGTAGACAGGACCGGTCCCCTTCCCTCGACAAAATCGACGGAGCAGCCCGCCGCATCCGGAATTACCAGAATATCCGAAAAAATAATGGCTGCATCGAGATCAAACCGGCGTAAAGGCTGTATCGTCACTTCCGCCGCCAAATCCGGCCGGTAACACAAATCCAGAAAATTCTTCGCCCCGGAACGAATCTTGCGATATTCCGGCAGATATCGTCCGGCCTGGCGCATCAGCCATACAGGCGGCCGATCCACGGGTTCCCGGCGTAACGCCCGTACCAGGCGTTTCGAAGGTGAATCTTCTTCGGTCATTGGAATTGTCCCCGCGAAACGGTCCGCCTACTAATCATCATATATATTTATAATAATAGTATTTGTTGTTAGTCGGTCGAAAAACGGGGATTAACAGCGAAGGAATCGCGGACGCCACTGGCGCTCATTCCGTTCCAATTTGTGAACAATCTGGGGGAAATCACGATTTATAATTAATTTTCATATGTTTAATTGTGTACAACCAGTATGTAAACATCGTTGAATCGGGGACGAAATCCGGTTTTTGGAAGTATCATTCATTTGTACACATATGAATAATCCACGAATGAAATCAGGGTCAGCCTGCATAGAATTTTTCCGGCGCTCCGCGGGCGCGGGTTAACCCCGATCCCCCTGAAAAGGTCAACGTCATGAACGAACGATATCATATTCATCTGGTTTCCGATTCAACCGGTGAAACGACGTACAGTCTGGCGCGTGCCTGTCTGGTCCAATTCGAAAATCTCCGAGTTCAGACTCACACCCATGCCCAGGTCCGGGATCAGGACAAACTCGACCGTGTCCTCACCAATGTTCGTGAACGGGGAGGGGTGGTGATCTATACATTGATTGATCCTGTTTTGAATTTCAGGCTCGCGCAGGAATGCGCGAAAATGGCGATACCCTGTATTGATGTTCTGGGTGGAGTCTTGTCGCACCTCGAGCGGTTCTTCGGACAAAACACGCAACGGCAACCCGGGCGGCAACATCGCATGGATTCCGGTTATTTCGACCGGATAGAAGCGATGCATTTCGCACTGGAAAATGACGATGGTCAGCGGTTGGACAGGTTGAATGAAGCACAAATCGTGCTTGTCGGCGTATCACGGACGTCCAAGACGCCTACCTCCATTTATCTCGCGAATCATCGCGGGTTAAAGGTCGCAAATATACCGCTGGTGCCGGGCGCGGCGCTCCCAATCAATGATTTGCAAACCGGGAAGATGTTTGTGGTCGGGTTGACGACCTCGCCCGATCGGCTGCTTTCCATCCGCCAGCAAAGAATGAAGGTAATGGGTGAAACACGGTCAACCGACTATATCGATCCGGAAAAAATTGAAGATGAATTACGGGAAGCCCGCCGTCTCTATAGTAGCATGGGCTGGCCCGTTATCAACGTAACCAGACGTTCGATAGAAGAAACCGCGTCGGAAATCATCGCGCTATATGATAGCTGGCAGGATGAGAAAGACGGCTCCGGCGCAAATAGTGTGGAAACAGGATAGCGATGTCCCCGAATGCCCTGATTCTCGCATCCGCCAGCCCGACGCGAAAATCCATGCTCGAAAACGCCGGACTGGAGTTTTCCGTAATTCCCGCACGGGTCGATGAGGAAGAAATAAAGCTGTCTTTACGCGCCGGCGGTGCTGCGGCGGAACATATCGCGGAAACGCTCGCCGAACATAAGGCCTGTGCGGTAAGCGCCAAGAATCCGGGGAAGCTGATCATCGGCGCGGATCAGATACTCGCGCTCAACGATGAGATTTTCAGCAAACCGGAAAATATAGACGGTGCCCGGCGCCAAATTCAGAAACTTCGCGGCAAACCGCACCGGTTGATCAGCTCGGTCTGTGTCGCAGTGGACGGTACCCGAACATGGCATCATACGGGATCCGCCGATCTTCAAATGCGCGAATTTTCAGATGAGGCTCTCAACCTCTATCTTGATATGGTCGGTGATGCCGTACTGAACAGCCCGGGCGGATATCAGGTGGAAGGGCCGGCGATCCAGCTCTTCCGGTCAATAAAGGGAGATTTTTTTACGATTCTCGGATTGCCGCTCTTGCCGCTTCTGGATTATTTGAGGACACGAAAGGTGTTGCCTCAATGTCTCTGACGGGAAATACAAAAATCGCGGGCATTATGGGATGCCCGGTGAAGCATTCCCTATCTCCGGTGATCCATAATTTCTGGATGCGGGAATATGATCTGGATGGGGTATATATTCCTTTACCGGTTGCACCGGATGCGTTGGAGCGGGCGGTTTCCGGATTGGCTGCGCTGGGGTTTTCCGGCGTCAATCTGACAATACCGCACAAGGAAGCCGTGATTCCCTATCTCGACGATCTCCGCGATGCGGCGCGGAAGATCGGAGCGGTGAATACTATTCGCGTCCGGTCGGATGGTACGCTTGAAGGCGATAACACGGACGGGTTCGGATTCCGCGCTGCCATCGAACATGACGCGCCCGATGGATGGTCTCCGGCTGGAAAACCCGTCGTTGTTTGCGGTGCGGGCGGCGCAGCGCGCGCTATCATTGATGCGCTGAAGACGTGGCGGGCCGGCGAAATCCGTATCGTCAACCGGACTTTTGAGCGGGCGGAAAGCCTCGCTGACGAATTCGACAAGCCCTGCAAACCCTATGACTGGGCAACCCGGGAAGAAATTCTCGATGGAGCCGCGCTTCTGGTTAATACGACGCAATGCGGCATGGTCGGAGAACCCCCGCTGGATATTTCCCTGAAATCATTGCCGGTCGACGCAATCGTCAATGATATTGTTTATGCGCCGCTGATCACGCCGCTTCTGGCGGATGCCCTGGAACGCGGCAATATCATTGTCGACGGGTTGGGTATGTTGCTGCATCAGGCCCGCCCCGCGTTCCGCGGCTGGTTCGATATCGATCCGGCGGTAACACCACGCTTGCGTGATACGATTTTGGCCGCGGCGCGAAAAGGGTGATCCCGCTATGGTGATTATCGGCCTGACCGGTTCCGTCGGAATGGGTAAAAGCACGGCGGCGGACATGTTTCGCGCCATGCGCATACCGGTTTGTGATTCGGATGCGCTCGTTCATGGTTTCATGGGTCCCAATGGACAGGCCCTGCCGGCAATCGGCGATGCCTTTCCCGGCGTCGTCGGCGAAAATGGCGTCGATCGCGCCGCGTTGGGTCAGATCGTTTTCAACGATACCGCCGCGCTGCGTCGGCTGGAGGGCATTCTCCATCCCATGGTCTGGAACGCACAGGAAAAATTTCTTAGATCGGCGACAATGGCCGGAAACGAACTCGCGGTTCTTGATGTGCCTCTGCTATTCGAAGGCAAGACCGACCGGCGGTGCGATGTCGTGGTCGTCGTTACCGCCCCCGCCTTTCTTCAGCGACAGCGGGTGATGCGGCGTCCCGGCATGACCGAGGAACGTTTCCAGGGCACGCTAGCTCATCAGATGAGCGATTTTGAAAAAAGAAAACGTGCGGATTTTGTCGTGCAGACCGGGCTCGGCCGTCATGTTACCTTTATGGCATTGAAGGCCATCGCGGCGGATGCGCGGGCGTTGACGCCGCGCAAATGGCGGCCCGGATGGGTACGAAACGGGGAACGGAGCGGACATGCGTGAGATTGTACTGGATACCGAAACCACCGGCCTTTCGCCCCAAAACGGCGACCGGCTCGTCGAAATCGGTTGTCTGGAACTGCAAAACCATGTCGCCACCGGAAACCATTATCATTGTTATATAAACCCCGAACGCGATATGCCCGCCGAAGCTGAGGCGGTGCACGGGTTAAGCGCGGATTTTCTCTCGGACAAGCCGGTCTTCACTGACATCGTCCAGGATTTTCTTGAGTTCGTTCAGGACGCGCCGCTGGTTATCCATAACGCGTCGTTCGATATGGGCTTCATCAATGCGGAGCTCAAAAAGGCGGGCTGGCCGCCCCTGCCGGATTCGCAGGCCATCGACACGGTATCCATGGCGCGGGCGAAATATCCCGGCGCCCCAGCCAGCCTAGATGCGCTCTGCCGCCGTTTCGGAATCGATAACTCGCATCGCACGCTGCATGGCGCGTTGCTCGACGCGGAACTTTTGGCCGAAGTCTATCTGGAGCTGCAAGGCGGCCGTCAGCCTGGCCTCATCCTTCAGGACGAAAAATCCGGCGCGGCGGACCACGCCGTGAAGGCGGAACGTGTTGCGCGCTACCCGCGCCCGCATGCCCCAACGGCGGAGGAAGAAGCCGCGCACGCCGCTTTTCTCGCACGGATTGACGACCCGCTCTGGAAAAGCTGAGGGTGCCGCCCCGGCTTATTCGGCGTGTTGGCTGCGGTAGAGATCGATAAAATCTATCGGCTGCAGGAACAAAGGCGGGAACCCGCCATCGCGCGTGACGTCGGCGATGATATTGCGGGCAAAGGGGAAAATCAGCCGCGCGCCCTCAATCAGCAAAATCGCGTTGATAGCCTCATCGGGGACGTTCGATACGGTCATGATTCCGCCATAGGTCAGCTCCAGAATAAAAACGGTGGATTCCTTGGTTGCCGCCTCGGCGCGGAACTGTAGCGTGACCTCATACCGGCCATTACCGACCGGACGGCCGCCGGTGGTGACGTCGACGCTGATCTCGGGCGCAGTACGCGCTTCCGGCGGCACCAGCGGACCCATCGGATTTTCAAAGGACAAATCCTTTACGTACTGCGCCTCAATGTTGATTTCGGGAGCAAACTGCATCGTTTCCTCGTCCTCGCCATTCGCGGCGGCGCCGTTATTTTCAGAACCGGTTTGTTCATCCACCATTCAATTTCTCCCGAATTCAATCTGGCCGGTCGCTACCACGTATTCCGGCGCCGAACAAGCGCCCGCTCTCACCGCTTGTCGCGATCATCCGGCAGTTCCCGATTGCCGCCGCCCATGCTGCCATCCGACCCCGTAACATCGCGATATTCACCATCAATGGTACCCGGAGCCCCGGATGTTTCGCCGCCATCCGGCATATGGACATGCATATCGGCCCGCCGCGCCAGGGCACGCCACAGCGCCGCGCCGATAAATCGGCGAAAGGGCGGAATAAAGAGCGAAAATCCGATGGCGTCGGTAACAAAACCCGGCGTCAACAAAAGGACGCCCGCGATTAACAGGCAAATTCCGTCGAACAATTCATCGGTTGGAAAGACATTGCGGGCCATACTTTCCTGGGCCCGGCGCAACGCGCCGATGCCTTGCGCGCGAAGCAGCGCGGTGCCCAGAAAAGCGGTCAGGACGATCAACCCGATCGTGTTCCACAGGCCGATCTGGCCGCCGAGCTGGATGAAAACGGCGATCTCTATGACCGGGATGAGGATAAAGGCGAGGAAAAGAAAGGGTGCCATGCTTGAGATTTAGGTATTGAGACCTTACGTTCTAGTGTAGTACTTGACCGCTGACCGCCGGGTCGCGCCGATTTCAATATACCCTATATGGTGGTTTCCCGGCTGTCGGCATAGAAATTGTTTCTGGGTGAAATATGGGCGACGGATTTCAGGCCCTCGATATAATTCTTTTCGCGATGATCGCCGCCTTTCTGGTGTTGCGGTTGCGCAGCGTGCTGGGAAAAAAGACCGGGCATCAACGGCCGCCTTCGGAGGACCCCTTTGCCCGCGGTGAAGAGGCCCCGCGCAATGACGATAATGTCGTAGAGCTGCCCGGGGCTGAGCGGGCCGCGCCCGAATCAGGATCGGCCAGTCCCGATATCGTTGAAGATGATCCGCTCGCCGCGTCTTTGACCGAAATCCAGATTGCCGACCCTTCCTTCAGTCCCAGCGAATTTCTCGAAGGTGCCCAGGCCGCTTTTGAGATGATTGTTCAGGCCTATGCCGATGGTGACCGCGATGCGCTCCGGACATTGCTGAATGATGAGGTGCTGGAAGATTTTTCCGCCGCGATTGAAGAACGCGACAGCGCGGGCGAAAAACTCGATTTCACCCTGATCGGCCTCAAGGACGCCAAAATTTCCGATGCGCGGATTGACGGCCGCATGGCCTTTGTCACCATCCAGTTCGATTCCGAACAGGTTAATATCACCCGTGACAAGGACGACAATATCGTCGCCGGCGATCCTAACCGCATCGAACAGGTCAGCGATATCTGGACATTTGCCCGTAATACCCGGGCCCGCGACCCTAACTGGACCCTTGTCGAAACGCGGATACCCGACGAAGTCTGATCTTTCCAGACTTTTGTCCCGCTGCGCGGCCCTTGCCGCCGTTCTCCTTGTTTCCGCCTGTGCGGTCGACGTGCCAGATGAGCGCCCATCGATTGCCCCCGTTGCATCCTTTGAAGAGCTCCCCGGCTGGTCGCCGGACGGCGCGCTGGAGGCGTTCCACGCCTTCAGAGCCGGCTGCGCGCTATTGGAAAAATCGGGCACGAAACTTCCCGGCCTTTTCGGGGACAGGGTGAAAAGCGCGGACTGGAACAGGGTATGTACCGAGAGCGCGAAAAGCACTATCGCTTCCGATAGAGAGGCGGCGGCGTTTTTTGAGCGCGCGTTCGTCCCGTGGGAAATAAAAACCAACGGAAAACCCGGGCTTTTTACAGGTTATTACGAAGCCGAAATAAACGGCTCGCTTCAAAAAACCCCGCGGTTTCGCTATCCCGTCCATGCGCGGCCAGACGATCTGGTAACCGTACCTCTCCGCCGGTTCGATGCGGACTTACCGGCAAAATCGATTTCCGGCCGTGTAAAAAATGGGACGCTGATTCCTTATCCCGACCGCGCGGCAATTCATGCGGGCGGTTTACTGGAACAGGCGGAAATCATCGCCTGGGGAGACGATCCCGCGGATGTGTTTTTTCTCCATATTCAGGGATCGGGACGGATTTCACTGCCTGATGGCGGCGTTATCCGTGTCGGTTACGCGGCGAATAACGGTCGGGCCTATACCGCGATCGGGCGGACCTTGATTGCCAATGGCGCCCTTGCCCGGGAAAATATTTCCATGCAATCGATCCGGAAATGGCTTGCCGCAAATCCCGACAAGGCGCAACGCGTCCTCAACACCAACCCCCGCTATATCTTTTTCAGGAAAATTGTCGGGCCGGGCCCGCTGGGCTCGATGGGCGTTGCCCTTACGCCTGGGCACAGCATGGCGGTCGATCCGTCTTTTATTCCGATGGGCGCGCCCGTCTGGCTCGATACGAAACAACCAGCATCCGACGGGTCATTCCGGCGGTTGATGGTTGCGCAGGATACGGGCGCCGCCATCAGGGGCGCGGTGCGTGGCGACATCTTTTTCGGCCATGGCAAGGCGGCGGCGGATGCGGCGGGGAAAATGAAACAGCCGGGCCGCATGTTTGTGCTGCTGCCAAAGGCCGGGCCGGAAACGCGGAGCGCGCGGCGATGAGCCGTGCAAGAAAACCCGGGGGCCCGGCAGGTCTCTCCCCCGAAGATGCGGCGCTGTTCGATGCCGCCATGCGTGATGTCGATGCGCCCCCGGAAAAAAGAAAAACGCCGAAGACGGAAATCCGAAAATCGCCCGGCCCGGCTACAAAAGACCCGATCCGGCGGCCCGCCCCGCCAGTAAAGACGTCGCTATCCGCAACGCCGCTCAGCGCCGGCAAAGCCGGCGATGTTGATAACCGGACGATGGACAGGCTGCGCCGCGGTCAGCTGCGGCCGGAGGCCCGGCTCGATCTGCATGGCATGACCCAGGATGAGGCGCATCGCGCCCTGACCGGCTTCGTCGAACGGTCGGCGGCGCGCGGCGCGCGCTCAATCCTGGTGATTACCGGAAAAGGCCGTGTCAGCGAGGGCGGCGGCATTTTGCGCAACCAGTTCCCGGGCTGGCTCAACAGTCCGCCCATTCGCCCGCTGATCATCGGGTTCGCCGAAGCGCAACCGCGCGATGGCGGCGGCGGCGCTTTTTACGTGCTGCTGCGCCGCAAGCGCCCGGTCAAAGAATAAATTTGCTGAGATCGGCGTTCTTCGCCAGATCGCCCACCGTCTCACGTACCTCATCCGGGGTGATGGTGATGGTTTCGCCCCCCCGGTCCGCGGCGGTAAAGCTGATTTCCTCCAGAAGCCGTTCCAGAATTGTCTGGAGCCGCCGGGCGCCGATATTTTCGACCGTCTGATTGACCTCCGCCGCGACCTTGGCGATTTCGGCAATGGCGTCATCTGAAAATTCCAGTGTCACATCCTCGGTCGTCATCAGCGCCCTGTACTGACGTATCAGGCTGGCCTCCGGTTCGGTCAGGATCGCTTTCAGATCATCAACGCCCAACGCCTTCAGCTCGACCCGGATCGGCAGCCGGCCCTGCAGCTCGGGCAGCAGATCGGATGGTTTGGCCAGATGAAACGCGCCGGAGGCAATAAACAGAACATGATCGGTTTTAACCGGACCGTGCTTGGTCGAAACCGTCGTGCCCTCGATCAGTGGCAGCAAATCGCGCTGCACGCCCTCGCGGCTGACATCGGCGCCGTGGCGGTCCGACCGTGCGCAGATCTTGTCGATTTCATCCAGAAAGACGATGCCGTTTTGCTCCACAGACTCTATGGCGTTGCGCACGATGCTGTCTTCTTCCAGCAGCTTGTCGCTTTCATCGGCGATCAGCACTTCATAGGAGTCCACGACCGTCATCTTGCGTTTGGTCATCTTACCGCCGAACGCCTTGCCCAGCATGTCACTGAGGTCCAGCATGCCCATCTGCGCGCCGGGCATGCCTGGAATATCGAATGTCGGCATGCCGCCGCCGGCTGAATCCGAAACCTCCAGCTCTATTTCACGATCGTCCAGCGCGCCTTCGCGCAGCATCTTGCGGAACTTCTGCCGGGTATCCTCACCCGCATTTTCGCCGACCAGCGCGGTGATCACCCGCTCCTCTGCGGCCAGTTCAGCCTTGGCCAGCACGTCTTTCCGCTGGCGTTCCCGGATTTCATGGATGGCTGTTTCCAGAAGATCCCGCACGATCTGCTCGACATCACGCCCGACATAGCCGACCTCGGTGAATTT
>CAZBKQ010000019.1:6790-47219 GCA_964492555.1 uncultured Rhodospirillaceae bacterium | reverse complement strand
CGAAATCCGGCGCGCAACCAAACGCCACCGCCGTCAGGATCGACAGCTTGTGCGCGGCATCCACCCCGTCGACATCGAAACCGGGATCGGCTTCCGCGTAGCCCTTTTCCTGAGCTTCTTTCAGAACGGTCTCGAAATCACATCCGCTGTCCCGCATGGCGGTCAGAATGAAGTTACAGGTGCCATTCAGAATGCCGTAAATACTGTCGACCCGGTTCGCGGCGAGCCCTTCCCGAAGCGCCTTGATCACGGGAATACCGCCCGCCACCGCCGCTTCATAGGCAATCGACCGCCCTGCCTGGTCCGCCGTCACCGCAAGCGCCGCCCCGTGATGCGCCAGCAAGGCCTTGTTGGCCGTCACCACATCCTTACCGGAAGCAATCGCCGCTTCACAGACCTCAAGCGCGATACCGTCGGATCCGCCGATCAATTCAACGATTATGTCGGCATTCGCGTTTTGCGCCATATCCGCCGCGTCATCGAACCACCGAACATTCTCGAGCGATATACCCCGGTCGCGACCCCGGTCGCGCGCCGAAACGGCTGAAACCTCGATTTGCCTGCCCGCACGCTGTCCCAGGAGAGCCGATTTCTCCGTGACCAACCGGAAAACAGCCGCGCCAACCGTGCCGAGACCGGCGATCGCGATTTTCACCGGCGCGCTCAAAGAGAAGCCCTGCTTGCCGCGGACGCGTCGATAATATCATCCGCCGAAGACAGAAAACGCTTTATATTCCGCGCCGCCTGCTGAATACGTTGCCGGTTCTCGACCAGCGCAATCCGAACATAGCCTTCGCCATATTCACCGAACCCTATTCCCGGTGACACGGCGACCTCTGCGTGCTCCAGCAGCAATTTGGAAAATTCCAGCGAACCCAACTCACGGAACTGATCGGGTATCGGCGCCCAGGCGAACATAGTCGCGCTGGGTGACGGAATTTCCCACCCGGCGCGTCCAAAGCTTTCCACCAGCACATCGCGCCGCCGGCGATAAGTGTCCCGCGCTTCATCAATTACTTCTTGCGGCCCGTTCAATGCGGCGGTAGCCGCGACCTGGATCGGCGTGAACGCGCCATAGTCCAGATAGGACTTGATCCGTGCCAGCGCCGCGATCAGCTTCGCGTTTCCGGTCGCAAATCCGATTCGCCAACCCGGCATGGAATAGGTTTTGCTGACGGAGGAAAACTCCACCGCGATTTCCCTGGCACCTGGAATCTCCAGGATCGACGGCGGCACAAAATCATCAAAATAAATTTCCGCATAGGCAAGATCTGAAAGGATCCAGATACCCTGTTCACGGCAAAATGCGACGACCTGTTCGTAGAAATCCAGTCCGACAACCTGCGCCGTCGGATTGGATGGAAAGTTCAGGACCACGGCCAAGGGTTTGGGCACGCTGTGCGCCACCGCGCGCTCCAGCTCCTGCATCATATCGACATTCGGTCCGACCGGCAGATGCCGTAGCGCGCCGCCCGCAATAATGAAACCGTAGGCGTGGATCGGATAGCTTGGGTTGGGAACCAGCGCTACATCGCCCGGGCTGGTAATTGCCATGGCAAGATTGGCAAACCCTTCCTTGGATCCCAACGTTACAATTGTTTCGGTCTCGGGATCGATTTCCACATTGAAGCGACGCGCGTAATAGGCGGCATTGGCCCGGCGCAGACCGGTGATCCCCCGTGACACCGAATAACGATGCGTCCGGGGGTTTTGAACGGCTTCGACGAGTTTTTCGACGACATGGGGCGGCGATGCCAGATCGGGATTCCCCATCCCGAAATCAATGACATCCTGACCGGCGGCGCGCGCTTTCGCCTTCATATCGTTGACTTCGGCGAAAACGTATGGCGGCAGCCTTTTTACGCGATGAAATTCCTGATCCATTACTATTCTCCCGGGCCCTTGGCCCGGGCAATCATGCGCCCCAACCGCAGGCTTGTTTCTCTATATCAACGAGCGAAAAATATTTCCGCCCGCCGGTTTCCGGCTTCGCCCGCCGGCATCACCTCCACAAAGGCGGGCTGCTGATCGGCCACGGCGCTGACAGTGACGGCGTTCGGATCAACCCCTAGGCGGATCAACTCTTGCGCCACGGCATTTGCCCGATTATTCGACACCCGGAAATTGGCCAGATGATGGCGGGACGGGTTCAAATTCGGGGTACGGCTGCTCGCATGACCAACCACCTGGATAGCGCCCCGCCCTCCTTGACGGTAAAGCGCGACGACCCGGCGGATGCGACTCTTTGCCTGACCGTTCAGACGCGACGAGTTATTGCCGAAATAGACAATCGCCACGGGAAGTCCGCCCGCCACCGGTGCCGCATTTGACTGTATCGCCGGCTGACCGGCCGAAATCCGGCCCGCTGTCCCTGCCGGAAAACGCGGCGAGAACCGGTCTGCCTGAACAAACACACTTCCACCCGCATCAGCCGCAACCATATTGGGGGGCAAGCCCCCGGCCATGGCCGCCGGACGCTGCATCGGTGTCGTTGCCGTCATTGCTGGTGCCGGGCGGACCGGCCTGGCTGCCGGAACGGCGGCGATTTGCGGCGGCGCCGGCGGGTTTGAAGCCATGGAGGAACGAGTCTCAGGCGCTCTTGGCGCGGCCAGCGGAGTCCGCGTCACCGGTTGAGGCACCGGATTTTGCGGCGCATTCATAACCGTCGGCGAGACCGCGCGAGACGATGCGGCCCGTCTGGGAGGAGTAATATCCTTGCCGGCACGCACCTGTTGATCGGTATAGCGCGCCGAGCTCCAGTCCGCGGCCAAACCGGAGGCCATCTTTTTCTTTTCGGCTTCAGATGGCGGGCTCGGACGCTCCGGAACGGCATTTATCCGCGGGAAATCCGTCGGTTCCTCGGCCTGGGAAATTTTCGACGGGGGCTGGGCCGGCGGCGCCTCGTCTTCACCGGCGATCCAATCGCGCGTTCCGTTGTACCATTCAACGGGATTGGCATAGTCCGGCACCCAGGAACAGCCGGAACCAAGGATGAGATACCCGGTCAGAATACCCAACGAACAAAAGCGCCTTACCGCCGAATTCGGCGTATTCACACTCATTATGGACATCTCCCGACAGAGCCTCCCCATTTCGGACACCACGTTGCTACCTTTATGACGGAGCGCGGCGGAGATTACAAATATTCAAAATAGTCGCCGCACTATACGAAAAGCCAAGGGATTCAATCAACTAATAGGGGCTTTGAACAAATGATTCGGGCCTATCACCCGAGCCCATCGCGAAATCGTTCCGCCTTGCCGGCGTAATTCTCCGGCGTCCGGGCCAGCAGGGCCGCATGTTCGGGCGATATCTCCCGCATCAATGACGCCGGACGCCCGCTCCAGACCTCCCCGGTCGGCACAGTCTTGCCGGGCGTCAGCAGGGCGCCGGCAGCGAGCATCGCGCCGCCTTCCACACGGCCTTCGTCAAGGATCTGAGCCCCCATACCGACATAGGCGCGGTCATCAAGCGTGCAAGCATGAAGCAAACACATATGCCCTACCGATACATCGTCCCCGATGATCGTACCCTGCTTCTCGCCATGGACATGAACCACCGTCCCATCCTGCAGGTTTGTCCGCTCTCCTACCCGGATCGGCGCCTCATCGGCCCGCAGAACACATCCGAACCAGACGCTACTGCGGCTGCCGACGGTGACGTCACCGATCAATACCGCGCCGGGTGCGATAAAGGCATCTTCCGCGATAACCGGCGTTTTCCCGCCATAAGGCAAAATAACCGGTTTCGCGTCCGGTGTGACGGCATAACTCATAATATCACCTGTCAGGGAAAGAGCGGTTGCTGGGAAATCGCCGTATCTTCGTCGATCCCCGCCATCAAATTCATATTCTGAACCGCCTGCCCCGACGCACCCTTCACCAGGTTATCAATTGCCGAAAGAATGATCGCCCGGCCCGGCAACCGGTCCTCGAAGACATTCAACAGACAATAATTCGATCCCCGGACATGACGCGTCGCCGGCAACGCCTTTTCGGGCAGAACCCTGACAAATTTCTCTTCCCGGTACCGGTCCTCCAGCGTCTTCTTCAAATCCGCCGCAGTCTGGCCATCATTAAGGTTGACGTAGATGCTTGAGAGGATTCCCCGGCTCATCGGCATCAAATGGGGCGTGAAACTGACGGTAATCTGTTTCCCGGCCGCGCCTGACAGCTCCTGCTCGATTTCCGGCATATGCCGGTGAGCCCCGACGCCATAGGCGTGGATACCCTCGGCGACTTCACCAAATAGATTGGCTTCTTGCGCGGCACGTCCCGCGCCGGAAACCCCCGATTTTGAATCGATAACAATCTGGTCCGCGTTGACCAGACCCGCCTCCAGAAGAGGTGCAAGCGGCAAAATCGACGATGTCGGATAGCAACCCGGATTGGCCACAAGCCTCGCTGCAGCAATCCTCTCCCGCTGCAACTCGCACAACCCGTAAACGGCCGATTTCTGCAGCTCAGGTGCCTTGTGATCGGTGTACCATTCTTCATAAACAGCAACATCCATCAGCCTGAAATCGGGCGACAAATCGACAATCTTTGTCTTTTCAGGAAGGCCGGCGACGATTTCATGGGTCGTTCCGTGCGGCAATCCGCAAAAAACAAAGTCGATGTCGCTGAAATCGACATCCTCAATCCGCTCAAGCCTGGGCAACGCGACGCCGCCAAGATGCGGAAACACGGCAGACATTTCCTCACCCGCACGCCGGTCAGCGGTCAGGGCCTTGATACGGGCATGGGGGTGAAGGGCAAGAATTCGTACAAGCTCGGCGCCGGTATAACCGCTGGCACCGAGAACCGCGATATTGATGTCGTTACTGGTCATTTCCTACTCCTGAAAATTCTTGATCAGAGCGCACATAACGAAAAGGGCGTCCGCCAGGGACGCCCTTAACAAATCCGCTACTGCGGGAGTCCCTAACGTTTGGAGAACTGGAAGCTTCGGCGGGCCTTGGGCTTACCGTACTTCTTGCGTTCCACGGCACGCGAGTCACGGGTGAGAAACCCGCCCTTCTTGAGCGTACCGCGCAGTTCCGGATCCTGATGGGTCAAAGCTCGCGAGAGGCCATGGCGAACCGCCCCGGCCTGTCCCGAAAGCCCGCCACCCTTGACCGTGCACCAGACATCAATCGAATCGACCCGTTCGGTGGCTTCAAGCGGCTGCCGAACAATCATCTGCAGCGACGGACGCGCGAAATACGCCTCCAGCGGCTTGCCGTTCACAATCATCTGGCCGTTGCCCGGCTTTACCCAAACCCGGGCCACCGCGTCCTTGCGCCGGCCGGTCGCATAAGACCGCCCGAGATCGTCGATTTTCGGTTCATAGACCGGGGCCTCGTCGACAACGATCGCGGCCCCTGCCTCTTCAGGCATCGCGTCAGCCAGTGTTGCGCCTGTTTCCTCAGCCATATCAGGCATTCCTCTTGTTCTTCGGGTTCATTGCGGCAATGTCCAGCGCCTCGGGCGACTGGGCTTCATGCGGATGGGCTTCACCGGCATATACCTTGAGCTTGCCGATCTGCTTTCGGCCAAGCTTGGTTTTCGGCAGCATCCGTTCCACCGCCTTATGGATCACGCGTTCCGGAAATTCACCCTCCAGCACCTGATTTGCCGTCCGGCTCTTGATCCCCCCGGGATAACCCGTGTGCCAGTAGTAATTCTTGTCACGCCGCTTATTGCCGGTAAGGACAACTTTTTCAGCGTTGATGATCACGATGTTGTCGCCGCAATCGATGTGGGGCGTATACATCGGCTTGTGTTTTCCACGGAGCATGTTCGCGACAATCGCGGCCAGGCGTCCCAGCACAAGCCCGTCAGCGTCGATCACATACCATTTGGCATCGACATCGGCGGGCTTTGCCGAATAAGTATTGGTAGCCAGCATTTTCTAAATACCTTGATTGAGGACCATTCCTCTAGAGGCGGCGGATTATGCCAACGAAAGCGGGCCTGTCAATCGAAAAAGCAATTATTTTCATAAGTTTAGATTTGCGGTAACTATATACCGTGATTGATGTCGCCCTAAGGTTGCCCGCGGTTACAAGAGCGGTTTAGGATTAGCCCAACCCTCGGATTGAGAGCCCCTGATGACCAACCCGCATGTTCCAGTTATCGACATCTCACCCTTTTTTGAGGGCAACGCTGAAATCCGTCAGAATATAGCCGCTCAAATCGATAAAGCCTGCCGCGAAACAGGTTTCTTTGCGATAACCGGACACGGCGTCAATGAGAAGGTGATGGCACAAACTCGTGCCATGGCGGAAGCGTTTTTTGCCCTGCCGGAAGAAGAAAAATTCAGGGTCGAACGACCACCGCAAAAGGTCAGCCGGGGTTACAACAAGTTCAAGGACCGGTCAC
Organism: uncultured Rhodospirillaceae bacterium; assembly: GCA_964492555.1. Lineage (GTDB taxonomy): Bacteria > Pseudomonadota > Alphaproteobacteria > MPNO01 > UBA2964. The sequence continues at coordinate 40,857 of CAZBKQ010000019.1, read as the reverse complement.
TCGCCTATTCTCTCGGGTTGGAGGCCCCGCCGGATCTGCAGGAGGCCTTCGCGTTCGGGCCGGAAGAATTCGACGGGAGCCAATGGATACCGGACGATCCCGAAACCGCGATGTTGGCGCCAAACCGTTGGCCCGACCGACCGGAGGGATTTCGCACCGCCATGCTGGCCTATGATGCCGAAATGCGGGCTCTCGGTGAAAGAATGCTCGATATTCTGGCGGTGGCGCTTGATACCGACAGGGCGTATTTCCGCGACAAGTTCGACCATCAATCCAGCGTTGCCCGTATGGTCCGCTATCCGGCCCAAAAAGAAGCCCCGGAAGACGGACAGCTGCGGGCCGGGATTCACTCTGACTACGGCACACTGACTTTTTTGCGCGGCGATCCGGTCCCCGGCGGCACTCAGGTTCAAATGAAGGATGGCAGCTGGCTCGACGTCACAACACCAGACAAGGGATTCGTCTGCAATATCGGCGACGCGCTGGCGCGTTGGACCAATGACCGTTGGGTTTCGACGCTTCACCGGGTCGGGAATCCACCCATCCCCGCCGGCAGCCGCGATCGAATATCAATGGTCTATTTTCATAGCCCCAACCATGACGCGGTTATCGAATGTCTCCCCGCCTGCCGGGATGGCGCGGCGAAATATCCGCCGGTAACGTTCGCCCAACATTATCTGGGCAAGGTCATGAAAGCCGCGCACGCCCGAAAAAACGCGTCTCTGGAAGATGCGAGAGCCGATTAAATCTGAAGAGCGACAATGATCACTTTATACGGCATCAAGAATTGCGACACCTGCCGGAAGGCGCGCAAATGGCTTAACGATCGGGGGATCGAACACCGATATCACGATCTCCGCGAAGACGGGATGAACGCGGACCTCGCCAAAGTGTGGCTGGAGGCGGCGGGCACGGATACGCTTGTCAACCGGCGTGGCACGACCTGGCGGAAATTGCCGGAAGATATTCGCGACGGGCTGGACGAAAAATCAGCCGCCAAGCTGCTCCTTGAGCACCCCACCCTGATCAAACGACCGGTGATTGACCGGGACGGCACGATTACCGTGGGCTTTACACAGGAAATTCAGGACGGGCTTGCATCCTGACGTCAGACGCTATTTGGCTTCGGCGGGCGCGTTTTCTCCCGCGATCTCATGAACTTTTACGGGCGGCAATAAAAGCGCCCCCACAATGACCGTCACCGCGAGTACCGCCAAAAAGCCAAAGAACCAGAAAAACCCTTCCGTCTGATCGAAAATATATCCGTTGGCCAGCAAGGCCGCGGACCCGCCGCCCAATCCGACGACAAATTTCAGACTGAACAGCCGCGCGTGCCAGTCTGCCGGGGCAAAATTCACGAGGATACAGTTTTCCGCCGGCAGACAACCCGTGACGGCGATCATCATGAGCGCCCCCGCCGCCACGAGCGCCAACCCATCCAGTTGCATGGACAGAAACGCAAGAGGCAGGATGAACAAAAACATCCCCATATAGACCAGTCTCGGCGACCAGCGCGCCGACAGGCTGCCGCCGATAATCTGGCCCAACGCGCCAAACAGGATCACCACCGACACAAAGGCGGCGGTGAATGTCCGCCCTTCCGCCATATCCAGTGACAACAGCGTCACCAGCCTTTGCAGCGTATTGTCGTACAGGTTTGGAAGACCGGTGGTATAGGCCTGTGTGAACAACCCCACGGCCAGAATGGTAACCGTCATTATTGCCAACACCCGGACAAGGGCCGGTGTCAGCATGTCCCGAAAAGAAGAATTCGGCGCATTTTTCGGCCCGGAATCCGGTGCCACCACCGGTTGTGTGGTCAGGAAAAAGACGATCCCGAGCCCCAGACAGCACGCGCCGGGTACGAAAAACGCCGCCCGCCAGCCAAACAGGTAGGTCAAGCCGGCCGCGATGAAGGCCGCGGAGGCAAGTCCCGCTGTCCCCCAGGCGCCGTTTCTGCCCAGATCTTTGGCACGGTTAACCGCATGCCGAACGACAAAGGCGGTCCCTACCGGGTGATAAATCGAAGCGAATAGCCCGATGACCGCAAGACCCACGACGATCTGGTTCAAATTGCCCGCAAAGCCTGTCGCAATGGTGGCTAGCCCCGTGCCCGTCAAATAAATGCCCAACATCCACCAGCTGCTCCAGCGGTCGCTCAACCAACCGGCGGGATAGGCGGCAAATCCGTAGATCATCGATCCGATAAAGAACGCGGAGAGCATTTCACCGTATGAGTACGTCCATATTTCGCTCAATGTCAGCGCGATTGTCGGATAAATCAGCATGATGACGTGATTGAGAAAATGGCCGTAATTCGCATATCTCAGGGCGCGGTTGGGCCTCTCCTGAATTACAACACCCACAGAATTACGCCCCACTCTTTCTAATTAACATTAGATAACTTACACAAATAATTGATATTACGTATTTTTTGATATCCATTTCAAAAATTCCGGGTTGCCGCCATCGATGGGAACACTCACGACGCATGGGCATTCATAGGAATGAAGCTCCGCAATACGCCGGCTGACGGCTTCCACCCTGTCGACGGTAGTCTTTGCCAAAAGCCCGGTTTCGATATCTGAAACAACTGCGCCCTGCCACCTGTAAACGGACTCTATCGCACCGAGGATGTTCACACAGGCCGCAAGCCTTTCCCCCACCAGTGCATCGGCAAGCCTGCGCGCCTCCTCCGGTGACGAAGCAGTCAAATAAATCAGTCTGAGTTGGTCACTTCTCGGCCTCACCTAAATCATTGATCACGCGAATCACTTAGGATATTTTTCCAATCATGCGGATATCTCCGGGGGGAGGAATCCGTTCATATCATGATACGCCACCTTGGGGGGACGGCGCATGACCATGCAGGCAAAATCAGCGGCCTTGCGCGCCGGCACGTTTGCGCAACCAACCGCAGTCCAGCGGCGATGGCTTAAGGCCGGACTTGAACAGCCCGGCGGCAAATTACCCTTGTTCGACAGCGACGGGCAAAAGGTGTCGAAAAAGACCGTGGACGCCTGTATCCGGCAGAACTGGGCGGAACCCTGGTTCGCAAACCCTTTGAAACCGGATTGGCAGGTCTGCAAGCTCACCCATCTCGGTCGGGAAGTCGCGTCGGAGGTGGTTTAACCCCCTCGATTGCGGGCCCTGAGTAGCGCAACACCGATCAATCCGGCGAGCGCGGCTCCGCCGACATAGTAAAAACCCGACGCCAGCCCCGATAGCTGGATAATTGCGCCGAGAACTATCGGCACGAACACGTTCAGCAATTGATGACATGTCATCCGCAATCCGATCACCCTGCCCTGGAATTCAGGCCCAACCTCTCGCGCCAGCACCGCGAGCAACAATGCGACACTGACCGCCAGGGTAAATCCCCGCACAGCGGACATCCCAAACAGAAAGATTATATTTTCCGACAATGGAATGGCGGCGATGGACAGGATCGACAATCCGGTGGTCCAGAAAAGCAATTTTTCGAGCCCGATCCGCTGTGTCAGGCTGCCGGTCCAGACGGCAGCGATCCCGGCAAGACCGTTCATCGCTATCAGAAGGCCGATCACGGTTTCGGAAATACCGGCATTCTCCAGATAAACCGTATAAAATGAACTTTGCATGCTTGAGCCGATCTGGCGGATAGAGGTGACCGCCATCATCGTGGCGATCACGGGAACCGCCAAAAGACGCATGGCCGCCACATAATCGGCCGGCTTTGGCAAGACGTCGCTTGCCCTGCCTCTGGCCGCTTCAGGTTTTGGAACCGCGTCGGGCGGAACAAGAAGAACCGCAAGAAGCGTCCCCAGCCCCCAGAGAGACATGGCGAAGAACCCTCCATCGGGCCCCAGAAATTCAAAAAACACGCCCCCCACGGGCGGCCCCAGGAGCGTGCCCACCCGCGTCGCCGCGATCATCCGCCCGGCATAAACCGCATCGCCCCGGAACACCTGATTGGTCAGGGTTTGTGCGCCGGTCCAGCCGAGCGATTCCGCAAGCCCCCCAACAAGCTGCAAACACAGGATAAAAGGCAGCCAACCCGCCGCAGGATAGAGTAGCGGCGCGACTGTCGCGATCACCGCGAAAAATATCATCACCCGGCGCGTGCCAAGCCTATCCATCAACGCGCCGCCCTGGATAGAAAAGACCAAAGGCCCGATATAGCGAGCGCCGACAACCAGCCCGATCAGGAAGGGCTCCATACCGAGCGCCGCCAGCCATAGGGGGATGGCGATCGGCACAATATCGGCGACACTGTTGCTGAAGGCGGCCGCAGAGTATACGGGAGCCTCAACGCGTGCCGATGCCGCTCCTGAACTCTTCTGCTCCATGCCACCCTGCAAAATCTTGCCGATCGTTGATAGTAAGTGCGCGAATCCGAACTGTCATGCCGCGAACATGCCCGCCACGTTTGCAGCCAGCACCCGGTGTCAGAATTGTTTACGTTTTCTAAACGAACAACACGTAAGCGGCCCTAAAAACATGTTTAACATATTGTTTTAACAAACCAAATTATGTTTGGCACGATCATTGCATAAAAATGTCCTGACATTGCAGAGATGCAGTGATGAATTTGCCGGAAAGATCACCGGCGTAGAGGCACAGGCGGGCTGTTTGACGCCAACCCCGGACGGCCTGTCTTGAACGGCGCCCCAGCGTATTGGGGTCGCCGTTCTTCATTTCGGGCAAAAAAATGAGCCAACAAAAAAAAACCGCCCCGAAATGAGGGGCGGTTTTTTTGTAAATGATGGTCGGAGCGGCGGGATTCGAACCCACGACCCCCACACCCCCAGTGTGGTGCGCTACCAGACTGCGCTACGCTCCGAAAATTTCGGCGTCAATCTACGGGCAGGCGAAACAGGGCGCAATATCTAATCGGCCCCTACCGAAAGGAATTTCAATTGACGCGTAAACTGTCCCGCAATCCCTCGAGCTCGCGCACGAGCTCCAAAAGCTGATTTCGCTTGGATTCGGGAAATGGGTCACCGCTCCTCGCGGTTTCCAGAATGTCGCTCGGCGGGACCGATTTAGAATTGATTTGTCCGCCTTTTCTGTTGCCTTCACGCAGAAGCTTCTGGACACCCTTAATCGTGTATCCGTCATCATAGAGAAGACTGCGTATCCGGCGCAGAAGATCAATGTCCTCCGGTCGGTAATAGCGGCGTCCGCCACCGCGCTTCAGCGGCCTGACTTGCGAAAATTTGGATTCCCAGAAACGTAACACATGGGTCGGGACATCAAGCTCGGTCGATACTTCACTGATCGTTCTGAAAGCAGAGGCGGATTTACCGCCGCTTCTCCGTACTCCCCCACTCTGGACCAGCGGCTCGGCCATCAAACGTCACCGGCGCCGTTAATGCGTTGTTTCAGAACGTTGGAAGCCCGAAATACCAGGACGCGGCGTGGCTTAATCGGCACTTCCTCTCCGGTCTTGGGGTTTCTACCCTTGCGTTCGCCTTTCTGCCTTACGCCAAAACTGCCGAACGACGATATCTTCACCGGCTCTCCGCGCACAAGCGTGTCGGAAATTTCCGACAAAACCTCTTCGACCAACTCGGACGACTCGTTACGAGACAATCCGACTTCCTGATATACCGCTTCGCTCAATTGAGCCCGCGTTACCGTTGTTCCAGCCATGATCCCCCGGACAAAAGCTAAAATTCACCGTACCCAAACGGGATAATCCAGTCAAGATCAATAAGATACGGGACGGGCTTCGGACAAGAACAAGCGTTACCAGAGAACCACCGACGCGCCCCAGGTAAATCCGCCCCCCATGGCCTCGAATACGATCAAATCGCCCCGCTTTATGCGCCCGTCCCCAACAGCTTCGGCCAAAGCCAGCGGTATCGATGCGGCCGACGTATTGGCATGCCGGTCCACGGTCAGGACTACCTTTTCCGGCGGCAGCCCGATTTTCCGGGCCGTGCTGTCCAGAATGCGCTTGTTTGCCTGATGCGGCACCAGCCAATCGATATCGCTCGGCTGCAGATTATTTTCTTCCAAAGCTTCGGCCAGGATCGATGCCATATTCGAAACCGCATGGCGAAAGACCTCTTTCCCCTCCATGCGCAAATGCCCCACCGTCATGGTGGAGGACGGGCCTCCATCGACATGCAACAAGTTCTGATGCCGTCCATCGGAACGGATATGGCTGCTCAATATTCCGCGCTGGCCATCCTTATCCCCGGCGGTAAGCACCACCGCCCCGGCGCCGTCGCCGAACAGGACGCAGGTACGCCTGTCGTCCCAATCGAGTATCCGGGAAAAAGTCTCAGCGCCGATCACCAACGCATTGCGCGCTTGACCAAGCCGGACAAAATTGTCCGCTACATTCAGGGCATAAACAAACCCGGTACACACGGCCTGAACATCGAATGCCGCGCCATGCGTTATACCAAGCTCGGCCTGGACCTTGGTTGCCGTCGCGGGAAATGTCTTGTCCGGCGTGGCCGTGGCCAGAACTATCAGATCGATATCAGATGCGTCGACCCCGGCATGTTCCAGGGCCGCGCGGGCGGCATTTAACGCCAGGTCCGAGGTCAGCTCCCCATCGGCCGCGATCCGGCGCTCACAAATACCCGTACGCTGCCGGATCCATTCATCCGAAGTATCTAACTTTTCTGATAATTCCTGATTGGTGACGATGCGCTCCGGAAGATACGCGCCACATCCGGCTACAATCGATCTGTACAACATCAGTTCGCCAGGGCTTTGTCCTGTTCCCCATGACGCTCCGCATAAGAAGCCATTTCCCGGGTGACGATATCGTTCAAACCGTTCTTTACCATATCGACCCCTACTCCGATCGCGTTTGCAAATCCAAATCCGTCAGCGGAGCCGTGACTTTTAACGACAATGCCATTGAGCCCCAGGAACGTCGCCCCGTTATAACGCCTTGGGTCGATTCTCGCCTTGAGCCTTTTGAAAGCACTCCGCGCAAGAAAACCGGCGATCCGGGACGACCAGGAACTCCGGAACGCTTGACGCAAATACTCGCTATAGAGCTGAACGGTGCCTTCGATTGATTTCAGCATCAAATTGCCCGCAAAGCCGTCAATGACGAAAACATTGACCGAGCCGGCACCGATATCGTTACCTTCGACAAAACCGCGAAACTCAAGCGGGAGTGTGGGGTCACGCAACAGAGCGGCGGCCTGCTTTACGACGTCGCCGCCCTTGATATCCTCTTCGCCGACGTTCAGGAGACCGACTGTCGGCCGCTCTATACCCAGCAGCGTCCGCGCATAAGCTGCACCCAGGACACCGAACTGCAGCAGATTGTTCGCGTCACATTCGATATTCGCGCCAAGATCGAGCATCGCGCTTTCGCCGATCCGGGTCGGGCATAAGGCACAGATGGCCGGTCGATCGATACCGGGAAGCATCCGCAGTGTGACCTTTGACATCGCCATCAACGCACCGGTATTCCCGGCAGAGATGATGCACTGTGCGTCGCCGTCGCGAACCGCGTTGATCGCAAGCTGCATACTCGACTCGCGCCCCTTGCGCAGCGCTATGGACGGCTTTTCATCCGCCGCGATGTATTGATCGGTGTGGTGAATGGTCGAGACCGCCGCCAGCTTGGCGTTCCTGTCCAGGAGGGGACGCAACCGCGCCTGATCGCCAAAAAGCAGAAATTTAGCGTCCGGATATCGTACCCGGGCAATTGCCGCGCCTTTGATGACAATTTCTGGGGCGTTGTCACCACCCATCGCGTCCAGCGCGATCGTAAGATTCCCGTTCAACTCAGGGATTCCCTACGTAAAGCTGAATGGCCCGCCGTCGAGGGTCAGGCCTCTTGCGCTTCGGCGATTTCGCGGTCGTCATAATAGCCGCAGGCATCACAGACATGATGCGGCCGTTTAACTTCGCCACAATTCGGGCATTCGACCACACCCGGTGTATTGAGGGCATGATGCGAACGACGCATATTGCGCTTGGATTTCGATGTCTTCTTCTTAGGTACAGCCATAATTCTTATTCCGTTACTGCGGCGACTTCCGGGCGGCGGGTTGTTTAACGAATATAACCGGCGAGGGCAAGCAAAATGCCCATCGGCGGAACCGGATCAGGCCGGAAATCTACTCTTTTTTCCTTAGTTCCGCCAGCGCCGCAAAAGGAGCGCGCCGGTCGTTCCTCTGCGCGGATTGGTATTCCGTTTCGCTCAACACCGCAACCCCTTTGCCCGCCGACCCCGCATCGTCGAGTTCAGCATCCGGTTTTCGGGGATACGGATCGAGGGCCAGCGCAAGCTCAACCGTTGCAACTTCACCGATATCCACTTCTTGATCGCGGTAATATTCGAAATCGGGCCCTTCGGGTGAAATATCCTCATTTTGGTCTTCCGGGACCAGCACCAAATCGAACCCGGTCCTGATTTCTCCGGTAACGGGCTCCAGCGTTACCACACAATTCTGAACCGGAGTCGCCTCGATTTCGCCGACAAGCCTGAACCAGTCCCGCTGAGGGCCGGCGCTTAACCGCGCGTGAATTTTAAAACGCTCCAGCGCAACAATGCCGAAACGCGCCGCCAACCCGACCCGCTCTTCCTCCGAAGCCTCGAGCGACGCCTCAATATTTTTCTGTGCGGCGGCGATCAATGGCGTCAGCGAAACCCGATAAGAAAATTCCTCGCCTCCACCTCCGCCCCGCCCCGACATCAATCTTCCTCCGTGAAAGAGACGGTCCCCGATATGATTTGCTCCGCTGTCGCCGCGAAAAGATGCCGAACCTGCGCGGCAATATAGCCGGCAAGCCGTCCGGCGCTGTCCCGCTGCGCTTCTTCTCCCCGAAAGACATTGCGGATGACGGCATCGGTCAGAGCGGACGGGTCCGAAAGTCCGGATTCGTAAGCGGCAATGCGGCCATAAAATGACTTGGCCATGGCCTTTACTCTCTTTCCCACGCCCAAATCGCCGGCACCCATTTCCCGAAGCGAACGATCCATATCCAGGAACATGGCATCGAAAACAGCCTGACCCAGCTTGTCATCGGCGATATCCGGCTGCTTGATCCGATGCAGCAACAAGAAAACATGCAGCGCAATCATCTCAAACCGGCCATCGACATTATCCGGGACCGAACACTCGGCATAGAACCAGGGCGACCGGCCTTGCGCCACGGCACACTGGTACAGCCGATCGGCGCTCTCTTCTCTGGTCCTGTCTCTAAAAAATCTCTGCAGCATTGGTTTTCAGTTCGTGGGGGAAAGATTGACAATCGTCCTTTTCGCGCACAAACCTAAGGCCAATCCAAATAAATTGATACGGTATCGCATTGCAGTTATCACGCCCCACACATTGTCCGACGGACCAGCGCCGTTCCCGCCGCCCAGGACGTCATCCGGTAATTCGCTGCTTTCTGGGCGGTGTCATGATCGCCTCGGCGCTCGCTATCGGCGGATGCGAAGAAAAAATCAATGTTCATGGACTTCTTCCCAAACCAGGAGATGTCGCAACGATCAAGCCGGGCATCCATAAGCGAAGCGATGTTCAGGTCATTCTCGGCGCGCCGTCGACCGTGGCCAATTTCGACAAGAGCACCTGGTATTATATCGGTTCGCGCGTAAAGCAGGTCTCCTTCTTTGAGCCCGAACTGCTCGAAAGAAAGGTTGTCGCGGTCCAGTTCAATCGTCAGGGCATTGTCCAGAACATAAAAACATACGACGCGACCAAGGAAAAAGAGATCACCCTCGTCGATCGCGAAACCCCGACAAAGGGTAAGGAGCTTACGATCATTCAACAGCTGATCGGCAATGTCGGGCGCTTCTCCGTGCCCGAGGACGATTCGGGGGGCATACCGAACCCGGGAGGCGGATTATAAGTCCCGCATCGCAACCACAAAAAAGCCCCGGTCTTCCGACCGGGGCTTTTTCGTTTCGGCTTCCGCCTCAGGCGACAATTGCCAGCAGAAGAATCGCGACAATGTTGATGATCTTGATCATCGGGTTAACCGCCGGACCTGCCGTGTCCTTGTACGGATCGCCAACGGTATCGCCGGTAACCGCTGCATGGTGGGCATCGGAACCCTTACCCCCATGATTGCCGTCCTCGATATACTTCTTGGCATTGTCCCAGGCACCGCCACCCGAAGTCATCGAGATCGCGACAAACAGCCCGGTCACGATGGTTCCCAGCAACAAGGCGCCGAGCGCCGTCAGCGCCTGAGCCTGACCGGCGACCCAGAAGATCACATAATAGACCACAACCGGCGCCAGCACCGGCAGCATCGACGGAATGATCATTTCCTTGATCGCCGCCTTGGTCAGAAGATCAACCGCGCGGCCATATTCCGGCTTCGCGGTGCCTTCCATGATGCCCGGAATTTCCTTGAACTGACGGCGGACCTCGATAACGACCGCGCCCGCCGCACGCCCGACCGCCTGCATACCAAGCGCGCCGAACAGATAAGGCAGCATACCGCCGATAAACAGACCGATAACCACAAACGGGTTCTGCAGCTCAAATTTCACCGAAGACGCAATATCCGGGAAATAATGCTTCATATCCGTCGTATAGGCCGCAAACAGCACAAGAGCCGCCAGCCCCGCCGAACCGATCGCATAACCCTTGGTAACGGCTTTCGTGGTGTTGCCGACCGCATCAAGCGCATCGGTATAGTTACGAACCTCTTCCGGCAATTCCGCCATCTCGGCGATACCACCCGCATTATCCGTAACCGGACCATACGCATCGAGCGCGACAATCACGCCGCCAAGCGCCAGCATGGTGGTCGCGGCAAGGCCGATCCCGTACATACCCGCCGAGAAATAGGCGGCGATGATGCCGGCACAGATAACCAGCACCGGCAAAGCCGTCGCTTCCATGGAAACAGCAAGCCCCTGGATCACGTTGGTGCCATGACCGGTTTCGGAGGCTTTTGCGACCATACGCACCGGACGGTGTTCCGTACCGGTGTAATATTCGGTGATCCAGACAAGCAGGCCGGTCACCACCAGGCCGACAATGGCGCAATAAAACAGATGACGGGACTGCATATCCGCAATTTCCACCGTAAAGCCGCCGAAGAGCCACCAGATCGCGCCGGCGATCAAAACCGCGGACGCCAGCATGCTGACGATCAGCCCTTTGTACAGGGCGCCCATAATGTTGTTGCTGGCGCCCAGGCGAACGAAGAAAAACCCGAAGATGGAACCGATGATGCTGACACCGCCAATCAACAACGGCAGCAGCAGCAGCTGTTCCTGAACCGCGCCGGTGAAGAAGATCGCGGCAAGAAGCATCGTTGCGACCATCGTAACGGCATAGGTTTCGAACAGGTCGGCCGCCATACCGGCGCAATCACCGACATTATCACCGACATTGTCAGCAATGACCGCGGCGTTGCGGGGATCATCCTCGGGAATGCCGGCTTCGATCTTGCCCACCAGATCGGCGCCGACATCGGCACCCTTGGTAAAAATCCCGCCACCGAGGCGGGCGAAGATGGAAATCAGCGAAGCGCCAAACCCGAGCGCGACCAGCGCCTCAAGAATATGCCGCAGCCCGGCTTCCTCGGCGGGATTAAAGACACCGCGCAGGAACAGGTAGTATCCGGCGACGCCCAAAAGCCCCAGCCCGACAACAAGAATGCCGGTTACCGCGCCGGACTGGAACGCTACCGCGAGAGCCGGCTTCAAACCGCCTGTCCGGGCGGCATCCGTCGTCCGCACATTCGCGCGAACAGAAACATGCATACCGATATAGCCCGTGACACCGGAAAGAATGGCGCCGATGAAGTAGCCAATCGCCACATACCAGTTAAGCGTAACCCCCAGGATAATCCCGATTACAACGCCGACCATCGCGATCGTGCTGTATTGACGGTTGAGATAGGCGCTGGCGCCCTCCTGAATCGCCAGAGCGATTTCCTGCATGCGTTCCGTGCCGGCGCTCGCCGCCAAAACGGCCCGGATCGCGTAAGCCCCATAGGCCAAGGCGAGAAGACCACATACGATCACCGCCCAGTATATTCCAGCCATTTTTTCGTCCTTGTTCTGTTCCGGAAAAAACGTATCATAATGGGGCCTCAATAAGGATCACAGCCCGCAAAAATCGGGCGGAACATGCCAGAATAGGGGCTTTAAGGCAACACCCGGCGATTCACGCGATTTTTTTGAAATTTTCGAAGGGAACCTGCGTTACCGGGCGACCCGGGTGAAGGCCTGTTGGACAAGAAGCTGTTTGACCAGCGGACCGGAAGTCTTCTTGGCGGCCTGCATCAAATGATATTTGAAAATGCCGATATCGGGGATTGGCGCGCCCTTTCGGCGGAATGTGACAAGATGATACAGCACCCGGTACATTTCATCGCGAATTCTCGGAACCAGCCGGGCTATGGTAGCGCGCTGTTCTTCATCGACGAGTTCCAACGCCACGACGATGGTAAAATGTTCACCCACCTGACCTGTTTTGTTCAAAAGCGGCAAGGTAAAGGGCTTCATGATGTAAAACTGGTTCTGGGAAAGGCGCGGACTATCATCATCGACAGCCTCAGAAGCGGCCCGGCTATCCGAAAATGCCGCCGCGACAGCAAGAAAGATTGCACAGGCGAGACATAGATAAAGAGAACGCAATATCGGCACGGCTGAATTTCGGACAAATCGATTTTTTCCGGCCCTCAGACAATCATACCGAGGCAAATAAATCGTTAAATTATAATTGTTTTGAGGGAGTTATCGAAAATGCCGCCAACCGGGTTCGGGCACTTCCATTACCGCCCCCACCGCCCCGATTATTCTCACGCCCGCGCCACCGGAAACGACCCGGCCGATTCTGGTGACCTCTATTCCCGCGTCGCGACATTCCCGGACGAGTTCTTCTGAACCGGACGATGCGCAGAAAAGAATTTCATAGTCATCGCCACCATTGACCACCAATGTGGCAAATGCCGGGTTTTCATCAATCAATTGCCTTGTTTCGGATGATACTGGCAGCGCGGCAAAGTCGATCTCCATTCCCACAGCGGAGGCTGCGCATATATGCCCCGCATCCGCGGCAAGCCCGTCGGACACATCAATGGCCGCGCCGGCTCTGCCTCTGAGCAATGGACCGGCAGCCACACGCGGTTGCGGTTCCCTGTATCTCGCGACGGCTTCGGGCGCCTTTTCTATCGCGCTGTCGATCCCCAGCTCATGGATAAGGGCAAGACCGGTCGCGGCCGCCCCGATTGTCCCCGTCAGATAAATATCATCGCCTGCGCGGGCCCCGGAACGCCTGATGACGGTACCCTCGGGCGCTTCTCCGAAAGCCGTAATCGACAGGCTTACAGGACCGCTGGTACGCGTCGTATCGCCGCCATAAAGCGATATGCCATAGGTTTCCTGATCGGCCCGCAAGCCATCCGCGAAATCGGCTATCCAGCTTTCTTCCGTGGTAACGGGCAGGCTGAGGGACAGGAAATAACCGACTGGCACCCCTCCCGATGCCGCGATATCGGAGAGATTCACCCGCAACAGCTTTCTGGCAATCGACCGCGCCGGGTCATCGGGGAAGAAATGCACACCGGCAACGATCGTATCGAGGGTAACGAGCGGTTTGCAACCAGGGCTGACTTCCAGACTGGCCACATCATCATTCAACCCGTCGGCACCTGCGGCGTCAGCGCTCAACGGCGCGAAATACCGTTTTATGAGTGAAAATTCGTCGCTATTTACCGTCACCGGAGGACCGCCGCGATTCCAGCTCGCCCGGCCGCAATTTCCGCGCGGCCCGGTCAAGCACCCCATTCACCAGCCCGGGTTCATCGCCTGAATAAAATGAATCCGCGATCCGGACATATTCCTGAACCACCGAACGCGCGGGTGCCTGAAACCGGCGGCTCAACTCGAAATACCCGGCACGTAGAATGCACCGCAGGATTATTTCAAGGCTCTCGACGGAACGATTTGAAGCTATTAACGCGCCTAATTTCGTATCGATTTCCGGACAATTATCACGGACTTCGCGGACGATTTCAGCGAACAATTCACCGTTTGCTTTTGCGCCACCGGCAATTTCAATATCCTGCCCGTCAATCCTATGCGCGGAAAACTCCTCCACAACCGATGATGCGGGCGCGCCGGTGAACTCAATCTGATAAAGCGCCTGAACAGCCGCCAGACGGGCCGCGTTCTGGCGCCTGATACTGCGCCGCGGCGGACGTTTTTTTGACCGCGCCTCGGGCGGTGCCGTCATTTAGGCCCCAGCCCGAATTCGCGTTTGAGCGCGATCATTCGAAGACAAGTCCGCGCCGCGTGACCGCCGCGGTCTTCCCCGTCACGACTCGCGCGCTTCATTGCCTGATCCCGGTTTTCAACGGTCAAAATGCCGTAACCGATTGCCGCGGAATGACGTAACGCCAAATCCTGCAATCCACGGGCGCTTTCGCCGCACACATAATCGTAATGCGTGGTCTGTCCCCGAACCACGCAGCCCAGACCGATGAAACCGTCGAACACCTTGTCCGTCGAACCCTGCTTTGCCGCGTCAATGGCAAACGCGATGGCGCCCGGAATTTCAAACGCGCCGGGTACTTCATAGCGTTCGTAAGTTGCGCCCGCCGCGTCCAGCTCCGCCAACACGGCGTCAATCAATTCCTGCGCGATTTCCTCGTAATAGCGCGATTCAACGATCAAAATATGCGGGGAGTCCGCCATAAATCACCCTCATTTCAAATCACTCTTCCCGAAAAGCGGGAGAGATCAGCCCTTCATATGCGGTATTGCGACCCGTTCGACGATGCTCAGCCCATAGCCGTCAATACCTTTGATGGTAGTTGCCTTGGTATTGGTCAGCAAACGCAGCCGGGAAATACCCAGATCCCTCAGAATTTGCGCGCCAACCCCGTAATCGCGCAAGACGGATCGAGACCCATCATCGGCTTCCTTGGTTCCCTGCTCAGGCAAGTTCTGCCGCATCCGTATCTGGTTCGAAAAACGGCTGTTCCAGGAATCCCGAATCAGGACGACAGCCCCCTTCCCTTCATCGGCGACCATCCGCAGCGACATCTCAAGTTCATCCCCCCGTTCGCTGTTCGCATCATGCAGGACATCATCCATGATATTCAGCGCATGCATCCGCACCAAAACGGCGTCATCTTCGGTCCAATCGCCCAGTTTCAGAGCGACATGTTCCGTGCCGTTGAAAGAGCTTTCATAAACGATCAGATCGAAGGTGCTGCCGCAGCGGTGATCGATTGTTGTCTCAATTTTTCGATCAACCACGCTGTCGTTCTTGAGTCGATAGGCGATCAAATCGGCGATTGTGCCCAATTTCAGCCCATGAATCTGGCAATAGCCCACAAGATCGTTAAGACGCGCCATCGTACCGTCATCATTCATGATCTCACAAATGACGCCGGACGGGTTCAATCCCGCAAGCCGCGACAGATCGACCGCCGCTTCGGTATGCCCCGCCCGCACCAGCACTCCGCCATCGCGCGCCGCCAATGGAAATACATGGCCCGGCGTCACCAGATCTTCCGGCCCTTTTTCCGGATCGATAGCAACTGCGACGGTCTTCGCCCGATCGCCCGCGGAAATCCCGGTGGTGACACCTTCACGGGCTTCGATCGACACTGTAAATGCGGTTTCAAGCGGGGCCCGGTTATCCGCCGCCATCATCGAAAGCTTCAAATCCTTGATCCGGTCACCGGTCATGGCAAGGCAAATCAATCCGCGGCCATGCGTCGCCATGAAATTGATTACGTCAGCGTCCGCTTTCTCAGCCGCGATGACAAGATCGCCCTCATTCTCACGATCCTCGTCATCGACGAGGACAACCATTTTTCCAGCGGCGATGTCCGCGATAATCTCTTCGGGCGTCGCAAGCGCTTCGCTCAGTAATTCACGATCGCCGACGGTAACGCTTTTTTCGGAACGGGCCACGTTTATGGTCTCCCTTGCAATTCTCCGGCCTGAGACAGCCGAGCGACATAACGCGCCAGCATATCGACCTCAATGTTAACACGGTCTCCCGGTTTTCTATCGCCGAAAGTCGTCTCAGCCTGTGTGTGGCTGATGATATTCACACCGAATTCCGCGTCATCTACCGCATTCACGGTCAACGAAACGCCATCGAGACAAACGGAACCCTTCTCCGCGATATAGGCTTTCAGGCCCTCAGGGGCTTTAAATACAAAGCGGACACTGTCACCTTCCGGATCGGCGGAAACAATCTCCGCAATACCGTCGATATGACCCGAAACGATATGCCCGCCAAGTTCGTCGCCGAGACTGAGGGCGCGCTCCAGATTGACACGGGTGCCTTCCCGCCAATCCCCGACCGTGGTGCGGTCAAGCGTTTCGGCGGATGCCTCTATCGCGAACCAGCCATCGCCTTTTTCGACAACTGTCAGACACGGCCCGGAACAGGCGATCGACGCCCCGATATCAACAGTCGACATATCGTAGCGGCTTTCGATTTCGATCCGCGTATCCCCGCGCTTTTCAATCGCCCGCACGGTTCCGACATCTGTAATGATCCCGGTAAACATCTATACCTATCTCCGTCTTTCAAGGCATTCGATTACATCATTCCAGACCCGCCGGAAAGAGGTACGGGAAAATTGAGCGGAATCGGCAAGCGCATCGACGCCAAATCCGCCAATCGCGCCAAGTCCGTCTCCACCGATAACGATGGGCGCCCGAAACCAGACGACCCGATCCACAAGATCCAATGCAAGCAACGAGGACGCTATCGTAGCCCCGCCTTCGACCAGAAGCCGAGTCACCCCCTCTTTGCCAAGCACCCGCAAGACAGCCGCCAGATCGACGCGGCCCGAAACATCGGGATTGATCGGGAACAATTTCACCCCGGCGTCCCTGAGCGCGGTCGCGCGTTCAGAGTACTCGGCAACGGTATCCGTGAGTGCAAACCAGTAAACCGGTATTTCCCCCGCCGTCTTTACCAGATTATGAGTCAGAGGGACGCTCAATCGACCATCGACGACAATCCGGATGGGAGAGGCATTTTCTAGACCCGGCAAACGGCAAGTCAGGGCCGGGTTGTCTTCAGACGCCGTGCCGGCGCCGACCAGAATGGCGTCATGCGCCGCGCGCAATAGATGCCCTTCCACCCGCGCCGCCTCTCCGGTGATCCATTGACTGTTCCCGGTGCGTGTCGCGATACAGCCGTCGAGAGATGAGGCAACCTTCAACGTAACCAACGGCCGTCCAATGCGGACTTTGGAGAGAAACCCGGCATTGATCTCGCATGCCTCGGCCTCGCATATACCCGAAACGACCTCTATCCCGGCCTCGGCCAACATCCTGATACCGCCACCATCAACACGCGGATCGGGATCGCCCGCCCCAACGACCACCTTTGCAATGCCGGCATCAATCAATGCCTGTGCGCAAGGCGGGGTTTCGCCATGATGAGCGCAAGGCTCAAGCGTTACATAGGCCGTGGCACCCCGCGCCCTGGCACCCGCGCGGCGCAGAGCCTCGGTTTCCGCGTGGGGCCGGCCGCCATCGCACGTCCAACCACGCCCGACGATCCTGCCGTCATTTACGAGAACACAGCCTACCGCGGGATTGGGCGCGACCCGGCCCAACCCGCGCCGCGCCAGCGACAGCGCGACGCGCATAAACCGGATATGACGGCGATCGTCACTCGGGTTCACTCAGCGTCCCCAGGAAGTCCTCGAAATCGCTTGCCTCGCGGAAATTCTTGTAAACAGAGGCGTAGCGCACATAAGCCACCGGATCGAGGCTGTTCAGCGCATCCATCACCAGCTCACCGATGACGTCTGATTTGACCTCACTTTCGCCGCTGCTTTCCAGTCGGCGAACGATGCTGTTGATGACTCGCTCCACCCGGTCGGGATCGACGGGCCGTTTGCGCAGCGCGATATTCATCGACCGGGCGAGCTTGTCCCGATCCAGAGGTTCTCTCTTGCCACCGCTCTTCACGACCGTCAGTTCGCGAAGCTGGACCCGTTCAAACGTCGTAAAGCGGGCGCCGCAATTCAGACAGGCCCGCCGGCGGCGGATCGCCGCTCCTTCCTCGGTCGGGCGAGAATCCTTTACCTGTGTGTCTTCGGCACCGCAAAAGGGACAACGCATATCAAATTTCCTTCCTTACAGGGCCGGATAGACAGGAAACCTGCCGGTAAGATCGCCTACCCTTTTCCGTACGGCCGCCTCAACGCTCGAATTATCGCCGTTACCGGATGCAAGCCCGTCGAGAACCTCGACAATCATCTCGCCGACCTGACCGAATTCTTGCTTGCCGAACCCACGCGTCGTCGCCGCCGGCGTGCCGAGGCGGATACCCGACGTGACCATCGGTTTTTCGGGATCAAAGGGAATCCCGTTTTTGTTACAGGTGATCCCGGCGCGCTCGAGGCTTGCCTCTGCATCGCGTCCGGTCAAGCCTTTTGGCCGCAAATCGACCAGCATCAGATGGGTATCGGTCCCGCCCGAAACGATATCGAGCCCGCCCTCCTGCAAAGTCGCCGCCAACGTCCTGGCGTTATCCACCACTTGCGCGGCATAGGCCTTGAACTCGGGCCGCAGCGCTTCGCCGAACGCGACCGCCTTGGCGGCAATGACATGCATCAGCGGGCCGCCCTGGGTCCCCGGAAAGATCGCCGAGTTGATCTTCTTCGCCACATCCGCGTCATTGGTGAGGATCATACCGCCCCGAGGCCCCCGCAATGTCTTGTGGGTCGTCGTCGTCACCACGTGCGCATGCGGCAAAGGACTAGGATGAACCCCGGCGGCGACCAGACCCGCGAAATGCGCCATATCGACCATCAGATAAGCGCCGACACTATCGGCGATTTCCCTGAATGCCGCGAAATCGATAATCCGGGGATAGGCGGAGCCACCCGCAACAATAACGGTGGGCTTATGTTCTTCGGCCAGCGCCGCGACTTCATCCATATCGATCAGGTGGTCATCGAGTCGCACACCATATTGCACCGCATTAAGCCATTTGCCGGAAAAATTTGGCGCGGCGCCATGGGTCAGATGTCCTCCGGCGGCAAGCGACATACCCAAAATCGTGTCATTCG
This sequence comes from uncultured Rhodospirillaceae bacterium, assembly GCA_964492555.1. GTDB lineage: Bacteria > Pseudomonadota > Alphaproteobacteria > MPNO01 > UBA2964. The sequence goes on along the minus strand of CAZBKQ010000019.1, from coordinate 21,858 downwards.
GTTTGCAGAGCGCCGCGTAGACCCCCAGATTGGCTTGCGCGCCCGCATGGGGCTGAACATTGGCAAAATCGCACCCGAACAATTCCTTGGCGCGTTCAATTGCAAGCTCTTCGGCAACATCGACATATTCGCATCCGCCATAATAGCGCCGCGCGGGATAACCTTCGGCGTATTTATTGGTAAGAACGGAACCCGTCGCCTCCAGTACCGCGAGAGAGGTAACATTCTCAGAGGCAATCAACTCGATCGTATCGCGCAGACGACCAAGCTCCAGTCCCAACGCCTTTGCCAATTCCGGATCTCGTGTCGCCACGCTTTCGGTAAAATGCCCTTCCGCCATTGCCACAGATTCGCCCGCCGCCTTGTTCATTGAGGTAACTCCATTTAAAGATAGTGTCGGGCCTCAGCCCATTTTTCCGACCCGGCGGGCATGGCGTCCGCCTTCGAATTCCGTATCGAGAAACGCGTCGAAGCATTCTTTCGCAACTCCGGCATCGGTGAGCCTGGCGCCCAACACGAGAATATTTGCGTCATTATGCTGACGACACAGCGCCGCCATTTCGGTATCGCAGCACAATGCCGCCCTGATACCTGTAAACCTGTTCGCGGCGATCGACATGCCGATCCCGCTGCCGCAGACCAGCACACCGCGATCCGCCTCACCATCTGACACCGCACGCGCTACCGCCTGGGCAAAATCCGGATAATCCACGGATTCATCCTGATTGGTCCCGAAATCCTCAACATCAATGGATCGTTGACGCGCGGCGTCAATAAGAGCGTTCTTGAGCGCAACTCCGGCGTGATCGCACCCGAACGCAATACGGCTAATCGACATGACAGCAAGTTCCCCAAAATCCATCGCACTCATACCATATGTTGGGAACCGGTTGCCACCCTCCGCAAGACTTGCGCCTCTCCAATTAACCTAATTTGTCTTGATTGGGCGCAGTTTGATATTTCCTGTGGAAAACTCGATTTGCCTTACCCAAAACGCCTCTTATGGAACAACAGAAATTCCATTTGCATAATTTTTATTTCCTTGTTTCGAAACTGCTCAAATAAAAATTATGAATATTTATATTGACAATCCTTGGAATTGAAGGGCAAAAGAGGGTGTTTTTACTTATAACCTCATGAGAAAAATGTCAGAAGAAACTCAAGACAAGCTTTCGCAGGCCGAATTACTCAAAATATCCGCTGAAATCGTTTCCGCATATGTCAGCAACAATGCGATATCGGCCGACCAGGTTCCCGGCGTGATCAATACGGTGTTCGGTTCGCTGAATTCACTGAACACCACTGAAATCCAGACAGATGCAGAACCGCCCAAACCCGCGGTCAGCGTCCGGCGCTCTGTTACGCCGGATTACATCATCTGTCTCGAAGACGGCAAGAAGCTCAAAATGCTGAAACGCCATCTTCGCGCGGCCTATGACATGACGCCCGAAGAATACCGGACGAAATGGGGTCTGCCGGCCGACTATCCGATGGTCGCTCCCAACTATGCCGAACAACGCTCGAACTTCGCCAAGAAGATCGGACTTGGCCGCAAAAAGGGCACCCGGGTCGCCCGGCGTAAATAAACACCTGATCATCCAAATAAAAAACCCGCCGAAAACGGCGGGTTTTTTTTTGTTTTTTCGGAACGAAACTACTTCACATAGTCGTATTTGCCGTCCCGCCATTCATAGACGACATAACCCGGCGCCGTAACATCCCCTTTGGAATTGAAGCCGATCTTGCCAAGCACCGTTTCAAAGGATCCACCCTTCAGGGCTGAAATTACCTTTCCGGTATCGAGCGACTTGGCTTTGGTGACGGCCTCTACCCAAGCCTGCACCGCGCCATAGGAATAAAGCGTATAGCCTTCGGGCTCATAGCCACCCTTGCGAAACTGATCGACGATGGCCTTCGCGGCCGGGTTCTTCCTCGGATCGGGGCTGAACGTCATCAACGTGCCCTGCCCGGCCTTGCCGGTAATGCTCCAATATTCCTCGGTCACCAACGCATCCCCGGAGACAAGAACCGTATCCATTCCCTGTTGACGCATTTGACGAACCATCAACCCGGCCTCGGTATGATAACCACCGACATAGAGCACCTGTACGCCGTTGACTTTCAGCTTCGAAATCAGCGCCGTGTAATCCTTTTCTCCCGCCGTATAGGCTTCATAAAGCACCGGCTTCACGCCGCGCTTCCTTAGCGTGCCGTGGGTCTCATCGGCCAGCCCCTTGCCATAGGCCGTCTTGTCATGAATGACCGAGATTTTTTTCCCGGCAAATCTGTCCGACAAAAAATTCCCCGCAACGAGGCCCTGCTGGTCATCGCGGCCGCAAGTCCGAAATACGTTGTCGAGCTTGCGTTCCGTCAGCTTTGGGTTGGTCGAGGCAGGTGAAATCTGCAGCACGTCTTCTTCCGCATAGACATTGGAGGCCGGGATCGAAGACCCCGAACAAAAATGGCCGACAACGAATTTGACGCCTTTACTGGCGAGCTGGTTCGCGACCGCGACAGCCTGTTTCGGGTCACACGCATCGTCACCGATATGAAGCTTTAATTTCTGTCCCAGCACGCCGCCCGCCGCATTGATGTCCCGGACCGCGGCCTGAACGCCTTTAAGCATCTGATCACCGAAAGAGGCGTATTGTCCGGTTACCGGTCCGGCAACAGCGATATTGATATCCGCGGCCGCCTGGTCGATGGAGCCGACCCCCGCAATCGCGGCCGCAGCGATAAAAGCTGAAAATTTCTTCATGACGCCTGTCCCTTATTGAATGAATTTCTATCGCTATTGGTATCACGAATCCCGCACAAACGGGAGAGATCAGAGGGTTCCTTCCAGATAGGCACCCCGCACCTCTTTATTTTCCAGCAGCTCTTTTCCCGAACCGGAAAGCGATACCCGGCCGTTGATCAGGACATACCCACGATCAGCCAGACGCAGCGCATGATGTGCATTCTGCTCAACCAGCAAAATCGTCATACCCTTTTCGTCACGCAGCCTGCCGATGACATCAAAAATCTGGCGAACGATCAGCGGCGCAAGGCCCAATGACGGTTCGTCCAGCAAGAGCAGGTCCGGTTCAGCCATCAGCGCCCGGCCGATCGCAAGCATTTGCTGCTCGCCACCAGACAAGGTGCCGCCTCTTTGCCCTTGCCGGTCGGAGAGCCGGGGAAACAGATCGAAAATCTCCGTCATCCTCTTTCCGCCATCGCTATTCCGCGCGGCGATAGACCCCATCTGAAGATTTTCCCGAACCGTAAGGCCCGGAAATATCCGGCGTCCCTCAGGTGCGTGCGCGATGCCGAGATGCGCGATCCGGTCGGACGGCAATCCGGTAATGTCGTTCCCCTTGAAAAACACCTTGCCCGATGACGGCGCCGGCTGGCCGCAAATCGACATCAACGTCGTCGTTTTTCCGGCACCGTTCGCACCGATCAAGGTTACGATTTCTCCGGCGCCGACCGAAAGGGATACCCCGCGCAACGCCTGAATACGGCCATAAAAACTATCGACATCGTCGAGCGACAGAAGCGATTCGGTCATTCCTCAACCAGCCTCATCCAGGGATTCCGGTTCGCCCAGATATGCGCGAATGACGGCCGGGTCATCTTTCACTGCCTGCGGCGGGCCTGCCGCGATTTTGCAACCGTAATCAAGGACGATCACATGATCGGAAATCTCCATGACCACATTCATGTCATGTTCGATCAACACGATACCGACGCCCGTTTCCCGCGGAATATCGGTCAAGAGCGTATTGAGCCCCGCTGATTCCCGCGGGTTCAGTCCCGCCGCCGGCTCATCAAGACAAAGAAGTCGAGGCCCGCTACACATGGCGCGGGCGACTTCAAGCCGTCTCTGATCGCCGTAAGGCAAACTGTCCGCCGTCAGATCCGCGCGGTCGACCAGACCGACCTTTTCAAGCCACCCGCGCGCCTCATCTATTGCCGCCGCCTCCGCCCGTTTCCAGGATGCAAGCCCCAACAACCCCGCGATCGACCAGGCCGAAGCCCGCATCAGAGTGGTGTGTTGCGCCACCAGAAGATTCTCCAGAACCGTCATCTGCGGAAATAGCCGGATATTCTGAAACGTCCGGGCAATCCCCGCCTCCCGCGCGATCCGGTAACCGGGCATCCGTTCCAGGTGGAATTGACTTTTGCCATCATTCACCGTCATCCGCCCGCTCGTCGCCGGGTAAAACCCCGTCAGGCAATTGAACACCGTCGTCTTTCCGGCGCCATTGGGGCCGATAACGGAGGTAATCCGTCCCGCATCTGCATCAAAGGACAAATCATCCACGGCGGTCAGCCCGCCAAAACGCATTGTCAGGTTTCTGACCTCAAGCAGCGCCATGACGTTCTCCGCCAGCAGCCCGCAAACGATCCGGCGACAGGGTCACCGTAGGCGACCGGTGAGAGAGCAACCCACGTGGCCGCCAGGCCATGATCAGGACCATCAGGGCGCCGAATGTCAGCATCCGGTAATGTTCCAGATCGCGGAACCATTCCGGCAAGCCGATCAGTACGACCGCCGCAATGGCAACACCGAGCTGGCTACCCATCCCGCCCAACACAACAACGGAAAGGATGATGGCGGATTCGATAAAAGTGAAACTCTCGGGGCTGATAAATCCCTGACGCGCGGCAAAAAGCGTCCCGGCAATGCCGCCGAACATGGCGCCCAGCGCAAACGCGGATAGTTTGACATTCGTCGGATTTAGCCCCAGCGCCCGGCTCGCGATTTCATCCTCGCGCAATGCCTCCCAGGCCCGGCCGATCGGCAGTTTTCTAATTCGCCGGATAAACCAGTTTGTCGCAATGACGAGAAACAGCGCGATGTAAAACAGGAAAATAACCCGGTCTATCGACCGGTAAGGCAGATCAAAAAACTGATGAAAAGTTTCCACCCCTTCCGATGCCCGCCGTTTGAATTCGAGCCCGAAAAATGTCGGCTTCGGGATACCGGAAATGCCGTCGGGTCCCCGGGTCAAGCTGACCCAATTGATCAGGACAATCCTGATCATCTCACCAAAGCCCAGCGTGACGATGGCGAGATAATCACCCCGCAGCCGCAACACGGGGAACCCCAGAATGATACCGAACAGCGCCGCCATAGCCGCGCCTGCCGGCAGACAAACCCAGAAACCCAGCTGATAATAATGCGCCAGAAGGGCAAAGCTGTAGGCGCCGACCGCGTAAAACGCGACATAGCCGAGATCCAGCAACCCGGCCAAGCCGACAACGATATTCAGCCCCCACCCCAACAGAATGTAGGTCATCACCAGAATGGCGAGATCGAGAATCCAGCGATCCGCGACCGGTGAGAATGGAAAAAGCGCAGCCAGGGCGATCAGCCCGAGACCAATATAAAAACCGTATCGATCCTGGATTGCGGAGGCGTTTTGTTCCACCGACGAACAGGCTTCGCGGACGGCTTCCCCACGCGACAGCCATAACGTACGGAACGTCACCACCCCGCCCCCGCCTATCCCGGCCACTCCCAACAAACTGACAGGGTCTACAAGAAAAACGCCTGTCAGGATCATGATCACCCCACCCAGAAGACCCCACAATTTTTTCCCGCCCGCCGCCAAGGCCAGCGAAAGACGCCCGGCAAAGACATAAAGGATCCCGAACCCGACATCTGCAAACCGTGTCCGGATCGCAAGGCCGCCCGATTCCTGCACCGTGTAAATTCCGATCAGGGGCACCATGAGCGCCGCCGCGATAGCGGCCGCGATCAGGGAATCCTTAACGGCATCCGGATAGGAAAATGTGCTCTGGGAAGCAGCCCGGTTCACGTCAGACCTTCTCCACCTCGGGTTTTCCGAGAAGCCCGGTGGGGCGGAAAATCAGGACCAGAACAAGGATGGAAAAGGCCGCCACATCCTTGTACTCAACGGACGCATAGCCGGACCAGAACGCCTCTATCAACCCGATCAGCAAACCGCCCAACATGGCGCCCGGCAGTGAGCCGATCCCTCCCAGCACGGCAGCGGTAAACGCCTTGATACCTGCCAAGAAGCCGATAAAAAAATCAATCACGCCGTAATAGAGCGTCATCATCATACCGGCGACCGCGGCGAGCGACGCGCCGAGCACAAACGTGATCGATATCGTCCGGTCGACATTCACCCCAAGCAGCCCCGCCATGACACGGTCCTGTTCGCAGGCGCGCTGTGATCGTCCCAACGCCGTGTGATGAATCACCGACCAGAAAACCGCCATCAACAGAACCGTCGTCACCACAATGACGATCTGCATATAGCTGAGGGTCACGGTGAAATTCCCGCTGCTCATGAGCTCGAAATTACCGCTGATAATCGGCGGTAGCGCTTTCACCCGCGCGCCCTGGCTGAGCTGTACGAAATTCTGAAGAAAGATCGACATGCCGATCGCGGAGATCAGCGCCGCCAAGCGTTGCGATCCACGCAACGGACGATAGGCAATCCGTTCCAGCGCCCATCCATACACCGCGGTCAGCACCATGGACATCAGAAGAACGATCAGCAGCACCGCGACGATGCCGCCACCAACGGGCGCGACAATAAGAAAGGAAATCAGCGCGATAAACGCACCGATCATAAAAATCTCGCCATGAGCGAAATTGATCATGCCGATGATCCCGTAGACCATCGTGTAGCCGATGGCGATCAGCCCGTATATCGCACCAAGCGTTAGCCCGTTTATCAGTTGCTGAAGAAAATATTCCATCAATACCCGGGCAGCGGCGGCGGAAACCTAACGCGATCCTTTCGCCAAGACATATTCCAGCTTGCGGATGGCGTTTCGTTTCAAAGTCTCCTCGCCCGCCGAGGGCGGCCCGACAATACTGGCTTCGATTCCCGTCTTGGGATCGACCGCAACGACCTTCACCGCGTTTCCCATCCGGATCATCTCGATCAGAACGGGGTCATCGTCATGATTGGCCATTACATTCTCCGTCGGCACGGTCAGTTCCGGATATCCTGATGGAACCAATCCATCGGGATATGCATCCCGAGACCAGACTTCAATGCATTGTCATAAACGACCCGCCCGACGGCGGCGAACTGAAAACCGGCAGAGTTATTGTCGAAAAAGATCGATTCCGTATCGCTTGTCCTGCCCTTGATCTCTCCGGCGATCACATCTGCCAGATACGGATGATCCACCGCCTCATAGCGACGGCGATATCCCTTGCTCATCGGGCGACGGTCACGCTCCTGCTGAGACCCGATGACATATTCCGGATAGGCCGCCTGCTGCATGCCGAAGGTTTTGTCGACAGCGTCGAAAACCGGTTCGTCAATTTCATCAATGCGGCATCGGATGAATAATGCCCCCGGTTTTTGCGCCCGCATCATTTCAACCGTATAGACCGGGTCGCGGGAATCCGTACATAGCGAGACAATATCAGCACCGTCGGCCACATCCATGCCGTTTGTCCGGGTCTCGACGGAGATACCCAGCTTCTCCGTCATCTTTTTGGCAAAGGCTTCCCGGTTTTCGGGTGTCGGGCTGAACACGCGAACTTCCTTGATATCCCGTACGCAACAGATCGCCTCGGTATAGGTTTCTGCCATCCCTCCTGAGCCGATAACACCCAAAACCGTGGAATCCTCGCGCGACAGATATTTCGCCCCTACCCCCGCGGTCGCCCCGACACGCGCGTGCTGAATTATCCCGTCATTCATCAACCCGATGATCTCGCCGTTGGTCATATCGATCAGGATGATAAAGCCGCAATAGGTTCCGGGCTCCATATTGTGCCACTCTTCCGTGACCGCGCCGTTATATTCGGTCCAGGTCAGGATGTCGGATTTGAACCGCAGCGCCAGCGTGGGCGGGTCATACATCGCCCCCAGAAGCGAACCCCAGCGGTAGTAATCGCCATTCGTCGCGGTCGGCGCCCAAAGGTCCGTGCGCGGCTGGAACGTCGCCAGACCTTGTGCATACTGCCGAAGCACGCTTTCCATGGCATCAACTGCCTCTGGCATTGTCAAAACGCGCGCGGCGACATCGTTATTAATCAAAAGTGCCATAAGGGACTCCTCTCTCCGTGAACATCACGGGATGGATTGTCATGCCTTATGACCGTTTTTACCAGAGGGTTGCGGAATCAGGGATATTGCCCGTCGGGATCCCGAAGATCAGTTACGTTCGCAGAAATCGACGCAGATCTTTTCCAGGTCGTCCCCGGCCAACCATTCACCATTCATTCCGCATTTGGGGCTTTCCGGATCGTCATTCAGGTGGCAGCAAGCGGCGCATTTTCCGAAATTCCCACCCGAGTCCCGTAGGCAGATATTCCGCAACAATCCGTCCAGATTCCGGACAAGATCGTCTCTGGACTGCCCATCAATGCCGTCGACCGCCTGCGATATGTGATTTAAGGGGTCGCGATCGAGCATCGCCTGCCCCGCATCGGTCAGGGCGAGCCTGACCACCCGACGGTCCTGATCACAACGCACCCGCTGAACAAGTCCTTTCTGCTCAAGGGCGATCAATGTTTGTGAAACGGTACCTTTGGTCGCGTTCAAATACGCCGCCATACCCCCCGGTGTCGCCGACTGACGGTTGGCGCTTGTCAAAAAGCGCAACGCTTCCCATTGGGCGGGATTCAACCCGTCCGAATACTGCATCGCGTGAACCGCGCGGCCCAGCCTGCTCAAAACGATCTGAAGCGGATCTCTTTCCGTCATAATTTTGTCAACTAGTACTGTCCGGTGAACCGGGAAAGGAGCGAAACCGTATTTATCATAAAAATGTGTGATAGCGAGTCGATATTACCCTTGTTTATGTCGTATCGAGTCCATATCATATCTACTCGATACGAAAATATGAGGAGCATATCATGGTCTATTTTTCTCAAAACGCGCCTGACAGACTCGATCGCAGATATATCGCCAAGACCATGAAAGCCCCGATGCTGGAACGAGAGGAAGAAGTCGCCCTCGGTCGCGCATGGCGCGATCAATCGGATGAAACGGCCCTGGACAAGCTGGTATCGAGCCATATCCGGCTGGTCGTCAAGATGGCCTCCCGCTTCAAGGGTTATGGATTGCCGGTCCCCGATCTCATCCAGGAAGGCACGCTCGGCCTCCTCGACGCAGCCAAGAAGTTCGACCCGGAAAAAGGTTTCCGTTTTTCGACTTATGCATCCTGGTGGATCCTTGCTTCCATCCAGGAATATGTAATCCGCAACAGTTCCATCGTGCGGATCGGGACCACCCCCGCGCAGAAATCGTTGTTTTTCAACCTCCGGCGTTTACGAGCAAAAATCTCGGATAATCTGGTCGGTCAAATGACCGATGCGGACCGGGAAGAAATCGCCAGAACATTGAATGTACCGTTGGCCGCCGTAGAACGGATGGAAGCGCATCTATCGGGACCCGACCGGTCGCTCAACGCCGTGATCGGATTCGACGATGGCGACGGCAATGAGATGCAGGATTTTCTTGAAGATGACGGCCCCGGACCCGAGGAAATTGTTTCCGGCAGGCTGGGCGGTGAAATCCGCTCTGAGTGGCTTGCCGGCGCAATGGAAACGCTAAATGACCGCGAACGTGAAATTATCCAGCAGCGTTTTCTGGGCGATGAGAAAACAACGCTCGCGGAAATCGGCAAGGATTTCGGCGTGACAAAGGAAAGGATTCGCCAGATTGAGAGCCGGGCGTTGCAGAAGCTGAAATCCGCCCTTGAAAAGGCGCCGCGCGCGGACGCGGACAGGTTGGAAGATATGGTGGAGGCCTGACTCAGGCGGCGGGAATCCCCTGAGCGGGACCGTAAGCCAATTCATGCGCCCAGAACCGTTCCAGCCGTTTTAATGTCGCGTTGACATCGGACAGACCGTCTTCGGGAATACCGGTGTTGGGTAATGCGGCCGCGTGCCGGTCGTATAACCCCTCCACCAGATCGCAGATGGCTTTTCCCTTCGAGGAAACGCGCACCTTAATATTCCGGCGGTCATGGGCCGACCGTTCCTGCAACAGGTAGTCGTTTTCGACCAGCTTCTTGACGTTATAGGAAACGTTTGAGCCCTGGTAATACCCGCGATAGGTCAGCTCGCCGACGGTCAGTTCATCCTCTCCGATATGAGAAAGGATCAGGCTTTGGACGTTGTTGACGTCCTCAATGCCCTGACGGTCTAGCTCAGCCTTGATGACCTCGAGAAACTGACGATGCAGCCGCTCGATCGCCTGAATTGTTTCCAGATAATTGCTTTTCATCTTGCCGTCCCTCGTCTGACGGATAACACGGCAAGATGATGCCTTGGTGGACTGAATTTTCTGTTAATACGCGACAAATCCGCCGCGCGGCAACGCTCAGGCGGATTTTTGCGCCTGCAACCGTTTTGCCGCGTCCAGCGCCGCGGCCACAATGCCCTGATACCCGGTGCAGCGGCACAGATTGCCACTGATCGCGATGCGGACTTCTTCTTCAGTCGGATCCGGGTTGTCTTCGAGGAACTCCAACAAGGTGGTCAGCATGCCCGGCGTGCAAAATCCGCATTGCAGCCCGTGATTATCGCGAAACGCTTCCTGAAGGGGGTGGAGCTCATCCTCTGACGGCGCGATACCTTCAATGGTCAGGATTTCCTGACCATCCGCCTGTACCGCAAGCATCAGACAGGACCGCGCGCTTTTGCCGTTCAGCAAAATCGTGCAGGCCCCGCAGACACCATGTTCACACCCGAGGTGCGTTCCGGTCAGTCCAAGCTGCTGGCGCATGAAGTCGGCAAGCGTAAAGCGAACCTCAACCTCTTCCTCATAGGTCTTGCCGTTGATCGTGACGGAAATATTCCGGGTCTCTGCCATTTCTTATCTCCCTACGCCTTTCCCGTCGCCCGGTCATACGCCTTTACCAAGGCGCGCCGCGCCATAACGGCCGCGAGATGCTGGCGATATTCTGTCGACGCGTATACGTCTCCCATTGCATCGATTTCGCGGCACACTTCGCAGGCCGCGCGGAAACTTTCTTCCGACCCCGCCGTGCCGGTAATGGTTTCTTCCAGCGCCGAGACGCGGACCGGCGCCGGGCCGACCCCGCCGACCGTTACCGCGGCACGGCTGATCGTCCCGTCCCCTCCAACCTCAAGAAGCGCGCCGGCGGATGCTATCGCGAAATCGCCATGACGCCGGGCAAATTCCACAAACGCGTATCCATGACCTTCCGGCCAGCAGGGAACGCGGATGGAGGTAACAAGTTCATCCATTTCAATCGACGGCGTCATATAACCCGCGGGAAATTCCGCAAACGGAATTTCGCGCTCCCCATTCGGTCCCTTTACGCGGACGATCGCATCGGATGTTGCGCAAACCGCCGGCATCTCCGCCGCCGGATCGAGATGAGACAGGGATCCGCCCAGTGTTCCCCGGTTGCGAGTCTGACGGTGCCCCACCTGAAGCAATGCTTCATGCATCAACGGGCATTTGCGCTGCACGACCTCCGAGAATTCCAGATCGCGCTGGCGCGTCATCGCACCAATCTCAAGTGCGTCACCATCTTCACGAATATAGGAAAGGTCCTCAATCTTGTTCAGATCGACGACATGATCCGGCATCACATAACGCATATTGAGCATCGGCATCAGCGATTGCCCGCCAGCAAGTAACTTCGCGTTTTCCAGCGTTGCAAGCAGGGACACCGCGTCATCAATCGTGCGCGGATCATGATATGAAAAGGGCGGCGGCTTCATGCGGCTTCTCCGGCGAATTCCTCCCGTAACGGGTACTACTAAGCTACTTAGCGCAGGCTGAGGATTGGCGCAACGCCACCCGGGATCACCAGTGACTTATTTCCGCTTACCGGCGAGCAGTTCTTTGGTCCGTTCGGTTAATTCCCCTGTCAGGCCGGCCAGGCCGCCTTCCTTGAGAATTCGGACGAATTCGTTACGCCGTTTCTTAATTTCGCTGATTCCGCCGTCGATGACGATGTCGATGATCCACCAGCGCCCGCCGGTATTTGCCACCACATAAGAAATCTTGACGATACCGCCATCGGATTTCCGGATTTCCGCATCCACGACGACGATTCGTTTCCCGCTCTTTCGCGACCGGACGACAGTGAATTTTTCATTGCTGTAACCATCGAACAGCGTTGCCAGCGTCGCAACGCTCATGCCCCGAAAGGCTTCAACCAGTGCCGCTTTCTGATCAGCCTGACCATTCCGCCAATAGGGCGCCGTTACTGTCGCCGCCATCAGGGTAATATTGAACGTTCCGTTTATCAGTGGCAGCAAGGCGTCATAACGACCCTGAATTCCCAGGGCTTTCGCCTCCTTCATCACACCGACAAGCCCGTCGTGAAACGATTCGGCCAATTCGCCCGGACTCCGCTGGTCCGCCGCCCCGGCGCCAGCCGAGAACTGGAGCCCCGCAAAGACCGCGGCAACAAAAACAAAATAGCGGAATGACCGCATCATACTCTCCTGACAAGGAACATTTATGGGTTTGGCTTTAATCTTTCGCAGTCTAGCGTTTTCACATGCAAGAAATCAAAAATGCAACATCCGGACACGGGTGCCCCTCCCACTTCAGGGCCGGTCCGCTTTCTTGACACCCCCGGGGAGCCGGAATATACCCGGTCTGCTCGGTACTGACGAATATTCGGGCGACGGCGAAGGGCCGGCCCGGTCTCACCCAAGGGCCCGATAAAATTCGTCAGGCAGGCTCACGAAGAGGATTGAAAATGGCCGAAGGAAGCAGAGAAACAGAGGCTGCGGACGCCGGACCCGGACATAACCAGCCGGAAGTCGTCTGGGATCGTTGGGTCAAAAAGCGCACATTCGTTCGTGCGCTTGAAGGGACCTATGGCGAAATGAAGCAGGGCCTCTACGACCAGAAACGCGTCTACAGCATTCATGACTGGAAGTGGAAGGGCGGCCCGCAATTTTATGACAAGGCCGTCATCAACCCGCAGAATCTTGATATCGCGCAGTCGATCGAGACCCATCTTGGCGCGTTTGCACCAGGCGGGTACGGCCAGAAACACGGCCATATGAACAGCGCGGTGTTTTTTGTTCTGCGCGGTGAGGGATATGACGTCCATGACGGCGAACGTGTGGATGCCGAAGCCGGCGACTGCATGATCGTGGAAAATGGCTGTGTCCATCAGCATTTCAACAAGAGCGCGGATGAGGAATTCGTGGTTCTGGTGATGAAAGCCAAACCGCTGTTCCTGTTCATGCACATGGTATTCCAGAAGAACGTCAAGATGCCGCCGAAGGAAATCGCGCCGGGCCAGGAAAACTATATGCCGCCGGGCGATTACTAGGCCGCCGCGCAGCATTCGAAAGAGGGAGATTAAGTTGGACGAACGCGACGTCGCGACAGCCGGCGATCAGATCTGCACCTTTTACAAGGACAATCTGGCCGAAACCGCCGCTTTTGTAGAGGATTACTACAATAACAAACTGAAGGTCGTTAAGTCGGCCGACATGCCGTTTGAGAATTCGCCGCACGGCATTCTCAAGCACATGATCAATGAAAACATGAACACGGTGGAGAATTGCGTCGATATTTACATGCACCTCCTCCCCCCCGGCCAGGCGTCCGGCACGCATCGCCACCTGGCGGAGGAAGTGTTCTTCGTTGCCGAGGGCAGCGGCTATGACCTGCATTGGGACGTGAATTTCGAAGTCGATATCAAATTCACCTGGACCTGGGAGGAAGAACCCAAGAAGTTCGAGTGGAAGCGCGGTGATTTCGTCTATATCCCGCCTTATGTCGCCCATAAGCACGTCAACACGGACCCCGAAAATCCGGCGCGCCTCGTCGTATGCCATAACCGGATTCTCAAGGCCATGGGTGCTGCCTGGTATGAGCAGCTGGAACCCTATGAAGGCTATAATCCGGACGAGGATCCGCGCGATCTGCTTAACAAATACGGGATGCGCTGAGGCAACGTCATCCTTGATCTTTGCGGCATCGCCGCGGACGACACTGACGACGCCGGGACGCTTCTTGCGCTCCCGGCGTTTTATTTGAATAAGAAAATTACGGAGGTTTTCCGATGACCCTTATCCTCTCCAACGAGGAAATCGCAGAACTGCTGACCATTCAGGACGTGCTGGACGCGCTGGAAGATGTCTATCGCGATCTTCACGCGGGCCGGGCGATCACACGGCGCCGGTCTGACAGTCTGGTTCCTGCAAGTCACGACGGCGAAGAAGCGATATATGGCTTCAAGACAATGGACGGTGTCGCTCCCGGACAGGGTTTCAGCGCCGTCCGGCTCAACTCCGATATCGTCACCTGGCCGGTGGTTGAGGGAAATCTCCGGCGGGTGAAAATTCCCGCCGCGCCGAATGACCGCTGGGTCGGGCTGATCCTGCTTTTCAGTACCAAAAACGGGGAACCGCTGGCAATTATGCCCGATGGCGTCGTTCAACGGATGCGGGTGGGCGCGACCAACGGGCTGGGCGTCAAATATATGGCGCGGAAAGACGCCAAAACGGTGGGTATTCTCGGCTCCGGCTGGCAGGCCGGCACCCAGTTGATGGCCACCTGCGCAGTGCGCGATATCGAAATGATCAAATGCTACAGCCCCAACCCCACCAACAGGCTGAATTTCACCCAGGAAATGACTGAGACCCTTGGGGTGGAAATGATGGCGGTGAATTCTCCCGAAGAAGCGGTATCGGGGGTCGATATCGTTCTCTGCGCTACAAATTCCATCGAACGTGTCTATCTGGAAGGATGGCTGCGCCCCGGCGTCCATATCAGCTCGATCAAGATGCCGGAAATTGAGGAATCGGCGCTGAAAAAATGCGATCGGGTCGGTCTTCATTTCGGCCAGCAACGTCCGGATACGGTTGTCGCGGACGGGCTCACGCCGCCCGACCGGCGGTCCGGCAAGGGCTGGGATGTGAACCGGACCTTCAATTACGACGCCTGCCCGCGCCTGCCGCAGATGATTGTGGGCGAGGTAAAGGGGCGAGAGTCTGATAACGAAATAACGTGTTTTATCAATGATATGGGGCTTGGCCTTCAGTTTGCGGTTTCAGCTGGCGCGGCCTACAAAAAGGCCGTGGAAGCCGGGGTCGGCCATGAATTGCCGACCGACTGGTTCACCGAAAA
>CAZBKQ010000019.1:0-6690 GCA_964492555.1 uncultured Rhodospirillaceae bacterium | reverse complement strand
CTATTGATCCCGCGAGAGGTGGTTTCAAAGCTGATTGGCGATGATGCAGGCATAAAAAGCATTGTGATCGCTACAGTTGCCGGCGCGCTCACGCCCGGCGGACCGCTTACCTCCTTCCCCATAGTTGTGGCGCTCTATGTCGCGGGCGCGAACAAGGGCGCTCTCGTCGCCTATATTTCGTCCTGGGCAATGATCGGGTTCCAGCGCATCCTGGTCTGGGAACTCCCTTTAATGGGAGAGGAATTCACCGCCGTCCGGGTCGGTGCAAGTGTCCTGTTGCCCATAATATGCGGCACAGTCGCGCTCTATTTGCCCATCAGGATCTCCATACCGGAGAGGGAGAAATAGGATGGAAGGCGAAGGCAATCCCATAGT
Source organism: uncultured Rhodospirillaceae bacterium (assembly GCA_964492555.1). GTDB lineage: Bacteria > Pseudomonadota > Alphaproteobacteria > MPNO01 > UBA2964. The sequence continues at coordinate 6,315 of CAZBKQ010000019.1, read as the reverse complement.
CGCCATCCTGATGTGGGTCGGGGTCCTCATCCTGGCGTTCTTTGCCCTGCGCAGACGCGATGGGACGGCAAAAAAGGGCGCACGGGTCGGTTGGGGCTATTTCCTGATGATGGCGCCGCGTATGTGTCTCGCGCTTGCCATGGCCGCATTCGCCGCCGAATTGCTACCGGGTGAGACCATCAGCGCCTGGCTGGGCCATGAATCAGGCTTTCAGGGGATTATGATTGCATCCGTCGCCGGAATCCTGGTTCCCGCGGGCGGGGTAGTCGCCTTTCCCCTGGCACTCGCCATGTACAAGATCGGCGTGGGTATTCCACAACTGACCGCCTTTCTGACAACCTGGGAAATTTTTGCGATCCACCGAATTCTGGCCTGGGAGATCCCCTTTCTCGGTCATCGATTCGTATACATGCGGATCGCGTCGTCGTTCTTTTTGCCACCGCTTGCCGGGATATTCGCGGCTTTGATCGTGGCGATGCTCTAAGTTGCGATAGACTCGCAAGAAGGTTAGAAATTCGAGCGCCCGCGCCGCGAGTTGCGGTCTCCGATACGAACATTCGCGGATGCGCCGGTCACAGAAAGGAAAATTCGCATGACATCAGCGGTCGGAACAATGGGACGCGAAGTCCGGGTGCTTGGACTGGTCAGCACCGGCCATTTCATGAGCCATTATTCGCAGCTCATCCTGCCGCCCCTTTTCGTCCTTATGGCCCCCCATTACGGAGTGGGTTTCGCCGCGATGGGTCTCATCATGACCCTGCTCAATATGTCAGGGGCGCTGGCCCAGATACCGGTCGGGTTTCTGGTCGACCGTGTCGGGGCGAAATGGATTCTGATTATCGGCCTGTTTATGAAGACCTTCGCGCTTGGCGCCATGGCCTTTATCGATGTCTACTGGGTGTTGCTGGTACTGGCGGTCATCGCCGGTCTGGGACACAGCGTCTTTCACCCGACCGATTACGCCATCCTGATGTCGAGCGTCGATGAAAGCCGTATCGGACGCGCCTTCAGTATCCATACCGCCGCCGGCAATGTCGGCACGCTGGTCGCGCCGATCGTCGCGACGGTTTTTCTCGCCTCCGTCTGGGGCTGGAAAGGCGCGATTCTGTCCGTGGCAATCCTCGGCGCCGGGGCCGGACTGGCCATGTTGGCGCAGTCGGGTTCGTTACAGGACCATGCGGGCCGCAAAAAGGAAAAGACCAAGGAACCACTGTCCATCGCGGACGGGCTCCGGCTCTTGGTTAAACCGCAAATGCTTATCCTGTATATGTTTTTCTGCATTACCGCGATGGCGACAGTCGGGTTGAACAACATGATTCCGGCGGCGCTTTTTACCGCACACGGCATTGATCCCGCCGCCGCGGCGACCGTTTTATCCTTTTATGCCGGTGGCAGCCTGTTTGGCATACTGGCCGGGGGCTGGCTTGCCGACAAGACACGTAAACACAACCTGTTTGCGGCGCTCGCCTTTTCCATCGGCGCGATCCTGACCGTGATTGCGGGTGCCTATGCCCTGCCCTACATCGCCTATCTGGTTTGTTTCACGGTAATCGGCGCGATGCTCGGCGTCGTTCGTCCGGCGCGGGATATGATGGTGCGCGCGATCACCCCCGAAGGCCAGGCGGGAAAAACGTACGGGTTTATGTCCAACGGCCACTTTATCGGCGCTGCGGCCAGCCCTGTATTGATGGGATTTGTGCTTGATGCCGGCCACGCCAGCTGGGTTTTCTATCTGGCGGCCGGCTTTATGGCGATATCGATCCTGACGCTGCTTAATCCGCCAAGAACGCGCGCCGGCTAGGCTTTCGCCTCAGGCCGCCCGGCCGCCGCCCCGCCGGGCGTTCTTGGCCAGCCATTCGTCTTCTTCCTCGAACAGCTCCGCGAGCTTTTCCATCATCGTACCGCCAAGCTGTTCGGCGTCCATAATGGTGACCGCGCGGCGGTAATAGCGCGTCACATCATGACCGATACCAATGGCGACGATTTCCGCAGGCGAGCGCGTCTCTATATAGTCAATTACCGCCCGCAAATGGTTCTCAAGATAATTTCCGGGGTTAACCGACAGCGTCGAATCATCGACAGGCGCACCATCCGAAATGACCATCAAAATCTGGCGTTGTTCCGAACGCGCCATAAGCCGGTTATGCGCCCAGAGAAGCGCCTCGCCATCGATATTTTCCTTCAGAAGCCCTTCGCGCAGCATCAAACCGAGACTCTTGCGCGCCCGGCGATATGGCGCGTCCGCGCTCTTGTACACAATATGACGCAAGTCATTGAGGCGTCCGGGTGCCGGAGGTTTACCCTCCGCCAGCCACTTCTCGCGCGATTGTCCGCCCTTCCATGCCTTTGTGGTAAAGCCAAGAATTTCGACCTTGACCCCGCAACGCTCCAATGTGCGCGCCAGAATATCGGCGCTCATTGCCGCGACCGCAATCGGGCGGCCCCGCATGGACCCGGAATTATCAATCAGCAATGTCACGACCGTGTCGCGGAATTCGGTCTCATGCTCCATCTTGTAGGAAAGCGCATGCATGGGATTAACCACAACCCGCGCCAGACGGCCGGCATCAAGCAGCCCTTCTTCGAGATCGAATTCCCATGACCGCGACTGTTTCGCCATCAGGCGGCGCTGCAACCTGTTGGCCAACCTGCCGATAATCCCCTGATGTACGCTGAGTTGCTGGTCGAGATGCTGACGCAGGCGGGACAGCTCCTCTTCCTCGCAAAGCTCGGCGGCCTCGATTTCCTCGTCAAAATCTTCGGTAAAGACCTGATAGCGTGCCTTGCCGCCCTCGCCGTCGGCATTCTCGCGGCGGCGCTTTTCGGAATCCGGCTGTTCGGAATCGTCCTCCCCCGCCATCTGGTCGTCTTCGACCTGTTCGGAGCCCTCTTCCTCGTCCTCGGCGCTTTCGTCGCCCTCGGCGCTTTCCGCGCTGTCCTCGGCTTCGCTTTCGTCCTCGGAATCGTCGTTTTCTTCTTCCTCGGGCGTTTCTTCGCTGATTTCCTCGTCGCCCTCTTCCTCATCCTCCAGATCATAGAGGTCGAGATGGACCATCACCTTATCAAGTGCCTTGGCGAATTCTTCCTGATCGGCGAGTTTCAGATGCAAATCCTCGAAATCATCGCCAATGCGATGATCCAGCCAGTCACGCCAGTATCCCAATGCGTTTTGGGCCGAAACCGGCAGTTCCTCGCCCATCAGCTGTTCCCGGGTCAGCAAAGCAACCGCATCGGCCAGGCCGATATCTTCCATATCGCCGACACGTGAATACCCGGCCTGACGGCATTTTTCCTGAAAAGACGCGCGCAAATTTTCAGCGCAACCCTTGAATTCGTCCGATCCCAACGCCTCGACCCGGACTTGCTCGAACGCGTCGAAGACCGCGCGGGCTTCCTGTCCCGAGGGCGCGAATTTGCGGTGAACCTGATCATCATGGAACCGCAAGCGCAGTGCCATGGCGTCGGCCTCGCCGCGCAGTTGCGCAACATCTTCTTCCGACATCTGTCGCGGCGGCGTGGGCAGCCGGGCGGTATTGCCGACCATCCGGGCTTCCGATCCGAATGCGACCTGAATTTCCTCGTTTTCCGCAATGGCGCGCATTGCCGCTGCGGTAACACGCCGGAATTCTTCTACGGGATTTTCGTCAGAGGCCATGCGAGCCGCCCGGTCCTTCGCGTTTCAGACGATCAGGGCAAAAGCGGTCAGACCGCTTCCGCCTGAACGGTTTGATATTCCGGCAACTCCTCACCGAAGCAACGCTGGTAATATTCGGCCACCGTCGTCCGTTCCAGTTCATCGCATTTATTGATGAAGGTCATCCGGTAAGCCACCCCGACATCGCCGAAAATCTGCGCGTTTTCCGCCCAGGTTATGACAGTGCGCGGAGACATGACTGTCGAAATATCTCCCGCCATGAAGCCGGAACGTGACAGGTCCGCGACACGCACCATGCTGGAAACCGCCTTGCGGCCTTCTTCATTGTCGAATTGCGGTACCTTCGCCAGAACAATCCCGCACTCGATATCGTGCGGCAGGTAATTCAGGGTGGTGACGAGGTTCCAGCGGTCCATCTGGGCCTGGTTGATCTGCTGCGTCCCGTGATAGAGCCCGGTCGTATCGCCCAAACCAACCGTGTTCGCGGTAGAGAACAGGCGGAAAGCAGCGTGGGTATGAATCACCCGGTTCTGATCCAGCAGGGTCATCTTGCCGTCGGATTCAAGAATCCGCTGAATTACAAACATGACGTCCGGCCGGCCCGCATCATATTCATCGAATACCAACGCCACGGGATGCTGAATGGCCCAGGGCAGAATTCCTTCGCGGAATTCGGTAACCTGCTTGCCGTCTTTCAGGACGATCGCGTCCTTGCCGATCAGATCGATACGGCTGATATGGCTGTCCAGATTGACCCGGATACATGGCCAGTTGAGACGCGAGGCCACCTGTTCGATATGGGTGGATTTTCCCGTCCCGTGATAACCCTGCACCATCAGGCGGCGGTTATGGGAAAACGCCGCCAGAATGGCCATTGTCGTATCGTGATCGAAGCAATAAGCATCGTCCTGCTCCGGGACATATTCGGTCCGTTCGGTGAAGGCGGGCACCTTCATATCGACGTCCAAACCGAAAGTTTCGCGTACATCGACCTCCGTATCCGGAAGATCGATGCCCATGGTGTTAATGCCGTCAGAACCAGACAAGGCTCGCGCTCCTTTTTCTAAATCACAATTTGCCCAACGCATCGTAGCGGACCGGAAACATTTCCTGATCCCGCGCGACCGACAGTCAATAGCTTTAAGACTGGACGGAAAGGGCAATCTCGTTCGCCGCGCGGAGTATAATCCCCGCAAAACAGCGCATCAAGGCCACGACCAGTCATCGAAACGTAAAATTCAGGCAAAGATTCGCCAGATCAGCCGGATTTCTATGACAATCAGCAAACCGACAATCAGCATGTTGAAACCCCGGTCGTTAAAGAATCGGGACAGCCACACCGCAAGCGGCAGAAATATCGCGATTGGAATACAGGCCAGCATGCTTTCATAGGCCCGCTCCATATCGATCAGGCCCAGCCAGATGAAAGAAATAAGCTGGGTTATCGCAAATATCTGAAACAATACCGAAACCGCGAAGACATATTGCGGCTGTTTCAGATTGAGGGAATGAACGTAGGGTGCCAGCACCGGACCGGCGGTCCCTATCGCGCCCTGGATTACCCCGGCGGTGCCGACAACCACCATGGGCATATGTTTTGAGATCGGTCCCGGCGCGGAAATTTTTTTCTTGAGAAGCAGGCTCAACAGGTAACCGCCAAGCCAGACCGCCATCACGACCAGCAGATACCAGCCGGGCACGCTTGAGAGGATCAACGCCCCCGCAATCACCCCGGCGATACCCGTCACACAGACCAGAGGCAGATTCGGGATCCGGACAGCGCTTGCCCTGTACGCCCAAAGCAGCCACAAATTGAGCAACACACCCGGGATGACCATGATGGCAACGGCGCGATCGACATCCATAAAGCTCGCCATGACGGGAATCGCCGTCAATGGCAGTCCGAGGCCGGAAATACCCTTGACCAGAGATCCGGCGGCAAGGGCGGCAAATATGATAATCAGCGATTCAGTCGTCATGGACCTGAAGTCCGGGTTGAAACCCGGCGATCCTAAGCCAGAAGACAGTGAAGAGATAGACCGGTCGCTACCGGTCTACTTTCCCCAAAAACCGTTATCAGCTGTGTTTTTTTCGCCAGACATACTTCAGAAATCGCAATTTCTTGCGAAGTTTCTTTTTCAAAACCGGATTGTGTTTGAAGTTCCGAATGACCTTCTTAATCACGGTTTTTCGAATGATCTTCTTTTTATGACTCTGAAACGCCACTTGCGAACGGGCAATAGGTTGCCTCGGCGAAAGGCCTGCGAAACTCGCGTTGGACGATTAGAATCCGTGCACCGGCATTGCGGCCGCCTGCCCAACCGCGCCGCCCCCCAGAAACAAACCAAGCGTAATGATCGCGATGATATATTTTTTGATGATCCCCCCCCCTTAAAGTCCCATACTCGACTTTATTCGCTTTACGTTACCGTATTGTGACCCAAGCGCAACCAAAGGGCGTATCCATGGCGTTCAAAATATCCCAATCTTCAGCAGCAGATTCGAAAACCAAAGACCGCGGCAAATGATCTTTCCACCACAAAAGCGTCGATAATGGAGTCTTCATACCGGTTCATTCAGGGAGAATCCCCGCTGTTAATCAGCATGCCACACCCGTCACGCCGTATTCCCGATACGCTGCTAAAGAGGATGACGCCGGC
>CAZBKQ010000018.1:36528-48368 GCA_964492555.1 uncultured Rhodospirillaceae bacterium | reverse complement strand
GTTTTGGATAGATCACCCTATAGAGAAACGCGATGGAAAAAAGTCCCGCAATCGAGGCAATGCCGATGCCCGAGATGAGCATCGTGTAATATCCCACGTCAGTTTCACCAAAGAGGAGAATATCCTGCTCCTGATGAAGCCGGAGCGGGTCGAAAACGAGACCCGCGCCACCGACGGATAGGATCACTGCATATAGAAACAGCACGGCGAGTTTTTTCCGCGCCGGATAATAGGCGACGGAAATCTCAGTGTGGGACTGTCTAGTGTCGGGCACGGCGGCGCGTGTTGGTTTCGAAGCGTCGAAAATAAAAGAAACACTATCAGAATCGGCGCTGGTTTCTGGAACCGCTCCGGGGTTCATATCACGGATATGATCCTTGTGGAAACATGTTCCAGCCTCGTGTAGGAAAGGGGCGGGCGCCCGTAGCTCAGCTGGATAGAGCAGCGGACTTCTAATCCGCAGGTCGGAGGTTCGAGTCCTCCCGGGCGCGCCAGCGCGCTACCGCTCACTCATCAAAGAAATAAAGCGTCCTGATTTCGATGCTTTCGCGGGGGCGCGCGTTTTCCGGTTTTTCGGGCGGATCGAAGGAGCCATGCGCGGTCCATTTGGCGGTACCGTCATCAACGGAGTCATAGCATTTCAGGATGACGACTTCTTCCGTCGTCATACGCGGAAAATAAAACCATTCCTGGTTGGCGTTATAGGAAAGATGCAACACCCCGCCGATGCGGTCCTGATAGCGTCGTTCAGCCGGGATCAGGTTCTGGTCCTCCAGAGAATCCCACCCGCAGATGGCGAGCGGCGCGGTTTCGACCGGGCCGGTGATGGGACGCCAGATATTGATCGACCCAAAGCGTTTCTTGAGTCGTTCCTCTGCCTCGTCCTCGGGCAGCAGGTCACGTACCCGTTGCGCCGCGGAGTTGATGGTGAAGTCGTTATGCATGTTGCGGACCGGCGTGCGAACTTTCTTTTCATCCGCCGCGCCACCGTCATCGATCCGAATGGTATGGTCGAACACAACAACCTTGTCGGCACCGGTAAATTTCCGGACCAGAACTTCCATTTCCGGGTAATAGATGTCCTTCACCTGATTTTCGTCATAAAAATCAGCGACGGCGGTATCGAATTCAGTCAGCAGAAATCCTTGCTTGTCTATGTCGAGCCGGTCCGTGATCGGCCGTGCATCGCGAATGATGATCTTATGCTCTTCATATTGGCCGGACCGCCGGTCGGATCCTCCGCCTGGTTCTTTTACGATGGCGACAGGGGTCTCACCGGTATCGATGCTGAATTGCACGGTCGCGTGCAGTTGATCCAGCGGCGGCGCATTTTCCAGTAATGTCGACATGTCGTGCGTTCCCTTTTGCCTGCGGCCAAACCGATAGCCTGGATATTAAGTATGTAAGAATGTGCTTGAGACAAGTAAAAGTTGTCTCTAGTGATTTTGCAATATTGACTCCGCTTTCTCGAAATCGAACGGTTCGGGATCTATCTCACCGTTATAAATTGCCTCGACACGTTCCTCGCTCAGCGGAAAGCTGAATTCCTCGTTGCGCATCTTGATACGGGCGCGCAACTGTTCCTGAACCAGTCCGGTCATCAGGGCGAAGTCTTCCTCGGCCAGAGGTTCGTCATTGAGCCCGACGATCCCGCCGATCATGTGACCGAACTCATCCTCATAAATCTCCCGGCAGGCATGGGCGATCCTGTCATCCGCACCGCCGCGCCCCGCGAGCCGCATACCTTCGCGGAAGAGGGTGCAATAGCCGCCTTCCGTGAAATGGCTGGCCCGCACGCCGATCTCACCATGTTTGTGATTTTGTTCAATCCTCATATCGGTGAGAATCTTGTCCCATTCCCAGGTCTGGAGTTCCTGCGGGTTCAGAGGCGGATCATCCGCCCCCTTGATGGCGTCATAGACGTCGGCGAACAGGCAATAATGGCCGATTCGTCATGGATGGTGTCGATTAATCCGAGGATATGATGTCTGTCCACACCGTTATCGATTTTTGGAAAAGACTCGATGATTTCCGTCAGGGGGCCCAGGAAAATACCGAGATCCTTGTGCTCGCCCAGACCCTTGCCATTGAACTCCTTGAAACATTGGCGCCGCAGCCAGAGGAGATCGGTCTCGCGGGTGCGTTTTGGTGAATCTCAATAGGTTCTGACGACCTCGGCTTCTCCGGCCCAGAGTGGGCCGGAGATTTTGATAAGCCGGGTCAGGTTTTCATTCAAGGCCATTGTTGGAATTCCCTGTAATGCGGTGCTGGCAAGTATGGTAGGGGGCGATTATACTTCCGCCAAACGCCAATTGAAAATGGGAGCGGCATCATGGATAGCGGCACGGAGACCCCGCGTACAAACCCGATCAATGAGATCACGGCGAAGACTGATACGCGGGATATCCTCAGCAATGCCCGAAAGCAGGGAGAGGTCAGAGAATTTGACGATGTTTTTATCGTCGATATCGATTCCCACCATAACGAGACGGAAAGCTGGCGGGAGCTTCTGGAATATATTGATGACGATGTGTTGCGGTTTCAGGCGCGCGATCATTTGATCAACCGTACGGGTTCCCCGCCTTACGGTATGAACGGGGAACACGCGCTGCGTTATCAGGATTGCGGCGGTCGCATTATCCATCAGGGTTTGCGGGGCGAGCCGGTGGAAGAAACCGATGTCCATCGCGATGTTGTGCTGGCACAACGTGCCTATGAATCCATGATGGTGGATTATACGGTGGTCTTCCCGACACCGATGCTGAACCTCGGAACGCATCCGCAGTTCAACATGGAGGTAACGCTCGGCACGGCTTATAACCGGTGGTTTGCGGACCGTATTCTTGCAGCCGATGAAAAGCTCGGCTCTATGATTTATCTGCCCTTCAACGATGTTGAGGCGTCGATCAAAACAGTCGAGGAATTTGCGGACAATCCCGATGTCGTCGGCTTCATGATTACATCGGTCCGCTTCAAACCGGTCCATCACAACCGTTATATGAAGCTCTATTCGATGATCGAGGAAACTGGAAAGCCGCTTGGTTTCCACGCGGGCTATCACTGGAATGACGAATGGATGACCCAGATAAACCGGTTCGGCGCCATGCATGCGCTCAGCTTTACCTGGTGCAATGTCGTACACATGACCAACTGGGTGTGGAACGGTCTTTGCGAGAAGTTCCCGGATATGAAGGTCGTCTGGATCGAATCCGGACTGGCTTGGGTGCCGTGGCTGATGCAACGCCTTGATCACACCTATCTGATGAGGACCTCAGAAGCGCCACTGCTGAAGAAACTGCCGAGTGAATATATGCGAGAGATGTATTACACTTCTCAACCGCTTGAGACGGATCATCCAAAGGCGGTCGATCTTACGTTTGAGATGATCGATGCCCCGAATACACTGATGTACGCGTCTGACTGGCCGCATTGGGATTTCGATGCGCCGAGCGTCATCTGGGATTTACCGTTCCTGGATGAACAGGCCAAACGGAACATACTGGGGCTGACGGCGGCAAATATCTTCAATCTCAAGGTTCCGGAAGGCAAACAGGGAATGGCGTCGGCGGCTGAGTAGGTTCGTCTTCACCATTATCCTGTTCCCGGTATGAAGGATCTCGGGTCGCTTGATGTCGTTTTTGCCGGCGACCTGAACGATTATTCCAAGGGCTATTCGCGTCTCAAGGCGATGTGTGGCCTTGGCGTCCCGGTGCGTGCCGCGACCCAGACCCCGATTGAAGGCGGTGAGGGTGGTTTCGCCCGCGCCAGCCTTGCCTTCAGGGTCGCCTGGAAACTGGGCTTTCATCTTGATACGGAAGGCATCAACAGCTGGCTGATTGATCAGGCACGCCAAAAGGCGCCGGATGTCATCTGGATCGAAAAGGGCAATATGGTGCGGCCCTCTACGCTGCGGCGGCTGAAAAATATCTGTCCCGGTGCTGTTCTCGTTTCCTACACCGACGACGACATGTTCAACCCGGTAAACCGGAGTGTCTGGTACCGTCGCGGTCTTAAGGAATATGACCTGATCTTCACGACCAAGTCCTATAACGCCAATCCGGATGAGTTGCCCGCTATGGGGGCGAAAAAGGTGATCATGGTCGATAAGGCTTATGATCCGGATCATCATCATCCCATCGAACTGACGGTTGAGGAAAGCGACCAACTTTCCTGCGATGTTGGGTTTATCGGGAGTTTTGAGGCCCCGCGCGCCGCTGATATGGATTATCTGGCCGGAGAAGGGATTCCCGTGCGGGTCTGGGGCAATGGATGGTCGGGTTACAGGCCGGGGTCCGGGAATTTGGCGATTGAAAATCGCGCTCTGGTGAATAGCGGCGGCAATCCGCTCTATTCAAAAGGGATTTGCGCGAGCCGGATCAATCTTGCCTTTTTACGCAAGGCTAACCGCGATTTGCAGACAGACCGCAGTATCGAAATTCCGGCCTGTGGCGGTTTTATGTTGGCGGAATGGTCCGAAGAACACGAGCGCCTGTTTGAAGAAGACCGCGAGGCCGTGTTTTTCCGAGCGCGTGAGGAGCTTGTCGAGAAATGCCGGTATTACCTGTCGCACGAAGATGAGCGTTCGGCGATTGCGCGCGCGGGTTATGAGCGATGTATTCGCGATGGATACGGACAACCCGCGCGGATGAAATTTATGCTGGAAATTCTTCTTACGGAGATTTCCTGAATTCTTCGACGCTATGGAGGCTCGATATGGGGATGCTGGTTGAGGGCGAGTGGGTCCAGGAGGATGAGAAATACCGCAATTCAGAAAGCGGCGCGTTCGTCCGACCGGAATCGATCTTCCGGGACAGCGTTACGGCGGACGGGTCATGGGGTTCAGGGCTGAGCCCGGCCGGCACCATTTATTCCTGGCGCCGAATTGTCCCTGGGCGCACCGGACCCAGATCGTTCGCGGTTTAAAGGGGTTGGAAGATGTCATTTCGATTACGCTTTCGGATCTGCCGCGAACAAGAAGCTGGGCTTATTCGATGGGCATCGGCGATGGGCTCGATCCCGTCGATGGGGTGTTCGAACTCTATCAGGTCTATCAGGCGGCGGTTCCCGATTATTCCGGGCGGGTGACCGTGCCGACCCTTTGGGACCGTGAGAAGAAAACCATCGTCAATAACGAGTCGGCGGAGATTATCCGCATGCTCAACGCCGAATTCAACGCATGGGGACGGGCGGAGCTCGATCTGTATCCCGAGCCGTTTCGCGATGAGATTGATGGCTATAACGACCGGATCTATAGAACGCTCAATAACGGTGTCTACCGATGTGGTTTCGCCAAGTCACAGCAGGCCTATGAAGAAGCCTACCGGGCCCTGTTTGACACGCTTGAGTGGCTTGAAAGTCACTTGGCGGACCGGCGTTTTCTCTGCGAGCCGGAACAGACGGAAGCGGATTGGCGGCTATATACGACGCTGATCCGGTTCGATTTCGTCTATTACGGCCACTTCAAATGCAACAAGTTCCGTATTCGTGATCGCCACGTGCTCTGGAATTATCTGAAGGATCTGTATCAGACGCCCGGCGTTGCAGACATGACGGATATCCTGGGGATCAAGAGCGGTTATTACGGCGGGATGAAGAACGTCAATCCCACCGGAATTGTGCCTGTCGGCCCTGAGGACATCGACCTTACCGAACCCCATGATCGGGCATGATTCAGGGCACGGCCTCGACCTTGCGGGCGGCAAGGCTTTGCCGGTCGACGGAGGTCCCTTTGATCAAGGCGTGGATTTCCTTCCCCGGATGCAGTTCGAGTTGATCAATCGACAGGCGGGTTAAGCGAACCCATAGCGGCACGCCGATATCGATCAGAATATCGCAATGCGCGGTTTGCGATGATGCGGGTGGCGATATTTCGACCACCTTGCCTTTGAAGATATTAAGCTCGCTGGCCCCGGCAGGCAGTTCAGTCGAAATCGAAATATCTCGCGCGCGGATGCGCAGCCGCACGGGGGTGCCGGGAGCCCCATCAATCGCGGGCACTCTTAAAACGCCACCTGGAAAGGAAAGGTGGGTTAGCCCGTACCGTGTGTCGTTTTCCTTAATCGTCGCGGCGATAACCGAACCGGCTTCATACCTTCCCGTTAGCGGACGGAGATCAAGCCGCCCGGTCAATTCCTCAACCGTGCCGTCGGCGGCCAAGGATCCGTCTTCAATGATTAACAGGCGGTCCGCCAGCCTGATGATTTCTTCCATTGCGTGGGTCACATAGAGAATCGGGATATGGAATTCGTCCCGCAGCCGTTCGATAAATGGCAAGATTTCCGTTCGCCGCGGGTTATCGAGAGAGGAAAGCGGCTCATCCATCAACAGGAGTTTGGGATTAGCCAGAATGGCGCGGCCAAACTGAACCCTCTGTGCCTCGCCGCCCGATAGCCCGGCCGGAGAGCGTTCCAGCATGGGGTCCAGCCCCAAAACGCCGATGACATCATCCAACGAGATATTCCGGTGACCGGCGGCGCGCCGACGCCAGCCATAGAGCAGATTGTTTCGAACATTCATATGCGGAAACAGTCGGGATTCCTGAAAGACATATCCGATTTGGCGCTTGTCGGGGGCAAGATCGATCCTGGTTGCGGAATCGAATATGACTCCGCCGTCGAGTTCTATCCGCCCCTCATCGGGCCGTAATATTCCCGCGATCATGTTTATAACGGAGGTCTTACCGGCGCCCGATCTGCCAAAAATCGCGGTTATACCGGGTTCCGACGTCTCAAATCGCACATCGATGGATGCGCGCCGGAAACTTTTCTTGAGTGCAACGGAAATCATCGGGTCATGCCCAGGCTGCGTTTCGCGCGGCGTGCGGCGATTTCAGAAATGGCGAGCGCGATCAGGGCGATAAAAACCGACAGCCCAACCAGGCGGAACGCGGCGTCTTCGCTACCCGGCGTTTGTGTCAGGGTATAGATGGCTAATGGCAGGGTCCGCGTTTCACCCGGGATGTTGGAGACAAAGGTTATGGTGGCGCCGAATTCTCCAAGACAGCGGGCAAACGCCAGAACAGTGCCGGCGATCAGCCCCGGAAGGATCAAGGGGAGGGTAACCGTCAGAAACATCGAAAGCGGCCCGGCACCGAGTGTTCGCGCGGCCATTTCAAGCCGTTGATCCACGCTCTCGATCGAGAGGCGGATCGCCCTTACCATAAGCGGAAAAGCCATAACGGCCGCCGCTAACGCGGCACCCTTCCATGTAAAGGCGAAATCGATGCCAATCCCGGAAAGAAATTGTCCGAATGCTCCATTCTTGCTGAATACAACGAGCAGTAGATACCCCACCACAACGGGCGGCAGGACCAGAGGCAGATGAATTATTCCGTCGACCAAGACCTTTCCGGGAAATTCAACGCGCGCGAGGAACCACGCGACCGCGACACCAAAGGGAAGGCTGCAGAATGTTGCCCAGAGGGAAACCTGCATGCTGAGTCGAAAAATTTCAGCCTCGGCATCAGAGAACATCACGGTTCCCATCCCGTTGTGAAGCCGTGAGCACGCCAGATTTTCGCCGCGGGTGCAGAAAACAGATATGCTTTTAGACGTCCGATCTCCTTGGACTTTCCGGCGTTGACAGATGCCATGTAGTAACGGATTTCGGTTCCCGCTTTCGCCGGGAATTCGAAGAGCATTTCGAGGCGTTCGCTCATCAATGCGTCTGTTTTATAGAGAATACCGAGCGGAACCGCCCCGCGCTCCACCAATGTTGCCGCCGCGCGTGCGTTCTGCATGGGGGCAAGCCGGTTTTTGATCAATGCCCAAGTTCCCGCTCTTGTAAGAGTGCTTTTTGTGTATTGTCCCAAGGGTACGTGAGCGGGATCTCCTGCGGCGATACGTTCTCCGTTTCTAAGAGAGGCAAAAATTTCAGTCGGCATTCGACCGTTGATATGGCTGGAGTGACGGTTGCGCGCGAGAACCAGCTGATTTCCAACAAGGGGATTGATTTCAGAGGGCACAAGGCGGCCCTTCTTAAGGAGCCAGGCGATCCACTTCCTGTTTGCGGAAATAAAAAAATCTGCTGGAGCGCCACGGTCAATTTGGCGGGCGAGCGCGCCAGATGATGCATAAGAAACCCGGATGGTGTTTTGATATTGGCCGAGTATTCGATCGAGCGCCTGGTTTAGGCTTGCCGCGGCAAATATGAGCGGTTCGCGCGCTTGTACGGTTCGCAGTCCGTCAAAGGCCGAAAATGTGATTAGCGCCACTAGAACAGTTGCAAACTTCATCTGCCGAGATTTCTATGTGGAAAGCGTTATATATCGTCGGATATAGCGCTTTCTGTCAATCAATCCGCTGTGCCGCCTTCAACAGTCTTGTCAGTTGGCCTTCGATCAATTCCTGAGAAAGCCCATCTACGATAAAGACCAGTTTGGAATTGCGGGTTTCATCAGCCCAATCGGGCAATTTTGCCGGTGGATGAAATATGTGCTGGACGCCGTGAATGGCAATCGGTTGATCCTCGCCTTCGATATTCACGATTCCCTTGATGCGGAAAATTTTTTCGCCGTAATTATCGATCAGTGTCTGTATCCAGGCGATAAAGGCCGGCCAGGAAATCGGCTCCTCATAGTTGAGGCACCAGGCGTGAATATTTTCGTCATGACGGTTTCGGTCGTGATGATGATGATGTTCATCGTCGGCATAGGCCTCAGCCCGAAGCCAGTTCTGAACGTCATAACTTTTCGTTGCCGGATTAAAGAGACCGCAATCGAACAGCTTGTCCGGGTGAATATCACCGGAAACCGCGGTCAGGCGAGGTGCGGCCGGATTTAGTATTTCGAGCGCCTCATGACATCTCGTGGTTTGTTCGGGAGTGGCAATATCGGTTTTGGTGATTACGAGTCGGTCTGCAACCGCGGCCTGCTTCCGGCATTCCTCATGCCGCTGCAATTGTCCCGGGCCATGAAGAGCATCAATGGTCGCAATGATGCCGTCCAGACTATAGCGCGCCGAAATCACCGGATCATTGACCAGTGTCTGGATAACCGGTGCGGGATCCGCTAGGCCGGTGGTTTCGATAAGGACGCGCTTAAAGGCTGGTATTTTGCTATTAACCCGTTTCAGGAATATTTCCCGAAGCGCGCGCGTCAGATCGCCCTGAACGGTACAGCAAAGACAGCCGGTGGTAAGCTGGATCATATCGGGATCAACAGTTTCCACCAATGAGTGGTCAATGCCGATATCGCCGAATTCATTGATCAGCACCGCGGTCTCCGACATCGCTTCGTGTCGAAGAAGTGCGTTCAGCAAGGTGGTTTTGCCGCTGCCCAGAAACCCGGTCAGCAGAGAAACCTGAAGCGGCGGTTCATCATTCATTTGCCGTAAAGGTCGCCGGGGTCAATTTCGACGTCCGCGATGGTCTCTATCCCGCCGGTGCGCACCGCATAGAAAAAGCAGTTTCGCCGCCCTGTGTGACAGGCGACACCGGTCTGATCGACGCATAAGAGAATGGTGTCTCCGTCGCAATCGATGCGAAAATCGATGAGTGTCTGGACCTGCCCCGAACTCTCGCCCTTGCGCCATAGTTTCTGACGGGAACGGGACCAATAACAGACCCGGGCGGTGGTCAAGGTTTCCCTGACGGCATCGGCGTTCATCCACGCCATCATCAGATTTTCGCCCGTGTCGTATTGTTGAGCGATGGCCGGGACGAGGCCTGCGCTGTCGAAATTTATCAGCGCGAGTGACTCGGCAATTACATTGTCGGGAATCTTGTCGGACATCGTCACTTTTCCCCGTTCAGCCGCTTAAAACCCTTGTCCAGATCTTCGATCAGGTCTTCGGGGTCTTCCAGCCCGGCGTGAATACGTAAAGTCGGGCCGGCATTCGCCCAACGTTCGTTGGTCGCCACCCGGATTGAACCGGGGTTGGTGCGGAGTATCAGGCTTTCGAAACCACCCCAGCTGGAGCCGATCCCGAAATATTCGAGATCGTCAACCATTGCGGCAATGGCGTCTTCCGAGATGTCCTTGCGAAGCTCTACCCCGAATAACCCGCAGGCACCGGTGAAATCCCGCTTCCACAGCTCGTGCCCGGGGTCGTTCGGCATGCCGGGGTGCATAATATTCACAACTTCTGGACGATCGACGAGATAGCGGGCGAGTTTTAGACCGTTCTCATGATGTTGCCGCATACGGATTCCGATGGTGCGCAGTCCGCGCAGCGCGAGATACACATCGTCGGGCCCGGAATTGGCGCCAAGCGCCGAGGCGGATGGCCGAACACGGGGCCAATGTTCCTCGGTCGTGGTGATGATACCCATCATGACATCCGAATGGCCGACAATATATTTCGTTGCGGCGATGGCGGAGACATCGACGCCGTGTTCGAATGGTTTGAAGAAAACACCGCTTGACCAGGTATCATCCATGATGACGACGCAATCGCGTTCGTGGGCGGCGTCGGCAATCGCCCGGATATCCTGGACCTCAAAGGTCAACGAACCCGGCGATTCCGTATAGACGATCCTGGTGTTGTCCTGAATCAGGTCGGCGATGCCGGCGCCGATTGACGGGTCGTAATAGGTGGTTTCCACCCCGAAGCGGGCCAGGAAGTTATTGCAGAAATTCCGTGCGGGTCCGTAAACCGAATCCACCATCAGGACATGGTCGCCGGCCTCCAGAAATGCCAACATCGCGGCATTGATCGCCGCGAGGCCGGAAGACATTGCGACCGCCCTGTCTCCGCCAAGCAATTTGGACACGGCGATTTCGAGCGCATCATGGGTCGGCGTACCCTGACGGCCATAGGTGTAGGTGCCGACCTCCCATCGCCGCTCGCTTTTTTCCTGACGTTCCTTTAACGACCCCGAGAGAATGGTCGATGCGTGATAGACAGGTGGATTAACGAAACCCTTGTTGTTTTCCGGGTCGCGTCCGGCAGTCGTGATAAGCGTGTCCTGTTTCATTTCAGTTTCCAAATGGTAGATGTTGGGATGATCGTATTGAATATACGGCGGAAAAGGAGCCGGTCAGCCTGTTTCGACGGGAGTATCCGGATGGGTGCCCCATTCAGACCAGGAACCGTCATAAACCGAGATATCCGTCTTTCCGCTCAAGAGAAATCCAAGGGCGAGGATACAAGCGGTTACGCCCGACCCGCAGCTGGTGACCACCGGCCGACTTAGGTCGATCCCGGCATCGGCGAATTTTTGTGTCAGGTCGTCGGGCGGCAAGACGGTTTTGTGCTCCGGATCCAGCAACTGGTCGTAGGGCAGGTTGAGACTTCCCGGTATGTGACCGCTGCGGCTGTTGGGCCGGGGCTCCGGTTCGGTTCCTTGAAAACGGCCTGAGGCCCGGGCGTCCAATATCTGCGCGTCGCCGGTCTCAAGATTTTTGAGCATCGCCTCAAGATTATGCATCATCGCGGAATTGTAGTTTGCGTTGAATTTTGCCGGAGCCATTTTCGGCTTGTCCGCGCTAACAGCCCGGCCTTCGGCGCGCCATTTGACGAAGCCGCCATCCAGAATGGCGCAATTTTCATGACCGAAAGCGCGCAGCATCCACCAAGGTCTGGCGGCGGAAAACAACCCCAAACCGTCATACAGAACAATGAAATGGTCGCTGCCGATGCCTAGCTCTTCCATGTGCCTTTCGAAGGAAGCCGCATCCGGCATGGTGTGGGGCAGGCCGCTTTCGGTGTCGGCAACCGCGTCGATATCCCAAAAGATCGCGCCGGGTATATGAGCTTCGGCATATTCGGCTGCACCGTCTCGATTCTGCGCCGGCAAATACCAGGACGCATCCGCGATGTGGATATTCGGGTCGTTCAGGTTTTCGGCAAGCCAGTCGGTCGAAACAAGCGGGGATTCCATGAGGTTCTTTCAGCGTTGCG
>CAZBKQ010000018.1:19710-36428 GCA_964492555.1 uncultured Rhodospirillaceae bacterium | reverse complement strand
GCAAGCCAGTCGGTCGAAACAAGCGGGGATTCCATGAGGTTCTTTCAGCGTTGCGATTCAGGAACCGTATTCATTGCGGATTTTGTCACGATTTGCCAGTAACCAGTACCCGGCAAGTTGTAATTTGCAGTCGCGAAATCCGCCCGAAACCAGTTCTGTTTCGAAATCCCTCCACGAGACGATCGCTGCTTCGATATCCTCCCCCTCATCTTTCAGACCGTGATAACCACCGCCATGGGATGCGTCGACGATCCCGCAATAAATATCGACAAATTCGGACAACATCCCCGGGCTCGAATAAAATTCGCAGATTTTGATCAGCGCGCGGGGCTCACAGCCCGCCTCTTCGAGTGTTTCCCGTCTGGCGACGTCTTCCGCCACCTCTCCGTCTTCAATCAGACCGGCAACGGATTCACGGAGCCAGGGATCGTCGTTATTGTCCCAGGCACCGATGCGGAACTGACGAATCGTAACCACCGAATCCAGAACCGGGTCATAGGGGAAAACCGCGACGGCGTTCGCCCGCCGGACGACTTCGCGTTTGATCGGCGTGCCCCATCCGCCTGCGAAGAGCCTGTGTTCCAGCTCTATCTCATCAAGCGATAAGTGACCGCGATATTTTTCGGTCTCGTGGATTATACGAACCCCTTCGTCTGGCCCTTTTTTCATGGTTCCCTTGGTCTTGTGCGGTTGATATCCCGTGATACCGTTAATCCCAACAATATAAAAATCATATGTGACAGGGAGAGAGGGATATGCACCCGGTTCGGTTGTTTTGCTGGCACTTCATGGCCTATCCGCATTTGCCGGATGATTTCGATGAAAATCATACATCCGGTTGGGTAACGGTCCCCAATAGCTTGTGGGATGGCGAAAAGAGCAGGGGACTTTATCAGACCTATATCGACCAGCTCGTATATGGCGATGAGTTGGGTTTCGACGGGCTGGTCCTGAACGAGCATCATCAGAATATCTACGGGTTGATGGCCTCGCCCAATCTGATCGCCTCGGCCCTGACGCAAAGAACGAAAAACGCAAAAATTGTTGTCCTCGCCGATCTGCCGCCGCTCTATCTCAATCCGCTTCGCGTGGCAGAGGAATTCGCCATGCTGGACAATATGAGCGACGGCCGGCTGATCGCCGGTTTTGCCGTGGGTGGTGGTCCGGAGTCATTTAATTACAACGTGGCCTCGCCGCACGGACGCCGGCGGTTGTGGGAAGCGATCGATCTGGTGGTGAGGTCCTGGACAGATGACGGCCCGTTCGACCATGAAGGCCCGTGCTATCCGCTGCGCTATGTGAACCTTTGGCCCAAACCTTTACAGACGCCGCACCCACAGGTTTGGGTTCCAGGGTCGCGCAGTATCGAATCCATGGAAGAGGTCGCAAAGCGGGGCTATTGCTATTTCCTGTCCTCGCGTTCCCACGGCGGTGGAACGAAGGCGGCCGCCCGTGAATATGCGCAGGTGATGGAAAAACATAACCAGACCTATACCCCGTTCAATATGGGAGTCCTGCTGTCGGTATATGTTTCCGAAACGGATGAACAGGCAAAGGCGGAGGCCGAGAAGCCGATTTGGTATTTCCTGCGAAATTGCCTGAAGGGCCATCTGCGCCAGAAGGGAAAATCGATGACCTTCGGACCCGGTGTGCCGTCGCAATCGCTTCGGTCATGGGAAGCGTTTCTGCATGCGCCGCGTTCCAGCGGTAAAATGCTCGGTGATGCCGAGAGTTGGGATGAGCTGGAGGAACGTAATTCCATCATCGTCGGCAGTCCGGAAACAGTGCGGGAAAAGCTCTGGGGGTTTATCGAGGAAGCCCAGGTCGGCAATCTCCTGATCCAGTTTCATTTCGGCAATATGGATGATGCGTTGGCACGCAAATCCATGAAACTTTTTGCCGAAGAGGTCGCGCCTGCCCTAAGGCGCGATTCGGGCGTGCTGTTTGATAAGGAGTATCCGGTGCTTCGCGATCTAGAGAGCGAGGGAGCGGTCTGATGGTGATGAGGGATATCGATGTCCGGGGTCGCAAGGTGCAGCTTTTCGAGGCGGGAGAAGGCGCTCCGCTGCTTTATCTGCATGGAATTGCCGATACCCATGGATTGCTGGAGCAACCGACCGATCTGCTGGAAAGTCTGGCACAAAACAACCGTGTGATCGCACCGGCCCATCCCGGTTGCGCGGGCACGGCGGAAGACCAAAGCCTGGAGGCGATTGAGGATCTGGTTTACCATACGCTTGAGGTTATCGATGCGTTGGAGCTCGACCGTTTCGCAATTGTCGGTAACTGCATCGGTGGATGGCTGGCGGCCGAGATCGCCGTTCGCCATCCGGAAAAGGTCAAGAAGCTGGGTCTGATTAGCCCGAGCGGTCTGGCCGTATCCGGCGCGTTGACCGGAGATCTGTTTATGGCGATCCAGCCTTTGGACGGGACCGCGATTGACGCGCGGAATATGTTGTTTGCGGATGGATCATCTGAATTGGCAAACAAGGTTGTCGCGGACGAGACGAGCGGGATAAAGGAAGGCCTGATGCGGTATCAGGTTTTCCGGTTTTCCGCGCGTATCGGATTTACGCCGCCCTATTTCTATCATCCGAAACTGAAGGACAGGCTTTATCGCTATTCGGGTCGGGCCAGGATTGTAACCGGTGCGAAGAACGCTTTCG
The DNA here is from genome assembly GCA_964492555.1 of uncultured Rhodospirillaceae bacterium. Lineage (GTDB taxonomy): Bacteria > Pseudomonadota > Alphaproteobacteria > MPNO01 > UBA2964. Next base: position 33,762 of record CAZBKQ010000018.1, on the reverse strand, counting down.
TGCCGGTGGACCATGCGGAGACATATTCCGACGGGTTTCCGGGTGGTGGATTGGCGTTGATCGAAAATTGCGGCCATGCGGTGCATTTGGAAAATCCGGATGCCGTGGCACAAGAACTCAACGGCTTTTTGGACGGTTAGGGAGAGCAGTATGGTTGAGTATGTGAAACCGGGCGCATGGAACAGCCGGGCGGTTATCCATAATGGGGTCGCCTATCTTTCCGGCACCGTTGCAGATGACAAAACGCTACCCATGAAAGGGCAGACGGCGCAGGTTCTTGCCAAGATCGATGGTGTTCTGGCTGAAGTCGGTTCGGACAAGACCAAAATTCTTTCCGCCGTCGTTTATCTCGCCGATATGGATTTGAAGGATGAGATGAACGAAGCCTGGATGGAGTGGATGGATCCCGCCCACCCACCGGCGCGCGCCGCGGTGGGGACCGCGCTTACGCCAGGAACCCTGGTTGAAATCATGGTTCAGGCCGCGGTCTGAATTTTCCTGAACGAGGCAGAAAAAAAGGGCAGTGAAACCAATTGTTCCACCGCCTTTATTTATGCTCAGGCTTTAACGTCTAGCCCGTATAGATCGATGCAATTCTGAGCCAGAACCCGTTTCTGTTTTTCCGGGTCCAGATTGCCGATCTGGCGTGCCAGAAAAGCTCGGGAATTCGGCCAGGTCATATTTGGGTGCGGATAATCGCTCGACCACATGCAGTTCTTGTCACCGCAATATTGCAACGTCTGACCGCCGACGAAATCGTCCATGAAGGTCAGGTAGATATGATCTTCGAATATCTCGCTCGGCAGGCGGCTGATCTTGAAGTCTTCATTGGGATGTCCCGGTTTGGTATTGCGCCGGTAATAATAGTCATATTGCTGAAGCGCGAATGGAGCCCAGCCCAATTCGCCTTCCGCTATAACGACCTTTAGTTTCGGGTGGCGTTCGAACACGCCCGACCAGATCAGATCGAACATATTGGTCATCAGATCGGCGGTCTTGGTGTTGACTGATCCACGAACCTTTTCCATGCCTTCCCGTTTGAAACGGAAATAGCAGAACCCGGTCAGGATGTGATAATGCAGGGGCTGACCGATCTCGGCGGCAGCGGCATAGAGCCGTTCATAATGATCGGATGTCAGCGGCAGATCGGGGTGCGGGACCTGCCAGACAAGCCCGCCCAATAGCCCCATATCGTTGCAACGCTGCATTTCCTTGATCGCGAAATCGATATCGTAGGTCGGGATACAGGGAACACCCCAAAGCTTGCCGGGTGCCTGTTTGCAGAAATCGGCGATCCAGTTGTTATAAACTGGGAAGGCGGCTTCCTGTTCGCGCTGTTCCTGACCGAAAAGTCCGAGGACAAAGGTTGGGTAGAGAACTTCCGCCACCACACCGTCGAGCTTCATATCCTCAAGGCGAACCGCGGGATCGACGCCGCCCTTTGGGCGCGATTCGAGCATGATTTTCGGACGGTTGATCTTTTCGCGTATATCGGCCGGCAGATCGTCGAAAATATCGGGGGGTTCATCCACATGCCCGTCGCAGGACACAATAAATTCCGGCAGTTTTTCGCCGGCTTTTTTCATTTCCTCCGTCGCATAGCGCGCGGACATTTCTTCCCTGGTCAGGGCCATGTCTCTCGTCTCCTCTTGGACTCCTCCAAGGACTGAGGATAAGGAGACGCTGGCGCAATTACCTTGATGCAGGTTAACCGGCTGAAAATCGACTAAATTTCAATCCCGATACCGTTTTTGACTGCGATATCGTGCGCCAGCTTTGCAAGCGCCATATAGCCCACCCCCTGATCCGAATTTTGCTTATAGAGGGTAATCTGCTCTGCTGCGGTTCGCCCGTCGCCCTTGCCATCCAGCAGCTGGCCGATTTCGACAAGATCGTCCCAGGCGATGATGCCTTTTTCCTCCGGCTCGAACAGGTCGCCATGTTCGTCAATGATCGATTGTTCGATCAGGTTGACCGCGATGACATCGGACCGGGCAACCACCTCATCATCAATTTCGCGCCGCCGGTTGGCGAGCCCCGCCTGTTCCTTCACCCCTTTGTTGGAATTGACGATCGAGGTCACATGCTGGCCGGGTTCCAGCCAGGCACCCAACAAGGCGGGAACATTACTGCCGGTCGCGCAGCAGATCAGGTCCGATCCACGAACCGCTTCTTCTCCGCTGTCGCACAAAACAATCCTCGCGTCGGTCAGGGGCGCCATGCGTTGCCGGAAAATCTGACGGTTTTCCTCTGATCTTGAATAAACCCGAACCTCCTCAATTGGCCGGATTGCTTCCATGGCGATGAGATGCCGCCGGGCCTGACGACCGGTACCGAGCATGGTCAACACGCGGCAATCGGGCCGCGCAAGCAAATCGGTGCCGACCGCGCTGGTGATCGGGGTTTCGGTGGCGAATTGTTCCTCCGTATCGTCGAAATCAAAAAAGGGCAAGGATCCGACGATCACCGATTGCAGGTCGGCGGTTTCGCTGTCATAGGCGACATAGACCCGTTTTCCCGCATTCGTGTATTGCTGGGCGTTATCATGAAAGGTGAAACGCTCCACATGGATAAAAACACCCGCGGTTTCCAGGGAAACACACCCGCCGGGATGAAGTGTGACGCGGCGGTCCTCATGCTGCATGCGGATACGGGGCGAGGAATAATGCGGCGCTTTGCCATGATCCCGAAATCCCTGGCGGACTGCCTCAATCGCATCTTCGATCGGGATCAACCCCGCGAGTTCTTCAGACTTGATCAAAAGTGCCATTTCCCTGTTTCCTTCATGGGTTCAATCACAAATCAGTGTAGAGATTTGCTTAATTCTGGGAAGCGCCCCAGCTAATAACGATGAACCTTCTTCTGAGAACCCTATTCGCCGGAATTTGCGTCCTGACGGCGGTCAATGGCGCGCGTGCTGCCTCGTTGGACGACGCGCTGCGTGCGGAGCTTTCAACTTTGCCGCATTTGGCCGGTGAACCAATTGGTGCGGAAACGTTGGGTGGCCAGGTCGTCCTCGTCAATTTCTTCGCAAGCTGGTGTCCGCCCTGTCACAAAGAGTTCCGGCATCTGAACAAGCTCTACAGGGACTATGCCGCGCGAGGCCTGAAAATTGTTTCGGTGAACTATCTGGAGGATTTCACCGGGTTTAAGGATAACGGCGCCCGGTTGCACCGGTTCCTCTCGAAATACCAGCCTGAATTTTCGGTCATCAGGGGAAATGATGAGATCGCCAGGAAATTCGACGATGTGCAGCGCATTCCCACTGTCTTCATTTTCGATAAATCAGGAAAACAGACCTTTCATTTTATTCACCGTTACAAGGCGAAAAAGATGAATCCGACAATCGAGGAACTTCGCGCCGCGCTGCATCGGCTCCTGCCTCAACCCCAATAATGGCCGGATGCCCCGATAAGGCTGTTTATCATCCCGAAATAGAGGTTGACCGTAACAATCTGGCGGATCGTATTGAGGTTCTTCCCGGCCTCCGGCGTATCGCCTTCGGCGACCGCGCGTTTGAAGCGCGCATATGGGGCAAACCAGAGATGAAGAAAAATCAGAATCATCAGCCAGCCGAGCGCATGCATAATGTGGTATGGCAGAGGAAGATCGCCGATACCGCCATAGGCCTGGAAAATCATAAAATACCCTGTTGCCGGCAGGACGACGACCGAGGCCCACACCCAGGGAAAAAATTTTCTGAACCCGCGATCCCAGAGCGCGATCCGGTCATGAGCCTCCATCGGTCCGGCAGCCAGTCGCATGACATAGACGGCGAAGAACATTCCACCGACCCATATCACGGAAAAAATCAGATGTAGCGCGATTGAAATAGCCATTGTCGGCTCCCGTACCTGCCCCTCGAACCGCGTGCCCGGCAACGCTGTTGCTTGATCGCAAACCGCCGGTCCACTAGGTTTCCCTCTAATTCTTGACCGAATCTCCGCCCCTCTGACAAGAGTTTGATAAAAAATGAAATTTTCCGGTACAGACAGTTACGTCACCACTGAAGACCTCAACATGGCGGTCAACGCCGCAATTTCTCTTGAGCGGCCGCTGCTGATCAAAGGTGAACCAGGCACCGGCAAAACCCTCTTGGCGCAGGAGGTGGCGCGTTCTCTGGAGATGCCTATTTTCGAATGGCACATCAAATCGACGACAAAAGCGCGGCATGGTCTCTATGAATATGATGCCGTATCTCGGCTGCGCGATTCCCAACTTGGTGAGGAGGGCGTTGAAAATATCCGGAATTATATCGAACAGGGGCCGCTCTGGCGGGCGTTCGAACAAGACCGCCGTGCGGTCGTTCTGATTGACGAAATCGACAAGGCCGATATCGAGTTTCCGAACGATCTCTTGCAGGAACTCGACCGTATGGAATTTTATGTTCATGAATTGCAGGAAACCGTGACCGCGACGACGCGGCCGGTGATCATCATCACTTCGAATAACGAAAAAGAGCTACCGGACGCGTTTCTGCGCCGGTGTTTCTTCCACTACATCCGCTTTCCCGAGGCGGAAACGATGGAGGAAATCGTCCGGGTACATTTTCCCGATATCAAAAAGAAGTTGCTTAAATCGGCGCTTGAGACCTTTTACGATCTGCGGGAGGTCAACGGCATCAAGAAAAAGCCCTCTACTTCCGAATTGCTGGACTGGATCAAGCTGCTTCTGGTCGAGGATATTTCGCCGGAGGCTATCCGGGACGATGCAACGAAGGCGATCCCGCAGTTATACGGCGCGCTTCTGAAAAATGAACAGGACGTTCATATGTTTGAAAGGCTGGCCTTTCTGTCCCGGCGGTAAAATCGGGCCTGGCGCGACAAATGTTTATCGAATTCTTCAATGAGTTGAGAGCGGCGAAGGTCCCGGTGACCATCCGGGAATATCTGATGCTGCTGGAGGCGATGGAGAAGGGTGTCGCGGGCGCGTCCGTGGACGATTTCTATTTTCTCGCCCGGGCCGCCCTGGTGAAGGACGAAAAATATTTCGATCGGTTCGATCAGATCTTCGGTTCCTATTTTCACGGGCTTATGAAAAACAGCGCTGAGCTGTTTCAGGCGGAAATCCCGGAGCGTTGGCTGAGCGGACTCGCGAAACAGCTTTTCGACCCGGAAGAACTCGAGCAGCTTGAAAAGCTCGACTTCGACGAGTTGATGGAAAAGCTGCGTGAGCGGCTTGAGGAGCAGGACAGCGCACATTCAGGTGGTAATAAATGGATTGGGCAGGGCGGCACATCACCCTTTGGCAATAACGGGATGAACCCCGCCGGGGTGCGTATCGGCGGCGAAGGCGGCGGTGGCAGCGCAACCAAAGTCTGGAAAAAACGTCAATTCCGAAATCTCTCCGGCAATGTCGAGGTCGGTACGCGTAATGTCAAAATGGCGCTGCGGCGGTTGCGGAAATTCGTTCGTGAAGGCGCGCAGGATGAGTTCGATCTGGACAGCACGATTTCGGAAACGGCGAAGAATGCCGGGCTTCTGGATATCAGGATGCGCCCTGAACGCCGGAACAAGGTAAAGGTTCTTCTATTTGTCGATGTCGGCGGGACGATGGACCCGCATCTGAAGGTCAGTGAAGAACTGTTTTCCGCCGCGCGCAGCGAGTTCAAATATCTGGAATATTACTATTTCCACAATTTTCTTTATGAGCGTGTCTGGCGCGACAACCGCCGGGGCTATAACGAGGCCATACCGACCTGGGATGTGCTGAACAGGTACGGTCCCGACTACAAGGTGATCTTTGTCGGTGACGCGACAATGAGCCCCTATGAGGTAACCGAGCCCGGCGGTTCGGTGGAGCATTGGAACGAGGAATCCGGTATGGTCTGGATGAACCGGATGCGCGAACATTTCCCGGACCTGATATGGCTTAACCCGGAACCGGTCGAGCGCTGGCCGCAAATTGTGTCGACCCAGGTGATCTGGCGTCTTCTGGAAGGCAAGATGTATCCGATGACATTGGATGGGCTCGACCGGGCGATGGATACGCTGCGCAAGACCGCGCACGGTGCGGCGGGAAATCATCCAGGGCTTGGAGGTTAGCTAATCGATGCCTCTCATCCGGCTGAATAACGTTGACAAGGAACCGTTTCACGACGGCGCGGTCTATCAGACGATGGTGGGCGATGACCGGGGTTCGACACCGGTGCGTCTCGGTATCCAGACTTCGCCACCCGGCTTTTCGACCGGGGATCATCATCACCCTTATTGGGAATATGTCACCGTGCTGGAAGGCGAGGGGATGGGCTGGATCAACGGTGAGAACGGCAATGAGGAATTTGCCATCGCGCCGGGCGATACCATGGCGTTTCCGCCGGGCGTGCTCCACCGTTTCCGCGTTATCGGGAATGAACCGCTAAAAACGTATGGCGTTCATGCGTCATCAGAGCGCGTGGTGATCAGGGATTAGTTTTCGGTTTCATTTCGGTTGGCTTGTGCTTTTATGGCCGCCTTACCGCCGATAATGCTAGAGACTGATACTGCGGCGAATAGAACAAGCTGTAAAAATAGTGACATCTTGGGAAAAAGAATTGCGCCGAACCCGGTGGCAAAGGCAGCTATACCTACCCAGAGAGAGGATTTGCCGGGGAAGATTTTTTCCAGCGCCACCAGCACGCCGCCGAATATCAGCCAGTACCAGTAAACGAGATGGATAACGGCGGTTCCGTCCTGATCCATCAAACTGATATTTTCTGCGGGTTCTTGGCGCCGCATTTATCGCAATTTCCGTCCGCGATCTCGCCGTAATATTCCTCGAAAACCGGCGGCAGGTCGTCGACAATGTTCTGGACGAAGACTTCTTTGCGCCAGATTTTGTTGCCGCATTCATCGCAATACCACTCGAACGCGTCTATAACGCCTTCGGGGCGGATACGTTCGACGACCATACCAATGCTTTCCGGGTCCGGACGCTGCGGCGAATGGGGCACGTTGGGCGGCAATAACAGAACATTGCCCTCGGCGATCGGCACATCGACCAATGCGCCGTCCTGCACGGTTTTCAGAAACATGTCGCCTTTCAGCTGGTAAAAGAATTCCTCATAGGGATCGACATGATAATCGGTCCGGACATTGGGACCGCCGACAATCATCACGATGAAGTCGTCATTGGCGAAGATGGTCTGGTTGAGGACCGGCGGGCGCAGCAGATGCCGATTGTCTTCGATCCACTGGCACAAATTGAAGGACGCAAGCGACATAGTATAACCCTCTCCTAAATTCTTAATTAGAACTCTTAACTATCTATACTGAATAGAAAAAATCATCGGGAATTTTGGTAATGACATCGCCGATAATCCGGCCTGCGGCAATTTCGGTATCCGTCCGCTGTTCCATCAGATGATATGTCCCGTCCTTGCGCCGTTCGATCCGGTAGGCGGCATAGGGCGTCCGGCTGCGGGTGCCCGAATAGATCATATATTGATCCCGGCCGGGTTCCGTTTTGCGCTCGCAACGGAACCAGCGGAAAAGCAGTTTCTGCTTTTCTCCGAGAGACTTGATCGCTTCGATATCGCCCCGGGTGAAAACCGATAGATCAAGTGAAACAACGTTATCGGTGGGCATGTCGTGATATTCCGGCAGGCAAGAGGTCGGCGCGGGCTCAGGGATCGTAGGTGAGGCCGGCCGCCTCAATCCCCGCGATCGCGCATTTCTCATCATTTTCACCGCTATCGCCGCTGATCCCGACCGCGCCGGCAATATCGCCGTGATCGTCCCGGATAAGCAGACCACCGGGGCTTGCCAGCATCTGGCCTTCACAAAGCATCGAAAGAGACGTGAAAAAGGGCGTATTGGCGGCGAAGCGGTCCACGACCTTGCGTGATGAAATCCCCATCCCGAGGGTCCCCCAGGCCTTTCCCTGGGCGATCTGCGGGCGGAGGAGGGAGGAATTATCCTCCCGCTTGAAGGCCACCAGATGTCCACCGGGGTCGAGCACCGCGACGGTCAGTGGCGCGAGCCCCAGCTCGTGCCGTTTTTCGATCGCCTTTTCGATGATTGTGTCCGCCTGTTCCAGCGTGATGGTCGCCATTCGTCCTGTCCTCGGTTTTTACAGGTTTGCGGGTTGTATTTTCCGTGAGAAAGTTTCCGAAGACAAGCGATCAAAGGGAGACAGGGCGATGAACGCGAGCAGATTGGCCGAGCTTGAAACGGGAAATGTGCAGTCGCGCGTAAGCGAGGCGGAATGGGAGGCGCGGTGTGAGCTTGCCGCGGCTCATTGGCTGGTCGCGCGTTTTGTCTTTGTCGATATGACCTATAACCATATATCGGTGCGGGTTCCGGGCGAGCCGGATCATTTTCTGGTAAAGGCCGATAATCTGTTTATGGAGCAGGTAACGGCATCCAACCTCGTCAAATACGATACCGAGGGCAACCAGGTCATGGAGTCGGAATACAAGGCGAGCCCGGCGGCCTATAATCTCCACGCCGCGGTGCTCCGGACCCGGCCGGAAATCATGGCGGCAGTCCACACCCATTCGCCCTCCAATCTGGCGGTTTCCGCGCAAAAGAAGGGTCTGATGCCGCTCACCCAGCAGGCGGCGCGCTTCTATAACCGGATTGCATATTACGCCAACGAATATGACGACACCACATATGACGGGGCCGGTATGCTGGCCAAGACGCTTGGCGATCATTGGGTGATGATGCTCCAAAACCACGGGGCGCTGGTTTGCGGTTCATCACTGGCCGAGGCCTATATCTATCATCATTTCTTCGAACTGGCCTGCCGGGCTCAGGTGGGTGCTCTGTCGGGTGGCGGAGAACTGGTCGAAATTGAGCATGACGCCGCGGAGGCCCGCGCAACGAAATTCGGGCGTATCGGGCAATATAATTCGGACAGCCGGGACTGGCAGGCGAGCATGGCGCTCGTCGAGAAGCATTATCCCGAATACAAGACCTGAATCAGGAAAGAGCGAGCGGTCCGGCGCCGCGGATGACGCCCACGACCTCGCCGGAGCGTGAAAAAAGCGGCGGCTCCAATATGTTGAGAAGCCGTCCCTTTGCGCGTTCGCTCAGCACCTCGAACCGGCGCATGATCTGCATCATGGCGGCTTCGGCTGCGCGGCGCGATCCGTCATCAATTTTCAGGGCAACGCCGAGCCCGAGTTCGGGGAAACATCCAGTATAGACTCCTTCGGCTCCGGTTTTTATCAGGGCGGTGCCCCGGCAGGCGTCAAGGATGCGGGTATCGAAGCGGTCCTTGCCGCCGATCAGATAGGGTTCGTCAAACATCGCCCGGACGATGCGTTTGCAGGCCGCCTGGCGTTCGTCGGGTTGGTCGTGCGGATCCACCAAGCGCGCCATCGCGAGCGCGATATTGGCGAGTGGGATACCGAAAACGGGAATACCGCACCCGTCAATTCCCTTGGGTGCATCGAACAAATCCAGCCCGGTCATTTGCTCCACTAGACCGAGCAGCCGTTGCTGAACCGGATGATCGAGACGGTTATAGCCGAGTGTGGGATAGCCGAGATGTTTTGCGACGGTGAGAAGCGCGGCGTGTTTCCCGGAAAAGTTATCCTGAAGACGGCTTGGCCCGCCACGTTGGGCGAACAGCGCTTCCTTCTCATAGTCGCTCCAGGGCAGGGACGGGCCGCATACGAGATCGTCTTCCGTGCAGCCGATCTTCTCGAGCCAGGCGCCAACGATATCGGTGTGAATCTCCGATCCGCTGTGACTGGCGCAGGCAAGCGCGATTTGCGCGAGCCCGAGCCCGAACCGTTTTGCCGCGCCGGTTTCGAGCAGCATTAAAGCCTGGATCGGTTTTATCGCGGATCGGGGAAAAACCTCTCCCATGATGTCGCCGGCGGAGAAGGCCACCTTGCCATGGGCATCGACCAACGCAACGGAACCCCGGTGCCGGCTTTCGATCAGATCGCCCCGTATGATCTCTATCAGGACCGGATTTGCGGTGCCGCTTTCGTCGGTTGCCGCCTCATGGCCTTGATGGTCGTGATCGTGCGGCATCGGATCCCTTAGCGCTTTTTGACGCCGAGTTTTTTGTGGACCTGTTTGAGGAAGGTGATTGCTTCCTTGTTGAACCGCGCGGCATGTTCAATGTGCGGACAATGGGCGGCCTTGTCATAGACGCTAACCTTGCTGCCCTTAATGCGCTTGCCGAGTTCCTTGGCATAGCCCGGCAGGCGTAACCCGTCCTGCTTTCCGGCGATTAGAAGGGTCGGTACGGAAATATTTTCATAAGGCGTGTTGTCCGCTCCGCCGAATTGACCGCCGCCGGTCTTGATGTTGGGCCGCTTGAACCGTACCGCGGCGGCACATTCCCAGGCCCCGGGCATGGTCGCGAATTTCTGGCGTTTCCGGATATAGGCCGGGTTATCGACCCATTTCTTTTTATTGTAGAAAAGCCCATCGAGCAGGTTCCGCATCGATTTGGGCGTGCCGTCATAGGCGAGCAGCTTGGCCCTGTCATCGGAAGCAGGCGCGAAACCGCCGCCGGAAGACGCAATCAGGGAACGAATCGGAAATATCGGCGGGGGCGCCGCTGCAATCCTGATCAGGTTGCTGCCGCCCATCGAATTTCCGACAAAATCCGCCTCATCGATATCCATGATTTCGAAAAAGCGCTGCATATGGCCGAAAACCCGGTCTCTTCCGGAGGCAAAATCGAACACCTTGTCCGTCCGACCGAACCCGAGCCAGTCGGGTGCGATGACACGGAAATGTCTGGCGAAAGCCGGCAGATTGAATTCCCAAGACAATTCGGCACAGCCGCCGAATTCGCCCGAATGCATGAAAACGACCGTGGGGCCTTCGCCCCCTTCAAGGTAATGGGTGCGGATGCCGTCCACATTGATGTAACGGCTACGGATTTCGGTTGTCGCCATGTTGTTTCTCCCCGCGATCAGGCGGCTTTCGCCCCTTTGGCTTGCTTTTTCATCCAGACTTCGCGCGCGGCGGCGAGAGCATCGGTGCGTCCCTTGAATTTGGAAGCCTGAACCGGACGCCCACGATCCTTGAGCGGGCCGAGGCTGGAGCTGACGGTGCCGAGATCCTTGATATGGGGGACCACTTCCTTGGCAAAGAGGGTCATGCTCTTCGCCGTATGCTCATAAGGCATGTCGCCGGAATGCAGCATGGCGATCAGGTGACCGAAGCCACCGACCTTTTTGTAGAGGCTCTTGAGCTGCTTCACGACCTGATCCGGTGTTCCGTAGACGGCGACGCCGTTTTCGCGGAAATAATCCATCCCCTTGGTCCGGATCGCATCCGTCCGTCCGCCGGTGAATTTGCCGGAGAGGAAATTGGCGTAAAGTTCTGTCTCCACATAACCGGGCGGGGCGCGGAATTGCGGCTCGGCCTTGTTATGGGTGACGTACCAATAGACTTCCTTGACGTATTCCAGGGCTTCTTCTTCGGTTTCGCCGACCGCCACCAACGGCATAAAGGCGAACAAATCATCGGCCGGCTTCGGCAGTCCCTTCTTTTTCAGATTATTCCGAACGCCGTCAAACATCTTGCGCATGCCCTCGGCGGGGGTGAGGAACATGGTGAAGGTGAAACCGTTTTCGACCGAACGGGTGGCGTGGTTTACATCGCTGCCGCCGGTCATCCAGATCGGCGCGTGCGGCGCCTGAAACGGGCGCGGCCAGACATTGACCTGGCGTTTATGGACCCAGCGGCCTTCGTAGTTGAACGGGCCGTCATGGGTGGTCCAGGCCTTCTGCATGAGATGAACTGATTCCCACAGCCGTTCGCTGGTCTCCGTCGGGTTGCAATTGGAGCCGAATAACTCGTACGGTACGCCGCGGACAAAACCGCATTCCAGCCGTCCATAGGAGATATTATCGATCATCGCCATTTCTTCGGCGCAGCGGATCGGGTCACGCAGATTGGCGGCCGGATTCCCCAGAATACAAATACGCGCATTCTTGGTTTCTCGCGCGGCTATTGCGACCGAAAGCGGTGCCGCGGAATTCAGGCACGTCGCCGTCTGGTGATGTTCATTGATCATGCAATTGATGCCGAGCTCATCCGCCAGTTTGTGCTGGTCGAGATAAGAGTTGTAGAGATCGGCGCCCTTTATGGGGTCATAGACCGCGCTCGGCAGATTGACCCGCATTGAGGTGTATTCATCATCCGGCGGCAAATACGGCCAGGGGAATTCGGTGAAGTGATAAAATTCCATCTTTAAAAACTCCTCAGCGCAGGAACTTGGTCAGAACTGGGTCGAAGGCCTCCGGCTTTTCCACATGGGGAAAATGGCCGGCCCCTGGGATTGATACGAAATCCGACTTCGGCAGAAGCTTGGCATAGGCGCGGCCATATTTCGTTTTTACAATTCCGTCACGCGCCCCCCAGATAAACAGGGTCTTCGGGGTAACCCGGTTCAGCCGGTATTTGAGCGTGAGATTATGGAAATACGGATCCCAGCACAGCTTGGCGGTTGCTTCTTTGGCGCGGGCCAGCATCATGGCCTCGTCATCGTTCAACTCGGTCTGAATGCGCGGGTCGTTCTTCGGGTTGCCGAATTTCATCGCGCGCACCCGGTCAAAGGTGTGGAAATAGATATCTTCGATATCGCGATCATAGGCGCCGCCGATTTTCACCCCGACAGGGCAGACCAGCGCCATTCTGTCGATCCGGGCAGAATCCTTGCTGGCGATTTCATTGGCCAGCCAGCCGCCGACGGAGAACCCGACGACGCGAGCCTTTTCGATTTTCAGCTTTTCCATCAGATCGAGATAGAGATAGGACATATCGTCGATGGTCCGGATCGAATCCGGCAGGGTCGATTTCGTGAAACCCGGCATCCAGGGAACGATTACCCGGTATTTCTGCGCCAGCGTTTCGATGAGCGGAAGCGACAGCTCGTAATAATCCTCGCTATGCAGCCAGAGCAGGGGCGGTCCATCGCCGAACTGCTGAACGTAAAGCTCGGATTCTTGAAGGTTCAGCTTTCGGCTGCTGCGCCTTATCGTCTTTTTTGGGTTTGACCCTTTTGCCGCCATGTTTTTTGGCCTCGTATATATCTTGGGGCGTTTCGGAAGCCACGTTTATAACCTTGCGTCTTACTGTTGGAAACCCTGTCATCTTGACGCATCCTTAAGCCTATATAACGCCGTCGTTCTTTACTGATTGGGAGTGAACAAATGTCTGGAAACCGGAAGACAGCCATCAACCCTGAAAGCGTCGCGGTGCCGCTGAAAAAATACTATTCCAATGCGGTAAGGTCGGAGGCGGGGCCGCTTCTCTGGATATCGGGACAGGTCGCGCTCGACAGGGAAGGGAAGTTGGTAGGCGAAGGCGATCTGCGCGCTCAGGCGGTTCAGGTACTCGAAAATATCAAGGCGATTCTCGTGGATGGCGGCGCTTCGATGAACGATATCGTCAAGGTTACGGTTTATGTGACCGATATCCGCGCGTTTAACGATATCACCGATATCCGGGAACAATATTTCCCGGCCGACGGACCGGCCAGTGTGATTTGCGAGGTTTCCGCCCTGGCCTGGCCCGAGTTCATGATCGAAATCGAGGCGGTTGCCGTCGTCGATTGAGGCCTAGGAATGTATGGCTAGCGCCCCATATGGGCGCGGGGTTCCATGCGTTCTTCCGGAGTCATAAAGGGCAGGTGATGATTGTCCTTGGCGACAGGCGTAACGACGTCGCATATCCGCTGCCAGGACTCTGTACGATCTTCAGAGAGGTAAACCTCGCCCGTTGCCGTGCCCGCAAACAGCATCATTCCGCCGTCCCAGAGATGCTGGGTCATGGCCTGGATCGATCCGACCATCGGGTTCGGAAATCCGTTTACCCTTTCTTCCCAGCTTTCGCCGTTGTCAGCGCTGCGCATGACGCAGGATTTGGAGATGCCGTTTTTGAACCAGTCATCGGGATTTAGCGTCGATCCGGCCTGATAGACGGTTCTTGCATCGTCGGGATCGATAAAGGCGAAATCGCAATAACCGATGCGGTCCCCTCGTTTCATCAGGTGATGAAAATTTTGTCCGCCGTCATCGCTGCGATAAATGCCAACGCCGCTGCTGAACCAGAGGATATCCGGATTGTCCGGATTGATCGTCAACCGGTGGCA
>CAZBKQ010000018.1:0-19610 GCA_964492555.1 uncultured Rhodospirillaceae bacterium | reverse complement strand
CGCTGCTGAACCAGAGGATATCCGGATTGTCCGGATTGATCGTCAACCGGTGGCAATCCTTGTAGGCGATGTCTTCGGGGTCCGAGTACTCCTCAAGCTCAACGAAATTCTCGCCGTCATCAATCGTTTTCAGCAATGCGCCCTGCTCGACGAGCACAAAGAACGTCTCCGGTTCAGCCGGATGAATAACGATCTGCTTTACATGATGGATATGAGGCGGGGGAGGGAAGGTCCATTTTTGGGTCTGTCCAACCCGGTAAATGGAGGTCATCACCTGCCAGCTTTCACCGAGATCGTCGCTGCGATAAAGTGCGGTCGGAGAGGTCCCGGCAAACAGGGTGACCTTGTCCCCGATATTGCGCGCGGCCAGCGCGTATATATGCGGCCTGTCGACGCCGTTGGTCAGTTGGCGCCAGTCCTTTCCTTCTCCGTCATCGCTTACCCATAGGCCGCCGCCCGCGTGACAGCCGGCGAAGAGCTTGCCTGAGACGGGTTCATAGACAAGCTGACCCACATGACGGTCCCGGAGGGATCGCCCGGTCAATTCCCATCCTGAACCGCCATTGCGTTCCAGGGTCGCGACGCCTTCAAGTGAGCCGACCAGAACCCGGTTCGCCGGGCCGTCGCCGCGCGAGTGTTGCTGTCCGCCGGGGGAGAGGTATGTGGTGATCCTGTCCATCCATGCGTCCTTTTATTTCCCTAGGCAGCGTTGCTCTTGTCACCAATCTGCAGGGTGTATTTGAGCATGTCGTCATACATCAGATGCTGTACATCCAGCATCTGTTTTGCGGTCTTGATGACAAGCAGCCGTTCCTTCTCATTGCTCGCGTATTGGTCGAGCAGCTTGCGGCCAACATCGGAATGTTCCTCATCAGCGCTGTCATGGATGACCCAATAGGCGACAGCCTCATCATCCAGCCCGAATTTTTCCTGCAGCTTGTGCGCGATCTGGATATAGAGGCCCGGAATGGCGGCTTCTCCCGCCAGCATGTGCGCCGAGACGCCTTCCAGAAAGCTCTTGCGGCAGATATTGGTGAAATAGGCCTGAAACGCGACCACGCCCGGGCAATAGGGCGGATCATACATTTCTTCCGGTTTGAGCCCCAGCCCCTTGGCGAAATTCAGATAGAGCTTGTGGTGCGAAACACCGTCGGAAAAGAGCCGCCCGGTGGCTTCCTCATAGGCGACTTCGGCAATCATCTCCCGCCATTCGGGATCAGGACAGATCGTATAGAGATTGCCGTGATAGTTATGGTTATGAAGGGGAATGCCGCCATGCTGCTTGCAGAGATATTTCGTCTGCTCAAAGTCCCATTTCCCTTCGACCATGCCGGTCCAAAGCGGGTGCCCGTACATTGGCTGGTCTTTGTGCATTTTCGCGATCGCGTCGAGTACGTCCTGGGTCGTCAGCGGCATTGTGTCATTTCTCCCTGAAAATTCACGAGAGAGTATTGAACAGCGCGTTGCCCCTGTCCACCGGCGACGCAGGCGCTATGATTGGTGGGTCGAAAGGAGGCCCTGAAAATGAATCTGACCGGAAAATGCCTGTGTGGTAGCGTCTCATATGAGTGTGAGGAGGCTCCATTGATGAGCGGTTGTTGCCATTGCGATGACTGTCAGCGGCAAACCGGCAGCGCCTTCGCGCCTTTGCTGGTGTTTCCTAAGGAGAGCGTGTCGTTTTCTGGTGCTGACCTACGGGAATATGTTGCTCACGGGGCTAGCGGCAAGGCCGTGAAACGGGGGTTTTGTTCGAATTGCGGCGGGTCGGTATATGCCTGGTATGAGGTCACGCCTGACTACATGGTGATTATGGCCGGGACCGCGGATGACAAATCGAAATTCAACCCTGACTGGGATATCTACACAGACGGGGCCCAGCCCTGGATCGAATATCCGGAGGGCCACAAGGTGTATCCGCAGGGTTATGGGAGCGGCCATTAAATGCCATACGCTCAAAATGGAAATGTAAAGGTCTATTACGAGGTGGCCGGGGAAGGCATGCCGTTTGTCATGCTGCACGCCAATCCCTGCGATCACCGTATGTGGATGTATCAGATCGCCCATTTTTCCCGCTGGTTCCGGGTCATCGCGCCAGATATGCGGGCTTATGGACGGACGGATAAACCGACAACGCTTTATCCGTTTGGCGCGCTTGTTGATGATGTTTTAGCGGTGTGCGCGCAAGAAGATGTGACCTCCGGTATCCTCGCCGGGGCCAGCATGGGCTCGAAAATGGCGTTTCAGCTTCTCGTGGATCATCCGGGCATTTTCCAGGCGAATATCCAGGTTGGCGGAAACGCCTTTCGGGGAACCTCTTATGATGGCCGGATCGTCGGATATGAGGCAGCG
This sequence comes from uncultured Rhodospirillaceae bacterium, assembly GCA_964492555.1. Lineage (GTDB taxonomy): Bacteria > Pseudomonadota > Alphaproteobacteria > MPNO01 > UBA2964. The sequence goes on along the minus strand of CAZBKQ010000018.1, from coordinate 17,261 downwards.
GGTGAAAATGTTCGCGAATACCGGGCCGGGCATTTGAAAGAGCTGTTCGCGCCGGGTTTTGCTGACACCGTAAGAGGACAATATCTGGCGGCAATGATACTGGAGGATTCGGCGGAATTGACCGGAAAGGCAATCGGGACATTGTTTCACAGCTTTGATGATGTCGATCTGGCCGCCGCCGTTCCGTCGATAGAAATTCCGATCCTGATCGTAAACGGCGCGTTCGATAATTCTCTGACCGGCGGACGCGAGACCTCCGGGCTAATACCCGATGCAGAACATGCGGTGATCGAAGGCGCCGGGCATCTTTGTATTCTGGAAAAACCGGAGGAATTCGATCGGCTGACCTCGGATTTCCTGAGAAAGAACGGTCTTTTCTGAAAGTTCAGTCGTCAGGCGAGAGCCGGTTAAGCTTTTCCTGCATCCGGCGCATTTCCTCTTTCAGCTCATCGATTTCCGTTTCATTCTTCTTGGGGTCCGGTTTTGAGAAAGAAGCCGGCGGTGCCATACCGAACATCGCCGCCATGGATTTCTGGAACAGATCGATATTAGCCATTCCGGCCTTGCCGAGCGCTTCCATCTGGCTGGCATTCTGGTTGAAGGCTTCCATCGACTCACGCAGGAACGCCGCATAATTGTCTGTCAGCCCTTGATCGTAAAAACTTATGATCTGACGCAGAATGTCGTCGGGCAGCATGCTTTCGCCGCGGCCTTCCTGTTCGGCGATGATCTGGGCCAGAATGGAACTGGTTATATCCTGCCCGGATTTGGCGTCGACAACTTTGAAACTGACATTTTCATGAACCATTTCGCGTAGTGTTTCGAGGGTAACGAATTCGCCGGAGCCGGTATTATAGAGGCGGCGGTTCGCGTATTTGCGGATGACGATTGGTTCCGGTTGTTCGGGGGTATCGTTCATGACGGCACCTTAATAATTTTGCAATGCAAAAATTACTTGACGGTGAGGATAATGCAAGCCATATATCTTTTGCATCGCAAAATAATTCGATGCCATTGGACCAGCACCGGAGAAATTGAAATGACCGCCAAGACCGCCAAGACCGCCAAGAACAGCACCGACGCCGCGACCAAAGCCGCGGAAACCGCCATGGATGCAAGCCGCGAAGTTTTCGAAAATGCCGTCAAGGCCGGCACCGACGCCGCTTCGAAAATGTTCGAACAGGCCAATACCGTTGGCATGAACAATGCCGAAAAAACCGCCGAGGTTTATGAGCAGGCCACCGAATTCGGCCGCGAAAACATGGACGCGTTCAACGCCATGACCAATGCCATGACCGCCGGTTTCGAAGTATACAGCAAGCGTATGGTTGAATCCTTCAAGGCCGCCAGCGCGTTCAACATGTCGTGCATGGAAAAGCTGGATACTACTAAAACGCCGCAGGAGTTCGCGTCGATCCAGATGGAAACGATGACCGAATCCATGGAACGGTCGGTTTCGGAAGCCATTGAACTGAACCAGATGGCGCTGGAGACCATGAACAAGAGCACGGCCCCGATCAAGGATCGTGTCGAAAACGTCATGGCCGCCTACGTGAAAAACGCCGCCTGATTTTTACAGACGGTTGAATTAAAAAGGGCGGGGATTTTCCCCGCCCTTTTTGCGTTGCATAAATTCTGCCGTGTCAGGTAAGCATCAATTCCGCTTCGCCCTCAACAACCACTGTTCCGCCGACGGAACAGACAGTCTCCATTGTCACGCGTTTCCGTTCGGCGTTGATCGCCTTTACCGTCGCCGTCGTGACCACTGCATCCCCGATCCTTACGGGTGCTTTGAAGCGGAGTGACTGAGAAATATAGATTGCCCCGTATCCGGGCAGTTTGGTGCCTACGGTGGTGGATATGAATGATGCTGCAAGCATGCCATGAGCGATCCGACCCTTGAACAGGGTTTTGGCGGCAAATTCTTCGTCCAGATGTACCGGATTGTCATCGCCTGATATTTCCGCGAACTTGACGATGTCCGCGTCAGTAACGGTGCGTTCGTAAGTTGCGCTCTGGCCGATCTCAATATCTTCGATTGAAGCCATGATTCCTCTCCATGAATGAGGGGTGTCAGGTTTTTACTTTGACGTATGAACCGGGCGCCGGCTCGATAACCACGAGTTTGCCATCGCCGGGGTTTCTGGCTTTTACCTTGGCACCGGATTTCTGGGCATTCCACTTATCCCACATTGGCCACCACGAGCCGGGATTTTCCGTGGCCTCGGCAAGCCAGGAATCCGCGTCCCCGTATTTCTTCCGCTTGGCGTTGGTCCAGTACTGATATTTTTCCCTGCCGGGATGATTGACGATGCCGGCGATGTGACCGGAGCCGGCGAGGGCGAAGCGTTTCGGCCCGCCAAAGATATTCATCGCCTTGAAGACCGAAGGGTAGGGCGCAATATGGTCTTCCCGGGTTGCCTGGAAGAATGAAGGCGTCTTCACCTTACGCAAATCGATCGGGGTATCGTCGACCGAAATGCCGCCCGGCTGCGCCAACAGGTTCTCCTGATACATATTGCGGAGATATTCCACGATCATCTTTGCCGGAAAGCGCGTTGAATCGGCGTTCCAGTACAGGAGATCGAACGGTTGGGGCTCTCGTCCCATCAGATAGTTATTCACGACGAAGGACCAGATCAGGTCATTCGAACGCAGCATGTTGAATATCCAAGCCATAGCGGAACCGTCGAGATAGCCCTGTTGTTCCACCTGGGTCGCGAGGAGGTCTATCTGTTCCTTGTCGGTAAAGACGCGCAACTCGCCGGCCTCGGTGAAATCAATCTGGGCGGCGAGGAAGGTTGCCGCCTTTATCCGGTCATTTTCCTGTTGTGCGAGGTAGCCGAGCGTCATCGCCAGCAATGTGCCGCCGATGCAGTAGCCGATGGTCGTGACTTCTTTTTCACCGGTGGCGAGTTCGACCGCGTCGAGCGCCGTGAGAATCCCGTCCTTGAGGTAATCCGACAAACCCTTGTCGCGGAGAGACTCATCGGGGTTAACCCATGAAATAAGGAAAACCGTGTATCCTTGTTCGGTAAGCCAGCCCACGAAGGAATTTTCAGGCTGAAGGTCGAGAATATAAAACTTGTTGATCCAGGGCGGGATGATCAGCAAAGGCCGTTTGTAAACCTGTTCGGTTTTCGGTGCGTATTGAATGAGCTGGAAAATATCGTTCTGGTAAACGACGGCGCCTTCGGACATTGCGATATTGCGGCCGACTTCGAACGCGTCCATATCCGTTTGGCGGATGTGCGGCATGCCGCCGCCGCGGGCCATATCCTCTGTCAGGTTCTGCAGACCCTTGGCAATGTTTTCGCCATTCGTTTCCTTGATCTGGCGCAGAACCTCCGGATTCGTCAGTGCAAAATTTGTCGGCGCCCACGCATCGACAAGCTGACGTGCATAGAAATCGATTTTCATCGCCGTGTCTGAATCAACTTTTTCCACCGCGCCGGTCATTGCGGTGACCCATCGCGCGTTCAACAGATAAGATTCCTTCAGGAAATTGAATACCGGATTTTCCGACCATTCCGGGTCCCGAAACCGGCGATCCGCCGAGATCCCGTCCGTGGGTTGCGGCGCTTCGTTATTCAACAATGCCTGGGTCGTGTTCATCCAGAGTTGTTGATAGCCGGTCCAGAGTTCCATCTGGGCGGCCATGGCCTTTTCCGGGTTGGTTTTCGCCGTAAGAAGTGAGTCGAGTGGTGATGAAGTTTCCGGCTCCTCCGTCTCTGCGTCTGTTTCCTTATCTGCCCCGTTTTGCATGAACGGGTTCGCCTGCGGGGCGAAGGTCTGGAACCAGGTCTTCATCAAATCCTGGCCGGCTTCGCCAAGCGCCATCATCGATTTGGTGTAATTTTCCATCGCGTCGGAGGTTTTGTCGGTGCTCATGACATGATCCGTTGGTCCGGGAATCGGGTCGTTAGGTTATGGCCCGGTTACGGGGTGGGCTCAATAGCAAAAGGGGCGTGAAAATCACGCCCCAGCTATTCATTATCAGTTTGGCCTTGTTTAGGCGGCGAGTTGGTTCTGTTCCGCAAATGCGTTTGTATCGAGAGGAAGCGCGGTTGCGAATTCCCTGCGGATAACGCGTCCGGTGGTCATATCGACGATGATTGCCTGGACTTTGCTTTCAGAAACCAGTTCGATGGACTGAAGGACAAGGTGAGAAAGGCCGTACCAGTTCATACGTTTCTTTACGATCTCAATAATTTCATCGTGAGAACGGATGAAAAGGTGTTCTGAGTTAGGGGCGATGAAGGCGGACATTCTATTCCTCATTTAAACGCGGTTGGACTTGAAAGTTTTGGCTCTGTTAGGCGCCGGTTTGGAGTTGCCCTCTAACTATTTCAATCGGCGTGCCAGTCAAAGAGGAGCTGATAAATGATCCTTCAAGGGCTTTAATAACAATAAGTTGTTTCATTAATGTTGCGGTTCTAAGTAATTTTTTGGGGATACGAAACTGATTGATTTGATGCGTTATTAGGCAGATGGTTAAAAATTATACAAGCGAAAATTGATCCAAAAAAAGGACGCGGAAAAACCGCGTCCTTTTTGAAAAATGGCTCCCCGGGCCGGACTCGAACCAGCGACCCAGCGGTTAACAGCCGCTTGCTCTACCAACTGAGCTACCGGGGATTGGTGACCGCGCTATATAGCAAAGCGATTAATAAAACGCCAACCCCTTATTTCGTGGAATTTCCGTGCCCTGTTTGACAGTGCCACGCGGCGCGTGTGAGCATCGCAAGAATCCGCAAAATGAAGCTGAATTGCGGGAGCCGGAAACAGGTGGAAGGTTACAGGATGGAAAGTTTACACGAGGCGTCCACAAGTTCCGCCGCGCGGGCGTCGGAAACCGGGTATTCCGAGGATGTATCACGCGAAATCGTCGATATTTGCGCCGATGCGGGGATAAGTCTGGTGGCGAGCCTGCCGGATGACTGGATCGCCCAGACCATAGCGCGGTTCGAACAAGATGACCGTTTTACCCATGTGCCAATGAACCGGGAGGAATCGGCAATTGGTCTTTGTTCCGGGGCGTTTCTGAGTGGTACGGGGTCGGTGGCCCTGATGGGGGCGTCGGGCTTGATGACGCTCGTCTATGCCATCACCAAGATCAACTACACCTATGAAATTCCGGTTTTCATTATGATTACCGGGCGTGGATCGTTCGATGACGGTGCGAAATTCCATGTTTCTAACGGACTTTATCTGGATGATGTGGTTAATGCCATCAATCTGCCCTGTACGGTAATCGGGTCACGCGCGGAATTACCTATGATCGCCGAGGCCTATCACCATTCACGCAAAATCAGCCGGCCGACCGTTGCGGTCCTGCCGAAGAAGCTGTTGCAGGGAAAGATTTAGAGGGCGGGATTATGAATTATCATGAATGTCTTGCATGGATCGCGAGCCGCTGGACGGATGAGCTGGTCGTGACCTCCGCCGGAACAAGCTCCGAGATCTGGTATGAGGAAACCGGTGATACGGAGCGGGTGTTCTATCTTGAGGCCTCTATGAGCCTTTCGACCTGTTTCGCCGCCGGGATTGCCTTTGGGACCCCGAATCAAAATGTCTGGGCTTTTAGTGGCGATGGCGCCTTTGTCATGAATGCGGGAATGTTGACGGTGGAACGGCAAATGAATTTGCCTAACCTGAAGCATTTCATGGTGTCAAACCGGGTTTATGGATCGACGTCAAACGTGCCGTTACCGGGCCGCGCCGACAATGATTATGCCGCGATCGCCAGAGGATTTGGTATCGAACGGGTCTATAGCTTCGGCGGGATGAACGAATTGCAGGCGAAATTCGAGGAAGCGGTGATGGAGCCGGGATACAGCTTTATTCATCTGGAAGTCGATCCGCTGGATTATCGTGGCGGTTCTCCGCCGATGGACGGGCCAGAGGTCAAATTCCGGTTCGGACGCCATGTTGAAAAGGTTACCGGGAAGAATGTCTTCACCGCGCCATTACCGGAAGTAAAACGCTGAGAATGGATTAACGATCATTTCCGCGAAATAACATTTCTTGAATTTCTGACCTTTTCCCGACATGATTCGTCCTTTGCGGGGAAAAGGAACCGCCGGAGAATCATGAGATGAGCACCCGAATTCGACCGATAGACAGTATAAGAGAATTCGATTCATCCGAAAGAAGGGCTCTTTCGGAACAGCTTTTCGGCGCGCTGCGCGAGATGTCCGCAGATGGTCCAGGGGTCAGCCGTGAATCCTATGGACCGGGCGAGCAGGAAGCGATGGAACTGATCGCGGAGGCGGCCCGGGATGAAGGGCTTCTCACCTCCTGGGATGAGGCGGCAAATTTGATCGTTGAATTGCCGGACGCCCGTTCGGACGTTCCCGCCATCATTTGCGGATCGCATCTCGATTCCGTGCCACAGGGTGGAAATTTCGACGGTGCGGCCGGCGTGATCGCGGGCCTTTTGGCGCTGATCCGCCTGAAACGGGAAGGACAGACGACTTCGGCGCCGGTGAGGCTGATGGCCATCCGGGGCGAGGAAAGCGCCTGGTTCGGGCTGTGTTATCTGGGGTCCTATTCCCTGTTCGGCCAGATGACGCGGGAAGACCTGGACAGAACGCATCGGTCAACGGGAAAGCCGTTGCGTGATTATATGACCGCCGCGGGCGCCGACATTGGGCGTATTGAGGCGGGCGAAAGACTCTTGGCGCCTGAGAACGTCGCCGCGTATCTGGAGCTTCATATTGAACAGGGGCCCGTAATGGTTGCCCGCGAGGTGCCGGTTGGGATCGTCACCGGTCTGCGCGGCAATGTCCGCTATAACATCGTTCGTTGTGTGGGCGAGGCCGGTCATTCCGGAGCGGTGCCGCGCTGGTTGCGACACGATTCCGTGCTGGCGGCTGCGGATCTTCTGCATCGGATCGATGAACATTGGCGGGTCTTGCTCGAACGGGGGCTCGACATGGTGGTCACCGCGGGGATCATTTCGACCGACCCGGAAGAACACGCCATGTCGCGGATTCCCGGTGAATGCGACTTCAGTCTGGAAATTAGAAGCCAGAGTATTGAGACGCTTGAAGCGTTTGATGAACTGATCAAGGCGGAAGTACGCAGCATCGAGAAGGAGCGCGGCGTGCGTTTTGAATTTTCACGCCGGAGTCTGACCGAACCGGCGGTTATGGATCAGCGGTGGATCGATCATCTGTCGTCCTGTTGCGAGGAAATGGATATCCGGCATGAGAAATTGCCCAGCGGGGCCGGCCATGATGCCGCCGTGTTCGCCAATGGCGGCGTTCCGTCGGCGATGATATTCGTCCGTAACGAACATGGTTCGCATAATCCGAATGAAGCCATGGATATGGACGATTTTATGAAAGGCGCGGACGTCTTGTATCAATCCTTGCTGGAACCGCCCCTTTGACCGACCGGTTAACCATCGTCAAACCGGATGACTGGCACCTGCATTTACGGGACGGAGAGGTGCTGCAAGCGGTCCTGCCCTATACGGCAAATATTTTCGGCCGCGCGATTGTGATGCCGAACCTGCAGCCACCCGTCGTCACCAGCGCGGATGCGGCCGGGTATCTCGATCGTATTCTGGCGGCGTTGCCGGAGAAGAGTAATTTCCGACCGCTGATGACGGCTTATCTCACGGATAACACCGATGCGGAGGATATCCGGATTGGCGCCCGCGAAGGGATACTCACCGCGGTCAAGTTATACCCCGCAAACGCGACGACGAATTCGGCCCATGGCGTGACGGATTGGCGCATAACGAAAAACGTTTTGGCGGCGATGGAAGAAGAAGGGTTGCCGCTTCTAATACACGGAGAAGTCACCGATTCCGAGGTTGATATTTTTGATCGGGAAGCGGTGTTTATCGAACGGATTCTAACACCGCTCTGTCAAGACTTTCCCGGTCTCAAAATCGTTCTGGAGCATATCACCACGGCTGATGGCGCCGCCTTTGTGGCGGATTCCGGCTTGAATATCGCGGCGACAATCACGCCCCATCATCTGATGATTAACCGGAACGCGATTTTTGCGGGTGGGATTTGTCCTCACATGTATTGTTTGCCGATTGCCAAACGGGAACGGCATCGCCTTGCGTTGAGGGCGGCTGCCACGTCCGGAGACTCAAGCTTTTTCCTGGGGACTGATTCGGCGCCGCATCCGATTTCCGCAAAGGAAACAGATTGCGGGTGCGCCGGTATCTTCAATGCGCCGGCCGCAATCGAACTTTACGCGCAGGTCTTTGAGGAGGAAGGGGCCTTGGACAGGCTGGAAGGGTTTGCATCCCTCCATGGTCCGGCTTTTTACGGACTGGCTGCGAATACAGAGACGGTAACAATCGAAAAAACGCCATGGTTGGCTCCGGGACCGGTAAAGATTCAGGACGAAGGCGAGACGATCCTTCCGTTTCTGTCAGGTGAAGAAATTTCCTGGAAAATCGTTTGACGGTCCGGGTTTGTCGCTTCGGATTTCTGCCGATATAAAGGACCCGACTTCGAAATTCATTCAGGAGACATCTCATGGCCGTTGGCGGCGCATTTCCCGATAAAAAGACCATTGCAGAACTGACCGCCAAGATGCTGATAGAGGTCGATGCGGTTGTCTTTAATTCGGAGAAACCCTTTATATTCACATCGGGTTGGGCGAGCCCGGTTTATATCGATTGCCGCCGGCTGATTTCCTTTCCGCGCCTGCGCCAGACGATTATCGATTTCGGCGCCTCGATCATTCTCCGTGATGCCGGGTTCGAAGTGTTCGACGCGGTGGCTGGCGGGGAAACGGCGGGCATCCCGTTTGCGGCATGGATGGCGGATCGTCTGATGCTACCCATGCAGTATGTCCGCAAGCAGCCGAAAGGATTCGGCCGGGACGCGCAGATCGAAGGCCATATCGAAGAAGGGCAAAGGATTTTGCTCGTCGAGGATCTGACCACGGACGGCCGGAGCAAGATCAATTTCTGCGAAGCGTTACGAACGGCGGGCGCGGAGGTCAATCACGTGTTCGTCGTATTCCATTACGGCATTTTTCCGGATGAACAGATTTTCAAGGATATGGAAGTGTCCATGCATTCTCTCGCGAACTGGTTCGATGTCCTGGCGGTCGCGAAAGAGGGCGGTTTCTTTGATACCAGGACGCTTGATGAGGTTGAAAAGTATCTCAACGATCCCGTCGGCTGGTCCCGGGATCATGGGGGCGTTTCCGAATTGCCGTCTTAGCGGGCTCTATACGGGCGGATTTGGGTCCTCCTGAAGCTTATGAATTTTCCGGTTGAAAGTGTCGGATTCCTGGCTGGAATTCTGACCACGGTCGCGTTTTTGCCGCAGGTGATAAAAACCTGGCGGTCGCGCTCCACCAAGGACTTGTCCTTACCGATGTGGCTCGTACTTTTCGTCGGTATCGTGTTGTGGTTTGTCTATGGCTTTCTGAAAATGGATTTGCCGCTTCTGGCCGCGAACGGCGTGACCCTGCTGCTTGCCGGTACAGTGCTTTATCTGAAAATACGGAATGGGTGACCTGTCGGCGTTTCCCCGCGGGCCGTGAAAAATATTTGTGGAGTTGGAGGCCCGGGCCGGAATCGAACCGGCGTGCAAGGATTTGCAGTCCTCTGGATAGCCACTCTCCCACCGGGCCGGTGATATGGACCGGCATGTCATAGGCGGCAAAAAGACCGGGGTCAAGCGTGACGGAATTGTGTTGTGCTCCGCGTGGATGTATAGAGAATTGCAATTCGAATTCGCCGAGGCGAGAGGGAGTGGGAGCCGGTCGTGGAAGATTTCATCAATGCGCGCGCTAACTTGGTCGACTGCCAGCTTCGGCCAAACTGTGTTACCGACCCCGATCTTCTAGACTCCTTCCTTTCGGTACCTCGTGAAAGATTCGTATCACCGGGACAAGAGGCGTTGGCCTATGCGGATCGTTGTCTGGATACATCGGCCGGCCGGGCCATGATGCCGCCGATGTTTCTGGGGAAGGTTCTGCAGGAGTGCGCTGTGTCCCCCGATGATGTGATCCTGGTGGCGGCCTGCGGGCGGGGATATTCATGCGCGGTTTTGTCCCGGATGGCGGCCACCGTCGTCGGTCTCGAAGCGGATACCGCTTTGGTGGCCGAAGCAAACGCGATCCTGTCTGATCTGGCGGCTGATAACGCGGCCGTGGTCGAGGGAGATATCGCCTCGGGACTCATAGATCAGGGGCCGTATGACGTAATCGTGCTCGAAGGCGGTATCTGTTCGGCGCCTGATATATTTATCGATCAGCTGTCTTCCGGAGGCCGTCTGGCGGTGTTTGAACGGCTCAATGACGGAACGGGACAAGCGGTTCTATATTTGAATAGTGGATCAACGGTATCCCGGCGGGTTTTGTTTGATGCCCTTTTACCGGTTCTGCCCGGATTTGAAGCGAAATCGGGTTTTGTATTTTAAAGCGTTCTTGAAGAGGCGGATGATGCGGCTATATCGAATATTCGGCAAAGCGTTTCTCGTAATCGCATTTTTGTCATTTCCCAATGCCGGTGCAGTGTCCGAGACTTTCGAAGAAGCGCTGGCCAAGGCATATCTTGGAAACCCTTCCCTGGAAGCGGGCCGGGCCCAACTGCGGGCGACCGATGAAGGGGTGCCCCAAGCGCTTGGCGGCTGGCGGCCCTCGGTGACTATAACCTATGAGGCAGGCAAGAACTGGCGAAAGCTCTCCGGAAGCACCGTTGGCAGTTCAAACCGCAATCGAAATCTGACACCCAGAACCGCCCGGGCGGTTGTATCGCAAAGTCTTTATGACGGCGGACAGACACGGGCGGCCGTCGATGGGGCGGAAGCGGAAGTTTTGGCGCAACGGGCACGGTTGGTGTCAACTGAACAGGATGTTCTGTTCGATGCCGGTTCCGCTTATGTCGATGTCGTCAGGGATGAAGCGGTTCTCAAATTGAATCTGAATAATGAGGCCGTCTTGCGCCGCCAGCTTGAGGCCACACGCGACCGGTTCGAGGTTGGCGAAGTTACCCGGACAGATGTCTCTCAGGCGGAATCGCGCTTTTCCGGGGCGGTTTCAGACCGGATCAATGCGGAAGGCCAGTTGGCGAATTCGCGCGCGGCCTACCGCAATATCGTTGGTGACTTTCCGGGGACGCTAGGCCAGGTTTCCGCGTTGGGAAGTCTTCCCCAGTCGCAGGACGCAGTCGTATCGATTGCACGGGATCGCAGCCCCGCTGTAATGACGGCGCGTTTTGAGGAACGCTCTGCAGCCGCGGCAGTCAAGGAATCATACGGCGAACTGCTGCCGTCTCTCGATATCGAAGGCGGTTTGAGCCGGGCAGATGAGGCCAGTACAAATGACAGTCGAACCGACAGCGCGGAGATTTTTGCGACGATCACAATCCCGCTTTATCAGTCCGGGACGGTAAGCTCCGAGGTCAGAGAGGCTAAACAGAGATTGAGCCAACGGCGCAAGGAGCTGGATGCCGCCGTGCGTCAGTCGATTGAGGACGGGACGAAAGCCTGGGAGAACCTGATGACCGCCAAGGCGCGGATAAAGGCGCTTTCGGCGGAGATCAAGTCCGCAGAAATTGCTCTGGATGGCGTTAAACAGGAAGCCCAGGTCGGCTCGCGGACCGTACTGGATGTGCTTGATGCCGAGCAGGAATTGTTGGATGCCAGGGTCACTCTTGTTCGTGCTCAACGCGACGAGGTCGTGGCCAGTATGGAGCTCCACCGCGCCGTCGGAACCCTGACGGCAAAGGATATGAAATTGCCGGTAACATTGTATGATCCAACCATGAATTACCGGAAGACAAGGGACAAGTGGTGGGGACCGTCGATAGACGGAGAGTAGGCGGCGCATAAGATTCCTTGCGTTTCTTTATCAATTTCTTCATTTTTTCATAACCATATAGGGTTCTGAACACCTATTGTTCGGAGTTGGCGTCTATGAGTGAGCCGAAACAAGATCAGGAACCGTCGATGGAGGAGATTCTCGCCTCGATCAGGCGGATCATTTCCGAAGACGAGGAACCGGCTGCGGAAAGTGAGCCCGCGGCGGAAGTTCCCGAACCTGAAATGATGCCCGATGAGGAAGAGACGGCTCTTGAAGAGGATGCTGAGGAATCCGCCGAGATCCTTGAACTGACCGATATCGTCGATGATCGGAAAGATGAAGATCCGGCCCCGGAAGAAGAACCCGGGGAAGAGGCTATCATGGCCGTTCCTGTTGAGGATGTTTCCGAAGACGATCTGGACGCTATTCTCAATGAAGAAGATTCCGGGCCGGAAATCGATTTTGTAGAGGAAGAGGACGAAGGCCTCGCTGAGCCGGAAATAGCGGCAGAGACCGAAACGCAGCCTGTCTCCGAATCCTCCAAAGGGTTGCTCGAAGCCGGCACAGCCATGGCGGCCGGTGCATCGCTTTCCAATCTTGTCGCCGCTGTCGATCAGGCACAAGGCCGTACGCCGCTGGGTGACGGTACGCGTACTGTTGAAGACCTGGTGAAGGAAGTCATGCGCCCGATGGTAAAGGAATGGCTCGACGCAAACTTGCCTGGACTGGTCGAACGACTGGTTCGCAAGGAAATCGAGCGATTGGGGCGTTCCGCGGAAGGCGACGACTGACGCGTCGCGCGTGCGGCCGGACTTGACGCCGGCCCCCTGGAAAGTTTTATAACCATCGCCGCCCGGGCCATACAGGCGCCGGGCATTTTTCTGATGTAATTTGCGTGCCGATTATGGAAAAGACCTATAACCCGTCGGAAGTTGAATCCCGTCATTACAAGGCGTGGGAGGAATCAGGCGCTTTTGCCTGCGGCGATACACGGGGTGACAGGAATGCGGGCGACCCTTTCACGGTCGTCATCCCGCCGCCGAATGTGACCGGCAGTCTTCATATCGGACATGCGCTGAATAATACATTGCAGGATATCCTGGCGCGCTATTACCGGATGAAGGGACGGGATGTTTTGTGGCAACCCGGGATGGATCATGCCGGGATCGCGACGCAGATGGTCGTTGAACGCCAGCTTGACGAACAAGGCATCCGGTTGGCGCGCGGCAATCAGAGGGCCGGCGATGGCGAAAACCTGATCGGGCGGGAAGATTTCATCGAAAAGGTTTGGGAATGGAAGGCCGAATCCGGCGGTACCATTCTCAACCAGCTTCGCCGTCTGGGCGCGTCCTGCGATTGGGCCCGGGAACGCTTCACCATGGATGACGGATTATCAGAGGCGGTGCGGAAGGTCTTCGTTGCGCTTCACCGCGACGGTCTGATCTATCGCGACAAGAGATTGGTCAATTGGGATCCCAAGTTCCATACGGCGATATCCGATCTTGAGGTCGAGCAACGGGAGACCGTCGGGAAGATGTGGTATTTCCGCTACCCGTTGGCGGACGATCCCTCGCGTTTCATCACCGTTGGCACGACCCGGCCGGAGACCATGCTGGGCGATACGGCTGTGGCGGTTCACCCCGATGATGAGCGTTATACCGATCTGGTTGGAAGAAACGTTGTTTTGCCGATCGCGGACAGGCCTATCCCGATTGTTGCCGATGACTATAGCGATCCCGAAAAGGGCAGTGGCGCGGTGAAAATCACACCGGCGCATGACTTCAACGATTTCGAAGTCGGCAAGCGCCATGATTTGCCGATGATCAGCGTATTCGATGCGTCCGGGTTGATGAATGAAGAAACCCCGGAAGCGTTCCACGGCCTGGACAGGTTCGATGCTCGGGACAAAATCGTCGAAATGATGGACGGGTTGGGACTCTTGGAAAAAATAGAAGACAATCCGATGACGGTGCCCTATGGCGACCGGTCGGGTGTTGTCATTGAACCGCGCCTCACCGATCAGTGGTTTGTCGATGCGGAAACCCTAGCCAAACCCGCGATCGAGGCGGTCGAGACGGGCGATACCGCATTTGTGCCCAAACATTGGGAAAACACCTATTTCGAATGGATGCGGAATATCCAGCCCTGGTGTATCTCGCGGCAGATCTGGTGGGGACACCGGATTCCGGCATGGTATGGCCCGGATGGAGAGGTTTTTGTCGCCGAAACGGAAGACGACGCTGCCCGTCTGGCGGAAAGTCATTACGGCAAAACTGTTGAGCTCATCCAGGATGAGGACGTTCTCGATACCTGGTTCTCTTCGGCGCTCTGGCCATTTTCGACGTTGGGATGGCCCGAGGAAACGGCAACCCTTGCGAAACATTACCCGACCAATGTTCTTGTAACGGGGTTTGACATCATCTTTTTCTGGGTCGCCCGGATGATGATGATGGGGCTGCATTTCCGCGAGGAAATACCGTTCGATACGGTTTATATCCATGCGCTGGTCCGGGACGAAAAGGGCCAGAAAATGTCCAAGAGCAAGGGCAATGTGCTGGATCCTCTGGAGCTGATTGAGGAATACGGCGCGGATGCGTTGCGTTTTACCCTTGCGGCCATGGCGGCGCAGGGCAGGGACATCAAACTTTCCCCGGCCCGTATCGAGGGATACCGGAACTTTGTGACCAAGCTTTGGAATGCCGCGCGTTATGCGGAAATGAACGGGTGTGACCCAGTTACCGCTTTCGACCCATCAAAATGCTCCGAAACGGTCAACAAGTGGATTGTCGGCGCTGTTCGCGAAACCGAGGAGTCAGTCTCTGCCGCGCTCGCCGACTATCGGTTTAACGATGCGGCTAACGCGATCTACGGATTTACCTGGCACAAATTCTGCGATTGGTATCTGGAATTTTCCAAACCGATCCTCAATGGCGACGACCCCATTGCGGCTGAGGAAGTACGCAAGGTCACGGGTTGGACACTCGACCGTATTCTGATGTTGCTTCACCCATTCGCGCCCTTTGTGACGGAAGAAATCTGGCAAGGCCGCGCGGGAGGGGCGGGGCGCGATGCCGCACTGATCCTCTCATCATGGCCCGATTTCTCGGATATATCTTCTGAGAGCAACGTGCGGGAAGAGATGGAATGGGTAATCGATCTGATTACGGAAATCAGGGCGGTGCGCGCGGAAATGAATGTTCCGGCGGGGGCCAAGGTACCGTTGCTGCATACGGCTCTTTCGGAAGATTCCGCTTCGCGTCTGACCCGTCATGCCGGTTTGATTGAACGTCTGGCGCGGCTCGAACGAATTAGTGAAGAAGACGCCCCTTCAAGCGACGCCATTCAGATTGTCGTGGGCGGCGAAACCTATTTCATGCCGATCGGCGAGGTAATCGATATCGACCAGGAAAAAATTCGGCTGCAGCGTGAGATCGAGAAGGTCTCGGGGGAAATTATCAAGATCGAGAAAAAACTCTCGAACGAGAATTTCATTGCCAAGGCACCCGAGGAAGTCGTCGCGGAAAACCGCGATCGTCTTTCGGAAGAACAGGATTCCAGAAGCAAGCTCGAAATGGCGCTTGAACGGCTGGCAGCGCTTTAGCCGGCAATTCCTTCGAACATTATCCAGAGTATCAGCAAGGGTGCGATCACGGCACACATCAGGCGCCACAAGGACGCCCATCCCGGTATGCCGCCCTGTTCTCCATTGAGTTCCTGTACGACACGCGACCATGCAACCCAGCCCACGAAAAAGGTGATACCCATCGCCCCCAAAGGCAGCAGGATTTTGCCTGAAAGATAATCCATCAAGTCAAAAAACGTCATTCCGAAAAGCGTGACATCGGACATGGCACCGAAAGACAGCGCACAGGGAATGCCAAGCAAGAACATGAGGAGCCCGGCGCCAATGGATGTCGGTACGCGTGACAACTGGTATTCGTCCTCCAGGTGCGCTGTCACGACTTCCAGAAGCGAGATTGATGATGTCAGCGCCGCCACCGTTAGCATCAGGAAGAACAGAACACCGAATATTTTTCCTCCCGGCATCTGGGCGAACACCTCTGGCAAGGTAATGAAAGTAAGACTTGGACCGGCTTTAGGGTCCAGTCCGAACGCAAAGACAGCCGGTAAAATGACCAGACCCGCCAGGATCGCGACCATGGAGTCCAGCCCCACGACCGAGGCGGCGTCACCGGCCAGCGGTTTTTCGCGCGACATATAGGAGCCATAAGTTATCATCACCCCCATTCCAAGGCTGAGGGAGAAAAAAGCCTGGGACAGCGCGGCGTGGATAGTGTCCTCTGTTACCTTTGAAAAATCCGGCGAGAAAAAGAACTCAATCCCTTTTTCCGCGCCAGGCAGAAGAAGCACCCGAATGGCCAACAAGATCAGCAGTACAAGCAGGAGCGGCAACAATACGCGTGTCCATTTTTCAATCCCGTTTCTGACCCCGCTATGGACGATCCAGATAGTCATCGCCATGAAAATCGCGTGAAAGAGAATTGTCAGACCGCCATCGGATATGAAGGCGCCGAAGGCACCTTTTTCACGGGCAACGCCCTCAATACTTTTCCAGATATAGCCAAGCGTCCATCCGCCGACGACGCTGTAGAACGGTAGAATGACGAAGGCGGTCAATACCCCGATCATGCCGAATACCGGCCAGAACCCGCCTTTCAGGCTTCGGAATGCCCGAACCGGGCTATGCTGCGAAGCGCGCCCCATCGCCTGTTCCGCCATCAGGACGCTGAACCCGAGAGTAAAGATCAGTGCGAGATAGATCAGGATAAAGGCGGCGCCGCCGTTCTCGCCCGCCATATAGGGAAAACGCCAGATATTTCCCAACCCCACTGCGGAGCCCGCCGCAGCAATAATAAATCCTGTTCTGGTTCTCCAATGAGCTCTCATCACAGCCCCCTATAAGAATTCTCTTTGCGTCGCCCCTGACAATTCTTTCAATCCGCCACTAATATGGCAAGCTGAGTGGATAGCTTAATCGGCGGACAAATGAATCAGAAAGCGGGAGAAATCATGTCGATCAGGATTGGAACGAGCGAAGCGGGCGGGACCTTCAACCTTCAGGGCGAAGCCGTCGGCGATCTGTTGCGCGATGACATGGATGTCGAGGTTTTGCCGGTCGAAGGTTCAAGCGTCGCAAATGCCAATCGCCTGCATCTGGGCCAACTGGAGTTCGGGTTTTCGGCATCGAACTGGGTTGGGCGTGCGATGCGGGGGGAAGACCCGTTCGAAGAAAAAATCGATATCCGGATGGTCGGCCCCGCCAATGTCGGTCCGATGTTTTTCATAGCAAGGGCGGACTCCGGTCTTCGAACAATCGACAACATGCGAGGAAAGCGCGTGTCGGTCAATATTCGCGAAAGCGGAATGTATCAGCATGTCAGGACGATTTTCGGAATCCTGGGAATATCCTTCGATGAATTCGAACCCGTCCATATGAGCTTCGAGGA
>CAZBKQ010000017.1:41888-48749 GCA_964492555.1 uncultured Rhodospirillaceae bacterium | reverse complement strand
TCCACCGTGATGATGGTTACCCGCAACAAACCGGTCAGCGGCTCATGAAGCGAGACCTTCTTGACACCCTTGACCCCCAGCCCGTCGCGCAAATGGGTCAGGAACAGCGGCTCATAGGCAACGCGTTTGATGACGCTCGATTCCGAAGGCGCCGCCTGGCTGATATAGGACGTCAGCACGGCATCCTTGCGGCGGGTGATGGCGGTCACCCGCATCGGCATGTTGAATTCTTCCAGCGCGACATGTCCGTGGCTTTCGCCGAAAGGACCTTCGGGTTCGACCATTTCGGTATCGACGAACCCTTCGATGACCAGTTCGGCCTCCGCCGGGACCATCAGATCGACGGTCCGCGCCCTGGTCATGTTGATCGGCGCGCCGGCGAGACCGCCCGCCACCGCCATTTCGTCCATATCGAGCGGTAGTTTCTGCGGCCCCATGAAAGCGACGTAAGGCGGACAGCCCAACACGATGGCGACCGGCATTTCCTTGTCACCCCGCGCGCGGTGCTTCTTGTAATGCTGATAACCGCCCGCGCCGCCGACCCGCGTCGCCATGCGCACCACCAACCGGTCGGATGCCTTCAGCCCGGCGCGGTAGGTGCCCATATTATGAACGCCGGTTTCCGGGTCCTTGGTCACCACATTGGTGGAGGTCAGCGTGGGCGCGTTATCGAAACCCGGTGTGGAAACCGGGATAGGCAGGGAATCGATCCCCTTGCCGTCGCCGATCAGATCCTCGCCCTCGATAATCACCTCATGACAAGGGGCATCGGTCACTTCAACGGGCGGTATCGGGTTGGCAATGGCCTGTTCCCATTTGGCGCCGATTTCGTCGACCGACACGCCCATCCCCACACTATAAATATCCTGATTGGCGGCCAGCGCGCCGACCACCATCGGCAATTCATAGGACTGGCCTTTAGCGTTCTGGATGTTGCGGAAAAGAAAAGCCTTGCGTTCGGACTCCTTCAGCCCGCCGACAAACTGCCAGCGCACCAGCGTATGCATTTCCGAATCCTTGTCGACCGGGTCATCCACCGTGATCAGCAGCCCGGCATCGTCCAGCGCCTTGATATGTTCATGGAGGTCGGGATAGGCCCGTTTGGGATCGCTCATGACGTCATTCTTTCGGTTTCACAATTCGGGCGATTTATGTCACAGGGACCCGAGTTGACAACCCCCGGACCCCTTCATAGGGTCCGCCGACCGGCGCGCTATCGGGCGCCAAGGCCATAACAGAACGGTCATGAAAGCAGCAGCATTCGATTATATTCGAGCCCGGTCCCTGGACGAGGTGTGCCAGGCCCTGGCCGACGGCGACGGCGAAGCACGGATAATCGCGGGCGGCCAGACGCTTATCCCCCTCATGGCGATGCGCATGGCGCGTCCCGAGACGCTGATTGATATCAATGATATCGGGGAATTAAGCGGCATAGAGACCGGCGGTGATTTCGTCACGATAAAGGCGTGCACGCGTCAGGCGGATATACTGGCCTCCGACGCGGTGCGCGCCGCCCTTCCCGTGCTTCCCGACGCCCTTTCCCATGTCGGCCATACACAGACGCGAAACCGCGGCACGGTGGGCGGCAGTCTGGTCAATGCCGACCCATCGGCGGAAATCCCGCTGATTGCCCGTCTGCTGGATGCGGATATGACGGCCCGCAGCATCAGCGGCGAACGCACCATTCCGGCCGCCGGATTTTTCGATTCGGCCATGATGACGACCCTTGAACCAGAGGAATGTCTGGTCGACGTGCGCTTTCCGGTCTGGCCGGCGGACCGCACCGGGCACGGATTTCACGAAAGCAGCATCCGGGACAGCGATTTCGCGCTCGCTGCGGCAGCGGCGCAGCTGACGCTCGATCAATCCGGCAATTGCGCCCGCCTGCATCTTGCCATCGGCGGCGCCACACCGGCGCCCTGGCGGCTCGACGCGGTGGAAGCCGCGCTGACCGGCGGCGATCTGTCAGATGAGGCAATCGAGGCGGCGATCGCGGATATCCCGGACATGGTCGAGCCGCAATCGGACGTTCACGCCGATGCCGATTATCGCCGGCGCGTCGCGAGAGTACTGGCGGGCCGCGCCATATGTGACGCGCGCGACCGGGCCAAAGGAGACCGCGCATGAGTACCCATACGGTAAAACTGACCGTAAACGGCAAATCCTGTGAGGGCGAGGCGGAAGCCCGCATGACGCTGGTCGATTTCCTGCGCGATGTGCTGGAACTCACCGGAACCCATATCGGGTGCGAACACGGCGTTTGCGGCGCCTGCTCGGTCATCTTGGACGGCAAGCCGGTGCGGTCATGCCTGATCTACGCGGTGATGGCGGACGGACACGAAATTACCACCGTCGAGGGGCTGGAAGGGTCAGATGGATCCCTGTCGCCCCTGCAGGATGCTTTCTGGGAAAATCACGCCATGCAATGCGGCTATTGCACTCCAGGCATGCTGATCGCCAGCCATCATTTGCTTCAGGAAAACCCCTCACCGTCGGAAGAAGAAATCCGCGAAGCCATCGGTGGGAATCTCTGCCGCTGCACCGGCTACCAGCAGATTGTGGAGGCAGTCCAGATGGCGGCTGAAAAAATGAAGGGAGGCGCCGCATGAACGCGCCAACCGAATTCCGCTATATCTCCAAGAAGCGTCGCGTAAAGGAAGACCGCCGCTTCATCACCGGGCGCGGGCGTTATGCCGCGGATTACAAATTGCCGGGCATGCTGCATGTCGCGATGGTTTCCTCGCCCTTTGCCTGCGCCGACATTAAATCGATAAACGCGGACGCCGCGCTGGCAATGCCGGGCGTCCACTACGTGCTTACCGGCGAAGAGCTGGCCGCCAATATCAACCCGCTGCTCTCCGGTCTCGATCTGCCGGAGGTGAAACGTTTGCCGCTCGCCAATGGGCGGGCTCGCTATGCCGGTGAATGGGTCGCCGCCGTCGTCGCCGATACGCGTCATATCGCCGAGGACGCGGCGGAACTGGTCGAGATCGATTACGACATGCTGGATTTCGTGATCGACCCGGAAGAGGCGATAAAGCCGGAAGCGCCGGTGGTGCATCCGGAAAAAGGCGACAATATCTTTTTCGACAAGACCTGGGTCTGGGGTGATGTCGAGGGCGATTTCAAACGCGCCCCGCATTCCCTTTCCCTGCGCGCGCGCTGGTCCCGCTGTTCCACCGTGCCGATTGAAACATTCGCCGTCACCGCGAGCTGGGATGACGGGCGCGAGATGCTGGATGTCTGGGCATCAATCCAGATGCCGAAATATCCCGAACAGATCGCCCGCGCACTGCGCCTGCCGGTGAGTTCGGTGAACGTCCATTTCGATGTCGATGTCGGTGGCTCTTACGGGCTCAAGCGCGGCATCCGCCAGACGGTCATCGTGTCCTATCTGACCCGCAAGCTGCGCCGCCCGGTGCGGTTTATCGAGGACCGGCTGGAAAATATGGCGGGCGGCGAAATGCACGGCCCCGACCGCATATTCGATATGGAAGTCGCCTATGACGATGACGGGATCATGCATTCCCTGAAAATCACCGCGACCGATGATTGCGGCTGCTATCCGGGGCGCGCGCCGCTGCAGCTCGGCAAGCCGGTCAGCGCCATCGTCGGCCCCTACCGGATCGGAAGCGCGCAATATCACGCCCGCTCGGTCTCCACCAATAAAACCAGCCAGGAAGCGGTGCGCGGCTTCGGCCAGGCGCCGACCAATTTCGCCATTGAGACGGTGGTCGACCGGATCGCGCGGGAGCTCGGCATGGAGCGCGAGGAGATCCGCCGCCGCAACCTGATCAGATCGGATGAGTTTCCCTGGCGTATCCCGTCAGGATCGGAATATGACAGCGGCGACTATCACGCGGTGCTCGACAAGCTCATGGAAGCCGCCGGCTGGGACGCGCTGATCGCCAAGAGGGACGAACTGCGCGCCGAAGGAAAGCTGGCGGGGCTCGGGCTCTCAACCTGTCTTGAGCCGTCGGGCGGCAATTCCTCGTTCGAACCGCTCTTCAACCCGAAAAACGACACCACCACCTGGATGGAATCCTGTCTGATCAAGGTCGATATGCTGGGCGGGATTTCCGCCATGATGGGCACCTCCACCTCCGGTCAGGGACATGAGACGCTGCTCTCTGTTTCCATCGGCGAGGTGCTGGAACGCGACCCGGACAGCATCCGCGCGATTCATTCGGAATCAGTGACCGCCCTGCCCTCGAACAGCCCGGTGGGCAGCCGCATGGCGATCATGCTGGGCGGCGCGGCGGCGGGCGCGGCCAGGAAAATAAAGGCGCAGTTGATCGCCATCGCCGCGCATAATTTCCAGCTGCCGGAAGACCGGCTGGTTTATGAGGGCGGCGATGTCTATGTCGAGGGCGACCCCGACAGGCGGCTGAAATGGGAACAGCTGGTCGATATCGCGCACCGGCAATATCACAACATGCCGCTCGGATCGGAACCAGGCCTGCAGGCGCAGCACACCTGGGAAGTGCCGACCGGCGGCGCCATGCCAGCGGCCGACGGCACGGTACAGATGTATCCCTGTTACGCGTTCGAAGCGCACATCCCGCTGGTCAGTATCGATCCGGGCACCGGCCAGGTGGAAATCCACGATTACTTTATCGGGCACGATTGCGGCACAGTGATCAATCCCGACATCGTGCGCGGCATGACATTCGGCGGCATCGCGCACGGGATTGGGGCGGCGCTGTACGAAAAGTTCCAATATGACGAAAGCGGCCAGCTACAGGCCGGCACCTTCATGGATTACCTGCTGCCGTCCGCGCATGAAATTCCGTCCGTCGGGATGGTGAAACATTTCACCCCCTCACCGCTGACCGAATTCGGCCAGAAGGGCTCGGGCGAATCCGGCTATCTCGGCGCGCCGGCCGCCATAGCCGGCGCGGTTAACGACGCGCTGGCGCCGCTCGGTAAATCCATCGAGACCCTGCCGATGCGGGTCCGCGACATTGAAGCGCTGCTAAACGGCTGAACATAAACGACAGAATTGGGAGAAATCATATGAGCGATCAGCTGCTGCTGAACCAGAACGGACGCATTTTCGAAGCGACATTCAACCGGCCCGACGACAATACCTGTTCGGACGCCATGGCGGCGGAATTTTCCGCGCAGCTGGCCAAGGCGCATGAAACATCGGATATGGTCCTGCTGCGCAGCTGCGGGCCGGATTTCTGCACCGGGCGCGCGCGCAATCCCGACGCCGGCCCGCCGCACCCGGAAGCCTATACCCGCCGGGACGAGTACGATTCAATCTTCTATTGTTACAACGCGATCAAGAGCTGCAAAGTTCCGGTCGTCGCCGTAATCGAAGGGCGCTGCATGGGGTTCGGGACCGCCGTGGCCTCGGTGTGCGACGTCACCATCGCGGCGCGCTCGGCGCAGTTCAACATCCCGGAAATGGATCACAACGTCATGCCGACCATGGTGATGTCGGCGCTCTATGACCGGATGAACCGCAATGCGATCCTGTGGATGACCTACACCGCGAAATTTATCAGCGCCGATCAGGCAATGGCCTTCGGGATCATTTCCACTGTCGCCGATGACGACAAGCTGGAGGCGGAAGTCAAGGAATTCTGCGACATCCTGCTGAGCCGCAAGCGCCCGGCAATCCTTGGCCTCAAGGAATATCTGACGTCGGCGCCGCGGATGGATGACAAGGGCGCGCTGGATTACGCCCGTGCGCTGCATTCCATGGTGAATACCGCGGCGGCAATGAAGGACTGACGGTTCCGCCATGATCGTCGATACCCACGCCCATTATCTGCCGCAGGCGATGCTGGAGGATCTTAATGCAAAATCCTCCAGCTTCCCGAATATCGAATGCCTGTCGGAAGATAATGTCTGGAAGTTGGGGTTCGCGGGCGGGGAACTGACCCGCCCCATTCTGCCGAAACTGCGCCAGGAAGACACCCGCCTCGCATGGATGGATGAACAGCGGATCGACGTCATGGTCTGCGCCGGCTGGCTCGACAGTTTCGGCTATGAGCTGCCGGATGAGGAAGGCGCGCGCTGGTCCCGCTTCATCAACGAACACCTCCTGCGGGCGTGCGAGGAAACCAAACGCTTTGCGCCGCTTTGTTCGGTACCGCTGCAAAACGGCGAGTTGGCGGCGACGGTTCTGGAAGAGGCGCTGGATGCCGGTTTTCACGGCGCCATGATCGGCACCCAGCCCAAAGGCACGGAAGGCAATCTCGACGATCCGTCGCTGAACCCGTTCTGGGAATTGGCGTCGGAGCGCGCGGCGACGATCTACCTGCATCCGATGTTCGGCTGCGGCGATCCGCGTCTGGCCGATTACGGTCTGGTCAACACGATCGGACGCGGGCTGGATACCACCACCGCGATGTCACGGCTGATCTTTGCCGGGCATCTGCAGAAATATTCTGGCATGAATTTCGTGCTGTCTCATGGCGGCGGCGGACTGCCTTTTTTACAGGGCCGAATGCAGCTCAACCATGTACAGAACCCGGAACTCGGCAATCCGGAGGAAAGCCTGAACAACTGCTATTACGACAGCGTGGTTCTGGATGTGAGAACGCTGGAATTCGTCTGCCGCATGTATGGATCGGACCGGGTGATGATGGGGTCCGACTATCCCTTCGCCTTCGGCGACCTGGAGCCGCGCAAAATCATCGAGCAGGCGGCGCTTTCGGAGTCCGACAAACAGAACATTCTCGGCGATGTCGCCGAACGCGTGTTCCATCTGGAGAATTGCGGCTGCGGCTGTTGACGCGGCCGGCGCCAAATCCCTTACGTCTCTTTTCTTAACAGGGTCAGAAAAAACAGGGCGGTGGCGACAACCACGATCGACGGTCCCGCCGGCGTATCCAGCCACCAGCTGAT
>CAZBKQ010000017.1:29529-41788 GCA_964492555.1 uncultured Rhodospirillaceae bacterium | reverse complement strand
CGGTGGCGACAACCACGATCGACGGTCCCGCCGGCGTATCCAGCCACCAGCTGATCTGCAGCCCGCCCGCTACCGACAGCGATCCCGCCAGCACGGCGAGCACGGCCATCTGTTCGGGCGTTCTGGAAAAGGGCCGCGCCGCCGCCGCCGGAATAATCAGGAGCGAAATGATCAGCAGAACGCCGACGATTTTCATGGCGACCGCGATCACGAAAGCAATCAGCAACATGAAGACCAGCCTCACCGCCGCGACAGGCACGCCTTCGACGCGCGCGATATCCTGATCCGCCGTCATCGACAACAGGGCCCGCCAAAGCCTCGTCAATATCAGCAGACATAGCGCGCCGCCAGCCCATATCCAGATCAGGTCGGCCTCCGATACGGCCAGAATATCACCGAACAGATACCCCATCAGATCGACCCGGATATTTTTGAAGAAACTTACCGCGATAATGCCCGCGGCCAATGTGCCATGGGCGAGAATGCCGAGGATGGTGTCATCGGCGAACCGCGAGTCGCGTACCAGTGCGACAAGGACCAGCGACACCCCCACGCAGACAGTGATAATCGCGATATTGAAATTGACCGAGAAAATGAGCCCCAGCCCGACACCGAGAAGCGCCGCATGAGCCAGTGTCGCCCCGAAATAGGACATGCGCCGCCACACGACGAAACAGCCCAGCGGGCCCGCCAGAAACGCGATACCCACCCCGGCGAGCAAGGCGTGGATCAGGAAATCATCCATGACCGTGATCCGTCTCGTCATCGGGCACCGCGGCCCCGTCGAGATCATGATGATGATCGTGATGATGGGCATAAAGCGCCAGCGCGTCGGTCGCCTCGCGCCCGAAAATCTCCAGAAACTCCGGGGCCTGCCGGATCGTATCCGGCCGGCCTTCGCAGCAGACGTGACGGTTCAGGCAGATCACATGATCCGTCGCCGCCATGACAAGATGAAGATTGTGGGAAATAAGCAGGACCCCGCAGCCGCGACGGTCGCGAATATCGGCAATCAGCTGGTACAGCGCAATCTGCCCCGGTATATCGACACCCGCCGTCGGCTCATCCAGGACCAGAAGATCGGGTTCGTTCAACAGCGCGCGGGCCAGCAGCACCCGTCGGCGTTCACCGCCTGAAATTGCCCGGAACGGCCTGTCTATTGTGTGTTCCGCGCCTACTTCCGCCAGTGCCCTGGCGATGTCCTCAGCCGACACCCGCCCTTTCAGCGACACAAAACGCCGGACCGTCAGCGGCAATGTCGGATCGATCGTCACACTTTGCGGCACATAACCGATGCGAATGCCGGGTTCGCGTTCAATCCGGCCCGCATCCGGCGCAATCAGCTCCAGCAGGATTTTGACCAGCGAGGTCTTTCCCGACCCGTTCGGGCCGACAAGGGTTGTGATCTGTCCCCGGATCAGGGACAGCGACACCCGGTCCAGCACCACCCCGCCGTTATAGCGCAGCGTCAATTCCTGCCCGGCCAGAAGCGGCGCCCCGGCGGTGATGTCATCGGCCTGGCTCATGGCGTCAGGGGCGGGCCGCGCAGTCGGGACAGAGACCGGAGATTTCGACGATCTGCTCCTGAACGACAAAACCCAGGCGCGCGGCGCGGTCGCGTACCCGCCGGGACAATGCGTCATCGTCGAGTTCCGCCGTCATCCCGCATTCCGTACAGATAAGAAACTGCCCGCCATGGCGGTGATCGGGCGCGGCGCACCCGACAAAGGCATTCAAAGATTCAATGCGATGGATCAGCCGGTGCTCAAGCAGGAAATCCAGCGCGCGATAAACCGTCGGCGGCGCGGCGCGGCCCCGCTCCTGACGCAACATCTCAAGAATTTCATAGGCGCCCAGCGGCCTATGGCTGGACCACACAAGCTCTAGTACCCGGCGGCGCAAAACCGTCAGGCGGACACCGGACTCCGCGCACAGCCGCTCAGCTTCGGCCAGCGCATCGGCAACGCACTTTTTGTGATCATGCGCCGTCCGCGGAAAATCGGCGAGGATCTCCTTTCTGTTTCCGGACATTGTTTGGTGCTCCCAAGTGTTCAAATAAAGCACTTACAAGATTTGCAACAATATAACGAAGTTTTTGACGGTGGAAAGGCCGTTCAAAACACCGCAAAGCTTCATAATACTGTCATGAAAATCGGTATATTCTTCCCGCCGGAAACGCCGCGCGAAAAATCCGGGAGCCGCGGCGCGACAGGAGAGGATCTGTGAGCGATAGCGATAAAGTTTTCAATGTCTTGTTCCTTTGCACGGGCAATTCAGCCCGCAGCATCATAGCCGAAAGTGTACTGAACCGCGTGGGTGTCGGGCGTTTCAAGGCCTTCAGTGCGGGCAGCTTCCCGTCGGGCGCGGTGCATCCTTTCGCGTTGGAGCTATTGAAGAAGCTTAATTACAAAACGGACGATCTGCGTTCCAAGAGCTGGGACGAATTCGCGGGCGACGGCGCGCCCGAAATGGATTTCGTGTTTACCGTCCGCAACAAGGCAGCCGGCGAGGTTTGCCCGATCTGGCCCGGGCAACCGATGACGGCGCATTGGCCGTTTCCCGATCCCGCCGAATGCGAGGGGACAGACGTTGAAAAGCGCCTGATCTTCGCGGAAACCTACGGCATGATCGAACGCAGGCTGGATATATTCGTTAATCTGCCAATGGCCTCGCTCGACCGTCTAAGCCTGAAGAAGCGTCTTGATGAAATCGGGCAAGACAATAAAGCGCCCGCTGAGTAATCTGATTTACTGACCCGATCAGCCTGATATAAAAATGAATTCATTCGATCCAGCCCGCCGGTTAACGGCGGAATTCCTTGGTACGGCCTTTCTTCTGGCGACCGTCGTCGGTTCTGGCATCATGGGCGATATGCTGTCACCCGATGACGGGGTGGCGCTTCTCGCCAACATGGCGGCGACGGGCGCAATTCTGGCGATCCTGATCCTGATTTTCGGTCCGATTTCTGGCGCCCATTTCAACCCCGCGGTAACGATCGCCTTTGCGCTGCGACGTGAAATCGGCGTCGGACTGGCGATTGCCTATATCGCGGTTCAGGTCGCCGGCGCGATGGCAGGCACCATCACCGCCCATTTCATGTTTGAGCTCGATCTGTTGCAGTCATCGGAGAAAATCCGCACCGGCACGGCGCAATGGGGCTCGGAAATCGTCGCCACCTTCGGGCTGGTTTCCGTTATTTTCGGCTGTGTCAAATTCCGGATCGAGGCAGTGCCCTATGCGGTGGGGCTATATATCTCCGCCGCCTACTGGTTCACCTCATCGACATCCTTCGCCAATCCGGCGGTCACCATCGCGCGCAGCTTTACCAACACGTTCTCCGGCATATTTCCGGGTCATGTCGCCGCTTTTATCGCGGCACAGATCATCGGCGCGGTTCTGGCGACACTTATCTTCGGCTGGCTGCTGAAATCTTCCGGGGATCAGAACTCGAAATAGGTCGAGGCCGAGGCGTAAAGCAGACGCAGCGCCAGCAGGGTCAGGATCATATTCAGCCCGATCCGGAAAACTTTCTCAGGCAGCTTGTCGAGTACGTGCCGGCCGACCCAGGTACCGACCATGCCGAACCCGATCAGCCCGACGAGAAGCGGAATATAGGGCCCGAAGGCGAAGCCGAGCAGCCCGAATGCGATCACCTTGAACAGATGCTGAAAGGTCATCAGCAGCGCGTGGGTGGAGACAACCTGCTGGCGCGCGCCACAGGCCGCCTTGACGAAGGGCGCGACCAGCGGCCCCGTGCCGCCGACAAACATGGTGGCGAATCCGCCCGCGATCCCGACGCCGAGAAACTTCGCGGGACCGGGTTTGCTGCTGCTGAAGCCGGGTGCCCAGGTCGCGTAAAGCACAAACAGCCCAAGGATGAGCTGTAACACCCAGGTCTCCAGCGCGACGACCGTCTTGCCGCCAACCCAGGCGCCAATCAATGTGCCGACGATAAAGGCGGGCGCGACGGAATAAAGAGCCTCTTTCCGTAGCAGCCATATCCGAAACCCGTTGGAGCCGACCTGTACGATCCCGTGCAGCGGCACCAGAACCGCCGGGGGCAATACCAGCGTCATGGTCGCCAGCACCAGAAGCCCCCCGCCGAGCCCCAGCGATGCGGCGATAAAACTGCCAAGAAAGGAAACGCCGCAAAGCCCGGCAAACCCGACGAGGCTGAGCGGCGTACCGCCGGTCAAAAATTCCGCGATTGTTTCCATAAAACGTGCCTTTCACTGCCCCGCCTTCGGGTACGCCCGAGCGCTTATATACAATCTTCGCTGAGTCGGCACCTTGCCGCAGCCCCTCCGAGGCGATAGGTCATGGCGGAACAACCAATTGAAAAGGGCGCATAAATGCAACAACTCGACCCCGATCAACTTCAATTCGTGGAAATCATCGCCAAGCTGATGAACGAACACGAACTATTTCAGGAAGAATATTCGGAAGAGGATTTCGAACGCGTCATCACCTGGCTCAAGAAGCTGCGCGCGCAGATCGATATCACTATTGAGACGCTGGGCGGCGATCCGACTTAGGTGCAGCTATCGCGACTTCGCACCGGCCCTCTCAAAACTGTACCGGCGGTCGGCGGTGGGCTTCAAGGAAAACGACTCGTGGCCGGGAGGGGGAGAGGGCCGGAACCGCCTCAAATCAGGGAAACGCGATCCCGCCATTGGCGGCGAAGGTCTGCCCGGTGGTGAATTCCGCATCGTCCGAACAAAGCCACAGCATGAACCCGGCATATTCATCCATTGTCGCCGGCCGTTTCAATGCCTGCTGCTGGGCCAGGTTCTGGAACATCGCGCCGGAAACAGACGGCCGCTCTACCTCTGTCTCCACCGCGCCCGGCATAAACAGATGCACGGTGATATTCCAGTCGCCCAGCTCCCGCGCCATCGAACGCGTCATGCCGATCATCGCCGATTTCGACGTAATGTAATGCAGATAGTTGGGCCGTCCCGTCGGCACGGTAGTCGAGGCGATATTGATAATCCGGCCCCATTTCCGTTCCTGCATGGCGGGCACGACAGCGCGCGAGCAATAGAACGCGCCATTGATATTGACCTCCATCGCCGATTTCCACTCATCGACCGGCAATTTCCAGAAAGGCGCGATGGTGATCTGGGTAAACACCGCCGCGTTGTTGATCAGACAATCGATCCGCCCATATTCGGCGAGCGCCTTTGCGGCCATATCCTCCACCGCCGCCTGATCGGTGATATCGGTCTGAACGGAGAGAGCCCGCCCGCCCTTCTGGGTGATTTCCGCCGCCACCCTGTCGCCGCTTTCGGCATTCAGCTCCGCAATCACGGGTATCGCGCCCTGTTCAGCGAAGGCATGGGCATAGGCCCGACCCAGCGCCTGCCCGCCGCCGGTAATGATGATAACGCGGTCTTGCAATGTGGGATAAACGGATGACGGCATTTCGAGCTCCTTATTTGAACGGCCAGCCCGCAGAATAGCGGTTTGGCGCTTATGCGAACAACAGTAGGCAACCGGCACGCGCCATATTAGGATTTACCAAAAGCAAGGGGAGGATTCGTCATGGTTGAGATCAAACCGCTGGGCGGCGCGATGGGCGCAGAAGTTTTCGGGGTCGATCTTTCGGCGCCGGTCGCCGATGACGTGGCGGCGGCATTACAGGCCGCGTTCAACGAGCATATCCTGCTGCTGTTCCGCGAACAGGAGCTGGATGACGATCAGCTGAAGAAAAGCGCCAACTGGCTGGGGGATCTCAGCCATATTCACATGCCGGAGGAACGGCGCGTCGGCGGCGATTTCAACATCCATCTGATCTCCAACATCCGCAATGAAAAGGGCGAAGAGATCGGATCGTTCGGCGACAGCGATATGTGGTTTCATCACGATAACTGCTTTGCCGAAGCGCCCGACAAGGCGACCTGGCTCTATGCCGTGGAACTGCCGGAAACCGGCGGCAACACGCTGTTCAGAAATTGCTATCTGTCCTGGGAGGAATTGCCGCAACAACTCAAGGAAAAGATCACCGGAAAACAGGTGCTGCAGGTCTATGACTATACGGTGCAGGAAAAGCCCGACCTGTCGGACCTGACCGACGTGCCGCATTGCTGGCAACCGGCGGTGCTGATCCATCCGGAAACCGGCCGCCCGGCTCTATACATCAACCGGCTGATGAGCGCGGCCATCGAAGGGATGGAAGCGGACGAGGCTGACGCCCTGCTGCAGGAACTCTTCCCCTATATCGAGCGGTGCGATTACGAACATCACTGGCGGCTGGGCGATTATGTGATCTGGGACAATCGCTGTTCGGCCCACGCGCGCACGGCCTTCCCGGCGGATCAGCGCCGGTTGCTCAAACGGGGCAAGGTCGCGGGATGCGTGGTCGAGCCCTGGACAAAGGCGGCCTAGCGCAATTCGGCTTTAACTGCCGGCCTTGAAGGCGACGCCGTCGGCGGTCGCGCCGATCCGGCCTTCGCAGGAAATGCGTTTGGTATCGCCCGATACCGCGGCGAAGGAGCTCGGCAACAGCAATATTTCCAGCCGCACCAGCTCACCCAGCTTGGCGCCGATATTTTCAAAACGCCCCGCCCAGCGGTTGCCGACCGGTTTGAAAACACTTTCCAGATAGTAATCGGCGGAATCGCTGCCGATGGGAAGCCCGCTGGTCAGATCGGTCCCGACCTGCTCAAAGATGCGGCGGCATTCGGCCGCCGTGCGCTGCGATGTCGGCACGGTATTGGAAACGAAAAGCGTGATGCGCTGGCGCCGCCAGCTATAGATCGTACCGGCCTTTACCTGTCCCCGGCGGGAGGCTTCGGGAAAAACCCGCCGCGCCGTGCGAGTGATGTCGCGGTCAAGCTGCGCCATGCCCCAGTCGAACACCGTGACGGGATGGCTCATCATCCGGGTGACGATATTCGCTTCCTGCGCGCCAGCCGGGCCGCAGATCAGAACAATCGCCGCAAGGACGCCTGAAATCCACCGCATCGCGGACCCTCCTTATAGCGAAATCATGGTTAAAAGTCTGACACAGGCGGGTTAACAGTTGAAGAACCTATTTTCGCCTGGCGGCAACAAAATCCCCGCGCTTGCCAATCGCCCCGCCGCGCCTGACAATCGCCGCAACGCAACAAAATCAGGGAGTCCCCCAATGACCGATACCGCCCCTTCGCTCAAGCTGACCTATGACGGCGCCCGCAATATCCTCGACGCCGCGCTCGCCAAAGCCACAGAAATGGGCGTGCCGCAATGTATTTCAGTGGTCGACCCGGGCGGTCATATGCTGGCCTTCGCGCGAATGGACGGGGCGTTCGCCATGTCGCTCGACACTTCTCTGCGCAAGGCGCAGACCGCCGCCTGTTACGGCATTCCGACAGGGGGCATTGAGGCCGGGGTCGATATCAAGCTGGCGCTGGGCACGGATGGCAAGCGCATCAACCTGCCGGGCGGGCTGCCGATCATTGTCGACGGGCATCTTCTGGGCGGCATCGGTGTGGGGTCCGGGACCGGCGCGCAGGATCTGGAGGTGGCCAAGGCCGGCATCGCGGCTGTCGAGGGCACGGAGAAGTTCTAAGGGTTTCAGCCCAAACTTAGCGGCACAGGCGGCGGCACCCCTCCCCTACCCCCCCCGGAGGGGAGGGGGACTCCCGCGGAATGACCCACCGAACAATTTCCCCTCACCCTTTCAAGGGGGAGGGTCAGGGAGGGGGTTAGGAAACCCGCGGCCCTAACAGCCTCCGACCATCCCCACTTCGAGCACGGCGCGGAGATCATCCGGCAGGGGCGTCGGCTTGCCGGTTGAGGGGTCGAAAAAGACCGAGACCACCCGCGCGGTGGCAATACAGGTTTCGTCCAGAAACACCCCCTGCCCCAGCCCGTAAGACGTATTGCCGATGCGGGTTACCACGGTGCCGACATCGACGATGCCGGGATAGCGCAGCGCGGCATGGTAATCGGCCTCAAACCGCGCCACGGCGAAGCCGGTCAATATATCGTCGCCCAGGCTGACCATGCGCTCATCGCGAAAATGAACGCGCCCGTCCTCGAAATACTGGTTCACCGCGCCGTTATTGACATGCCCGTTGGGGTCCAGATCGCGATAGCGGATCGAGACTTGTGTCCAGGTCGCATAGGCGGATCGCTGTTTTAGATCATTTTCCATACGGGAGTTTCGGCAGAGCCTCGCCCATTTCCCCCTTACGCCGGTTCAAACACGTTGACCGGCGCGCTGTGTTTCACCCCCGGAATTTCGACCCCGGCGAAGTTTTCGCGGAAACCGGGCACCAGCGGCCTTCCGTCATCATCGATGACCCAGAGCCGCATCAGATGGCGCTTCTTCTCGATCTCCTCGTAATCGACGAATTCGGTCCTTGTATGCACGGTGACATGGCTGTGCAGCACCTGGATGTCGCCCTTCTGGAAATTGGTCGGGAAGGCAAGTTCGCCGGCGAGCTTCTGGAAATAGGGAAAGGCCTCTTTCTGGTTTTCGGTTGCCGGCGGTACGCCCGGCAGGTCGAACGCCTTGAGCAAATGGATGCCCGGGCCGCGGCCGGAGAAATACCCGTCCTTGAAGGAAAAGACCGGCAGCTTGTAATAGGGGTCCTCACCCGGCGCGACCTCGCCATGTTTGGTCTGATAGAAATCGGCGATCAACGCCTCGGCCAGTTCGGGCCGGCGTTTCAGCATTTCATTATAGACCGTGACGGTGCTGGTGATCAGGCTTTCGCCGCCCGATTTGGCCGGGTGCATGCACATCAGCCAGACCGAATCGCATTGATCGGAATGGTAATTCATCTGCACGGATGTCTGATAGCCGCGTACTTTGGGATCATGATAATCGCCACCGAAATTCTTTACATGGCCAAGCATATGGCCTTTCGGGTTCTGCGACACGAAGCGGCCGAAGCGCGTCCCCATCGCCCAGAACGCCATCCCGGCGGCCTCGTAGCTCATATCGTCGACCGGCAGGCCGCGCATCAGGAAGAAACCGCGCCCGTTCAGCAACTCATCGCGCAGCAGGGCCAGCCCCTCATCCAGGATAGGCAGCGGGAAATTCTCCCGCGTGACATCAAGAATACCAAGACCGTTCTTTTCCGCGCTATCGACGGCGCCGAGGATCTCGTTGATCTCGTCATCGGAGAGTTCGTAAATCCATTCATCGGTCGCCAGCATTTCCTCGGCGGTCCAGCCTGCGGGATCGACGATGGGTTTCATCGGTTCCGCGGGCTGACGGGTGCGGGGTGCGGGTTTGAAAGTCATGTTGAGCCTCCTGTCATTTCAGGCGAATATCCGCAAGAATATTCGAATTTGATCCGGGTATGCAATCTGCCAGTGGGGAAAGATGACAATCGAAGAATTCCTGAAACAGGCGGAAACTCATGCCGGTAACGCCGCCACCCATCTGGAGAGCGCGGATTTTTACCTCCAGATCGGAATGGTGGCCGCCGCGGTTCTACTGGCCTGGCTGGTGGCGAATGTCTTTATCGCGAAACTCAGGATTTTTCGCGAACAACCGGGCGACGGCAAATTGTTCAGCATGCGGATGGGGGTTCACAAGCTCAAACCCCTGCTGCTGCCACTGGGCAGCGTAATCGCGCTCGGTATCGCGGCCTCGATAAGCCCGGAACTGATCGGCCGGTCCTGGCTGGTGCGCGCGGCGCAAGGCGTCGCGCTGATCTGGCTGGTCTTTTGCCTCGCCAGCCATTTTATCCGGGCGCCGGCGATTATCCTGCTGCTGAAATGGGTCGGCATTCCGCTCGGCCTGCTGCATATCGCCGGCTGGCTGACGCCGTTTACCCAATGGCTGGACGGCATTTCGCTGGAGATCGGGAATATCAACCTGACACTCTACGCCGTGTTGCGCACGCTGATTTTCGGTTTCCTGCTGTTCTGGATGGGGCGCTGGTCCAACCAGACGGGTCAGAAAGTCATCCGGTCCCGCGCGACCCTGGATTCCGCGACGCGCGAGGTGATGTCGAAGCTGTTCGAGATCGCCATCTTCGTGCTGATCTTCCTGTTGCTGCTCAACGTCATGGGGATCGACCTCACGGCGCTCGCGGTATTCGGCGGCGCACTCGGCGTCGGGCTCGGGTTCGGGCTGCAGCAGATCGCGTCGAACTTTATCTCCGGCATCATCATCCTGCTCGACCGCTCCATTTCCATCGGCGATTACATCCAGCTGGAGGACGGGCGCGCGGGCACGCTGCGGGAGCTCACCATGCGGTCGGCGACGCTGGAAACCTATGACGGCAAGGACATCATGGTGCCGAACGAAAAATTCATCACCACCTCCTTCACCAACTGGACCCATAACAACAAACGGCAACGCTATCCGCTGCGGTTTCAGGTGGCATATGACACCGATCTGGATTTGCTGTTCGATGTGGTGCGCGACGTGGTCGCCAGCCACCCCAAGGTGTTAAACGGAGACGATTTGCCCATCGAATTGCGCCCCGATGCGGAAATCGACAATTTCGGCGATAGCGGCA
The DNA here is from genome assembly GCA_964492555.1 of uncultured Rhodospirillaceae bacterium. Classification (GTDB taxonomy): domain Bacteria; phylum Pseudomonadota; class Alphaproteobacteria; order MPNO01; family UBA2964. Next base: position 31,322 of record CAZBKQ010000017.1, on the reverse strand, counting down.
TCAACATTCTGGTGGAATTCTGGATGGAGGGCATCGATGACGGGGAAAACCGCGTCGGCGCGGATTTGCAATATATGATCTGGGGGGCGCTGCGTCAGCACGATATCCGCATCCCGTTCCCGCAGCGCGAGATCCGCGTGCTGGGCGAGGGATCAAGCCGGGAGGCCGGCAGCCCGGCGGGCGGCGCGGATTAACGGATCACGTCCCATGGGGTTTTCGCTGTCACGTCCCAGCCGCAGGGGGTCGACACCGATACAGAGACCTCACCGGTTTGAGCATCGACGGCAACACCGATTTTCTTGGTAATTCTCCTGATTCCCGGCAAGGCCGCGAGAACCCCGGACGTCGCCCGGTCCACTATTGCCTGCCTGAAATTTTGTTCCAGGGCTGATTTGAGATTTCCTGCCGCGGGATCGAAATTCACTGTCCCCGATTCACGGATTCCATTTCGTATCGCCGTTTTCAGGGCCAGCTTGCGGCATGTTGCGGCGATTTGTTGCGCCAGTTGCGACTCTGGATCGATATTCAATAATTCAAAATCGGGTTTTGCCACAGGGGATATATTCGATGATATTTCCCAGCTATGGAAACGCACCTGGACAATATTTTCCGTAACCTCGTCCTGTAAAATATTGCCGATTTTTTTCACCACCCAACCGACGGCATCGCCGGCGGTCTCAAATACGAAACGCCAAAAATCGATAATGGCGTCCAGGGCGTCGCCGGCAAACCTGGCCACAGCCACCGCCGCGTCTGCTATGGCGATGACCGCGTCTTCCGCGCCATGAATAACCGCTTTGACTATTCCACCAATCGGGATCGCATGCGCCTCATTGGGCGCTGTTCCCGTTATGCCCAGAACAAGTATCAGGCAGCATAGTAATTGCCGGATCTTCCACTTGAAGTTCATGCGGGCGACTCTGAAGACCATACCCGAGAACCATCTTTCTGACCGAAGCCACAATCATTTTCCCGCCCGGCCCAGGGCAGGGTATAGCCATCCGGCGCCGGGCGGCTGTAATCCCACGGATCGAACGGCGGCGCGCCGGACACCCCCGGCCCGGCCGCATGGGGTCCGGTGGAGGACGGGATAAAGGCGGCGGCGGGCGTGGCAAAGGCCCCGCCACCATTGCCGCCATTGGGGGCCCCGGCATGGATATCAGGGGCCATGGATGGAATCTCAACAGCGCCGAACGGCAGGGTGGCGGCATCCGGCCCGGACCCGGGTTCCGGGTCCGATCCGGCGGCGTCAAACGCGCCCTCGAACGCCGGCACGCCGAGTTTTGCCCCAAACATAGGAAAAATGCGGATCCGACCAAAGTCTGTTTTGATGGATATTTGTCCTGCAAAATCTCGGGGGTCAATATTTCTTAAACCCACAACAAAATCTCCACATTATTTCAATGATTATAAAGTATTATAATTATATTTCAAATAAAACCGCTTTTACAGAAAACATAAAAACAGAACATAAACACAATTAGTAAAAATGCTTGCTTTTAAAAATAATTTAATTCCTTGTTTTTAGAATTATCATAATCATAGGATTCCCTCATAACAATTTTACTTTTTTTATTTTTTATTACGCATATATATTCGTATATTATGATAACAAATGTTGTTATTGAAACATACAACATTATTAATCCAACTAGTATTTCTTGATAAATTTTATCCATCCACTTCTCCCAATATCTTCTCTTTTCCACCGAAGGGAGCGATGATGTCGATGATTACCTTGTGATTGCCTGATTTCCACTCACCGGGGGCGAGGCGTGTGTTACCGGCGTCAA
>CAZBKQ010000017.1:26818-29429 GCA_964492555.1 uncultured Rhodospirillaceae bacterium | reverse complement strand
TTGTGATTGCCTGATTTCCACTCACCGGGGGCGAGGCGTGTGTTACCGGCGTCAAGCCGTACCTTTTGCCGGTCACCCACAAAGGCCCAGCTGGCATAGGCCACGGGTCGGCGGCCGCCGCCATTGGGGGCCTCCGCATGCCAGATCTTGAACTGGTTGAGCGCCACCGGCGGCATCACCCGCCATTCCAGGTCACTGATGAACAGATCACGGGTTTCCGCATCCCGCGCCAGCAACCAGCCGACATGGCCCAGCACGCCGATAGGGTCGAATGTCGGTTGTGCCATCATCGGAAAATAATAACAGCGGCCCTCGCACGCCGCTATTCATTTTCAGGTATGGGTTGCAGGAGGTGAAACGGGTTTTCAACATCACGGGTTCGCGGCCATACCGGCGAAGGGTGGTGCCGCATAAGACGCAAACGAAACGGGCGCCCCGATGGGACGCCCGCCCGCCGCCTAAAGGATCGTATCCTAGAACTTGTAGCCGACGCCGATCCCGACCACCCAGGGATCGAGCTTGGTGTCGTCCGCCCGGATGGTCCCGTTATTCGCGTGAATATCGGTATCGACGAAGACTTTCTTGATGTCGAAATTCAGGCTCCACTTGCCGTCCAGCATGTAATCCACCCCGACCTGAAGCGCCCAGCCGAATTCGTTGGAATAGCTGACATCGGTGACGCTGCGCCCGGTTTTATGGTTGGCGATGATCACGTAATTGATGCCGGCGCCGACATAGGGGCTGATTTTCTGATCCGGCATGAAGTGATATTGCAGCGTCAGCACCGGCGGAATGGTGCGGACCGTGCCGAGATCAAGATCACCGCCGGTTGAATCCTTTACCTCCACCGAATGTTGCGTCGTCGCGAGAATAAGCTCAGCGGCGATGTTCTTGGTGAAGAAGTAGGTGAAATCGAGCTCCGGCACGTAATCGTCGCTGGTGCGCGCGCTGCCGCCGAGCACGTCGGTCGTGCCGTCCGTTACCGTCAGGAAGCCGATGCCACGCAGGCGAACCACGAGATCTCCCGCGTCCTTGGCTCAGGCCGCGATGGGCACATAGATCGTCAGGGAAATAATCGCCGCGGCGAATACCGCGAGAAGCCGGTTGGTAGTCATGGTTCTCCTATCCTTTCAGAATGGCTACCCCTGTCCCGCCGGAACCGAGAGGGCTGCCGCTCTATTTCAGCGGTAGGAAAATTTTATCGCGAAGGGTTCTGGCCGGCACCGGTTTTGGCTGTGACCGATGGTCGCAAGCCGTTAGGCAGAAACTCATACGGGGGTGGCCAAACCTTCGTAAAATTTTATCCAGCGCTGTATGACGAATTCTTCGCTGAAATCATCGCTCAGGCGCCGTTTGCCATTTTCGACAATTGATTTTTTCGTTGCCGTGTCGTCGGCCAATCGTCGTGTCGCCATGACGAGGGATTCCACGTCGCCGTTCCTGAATAATAGTCCGGTGTCGCCATCGGCGATCAGCGCTTTCGGACCGATTGTGTCGCTCGCGATCACCGGAACACCATACGCCCAGCTTTCCAGGACCACATTTCCAAACGGCTCGATCCGGGAAGGCACCAACCAGATATCCGCAGCCTTGGCATAACGGGTAATGTCGTCCGCCCAACCGAATATATGCACCCGCTCTCGCAGTATCTCAGCGTTGGCCCACGCCGACAATCTCTCCGCCTCCACGCCATCGCCAATCAGCAAATAATGAAAAGACGCGGGCAACCGCTCCAGCGCCTCCAATGCGAGATCGTATCCCTTGTTTTCATGAAAGCGGCCGGCGGAAAAAAGAACCGTCGCGTCTTGCGGAATCCCGAACTTAGCTCGAATAGCCGCTTTGCTTTCGCTGATGGCGCTAGGCGCAACCGAGGTAAAATTGGGAAGGTAGCGGACTCGGTCCTCCGCCCATCCATGGGTACGAATATACCGGCAAATGTCGTCGGTATTCCCGACCAGACAATCCGCGCCGTCATAATATTTCAGATTGTAATATCCCCCAAGTCGGCCAACCCATTTCACTGTTGTATCGCGCGGCATGTGACGGCTAGCCCGGCTCATCCATGTCTGCGCGATATCCGGTTGTTCATCCGCGATCAGACGGGAAAGCCGGGCCCTTGTCTTCCAATCGAGATATCCGCCGAAACGCACGCAGACGAAATCGGTGCCCGCGCGATCAAGCTGCGTCGCGACCCAGGAACCCGTCCTGACGACGGGTATCACATCGCAAAACGGCCGCAGCGCACGGACAAAGCGGGTATAAAACGTCTCCGCGCCGCCGGAACCCGACGATCCTATGATTTGGAGCAGTTTCAGCCTTTTTTCCACGGGATGTGCGACAGGTCAATTATGGTTTTTTCAGAACGTCCAACTGTTCGCCGATTTCAGATGGAGAAAAGCGATGGTGCCCCCGGGGAGACTCGAACTCCCACATCGTTGCCGATAACAGATTTTGAGTCTGCCGCGTCTACCAATTCCGCCACAGGGGCCCTGATACGGATCAGGAGGCGCGATCATACAGCCCGCGCCGGTACGGTCAATAATATCGGTTGCGCACGACAATCCGCGCCGGGTTCCCCCGAATTTCACTCAAATACATCTGAAAACCGGTT
>CAZBKQ010000017.1:4678-26718 GCA_964492555.1 uncultured Rhodospirillaceae bacterium | reverse complement strand
TGAAAACCGGTTGGGGTTTTTCTTGCCGTGACTCCGTTACACTGTTATTAACCCGCGCTAATCAAACACATTTCCGCGAGGGGTTACCGTGCTCCAGGGTCTTTATAACTGGGTTTTGAACCTGTCGGCGAAGCCGAACGCCATCTGGGCCCTTGCGGGAATTTCCTTCATCGAAAGCTCCATCTTCCCGATTCCGCCGGATATCATGCTGATCCCCATGGTGCTGGCGGCGCCGACGCGGTGGTTCAAGATCGCCTTTGTCTGCACCATCGCCTCTGTCCTCGGCGGCATGGCGGGATACGCCATCGGCTATTTCGCCTATGAAACCGTCGGCCGGCCGGTTCTGGAACTTTATGCCTATGGCGATAAATTCGTCGAATTCCAGAACAAGTATAACGAATATGGCGAATGGATCGTCTTTATCGCCGGCACGACGATGTTCCCGTACAAGCTGGTGACGATCGCCTCCGGCGTAACGCAACTCGACATCACCAGCTTTACCCTCACATCCATTCTCGCCCGCGGTATCCGCTTCTTCCTTGTGGCCATGATCCTCTGGTGGCTGGGGCCGCCGGTCAGGGAATTTATTGAAAAACGGCTGGGGCTGGTCTTTACGGTGTTTATTGTCTTTCTGGTCGGCGGGTTTCTGGCGATCAAATATATTATCTAGCCCGCGTCACTGCCGGACTTGCCGCCGGCAACGGCAAGGCGCATATCTCTTTTCATGTTGGGCCCCGTTCAGACAATTCTCGATGATCGCCGCCTGTCCTGCGGGGCGTTGGCTCTGCTCTCGGCGATGCTGCTGGCGGGCGCGCTCGGCAGCCAGTATCTCGGCGGGCTGGAGCCCTGTTCGCTATGCGTTATCCAGCGTTTCCCGCATGTCGCGGTCATCGTTTTCGGCTGGCTGGGCTTCAAACAGGGTCTGACGGACGACCATCGAAAGCGGCTTCTCTGGCTGATCGGCCTATGCCTGTTGGGGACGGCGGGGGTTGGTTTCTGGCATGCCGGCATCGAATACGGACTTTATAGCGGCCCCTCCGCCTGCACGGGAACTGCGGCGGGAACGACTGTCGAAGCGCTCCGTGAGCAGCTCATGACAGCCGAAATCGTGCGTTGTGACGAAATTCCGTGGTCGTTGTTCGGCATATCGATGGCCGGTTACAATGGGCTGATTTCATTCGCCGCCGCGATCACCGCCTTTTACGCGGCGCGAAACAGGGAAGAAACCGCATGACGGGGAAAAAACCGAAACGCACCGCAGAAGACCGGTTGCCGGGCGATCCCACGCGCGACGATCTGGTCGAGGGCATGATCCGGGTCGACCATGCGGGAGAATTCGGCGCGGTGCGTATCTATGAAGGACAGCTCGCCGTGCTTAGGGGCGGCCCGGCGGAAGCGACGATCCGCGAAATGGCGGAACAGGAACGGCGCCATCTGGACGGGTTCGACCGGCTGATCAGCGAACGGCGCGTCCGTCCGACCGCGCTTTCGCCACTTTGGCATACGGCGGGGTTTGCCCTGGGGGCAGGAACCGCGCTGATTGGCCCCAAAGCCGCAATGGCCTGCACCGAGGCGGTCGAGGAAGTGATCGACGAACATTATGCCGCACAGGCCGAAAAACTCGGCGAAGATGAAAAAGAGCTGCGCGACATGATTGAGGATTACCGGCGGGACGAAGTCGCGCATCGCGATCTGGCGCGGGAAGAAGGCGCGGCGGAAGCCCCGGGCTATGAATTGCTGACCGGCGCGGTAAAGGCGGGGTCGCGCCTCGCCATCTGGCTCAGCACACGAATTTGATTAGCGTTTCTTCGCGCGGAAGGTGCGGAGACAATCCTTGCAGGTCGCGGCAACGGCCTTATAGCGCGCGTCCACCGCAGCCCGGTCTCCGGTCGCGGCGGTAACCGCCAACGCTTCGGCATTCGACACAAGATCCCGCGCTATCCAGTCGAACGCGGCCCTGTCGGTCCAGATACTGTTTTTCGCTTCGCTGACGCCGCCGCCACTGCCGGCGGGAAACAGGGATAGGATGGCCCGCCCATGCGCCGCGATATTTTGCGCATTGGCCGCGACGCGGTTGCTGTCAAAAGAAAGCCTGCCCCGCAGCATGGCGCCGATTTCCTTCATCGCCTTGCCGATATCGCTCATCGCGTCCATGCGCTGTTTGACAACACCCGCGGCGCCCATATGCGCAACGGCTATGTTCCCGGCCAGCAGCAACAGGAAACCGGAGAAGATTGCGGCGAAGAAGAATGGGCGCTTTGCCATGGTCAGACTCTGCACGCCAATCATGGCGGGATTTGGGCAGTGTCGCCGTTTACACCGTCGCCGGCTGATCGAATACGGTGATTGCCGGCAAATCGCCGTCGAACCGCTCGACCTCCACCAGCGCGGTTTGCGCCGCCGGGGCCTGGGCCAGCTTTGAGGTTCCCTTGTCCAGCGTCAGCATGTTGGGGTTGCCGTGCTTATCCAGCGTCCCCGGCACGCCCGGCTCCAGCGGGTCATACCAGGCGCCGGTCGGCAGTTGCACCACCCCGGGACGGACGTCATCGGTCACATAGACACCGGCGAGGCAGGCGCCCCGGTCATTGAACAGCCGCACGATATCGCCGTCCGACAGACCGCGCGCCGTGGCGTCCTCCGGATTGATCCAGACGGGTTCACGCCCCCTGATCTTGCTGTCACGGCTGACCGGGCCGCTATCGAGTTGGCCATGCAGCCGGGTGCGGGGCTGGTTGGACACAAGATGCAGCGGATATCGCGCCGTCTTTTCGCTGCCCAGCCATTCCGCCGGTTCCAGCCAGGTCGCGTGGCCGGGACAATCATCGTAACCGAAAGAATCGATTTTTTCGGAGAAGATTTCGATCTTGCCGGACTCCGTCCGCAACGGTTTGCCCTCGGGATCGTTACGGAAGCTCTCCAGCAGCACCACCGGTTTTTCCGGGCGCGGGAACTCATAATAACCCTGTTCCCAGAAATCATCGAAAGACGGCATCTCGATCCCGTTCTGCGCGTTGGCCTGACGGGCGACGTCATAGAGATGGCGCAGCCATCCCATCTCATCCCGCCCTTCCGAATAGTCATCGGCGAAACCCAGCCGGTCGGCGAGCGCGGCAAAAATCTCGAAATCGTTCATCGCCTCGCCCGGCGGCTCAATCGCTTTTTCCATCGCGAACAACATGGCGGGGACGGAGGCGACGCCGATATCGTTGCGTTCCAGCGTTGTGGTCGACGGCAACACGATATCGGCGTGACGCGCGCAGGACGTCCACCAGGGCTCGTGCACCACCACCGTATCGACCCGCCGCCAGCCTTCCAGCAGGCGGTTGATATCCTGATGATGATGAAACGGATTGCCGCCGCCCCAATAGATCAGATGGGTGTCGGGATAGGTCCGGGTTTCACCGTTATAATCATAGGTACCGCCGGGGTTCAGCAGCATATCGGTAATCCGCGCCACCGGGATGAATTCCTTGATCGGATTGGACGGCACCGGCAGGTTCGGCGTAACGGCGCGGGCACGCGGCGTGCCGATCCCGCCAAGACAGCCATAGCCGAACCCGACACCGCCGCCGGGCAGGCCGATCTGACCCAGCATCGCCGCCAGGGTGACCGCCATCCAGAAGGGTTGTTCGCCGTGATCGGCGCGCTGCAGCGACCAGCAGGCGGTGATCATCGTCCGGCCCCCGGCAAGCTGCCGGGCCAGGGCGCGGATGCGGTCCGCGTCCATTTCGCAAATCGCCGCCGCCCAGTCCGCGTCCTTCGGCTGGCCGTCCGTCTCTCCCGTCAGATAGGGCAGAAAACGGTCAAACCCGGTGCAATATTTGTCGAGAAACTCCACGTCATGCAGCCCTTCCGCGACCAGCGTATGGGCGAGCCCCAGCATCAGCGCGGTATCGGTATTCGGCCGGATCGCCAGCCAGTCCGCACCGGCCAGCCCGGCGACATCGTCCTTCAGCGGCCCGGCATAGACGATCTTTACCCCCGCTTCCGATATTTTTTTCTGCCAGCCGCGATCATCATGTTCCGGAAGCCCGCCATGATTGATCTGGGTGTTCTTGAGCGGTACACCGCCGAAGCAAAGCAGCGTGTCGGTATGGTCAACGATCGACGCCCAGCTGGTCAGCGGCCCGTTCACTGCCTGACCGGAGCCGAGGATATAGGGCATCAAGAGGTTCGCCGCGCCGTTGGAGTAATTGCCGACCGAATTGGTGAAGCCGCCGAACATGGCGAGAAAGCGTTTCAGTGATCCTTGCGCGCGATTGAAGCGCCCGGCGCTCGCCCAGCCATAGGACCCGGCATAGATCGCCTCCGGTCCGAAACCGTCCCGTACCCGCAGCAACTCCTTGGCCAGCAGATCGAGCGCGGCCTCCCAGCTTACCGGTACGAACGGATCGGCGCCGCGTCCCGCGCCGGTGCCTTCCGGACCGTGTTCCAGCCAGCCCTTGCGGATCATCGGGGTCTGGATGCGCGCCTCTTCATTGGCGGCCACGGAACTCTCGATCAGCGGCGTCGGATCGGGGTCGGAGGCCAGCGGCGTGGTCGCCACCCCCTTGTTGTTTTCCACGCGGAGGCGGAAAACGCCCCAATGTCCGCCGGTCATGAATTCGGATTTATCGGCCATCTCTTACCCCTTGCACTGTCTTACCGGATATACGGCGCGGGTCGGGCCGGATCAAGTTATGACGAAACGGGAAAGGGGACGGGAAACGCCTAGGCGTCTTCGTTTTCCAGTTCGGAATCCCAATAGAGATAATCCCGCCAGCTTTCATGCAGATAGTTGGGCGGAAAGGCGCGGCCGTTTTCCTGCAACTGCCAGGTGGTCGGTTGATGCGGTTTCTGCAGCGGAAACATACCGGCGTCGCGCGGCATCAGATTCGCCTTGGCCAGATTGCAGGTGGAACAGGCCGTCACCACATTGACCCAGCTGGTCTCGCCGCCGCGCGAACGCGGAATGACATGATCGAAGGTCAGTTCGGGTGTCGGGAACGGGTCGCCGCAATACTGGCAGGAAAACCGGTCGCGCAGGAAAACATTGAACCGCGTGAAGGCCGGCCGCCGCGCCAGAGGTATATATTCCTTGAGCGCGATCACGCTCGGCAACCGCATCGAAAAGCTGGGCGAGGAAACCTCGCGATCATAGTGATCGACGATATTTACCCGGTCGAGAAACACCGCCTTGATGGCGTCCTGCCAGGACCAGAGAGAAAGCGGAAAATAGCTGAGCGGCCGAAAATCGGCATTGAGTACGAGGGCGGGAGAATCCGGGATCGACACCACTACACCTAGTCTCTATCTGTCCAATCAGCCTCTGTATATTGTGTATTATGCGCTTTTTATGCGCAAGACATTACAGATAAATGTCACTGTGGACAATTTTCCGGATTTTTTTCAGAGGCGCTAACCCGTCCCCTTCCCCATGCCGAACTCCTCCTCCAGCTCTCGTTCGAACCGGGCGAGGTCGTCGGGCACGGGCATGCCCATCGCGCGGAGCCCTTCGATGGTCTGGCGCAGTTTTTCATAGATTTCGTGCGCGTCCCCCATCGGCCCTTCCATCTCGTCGATGAGATCCAGGACCGCAGCCTCCAGCTCCACCTTGTCCACGGCGCCGCCCCTATTTCACGGTGACGCAGGTGCAGTCGCAGAGATGGCTGACCTTGTGCGATACGCTGCCCATCAGGAGCCCGCCGATATTGGAAAGTCCACGGCTGCCCATTACCACCATATCGGCGTTCTCGCCCTTTGCGGCGGCGACAATGGCGTCGGTCGGCGAGCCGTCGAGAATCTTGGCGTCGACATCTGACACGCCCTTTACCTGCGCGGTGGCCTTCGCGTCATCGAGAATGACCTCCGCTACCTCGCGCAGAATCTTATCCGGCATTGGAATGGAAATCGGCGCGGCGTCATAGGCGGAAGCGACGGCCTCGATCGCGTCCTCCTGCAATTTGTCGAGTTCCGCGCGGAGGGTATCCGGAATTTTGATGGTGTCGGACAGCGCCTTGATTTCGCCGGCGGTGGTATTGCGCATCAGGCTGTGAATGAAGACAAGCCGCGCGCCGTATTTCTCGGCGATGTCGGCGGCGAGCCCGGCGGCTTTCTTGGCGTGGTCCGATCCGTCAACCGGAACGACGATGGTCTTGATCATTGATTTTCTCCCCTGGAGCTGTTGCTTGCTGTAATCACAACCGAATTTCGAGTTTTGCGTCTTGATACAGGTTAACCTGCGACAACATTGGAGAAAAACCCGGATTTCAGCTAATCTCCAACAAGCAATCGAGGTTTTTGCTATGCAAATTAAGAAATTGTCAGACGTTCTGGGTGCCGAGATCACCGCTATCGATCTGTCCCAACCGATCAGCGATGCCGATGAGGCCGCGATCAAGCAGGCGTTGCTCGATCACCACGTGCTGGTGATCCGCGATCAGCATCTCGCGCCCGACGACCAGGTGGATTTCTCCGCGCGTTTCGGGGCGCTGGAAATCCCGGCGAATGTCCAGCATACGACGGAGGAAAGCCGGCATGTGATGATCCTCTCCAACGAAATCCGGCCCGACGGCACAGCGGTGGGCGTTGTGGATGGCGGGGATTTCTGGCATTCCGATTCATCGCATATCGAAATCCCGAGCAAGATCACCATCCTGCAATCGGTGCGTAATCCCGAACGGGGCGGCGACACTGAATTCTGCAATATGCACGCGGTCTATGACGCGCTGCCGGACGACCTGAAACAGAAAATCGCGGGCAAGCTCGGTATCCATCATGTCAGCAAGGTGCGCAACAAGCGGGTGACGATTTCGCCCGACCGGCCGGGCGCCAAGGATTTTTACGAACAGCAGGCAAAAGAACGCCCCGACGTGGTGCAGCCGCTGGTGCTGGAACATCCGGAAACCGGGCGCAAGACGCTTTATTGTTCGCCGCGCTTTACCATCGGCATCGTCGGGATGGCGGAAGAGGAATCCGACCCGATTTTGGATCAACTATTCGCTTACATCACCGACCGGAACCGGCCCTACCATTATCGCCACAAATACAGCGAGAACGATCTGGTGATGTGGGACAATCGCTGCCTCTGTCATCGCGCGGTGGGCGGCTATGGCCTGCCCGATATCCGGCGCATGCACCGCACCGTCGTCGGCGGTGACGGGCCCTTTGCGGATCAGGCGGCGGCGTAAATAAAACCCCGCCACGGCCCCGAAGACCGGGCGGGGTTTATTGTACCGCGGCATTGCCCGTCATGCCCCGGGGTTGAGGCCTCCCTGTCTTGGCCACATTCCTTCAAATCGATCAGACAAAAACGCCCGCCGCGCCGATCACCATGCCGCACATGATTACGGCCGAGAAAGCGGCGCCGCTCAACAGGGCGCCGATATAGAAGGCGGGACTGCGTACTTCACCAAACATCGCTCCACTCCTTGGGTTTAGCGGGCCTTCATGGCCCTCGATAGAGTACGATCAAAGTCACGCACAGCCTGTCCGGAAATCCGTAACGGCGGGCTAAAAACTGTCGGTAACGGAAAATGAACAAAAACCGGCGGAATTCTCTAAAATTTTAGGGGAATTCGCGGGGCGTTTGACGGGTTTCGGCCGCCGGGCATTTGCACGCGGTCAGGAATTTCGAAAAGAGACGTTTTTTCAACTTCTTGCGGGAAATCGGTATCGCCAGTTCCCGCAGCGGAAATTTGCCCGACGCCACGCGCCATAGAGACACCCGCCCATTTGCGCCGAATTTCCCTCGAATTTTAGATAATTCCGTACTGATCCACGCGCGCGAGCGCTACCTGACGGCCTCGCTCCTCGGAGCCACAGCGCGCTGGCCGGCCTTCGAGGTCGACAAGGAACTCCTCGAACAGGGGGACGGATGAATCACTAGTATGAGAAATATATCGAGCACGCCAACCGGCCGATCAAAGAAGCGGTTTAGTTCTCCGCGCCGGAATAGGCATACATATCGACAAGCTCCAGCACATTGCCGTCGGGATCGGGGAAATAGATGCTGCGCCCGGTCACCACGGCTTTTTCCTTCCGCTCATCGACCAGAATGATCTCAATGCCCTTGTCCTTGAGGTATTGGAGCGACTCATCGAACTTGTCGGCATCGATGTGAAAGGCGTGATGCGCGTCGCGCTGCATCACCGGCGCGATGGAGGTGTCCGTTTTCATCAGCACCACGCAGTCGCCGCCCGTATCGAGAAACACCATGCCCCGGTCGTGATTGGCGTTAAGCAGCCGAAAGCCAAGAATATCGGTGTAGAATTCCGTGCTTTTACGGCTGTCCGTCACCGCGATGGTGAAATGGCACACGCCCTTTGTCTCGATCATATCCGGCCTCCCGTTGGTTTCTTGGCGGAAGTCTAGGGAGCGGCGCGGGGCGTGTCTATCGGCGACTACCCACCCAGGCAACGCGTCAGGAAGGCGGCGCCGAGCTTGAGCCCATCCGGGTCGATCCCGTGCCCGAGACCGGGACGGCGAAAGGTACTGACGTCAACGCCGTTCTCCGTCAGTGTTTGCGCCGCCGCATCCATCAGATCGACCGGCAGCATCGGGTCTTCCTCACCATGAATCAGCATCACGGGGGGACGGGATCTGATTTCATCCCCGAGCAGTTCCGGCGATTCAAGCCGGCCCGAATAGCCCAGAATACCGGCGCAGGGTTTTTCGCGGCGCAACCCGGTCTGCAAGGACAACATGGTGCCCTGGGAAAATCCAAGAAAGACGAGCTTTGACTCGTCCAACCCGCGCTTTTCCAGTTCCGCATCGATAAAAGCGTTGACGATCTTTTCCGCATAGCGGACCGCTGTGAGGCGGTTTTCGTCCTCTTTCTGCCAGACATCGAACCACTGAAACCCGCCGAACGGATTGCCCTCGCACGGATAGGGCGCATTCGGCGACAGAAAAACCGTATCCGGCAGGGCCTGCGACAAGGGCGGGGCCAGCCCGATCAGATCGTCGCCATTCGCGCCATAACCATGCAGCAGCAGGACAACGGATGTCGCCGGCTTTTTGGAGGCCGGTTCGAACACCGGCCCGGAAAGTTGCGGCAGATCGTCTGTCATGTCGGTTTCGCGCCTCCTCCGCGCCGTGGGGTCGACAGATAATGATGCCAGAGAATGCGCGCGGCAACCGCCCGCCACGGGCGCCAACCCCCGCCGATTTCTCTCAGCGCCGCCTCATCCGGCCTCTCCGGAAGCCCCAATACCTCCTGCGCCGCGACCGCCAGCGCCAGATCGCCCACCGGCCAGATATCGGGGCGGCGCATCGCCTCCATCATATAAACGTCGGCCGTCCAGTTTCCGATGCCGGTAATGGCGGTCAGTCTGGCCCGAACGGCATCGTCATCGAGCGATTGCAGCCGGTCCGGTTTGAGCGACCGGTCCTGAACCGCCCTGGCCAGAAGCCGGCCATAGCGCGTTTTCTGACGCGAGAACCCGGCAGAGCGCAGCGCATCATCCGTGAGACCGAGAAAAAGGTCGGGCGTCGGTTCTTCGCCGAGCAACGCGACCAGCTTTTCCCAGGTCGCCCGGGCGGAGGCGAGCGAGACCTGCTGTTCAAGGATCAGGTATAGAAGCGTTCTGAACCCGGGCGGGCGGTACCATTGGGGTGGCGGCCCGAACTGGTTCACCACAGCCCGCAACCGATCATCCCGCGCGCAAAGGACGGCAACGCCTTCCGCCAGCCGCGCCCTGGTAAGGATCCGGTTCACCGGTGCATCCCGCGCAGGATCTCCAGATAGTCAGGATGGTCGGGGGTCAGAACCCCGTGGCGAACAAAGAAATCGATATTGACGACGGCGCAGTTGAATTTGAAATCGCGTGTTTCGGCGCAGATCCGCATCACCTCTTCCGCCGGAAGACACTCAAACGCCGCCATCTCGCCATCGGCGCTGACAGGAACAAAATCCTCCGGCACTTCCATGTCGAACACGAACATCACATCGGGTTTTATGCCGTCATCAAACAAATGCCGGTAGGAAATGGCGCCGACGGAAATCGCCTGCTCCGCGATCGCTTCCGGCACCGAGGCTTCCTCCGCCGCCTCCTTGATAACATTTTCCTTGAGCCCGATTCCGACCGGTTGGCCACCCGCCACCATATTATCCAACATACCCGGAAAGGTCGGCTTGTCGTCCGCCCGGCGGCCGATCCAGAGATAGAGCCCGTCATCGCGCCGGACGAAGCCGTTCACATGCACGCCATAGGCACGGATACCGAATCGCGGCACGGCGGCGCGTTCCATTTCGAATAATGGCGGGTCGTAAAACCCGGTACCGACCGGATAAGCCTCATCCCGCCAGCCGGTAAACCATCCATCCGGTTCCAGCGCGCGAAGAACATCCGCCACCGCGCCCGTGCGTTCCGCGTAACCGGTCAGCCCGGGCGCGAGCGAAATCCCTTCCGGGCCAAATGCGAAAACCCCGGGATAAGCGGCCAGAGCGGCGGCAAATTCACCCTCCATCCAGCCCACGCGGACACCGCCGGCGGAGAAAGGCAAAATCCCCTCCAGATCGGCGGCATTGTCGCATTCGCGGATACGGTCGAGCAGGCTCATAACCCTCTACCTAACCCAAAGCCCGGCGTGACAAAACGCCCATCTGTCCAAACGGCATATTTTCGTCATATAATCCGCCCATGGCATTCTCGATTCTCCTTGTTATCGCCCTGGCGGCGACACTCATTGTCTTGATCATGGGCGTCGTCGGGATGGTTCATCAGGGGCCGTTTAACGCAAACTGGTCCAACAAGCTGATGCGCATCCGCGTTCTTTTCCAGTTCGCCGCGATTCTTCTGCTCGGATTGGCCTTTCTGGTCGGCCCGCAAGGCTGACCCTTCATATTTTTGCGGCGCAAAACCAGCTTGACAGCAAGGGGCATAAGGTAGTTTTGTTCGTACACGAACGATTATTTGGCAACGCAAAGAAACGATGGATAGCCGGGAAACCGCCCGGTGACGCTGAAAAATCATGAAAATACTGGTCGCTGTTAAACGGGTCGTCGATTACAACGTGAAAGTTCGCGTCAAGGGCGACAAGAGCGGGGTTGAACTCGCCAACGTCAAGATGTCGATGAATCCGTTCGACGAAATCGCCGTCGAGGAAGCCGTCCGCCTCCTGGAAGCCGGCACGGCAGAGGAAGTCATCGCCGTATCAATGGGCGAGGCCAAATGCACCGAAACCATCCGCACCGCGATGGCGATGGGTGCGGATCGCGGTATTCACGTCCTGACCGATGAGGAATTGCAGCCTCTCGCCGTCGCCAAGCTGCTCAAGGCGCTGGTTGAGAAAGAATCGCCCGACCTGGTGGTTCTCGGCAAGCAGGCCATCGACGATGATTGCAGCCAGACCGGCCAGATGCTGGCCGCGCTTCTCGGCTGGCCGCAAGGCACCTTCGCGTCAAAGCTCGATTTCGCCGATGGCGGGCTTAACGTTACCCGCGAAATCGATGGCGGTCTGGAAACCGTGGCCCTGAAGCTGCCGGCGGTGATCACCACCGATCTTCGCCTGAACGAGCCGCGCTACGCGTCGCTGCCCAACATCATGAAAGCCAAGAAAAAGACGATTGACGAGGTCAGTCCGGCCGAGCTGGGTGTCGATGTGACGCCGCGCATCCGCACCTTGCAGGTCGATGACCCGCCGCCGCGCGAAGGCGGGCGCAAGGTCGCCGACGTGGCCGAACTGGTCGACAAACTGAAAAACGAAGCGGGAGTCATCTGATGGCGGTTCTGGTTATTGCCGAGCATGATAACGCTCAACTTAAAGACAGCACCCTGAACACAATCACCGCGGCTTGCGCGATTGCCGGCGGCGATGTCGATCTTTTGTGCGCCGGCCACGAGTGCGGCGCGGTCGCCGAACAGGCGTCGAAAATTCAAGGTGTCGCCAAGGTCCGCTGTGCCGACGCCCCGGTCTATGCCGCCGGGCTGGCGGAGCCGCTTGCCGCGCTGGTTGTGGGTCTGGCGGGGGATTATTCCCATATCGTCGCGCCGCACAGCACGATGGGCCGGAATCTCTCTCCCCGGATCGCTGCTTTGCTCGATCAGGTGCAGATTTCCGACATTATGGAAGTCAAGGATCCCAAAACCTACGTCCGCCCGATTTATGCAGGCAACGCGCTCGCCACCGTGCAGACCGATGATGACAGTATGGTCGTTACCGTTCGCACCACGGCCTTTGAAAAGGCCGCGGCGGAAGGCGGCAGCGCCGCCGTGGACGCGGTGGCCGCAGCCGACGATCCCGGTCTTTCAAGCTTTATCGGACAGGAACTGACGAAGTCCGAACGACCCGAACTAACATCGGCGCGCATCGTTGTCTCCGGCGGGCGCGGCATGCAGTCGGGCGATAATTTCCCGCTGGTCGAGGCGGTGGCGGACCGGTTGGGCGCCGCGGTCGGCGCGTCCCGCGCCGCGGTCGATGCGGGCTATGTCCCAAACGATTACCAGGTCGGTCAGACCGGCAAGGTCGTCGCGCCCGAGCTTTATGTCGCCGTCGGCATTTCCGGTGCGATCCAGCATCTCGCGGGAATGAAGGACAGCAAGGTCATCGCCGCCATCAACAAGGACGAAGAGGCGCCGATTTTCCAGGTCGCCGATTACGGTCTGGTCGGCGATCTGTTCGATCTGATGCCCCAGCTGGCTGAAGAACTGGACAAGCAAGGGATCAAACCGCGCTAAGACGGCAACTCGACACAGCAGGGTCTAAAGATTTTTCAACGAACGAAGACAAAGAGTAAGGCAGAATGAGAATATGGATGACATCGCCAACGCAACCCTGCGAGAAGAAGATATGTCGAGCGACAGCCCGGCTGCGGTAAGACATGTCGGCATCATCGGCGCCGGCCAGATGGGTAGCGGCATTACCCAGGTGTGCGCACAAAGCGGCTTTCCGGTAACGCTTGTAGATATCAGCGACGACGTTCTGGAAAAATCCGTAAAAGGCATCGGCGGGCGGCTGCAGCGGCTTGTCGATCGCGAACGGATGACCGCCGAGGACATGGAAAAGACCCTCGCCAACATCTCTCCCAGCACGGACTACGCGAAATTCGGTGATTGCGACCTGGTGATTGAGGCGGCGACCGAAAACGAGGAAATCAAGAAAAAGATTTTCGAAATGCTGGTGCCGCATCTCAACCCGGCGGCGCTGCTGGCGACCAACACCTCATCGATTTCCATCACCCGCCTGGCGGCGTCGACCGACCGGCCGGAGAAATTCATGGGGCTGCACTTCATGAATCCGGTGCCGGTGATGAAGCTGGTCGAGCTGATCCGCGGCATCGCGACCGATGCGGACACTTACGACCAGATCGGGGTTTTCGCGAGAGCACTCGGCAAATCGGCGGTCAATTCGGAAGATTTCCCCGCCTTTATCGTCAACCGCATCCTGCTGCCGATGATCAATGAAGCGGTCTATACGCTGCATGAAGGCGTCGGCTCGGTCGTCGATCTCGACACCGCGATGAAGCTCGGCGCCAACCACCCGATGGGCCCGCTGGAACTGGCGGATTTCATCGGTCTGGATACCTGTTATTCGATCATGCAGGTGCTCTATGAAGGGCTGGGCGACAGCAAATACCGCCCCTGCCCGCTTCTCGCGAAATATGTCGAGGCCGGGTGGCTCGGCCGCAAGACGGGGCGCGGCTTCTACGATTATTCGGGCGAGACCCCGGTCCCGACCCGCTGATCTATTCCGCGAGGTAATGCCGGATCAGGGCCAGCGCCTCGCCGCTGTCCCATTCGGCATGGCCGGCCAGGCGGCCGATCTCACGCCCTTTGCGGTCCAGCAGGATCGTTGTCGGCATCGCCTTGACGCGAAACAGGCGCGTGCCCTTGATCCCCGGGTCGGCATAGACCGGCAGCCCCGCCAGATCGTGCTTTGCGAGGAAGGGCGCGATCTTTTCCCAGCCACGAATATCCTGTGACAGGGCGATGACGGCGAAATCATCGCCGCCGAGTTTTTCGGACAGGCGCAATATCGACGGCATTTCGCGTATACAGGGCGAACACCAGGTCGCCCAGAAATTCAGCAGCACGATTTTTCCACGCCAGTCGTCAAGCGCAACGGAGGAATTATCCTGCTTCTGAAGGGTGAGCGGCACCGGTTCAGAGCGCTCCGCGACCGGGACAAAATTCTCCATCCAGCCCGAAAGCGGCGGTTCACCATTGATTTTACTTGATTTTCCGCCGAAAACGGCCCACAGGACGGCCCCTGCGGCGATCGCTATAAAGACATAGAGGGAAATTCGGGGCACTTTCGGGTTTCCTGTCGAGAGATTTGACCATGAACGATAAGAACGAATCCCGGAAAAACAAGGCGGAACATGCATCCAACAGCATGTGGGGCGGCCGGTTCGAATCCGGTCCGGATGCCATCATGGAAGCCATTAATGTCTCCATCGGGTTCGACCGCCGTCTCTTCGCACAGGATATTGCGGGATCGAAAGCCCATTGCGCCATGTTGGTAGAGCAGAAAATTCTGGATTCCGCAGCCGGCGATCAGATCACCGCCGGGCTGGACAATATCCTCGCGGAGATCGAGACGGGCAATTTCGAATTCAGGAATGTTCTGGAAGACATTCATCTGAATATTGAGGGGCGTCTGCGCGAATTGATCGGCGACGACGCGGGCAGGCTGCACACCGCCCGGTCGCGGAACGATCAGGTCGCCACCGATTTCCGGCTTTGGGTCCGGGATACGATGGACGCCGCCGACGCGGCTCTGGCCGATTTGCAGGGCGCGCTCATCGACCAGGCCGAAGCGCATGCCGATTGGGTGATGCCGGGATTTACCCATCTGCAAACGGCGCAGCCGGTAACACTGGGCCATCATCTGCTGGCCTATGTGGAAATGTTCGGGCGCGACCGGGGCCGGTTTCGGGATGCCCGGGCGCGGCTTAATGAATGCCCGCTGGGGGCCGCCGCGCTGGCCGGGACATCATTCCCCATCGACCGTCACCAGACGGCGGCGGCGCTTGGCTTCGACCAACCGATGGCCAATTCACTGGACGCGGTATCCGCGCGGGATTTCGCGCTTGAGTTCATGTCGGCGGCATCGATCTGCGCCACCCATCTGTCGCGGCTCGCGGAAGAGATCGTCTTGTGGTGTTCAGCGCAATTTGCTTTCGCGGCGCTGACCGATGCATTCACTACCGGCAGTTCGATCATGCCGCAGAAGCGTAACCCCGATGCGGCGGAACTGGTCCGCGCCAAAACGGGGCGGATTACGGGCGATCTGATCGGACTGCTGACGGTAATGAAGGGATTACCGCTCGCCTATTCGAAAGATATGCAGGAAGACAAGGAACCGGTGTTCGATGCGGCGGACGCCTTGTCGCTCTGCCTCGCGGCGATGGCGGGCATGATCCGGGATATTGCATTTAACGCGGACGCCATGCGGGATGCCGCCGGCGCCGGGTTCAGCACGGCAACGGATCTGGCCGACTGGCTGGTACGGGAACTCAACATGCCGTTCCGGCGGGCGCATCACGTGACCGGCGAAATCGTCCGGATGGCGGAGGAGCGCGGCTGCGACCTGGCCGAATTGCCGCTTACGGACATGCAAACGGTTGAATCCGGGATTACCGAAGCGGTTTTCAATGTGCTAAGCGTTGAAAATTCGGTCGCGAGCCGGACGAGCTATGGCGGCACGGCGCCTGCGAATGTCCGGGAACAGATCGGCCTGGCCCGGGAAAGGTTCCTGAAATGAAACGCCTGCTTGTTTTGCTTCTCCTTTGTGCGCTCGCCGCGCCAGCGGTTTCCTGCGGGAAAAAGGGCGATCCACGCGCGCCGGAAGATGTAAAAGACACCTATCCCCGGAAATATCCGCAATGAATCATTTTGAATATCGTGACGGCCGCCTGTTCGCGGAAGAGGTGGCAATTGCCCAGATCGCGGAAGAAGTGGGCACACCCTTTTTCTGCTATTCGAGCGCCACGCTGGAACGTCATTACGACGTTCTGGAGGCCGCGTTGCGCCCGCTCGGCGTCAATATCTGCTATGCGATCAAGGCGAATTCGAATCAGGCGGTCATACGCACTTTCGCGGCGCGCGGCAGCGGCGCCGATGTGGTCAGCCAGGGCGAGCTGCGGCGGGCCATGGAAGCCGGTATACCGGCGGAGCACGCGGTGTTTTCCGGCGTCGGGAAGACTGCGGATGAAATCCGTTTCGCGCTCGAAGCGGGTATCGGCCAATTCAATGTCGAATCGGTGCCCGAGCTCGACTCGATTGCGGCCATCGCGACGGAAATGGGACTATCCGCGCCGGTCGCCCTTCGGGTCAATCCGGATGTCGATGCAAGAACACATGAAAAAATCACTACGGGCCGCAAGGCGGACAAGTTCGGCATCGATATCGATGTCGCTCCGGCGCTCTATGCCCGTGCGGCACAAATGCCGGGGCTGGAAGTCGTCGGGCTCGCCGTTCATATCGGTTCTCAACTGACGTCGCTCGACCCGTTTCGGGATGCATTCAATCGGCTGGCGGCATTGGTGCGCGAGTTGCGGGCCGGAGGCCTGCCGGTCAGGCGGCTTGATCTCGGGGGCGGGCTGGGCGTGGTCTATCGCGACGAAATTCCGCCGGAACCGGAAGCCTATGCCGGGATCATCACCGAAACGGTTGGCGATCTGGATGTCGAACTGATCATCGAACCCGGCCGGGTTCTGGTCGCCAACGCCGGCATTCTGGTTACGCGGGTGATCTTCGTAAAGGAAACACCGGTGCGCCGCTTTGTCATTGTTGACGCGGCGATGAACGACTTTATCCGCCCGACACTCTATGACGCCACACACGACGTGCTGTGCGAAACCGAATTTGCCGCCGGTGCCACAACCCCGGCGCAAATCGTCGGGCCGGTATGCGAAACTGGCGATATTCTGGTCAAAGAAACACCCTTGCCGGCGCTGGGCGCGGACGACCTGATTGCGCTTTCTTCCGCCGGTGCCTACGGCGCGGTGATGGGATCGACCTACAACACGCGGCTGCCGACGCCTGAGATCATGGTAAAAGGCACGGAATTTGCTGTAATTCGGCCCCGGCCAGCTTATTCAGACATTTTGTCGCTTGACCGCTTGCCATCCTGGCTGTGAACATCATTTCAAGATGATCGTTTGTGTCCCTTCGGAGGGATAGCGCCATGGAAACGGATGCCGGACGGGACAAAAGGGCCCGTCTCAATGCGGTAATTTGGTCCGCCCGGTTTGCCCTGTTTTGGGAACGGCTCTGGCCCGCTATGTGGCCGGTTGCCGGTGTCGCCGGGCTGCTGTTCAGCCTGGCATTTCTGGATATTCTGCCTCTGCTTCCCGTCTGGCTGCATTTCGCGGTCCTGGCAGGCTTTGCGGGCGCCGTGGGCTGGGCGGGCTGGCGCGGGTTCCGACTGCTGCGTTTTCCAGCGGAAACCGAAGCCCGCCGCAGGGTTGAACTCGAAAGCGGCCTCAAGCACCGCCCCCTGACCGGGCTGGACGACACGCTCGCGGGTTCCGGAGGAACGGAATCCGACAGGCTTTGGGAAATTCATCGCAACCGTTTGGCGGGTGCGCTTCAGGATCTTCGCGCCGGTCCCCCGCGGCCCGATCTCGCCCGGCGCGACCCCCTGGCGCTTCGCGCGGCACTGCTGCTACTGCTCTGTGTCGCGGTTGTCAGCGGCGCCGGCGATATGCGCCATCGGCTGCAAAGCGCTTTCCTTCCAAGCTATCAATCCACGGCAACCGCCCAGCAAACCGTCCTCGATATCTGGATTTCACCGCCGGATTATACCGGTCTGCCGCCGGTATTCCCGTTACGTAAAAGCGCGGTGAAGTCGGAGAAGACCGAGGAAGAAGCCGCGACCGACCAAGAGGCGGAGGACGCCGCCCCGGCCCTGCCGGCGCTTGAGATTCCGGCGGGAAGCACCGTGACCGCGCAGGTTCAGGGAGCAAAGGAAACGCCTGTTCTGGTCATGGCGCCGGCGAAGGTAGAAACCGGCACAGCCGCCGCCGGCCTCCTTCGGGAAGAATTCGACCGGGTGGACGAAATCAACAGCCGCATCGTCAGGACAATCCCAAATGACGGCATTCTTGCTATCGAGGCAGATGGAATAACCCTTGCGCGCTGGCAGGTGACTGTCATTCCCGACAATAAACCCAAGATCGAATTCACCGAACCGCCGACCGCAACACCGCAGGCCACGATGCGGGTCGCTTTCACCGCTTCCGACGATTACGGGATCAAGAAGGCAAGGATGGAAATCCGCCGGACCTATGAAAAGGGAGAGGTGATCGGCAAGGAAACAGTGACCCTGGATCTGCCTTTGCCGGGTGAAGATATCCGCGACGCCAAGGAAGCAGCCTTCTTCGATCTGTCCCCGCATAAATGGGCCGGCGCGCCGGTTATCATGGAACTTGTCGCAGAGGACGGAACCGGTCAGACGGGGCGCAGCAAGCCCGTAAAGGCGAAGCTGCCGACGCGTCAGTTCGTTCATCCCGTGGCGCGCGAAATCGTCGCCCAACGGAAAAAACTTTTCGATGACGGGCCAGACCGCCGGGACGTCATTCTGGGTCTGCGTAATATCGTCAACCAGCCAAGAACTTTCGGAGAGGATGTCGTTGTCTATCTGGGGCTCACCTCGGCCGCGTCCCGGCTGATCCATGAGCGGCAGGAAACCGCGCTGCAGCCGGTGGTCGATCTCTTGTGGGATACGGCATTGCGGCTTGAGGACGGTCGCCTCTCCATCGCGGAACGTGAAATGCGCCGACTGCAGCAGGCGTTGATGAAGGCGCTGGCCGAAGGCGCCAGCCAGGAAGAGCTCGACCGGCTGATGCGGCAGCTTCAGGCCGCCATCCAGCGCTATATGCAGGCGCTGGCGGAGCAGATGCGGCGCAATCCGCAATCGGTAAAAGAGGTAGAGTTCGACCCCAAAACGATGCGCATGATGAGCCAAAGCGATATCCACCGCATGATGCAGCAAATTCAGGAAATGATGCGCGCCGGCAATCGCGAAGGCGCGCGCCAGATGCTCGCCCGGCTGCAACAGATGCTCGCCAATATGCGATCGATGCAGGTCATACGGTCGCGCGGCGGCCGGATGGGCAGGCAGGCGGGGGCGCTCCGCCAGCTGCAGCAGCTTATCCAGCGGCAACAACAGCTGATGGACCGCACCTTCCAGTTCGGCCGCCCGGGGGGCACGCCTCAGGGCCGGATGCCGTCACCGGCGGACCAGCGCGCGCTGCAGGAGATGCTGCGTAATCTGCGCGGAAGCATGCAGGGCCGGAACGGTCAGGGCCCCGGTCAGTTCATGGACCGGGCGATGCGGTCGATGGAGCAGGCGATCCGGGCGCTTCAGGGCAACCGGCCGAACGACGCGGTCGGCGCGCAGGGGCAGGCATTGCAAAACCTGCGTCAGGCGGGGCAACGCCTGATGCAGCATTTACGCGAACGCTTCGCCCGTCAGTCCGGTCAGGGTCAGCGTCCAAGGGGACAGGCCCGTCCGCTGCAGGATCCTCTGGGTCGGGACATCGATGAGGACGACGGGTTCGATGACAGCACGGTGAACATCGACGCACCCAACGCGCTCAAGCGGACGCGTGAAATTCTCGATGAATTGCGCCGGCGGTCAGGCGAAAGATTCCGGCCACGGATTGAACTGGATTACATCGACAGGCTGCTGGACTGGTTCTGACCGACTGGTGACGGGAATCTAGTGTGTCGTCGGTGCGCCGTCTTCGGAACCCGGCGTCAGCATCCGCTTTACGGCCTCGCGAATATCGTCAAGCGAGAACGGCTTCGAGATCACTTCCTGAATCAACTCATCCAGATTGTGGGCCCTTTGACGTTCCGCCGCATAACCCGTCATCAGCATGACGAGCATCCACGGGTAATCCTTCGCCGCCTTCAAGGCGAGCGCGATTCCATCGACGCGGGGCATAACGATATCGGCGAGAACGAGATCATATTGCTCGTCCTGCAACTCATTGAGCGCCTGCTGACCGTCACTGACCGCGGTTACCGCATGCCCATCAAGACTTAACGCCCGCCGAACGAATTCCCGAACGGCGTCGTCGTCTTCTGCAAACAATATTGTCGCCAAGATTACCGACCGCTTTGTTCCGCACCAATACGGCACCCTAGCGGGATACAGCTTTACAAATTGTTAAGGGCCGGATCAGACCGGCTGGACGACGCCGATATAGGGCAATCCGCGGTATCGGCTGGCAAGATCAAGCCCGTAACCGACAACGAACCGGTCGCCGATTTCAAACCCGAGATAGTCCGCTTCGATATCGATTACCCGTTTTTCAGGCTTGTCCAGAAGCAGGCAGGTTTTGACATCGCGTGCCTTGCGGGCCAACAGGGTGTCACGCGCAAAGGCGATGGTGCGACCGGATTCCAGAATATCGTCGACAATGAGAATGCTCTGACCTTCGACATCCTCGGACAAATCATGCGTCAGGGTCACCGTGCCGGAACTTTCGGTCCCGGCGCCATAGCTCGATAAGGTAATAAAATCGACCCGTGCGGAAGTCCCCGCATTTTCGATGGCGCGGATAAGATCCGCCGCGAACACGAAACTGCCTTTCAGGATAACGACGACGAGGAGGTCGGATGGTTCGTTTCGGGCAATTTCCCGCCCCAGCGCGGCGACCCGTTCCGAAATCGTCTCGGCATCGAAAAGGACGCCGATATTCTCATCCGTCATTTCTTGCCGTTCCGGCGATGAACGAAAATACGGAACACGCCGCCGGCCGGCGGGCTGTTCTTGATTTCGGTCGAAAATGGTTTCTTTTCACCCGGGGCAAGCTTGACCAACTCAATCGGAATATCCCAGCTTTCGACCACCTTGCGGTCGCGATCCAGGATGACGCCCTCCAACACCGGGATAGTGCGGGGACGGCTCGAAATATTCTCGACATCCAGATCGACGATCTGGATAAGCGATCCGCCGCGCCGCTGCTGCCGTACATTAAGCTGCTTGAGCTTGAAGAACCGCCTGGGGTGCGGGGTTTCGACCCCGATCATGGAGAAAACCGATTCGGTAAACGCGAACCGGTCCATCAACGCCTCGCGCTTCCAATATGCGCCGGCCAACCCGACCAGAATAATCACCGGGATCATCAGCCACAGGATCAGGGCAAGCTTGCTGCGCTTCTTGGGAGGCTCCGCCGCGAACCCGCCCATTGCCTGGGCCTGCGCCACGCGGGCGGACGGCTGATACGGATTTTCCCCCGGCGGCACCCCCGCAGGCTGATTTTGCGGATAAGGTTGTTGCGACGGCGCGCCCGGCTGCTGATAGGGGGCCTGCTGCGGGTCCTGATACGGTTGCTGCGCGGGATACGGACCCCCGGGTGGCATTTGCTGATTGGGATCCCCGGGCGGCATTTGTTGATTGGGATCGCCGGGCGGTGATTGCGGCGGCGCACCGGGCGGCGGCAACTGCGATTGCGGCCCATCGACCTGCATTGGCGGCGGTCGGCCGCTATCCTGCTGCGGCGCATCCGCAAAGACCGGTTGCTGGTCCCAGCTATGCCCGCATTTACTGCACCGGACGGTTCTTCCTTCCGGGCCGACGGCGTCGTCATCGACGCGATAGCGAGTCTGGCATTGAGGGCAAGTCAGAATCATGAGCGACGTTCGGCACTCTTGAGCATTGCGCTGCAAACGGATTATCGCTCTGTTGTATAAGAGTAATCCTGAGTCAGGGCAAGAAGGTGAAGGGGCAAGGGGGCGCGCCACTGGACTGAGTCGCGGCGGCCATGCGATCTTTCGGGGCCTGGTATAAAGAGGACAAGCGGTGGATAGCACGGAAGAGGTCGTCCGTTTCGAGAATGTCGGCATGCGCTACGGGCTCGGGCAGGAGATCCTGCACGACATCTCTTTTGCGCTTGCCGCCGGGTCCTTTACCTTCGTCACCGGGGCGAGCGGCGCCGGAAAATCCACCCTCTTGAAACTCCTCTATCTTGCCCACCGTCCGAGCCGCGGATTAATCAATCTTTTCGGCCGCGACATTACCGCGGCGGGCCGCGACGAGCTGCCGGTGTTACGGCGGCGGATCGGCGTGGTGTTTCAGGATTTCCGGCTGATCGAGCATCT
>CAZBKQ010000017.1:0-4578 GCA_964492555.1 uncultured Rhodospirillaceae bacterium | reverse complement strand
CTAATGTTCCTGCTGGAGGAACTGAACAAGATCGGGACCACGGTGATCGTCGCCACCCATGACGAAGGGCTGATATCGCGTTTCGATTTTCCGCAGCTCCATCTGGTGGACGGGCAGTTGAAGGCCCCGGAAGGCGCGAATGCGGAAGGAACCGCGAGCTGATGGCGCGCATCGTGAATATCCTGCCGCTATCGCGCGACCCGTCGAGCCGCTTTCTGCCCTGGATCATCGCCTTCATGGTGTGGCTCGCGGCGCTATCGCTTGCCGCGTCGATGATGCTGGCAAGCGCCAGCAAGGAATGGCAACGCGGTCTGGCCGGCTCCATCACGGTTCAGATTATTCCGGGTGAATCCGACGACCCGGGCACCATGGAAGACAAGACCGAACGCGTCGTCGCCCTGCTCTCCACCGTGCCCGGCATCCGCTCTGCGGAGGCGTTGCCGCGCGCGAAGGTCAACAAGCTGCTGGAACCGTGGCTTGGTAAGGATGCGTTGTCGGGCGCGCTGGCCCTGCCCATCCCGGTTCTGGTCGATGTGCGGCTGGAAGACGGCACCGCGCTCGATACCGACGCGCTCGCCGCCCGGCTCGGCGCCACCATCCCGGGAGCATCGCTCGACGATCACGGGCTCTGGCTGGAACGGCTGGTGGAACTTGCCGAGGCGGTCCGGCTCCTCGCCCTGATCGTTATGGTGCTGATCGGCAGCGCGGCGGTCGCCACGGTTATATTCGCGACCCGCACGGGGCTCGCCATCCATGCCGAGATCATTGAACTGATGCATCTGATCGGGGCGCGGGAATCCTATATCGCGCGGCAATTTTCCATGCACGCCTTCATGCTGGGGCTCAAGGGCGGGCTGGCCGGTCTGCTGCTGGCGTCGGCGACGTTACTGGTGCTCGGCAATCTGGCCGCGCGGGTCGGCACCGGGTTGCTGCCGCCATTTGCGCTGACCCCTGTTCAGTGGGGCGCGGTAGCCGCCGTCGGGATGGCCGCGGCGCTGCTCAGCACCCTTACCGCCAGCATGACGGTACGCCGCGTTCTCAGGCGCATGCCATGACCGGCCGCCGGCGGCGGCGGCGTGGCGGCAGGTTGGGACGCCTGCTGACGGCGCTCCTGTTTCTGCTGATTTTCTGGGGCGCGGGGCTCGCCTGGTTCGTCGGCGAAATCCCGTCCGCACCGCAAACCGACCGCGCCGGCACCGACGCAATTGTGGTGCTGACCGGCGGAGCGGGACGGCTGGATGAAGGGCTAAAACTGCTGGATGAAGACAAGCTGGCGAAGCGGCTTTTCGTCTCGGGCGTCGCGCGCGGGGTCGATGTCGCCACCCTGCTGCGGGTTGCCCGACGCAAGCCGGGGGAGCTCAATTGCTGTATCGCGGTCGGGTACAAGGCCGATAACACAGCGGGCAACGCGCTGGAAACGCGCGACTGGATGCGGGAAAACGGGTTCAGGTCGCTGCGGCTGGTGACGGCGAATTACCATATGCCGCGCAGCCTGGTGGAATTCCGCCGCGCCCTGCCCGGGGTCAGGTTGATCCCGCACGCGGTGTTCCCGCCGGGTTTTCGCGATGGCGATTGGTGGCAGACGCGCCGCACCCTCAGGATCGTC
Source organism: uncultured Rhodospirillaceae bacterium (assembly GCA_964492555.1). Classification (GTDB taxonomy): domain Bacteria; phylum Pseudomonadota; class Alphaproteobacteria; order MPNO01; family UBA2964. The sequence continues at coordinate 2,972 of CAZBKQ010000017.1, read as the reverse complement.
GCCTCGGAATATAATAAATATCTGATTACACAACTCAGCGGACTGCTGCCGCCGGTGATGAATGAGATAGCCCCGTGACGCTCATCCGCTCGCTGGTTTTTCAGCTTTTCTTCTCGGTCTGGACGCTTTTCCTCGCCATCGCCTTTCTGCCGCTGATGATCCTGCCGCGCGGCTGCATGGTCCGGGCCAGCCTTTTCTGGAGCCTCAGCCTGTTTGCCGCGCTGCGTCTGATCTGCGGGCTGAAACACCGGATCGAGGGGCGGGGGAACATTCCCGACGGCCCGGCCTTGTTCGCGGTCAAACACCAATCAGCCTGGGACACGCTGATGATGCCGGTGGTGCTGCCCGGCGCGGCGGTGGTGCTGAAAAAGGAGCTCACCTGGCTGCCTTTCTATGGCTGGTATATCCGGAAATACGGCACGATCGGGATTGATCGCGGGCGCGGGGTTTCCGCCCTGCGCAATATGCGGCGCGCGGCGCGGGACTGCGCCGAGGCCGGCCGGTCCATCATCGTTTTTCCCGAAGGCACCCGCGTGGCGCCGGGCGAGACCGGCGCATTCCACCCCGGTATCGCCGCGCTTTATGGCGATCTCAACCTGCCGGTGGTGCCGGTGGCGCTCAATTCCGGCCGGTTCTGGCGGCGGCGCGGCTTCCTGCGCCATCCCGGAACGATCACGCTGAAATTCCTGCCCGTCATCAAACCCGGGCTGGAACGGCGCGATTTCATGAAGCGGCTGGAAAGGGACATATCCTCAGCCCAAGGCGCGCTCGACCCACCGGGGTAGTATTTAAAAGCGGGCCGGCGCGAATTCACTTGTGGATAGTTTTTTCCACAACCGAACAAACAGGTGGATAACGGGGATAACATCTTCCCCGTCCCACCCGGCCTGTGGATCGCTGTTAACCCTGTTTTTTTTGTGAACGTAACCAGAACATTGAGGGGTGATTCGGGTTGGGGTATGGTGAAATGTTAGCATGACGGTTCCGGCTCGCTCCCCCTCCCGGCCGCCCGGAGAATATTGCCGTTGGGTGGCCGGGAGGGGGAGCGGGCAGGTGCCGAAATTTGCCGGAGGCCAAAAAATGACCGCGATCAGCGCCATTTCCCAACAGATCTGGGACATGAAATACCGCTTCAAGACGCCGGACGGCACCGTCCATGACAAGACGGTGGAGGATACGTGGCGGCGGATCGCAAAAGCGCTGGCCGAACCCGAAGCCGATTCCGAGAAATGGGAGGAAAATTTCTACCACGCGCTGGAGGATTTCAAATTCCTGCCCGCCGGGCGCATCATCGCGGGCGCGGGCACGCAGCGTAAGGTCACCCTGTTCAACTGTTTCGTCATGGGCACGGTGCCGGACGACATGGCCGGCATTTTCGATCATCTGAAAGAGGCCGCGCTGACCATGCAGCAGGGCGGCGGCATCGGCTACGATTTTTCCACCATCCGGCCCAAGGGTGCGCTGGTCAAAGGCGTCGGCGCGGACGCCTCCGGCCCGCTCAGCTTCATGGATGTGTGGGATTCGATGTGCCGCACGATCATGAGCGCGGGCAGCCGCCGCGGCGCGATGATGGCGACCATGCGCTGCGATCATCCGGATATCGAGGATTTTATCGAGGCCAAGCAGGAAGCCGGGCGGTTGCGCATGTTCAACCTCTCCGTCCTGGTGACCGACGCCTTTATGGAGGCGGTCGCGCGCGACGATGCGTGGGAGCTTGTCTTCGGCGGCCAGACCTATGGCACCGTGCAGGCCCGCGCGCTGTGGGACAGGATCATGCGCGGCACCTATGCCGCCGCCGAACCGGGGGTGATCTTCATCGACCGGATCAACCGGCAGAACAACCTGCATTATGTCGAGGATATCTGCGCCACCAACCCGTGCGGCGAACAGCCCCTGCCGCCCTATGGCGCCTGCCTGCTGGGCTCGATCAACCTCGCCCGGCTGATAAAGGAACCCTTTACAGAGGCCGCGCAGCTGGATGAGGACGCGCTGGCGGAACTGGTGCCGCTCGCCGTCCGCATGATGGATAACGTCATCGATTGCTCGCAGTTCCCCCTGCCCGAACAGGCGCATGAGGCGCGGGCGAAACGCCGCATCGGGCTCGGCGTTACCGGGCTGGGCGACGCGCTGATCCTCTGCGGCGTGCGCTATGGCAGCGCGAAGGCGGTGGAGCTCGCCAAGAAATGGGCCGGGCTGGTCGAACGCTATGCCTATCTCGCCTCCGCCGCGCTGGCGGAGGAAAAGGGCGCCTTCCCGCTTTATGACGAACAGCAATATCTGGGCGGGCGGCATATCGCCGGTCTGGCGGAAGACGTCCGGGACGCCATCCGCCGGGACGGCATCCGCAACGCGCTGCTGACCTCCATCGCGCCGACCGGCACGATCTCGCTTTTCGCCGATAATATCTCATCCGGGATCGAACCCGTCTTCGCCTTTTCCTTTACCCGCAACGTGCTGATGCCGGACGGCACGCGCAGCGCCGAACAGGTTTCGGATTACGCCTGGCGGCTGTGGAAGCAGATGCATGGCGAGACCGCGGCGATGCCCGATTATTTCATCGACGCGCAATCGCTTTCACCGACCGATCACCTGGTGATGCAGGCCGCCGTGCAGGAACATGTGGATTCCTCGATCTCCAAGACCATCAACTGCCCCGAATCCCTGTCGTTTGAGGATTTCAAGGAGGTCTATCTGGAGGCCTACAAGATGGGCTGCAAGGGCTGCACCACCTATCGTCCGAACGAGATTACCGGCGCGGTGCTGGAGGCGCCGGCGAAAGAGGAAGAGCCGCAAAGCGAATTGCCGCTGGAGACCATCGCCGATAATGCCCGCCCGGCGGATGAGTTCGATTCAGGCGCCGTGGTCTATATGACCCAGCCGCTCGACCGGCCGGAGGAATTGCCGGGCCGGACCTACAAGATCAAATGGGCGGACAGCGAACACGCGATCTACATCACGCTCAACGATATCGT
>CAZBKQ010000016.1:0-52300 GCA_964492555.1 uncultured Rhodospirillaceae bacterium | reverse complement strand
TTGCGTCAATGGTTTCAACATCGCGATTAACCAGATCACCAGCACCACGTTAAAGGCGTTCGCAGCGACTCCTATCAGAAAGGGGGCGTCATAAGACCCGGTGGCGTCAAACATATAACCGCCGAGCCAACCGCCCGCTCCCATCGCCACCGCGCCCGAGGAAAAGATTACCCCGGTACGCCAGCCGGTCTGGTGATGCGGCAGATGATCGCGCACCGCCACCGCATAGATCGGGAAAATCCCGCCATAGCCGAGCCCGAACAGGATGGCGCAGGCGTAAAGCGTCCAGAGCTGATCGACAATGGTAAAGAGCCCCAACATCGCCCCCTGCACGCCGGAAAACACCAGCAGCGACCATAATCCACCAATTTTCCCCGCAATCAGCCCCAGCAGAACCGCCCGGCTGATAAAGGCGGAGAACAAGACGGCGGAAAGAACCGTCGCGCCTTCGATACGGGAATAGCCGACATCGGTAACCAGCGCGACAAGATGGGCGAGCGGCATCGCCATGGCGAGACAACAGCCCAGAATTGCAATGGTCAGGGTAACCTGAATGGTCGCGATGGAAAGCGCCGGCCCCTTGGGCAGAATTTCCGAAGCCGCCTTATCCAGTTCCGATCCCGGCTCCGGCGGCGCGGCGGGCTTCGGCGGTGGCGGCGCGGGCGGGCGGTGCCGGATCATCCATGCCACCGGCATCAACACCATCAGCGCAACCGCCCCGAACAGGTAATACAGATCACGCCACCCAATCAGATCAACCGCCCAGCCAAAGACAGGCAGCCAGACAATCCCGGCAAGCGCCTGTCCGCTGGAGACCATGCCGACCGCCATCGCGCGCTTCTTGTAATACCAGCGGGAAATATTGGCCATCGCGGGCGCGGCCAATGCGCCCTGACCCGACAACCCGAACATGACGGCATATATCGCCAGCAACTGCCAGGACTGATCGACGATGGAAGTCAGCAACCCGCCAAGGCTGACCATGATCGCCCCGACAAAGGCGGGGATGGCGAACCCGTAACGGTCGACCACCCACCCCATCAGAATGCCGCCAATGCCGGAGCCGATATAGGTCAGCGCAAAGGCTGATGACGGGATGGTGCGCCCGCCGCCGAAATCGACTGTAATATCCTTCAGCGAAACCGCCACCAGATGCGGGCTGGCCGCGGTAATAAACAACATGGCGATCGAGCCGATCAGGATGACGACGGGCGCGACGGCGGGTTGCTGTGGGGATCGAATATTGGACACGGCGGACTTGATTGGTTGTATGCGCCACTATTGGCCCCGTTGCCGCGCCGCGTCAAACCTCTTCGGGGTGTTATGGGGCCGATACACGGCCTATACTCGCCGATACAACCAAGCTGGAAGCAGGAGGCCGCTATGGACGGACAGGGTGGACAGAAAGAGTCGGTATTAAAGCCGCGTTTTATTTCGCACGGCACGCTGGGCTGCAAAAACATGGAGGCAACCCGGAAATTCTATGAGGAATTCCTGGGTCTTGAATGCGTGCAAACCAGCCCGCGTTCCATGATGGTCCGGTTGGGCGGCAATCACATCTACGCCGTCGTTCAGGTGGGTGAGGATAAGGATAAAATGCCGCGCCATTACCATAACGGGCTGGATGTCACGACCGATGAAGAGGTTGATGAGGCCTATCAAACCGTTCTGGCGGCGCAGGAAGAATGGGGCATTCACGATGTAAACCGCCCTGCCCCGATCCACGGCACCTACTGCTTCAAATTCTGGGATCTGGACGATAATTGCTGGGAAATCCTCAGCAATCCGGCGAACGGCTATACCTGGATTTTTGATCAGGGCGATCAGGAAGGGCGCGGCCATATGGACCGCAAATTCCGCGAAAACCGTCCGGATCGGTAATCGATGTGCGTCAGGGCGAGCGGGTAATGCCCGCCTTGACCTGACGCAGCGGGAAGGACGATTCAATCGAGGCGACGCCGGGCACTTTTGTCAGACTGCCCACCAGAAACTTCTCGAAATCACCAAGCCCGGCAATGACGACACGCAGCAGGTAATCCTGATTACCGGTCATCAGCCAGCAGTCGACGACCTCAGGTAACTCCGCGATCGCTTTCTCAAACTGTTCGAGCGCGGTATCAATCTGCTTATCCAGGCGAACGGAAACAAACACGGTGACGCCATAGCCAAGCGCCTCCTCGTCAACAAGCGCGCAATAGCCGCTGATCACCCCTGTTTCTTCAAGATGGCGTATGCGCCGGGAAACCGGCGTCGGACTTAACCCCACCGCTTCACTCAAATCCTGAACGGACATGCGCCCATCCTGTTGAAGCTCCCGAAGGATTGCGCGATCAAAATCGTCCATTTTAGGGTTTTTCCCTATATTTTATAATAAAAATATATTTATTCCCTAATAATAATCCAAACAACGCGAAAGTAGCAAGGACTCTCTAACGCCCCCTGTCATAAAAATACGCTGCTTCACACATCAAACTCCGGGGCGCGAGACATGACCGACACAAAGCATCTGAAAGCCATTGAAAAACAGCTCTTGTGGCTGTCCCACTGGACAATCCACAATGCCAATCATCTGCGGGATACGGTGGACGGCATCAAGGTCGGCGGTCATCAGGCGTCTTCTGCCTCAATGGTCTCCATCATGACGGCGCTTTACTTTTCCGCCTTGCGGCCGGAAGACCGGGTCGCGGTCAAACCACATGCCGCGCCGGTTTTTCATGCCATGCAGTATCTGGCGGGCAATCAGCCGCTGGAAAAACTGCAGAACTTCCGGGGGTTGGGCGGCGCGCAATCCTACCCGTCCCGGACCAAGGACACCGATGATGTGGATTTTTCGACCGGTTCAGTCGGTCTTGGTGTCGCCATCACTGCCTTTGCCTCCATCGTGCAGGATTTTATCACTGCCAAGAAATGGGGCGAAGACGCGAGGACCGGCCGCATGATCGCGCTCGCAGGCGATGCGGAGCTGGATGAAGGCAACATCTATGAAGCCCTGCAGGAAGGGTGGAAGCACGATCTGCGTAATTGCTGGTGGATCATCGATTATAACCGCCAGTCACTGGATGGCGTCGTGCGCGAAGGCTTGTGGCAGCGGATCGAGGATATTTTCGGCGCGTTCGGCTGGGATGTTGTGCGGCTGAAATATGGCGCGGCGCAGCAAGCGGCCTTTGAGGAGCCGGGCGGTGATCGGCTGCGCGACTGGATCGATAACTGCCCGAACCAGCTTTATTCCGCCCTGACGTTTCAGGGTGGTGCGGCCTGGCGTGAGCGGCTGATGGATGATCTGGGTGACCAGAATGAATTTTCCAGCCTGATTGCAAAGCGCGATGACGCGGAACTCGCCGCCCTGATGGAGAATCTGGGCGGGCATTGTGTCGAGACTTTGCGCGATGCGTTTGCTGATGCCAACAGCAGCGACAAGCCGACCTGTTTTCTCGCCTATACGGTCAAGGGTTGGGGAACCCCGCTGGCCGGTCACAAGGATAATCATGCCGGGCTGATGAATCCTGAGCAAATGGCTGACTGGCAGGACCAGATGGGTGTCACCGAGGGTGAGGAATGGGAAAAATTCTCGACCGTTTCTGACCCGGAAGCCTTGCGGAAATTTATCGAGACGGTGCCGTTCTTTGCAGGCAGTCCGCGTCGGCACAGCGCGCCGGTGATAGAGACGCCGGAGATTGCCGTGCCGGAGGGGCAGGAAATCTCGACCCAGGCCGCTTTTGGCAAGATCCTGCACGCGCTGTCCCGCGATGAAAGCGAGTTCGGAGACCGGATCGTCACCACCTCCCCCGATGTGACGGTCTCGACCAATCTCGGCGGCTGGGTAAACCGCAAAGGCCTGTTTGCACGGCAGGGCGAAAGTGACCTGTTTGCGGCAGAACGTATCCCCTCCGCCCAGAAATGGCGCTTTGGTCCAGACGGACAGCATATCGAGCTGGGCATTGCCGAGATGAATCTGTTCCTGTTGCTGGGCGCAGCGGGGCTGTCCCATTCGCTGTTCGGTAAGCGGCTGCTGCCGGTCGGTGCTGTCTATGACCCCTTCATCGCGCGCGGGCTCGATGCGCTCAACTATGCCTGCTATCAGGATGCCCGCTTCATGATTGCCGGCACACCATCGGGCGTTTCGCTGGCCCCGGAAGGCGGCGCGCATCAATCGATCGGCACGCCGTTGATCGGGATGAGTCAGGACGGGCTGACAAGTTTTGAGCCTGCATTCGCTGACGAGCTGGCCGCAATCATGGGCTGGGGATTCAACCACATGCAGGAAGATGACGGCGGGTCGGTCTATCTGCGCCTCTCGACCCGCTCCGAGGAACAACCCGCCATCCGCCGTGATGATACCTTTCGTCAGGGTGTGATTGATGGTGGTTACTGGTGGCGCAAACCCGGTCCCAACTGCGATCTGGTTATTGCCTATCAGGGGGCCGTTGCCACAGAAGCCATCACCGCCGCAGGCATGATCGGCAATGACCGGCGCGATGTCGGCGTGCTGGCAATTACCTCCGCCGACCGGTTGAATGACGGCTGGCGCAAGGCGCAGGACGCCCGCGCGGCAGGACAAACCGATATTCATTCCCATGCAGAAAGTTTGTTGGCCGGATTGCCCGCCCATTGCGGGCTCGTCACGGTGATTGACGGCCATCCGGCAACGCTTTCCTGGCTGGGATCGGTTTATGGCCACCAGACCATCGCGCTCGGCGTCGACCGCTTCGGTCAGACCGGGACGATTGATGATCTCTATCGACATTTCGGAATTGATGCGGAATCGATTGTCGCCCGCGTTGATGCGTTGACCACGGGCCGCCGCCTCATTGCCTGTTAGCCCCACCAAACCCCTTGAAATTTGCGCTTGTCTGTCAGACCCTTTCCTGAGTGAAAAGCTGACGGGAAGGCAGAAGGTAATGGTAAGAAAATTTGAGGATTATTGCTGGGCCGACATCATGGATGAGGAGACGCTGGAGATTTACAGCGCCTATGAACGCCCATTGAAAGTCGGCCCCAATGCAGCCGTATTGATGATTGATGTCTATCAGGCGAGCTATGACGGCGGGCAGCAAAAGGTCGTTGATGTCATCAAGGGTCATCCGAGTTCCTGCGGAGAACGCGCCTGGGCCATGGTTGAACCCGGCAAGCAACTCCTGAAAGCAGCGCGCGCTGCCGGGCTGCCGGTGATGTACTCGACCGGCGATGTGCGAAGCCACGCGGAAAAAGGGCGCCCGACCAACCGGGTGACCATGACCGAAACCGACAACGCCTATGACATTCTGCCGGAGCTGGCCCCGGAAGAAGACGATCTGGTCGTCTATAAACAGCGGGCGAGTTGTTTTTACGGCACACCGCTGATGTCGCACATGGTCAATCTCGGCATTCAAAGCCTGATTGTCGGTGGCGGGACGACATCCGGCTGTCTGCGCGCCGGCGTTCAGGATGCCAAGGCCAACGGGTTTCATGTGACGCTGGTGGAGGAGTGCTGCTATGACCGCACCGCCATCAATCACAAGGTCAATCTGTTCGATATGCATCATAAATATGCCGATGTGATGAAGCTCAAGGACGTGATTGCCCATCTGGAGGGGATGACCCCGCAGCGCATGGCGAGTTAGGAAGCGGTCCGTCGCCCGCCATGCCCGACTTCAAAATCCTCAACACCAACCATACCGGGATGACGGTATCGGATATCGACCGGACGATTGCGTTCTTTCGCGATGTGCTGGGCTTTCCGGTGACGGAAAAGACAAGCCATTCCTGCCCGCTGACCGAACAGATTACCGGAGTTGAGGGCGCGGCCATGGACATTGCCTTTGTTGATCTGCCCGGTCACAAGATCGAGTTGCTGCAATATCACAGCCCGGATGACCGCAAGGTTTCCGACCTGCGCGCCTGCGATGCCGGCTTTATGCATCTTGCGCTCGAGGTTGATGATGTTGATGCGTGCCTCGCTGCCATTCGTGCAGGCGGGTTTGAAGCCCTCAACCCGCCTGCCAGCCCGTCCGCCGGCCCACGCAAAGGGGGCAAGGTAGTCTATACCCGCAATCTCGACGGTATCGTACTGGAGCTTCAGCAATCGCCGAAGCCCCAGCCCTGACCCCTCAACCGCGCTTGCGGCGCCGCATCAGGACTATTCCGGCCAACCCGATCCCGGCGATCCCGAGCGCGCCCGGTTCCGGGACTTCGGCCGCGCCGAACGTATCATCCGCATAGGTCTGAAACGCGGCATCGGGTAATTTCCCCAGCAAGGTGTCGCCATGATAATAATCGCCGCGGGAGTACGAATTGCCCGCATTGATTCCCATGATCGAGATATCGGGGTCCGTGCCGGTGAACTCAAGAAAATATTCCGTTTCCGGGGTAATGCCGATCACGGCCCAAAGAAAATCAAGCTCGATCTCTCCGCCGAAACCCAAGGAGACACCCGTCACGGTCGCGGAGGCAAGCGCCGCCGGGGTGCTGGCCGGCAGTCCGTCGAACAATGTCACCGTCACATCCGTGGTAATCGCCGTTCCGCTACTGTTTCCAAAGCGTGCCCTGATCCCGGCTATATTATCGGCGGCTTGCCGGAAGGACTGGATAACCTGGGTGCTCTGAAGCCGGTTGATTTCGCTGTTATACAGCATGTGATCCTGATCGACGACAAGCGCCGCGCTGACCGGTGTGACCAGAAAAAAGAAAAGAAGCGCCGCGCAAGCACGCGAGACAGACTTGAACATGAAATCCCCCAGATGGCGGTGCTATACCCTTGGACAGTCACCGCGTGATGCCAACCACAGGGGCGACCCTACATCGTCTCAACACTCCTGAAAAGGTGAATAGCGCTGATAAAACAACGACTTATTTAATTTTTACGAGCAACGATCAGCGGTCCCACAACTCCCGGCACCGCATCGCGACGACCTGTTCATAGGGCACGGGACGCCCGATATGGCCGATCGATTGCGCGAAGGCGTTGAGCTTTTCAACGCGTTCTTCCGTTATCACCGGATCGTAGAATTCGGCGTCGCGTTCGATCACATTGGCGATCAGCGCCGCTGAATCCGGCGGGAACTTGCCCTCGCCCACCTTACGGGCCAGGGAAGGGTCCTCACGCAGCGCGGCCTGCGCGCGTACAATGGCGCGGATGGCGGCATCGACCTGCTCGCCCTCGCGTTCAATAAAATCGTCCCGCGCGACCAGCCCGGCGAAGGTGAAAAAACGCGTCTCACCCGGATCATCACCGCGCCTGACATCGACATGCACCTTGCCGATCCCGGCATCAGAGGCCTTTTCCGCCCCCATCGCATTGGCCCAGAACCCGTCGATCAGGCCGCTTAGCAACCCTTCCGCCGCGAACACACCGAACGAGACATTGCCGCCATGCGCGCCCGGCAGATCGATGATCTCCACATCCTTGTCGGGATCGATGCCGCCCGCCCGCAATACCTGCTTGAAAGCCAGATCAGGCCCCGGCGCTGCGGTCAGGGTGCAGCCCTTGAGCGCCGAAAAATCGCCGCGTTCGGCCTCGAAATCCTTGCGCATGGTCAACAGCCAGGGCGTGCCTTGCGACAGCGCCACGCAAATGCTCGCCCCCCGCCAGTGATCGAATTCGGTCAGCACGTCATGGACGGACCCGGCGATCATCGCATCCGCCGCGTTCTGTTTCAGCGCCGCTGTCGAGCCCATGGCGGGCACAAGCGTAATCTCGACATCCGCGCCTTCTTCCCGGAAAAAGCCAAGCTCATCCGCGGCAAGGGCCGGGAAACAGGTATTACTGACAAGATCGACGGAAGCGATGCGCATGAGTTACTCCTGTCCTTTCAAGGAATGTATTTGGCGTCCTGCAGCCAGAGGGTGGTATCGACTTCTGTTCCCAGGCCCCGTTCCAGCGCCCGCTGATAAAGACGGTAGGCCACCGAACCGAACTGCACCCCCTCGCCCGTCACCGGAAACAGGATCACCTGATCCTCGCTGGTGCGCGCCGGCGCGACGCCGGCGACCACTTCGCCGAACATCGGGATAGCCTCCCAATCCACCTTATCGGATTTGCCCCACTTGTCTGTCCGGCCTTCCGGAATGTCGTTGGTGCCGCCGATGGCGAAACGGTTCCAGTTCGGGCCGTTACGGTTGCTGACGATGTAATCAGCGCGCTCAAAAGTCTCGAGCTCGATCTCGGTCGGATCCTTGATCGCGGTGATCAGCATACCGGGCTCGATCCACTCGGTCTTCAGCACCGGGTCGACTGCGTTGGTCGCGGTATTCACCACATCCGACCCGCGTACGGCCTCTTCCGCCGTATCGACGGCCCGGACCTCTATCCCGAGCTTCTGGCTATATTCAGACGCAAAGCTCTCCCGATTTTCCCGTGTGGGACTGAAAACTTTCACCAGTTCGAAATCCGCTGCCGCGCAATGCGCCTCGACACCCGATGTCTGTTGCCAGCCCGACCCGATCAACCCCAGCACCTTCGGGTTTTTCTTCGCGAGATATTTGGTGCCAAGCGCGGCTGTGCCGGCGACCCGGTATTTTTGCATATAGCCGTCATGGACGATGGCCAGTGGCTCGCCCGACCTGGAGTCATAAAGTTGAACGAAGCCGCAAAACATGCCGCGCGGGGAGCCGGGTACGCGCACCTCGCGCTTCAGCCCGTTAACTTCGGGATAATGGATAAAATCGGAGTCGACCCGGTTAACGGTAATGCGCCATTTTTCGATCGCGCCATTAAGCGAAGTATAGGAATGGTGGGTGGGATATGTACCGCCGGGTATATGGGAGGGATCGACCGGCGTCATGATCCGGAATTTCGGCCCGTTTATGGCGCGCCCATGGCCGAGTTCCGCATGCCCTTCTTCCAATGCCTCCATGATGTCAACGACATCGAGAATTTGTTCGACCGTAGGGTTGTCTATGAAAAGTGTCATGCTTTGACGCTCCAAAAATCCGTTGCCTCGCCCATCTCCTCCAGGCGGCGATAGAGGCGCGCGATCAGATGGGAGAGTTCCGCCCGGTCCGTGTCGTCGAGCGCCGGGCCCGGCGCGCGGGTAGCGGCGGATTTGATCGCGCCCCGGCGGCGCAGCGTTTCCTTTCTGAGTGCCAGCCCGATACCGATCTGCTGTTCATGTTTGCAGAGCGGCAGATAGGCGTCGAACAGATCCTCGGCCTCCGCCTCCTTGCCCGCCGCATGCAGATCGACCACCCGCACCAGCATGTCGGGAAAGGCGAAACCGGTCATCGCGCCATCGACACCGCGTTGCAGTTCCTGCGGCAGGAAAAGCCCGCCATTGCCGACCAGGATCGATATCCGGCGATGCGCGCCCGCCGCTTCGGCCTCACGGAACTTTGTCACCTTGCGCAGGCCCGGCCAGTCCTCATGTTTCAAAATCTTCAGGCTCGGCAGATCGGTGAACAGCCGGGTCAGCAACGCGTTGGAAAAATGCACCCCGGTGCTGGGCGGGTAATCCTGCAGCACGATGGGCGTATCGCCCAGGAGATCGCAGACGGCGTGAAAGTAATTCTCGATCTTCTCATCGGTGTTGAGCCCGCCCATCGGCGCGACCATCACCCCCGCCGCGCCCAAATCCATGACCTGATCGGTCAGGGCTTTCATGGGGTTGAAGGCCGGGCCGGACACGCCGATCACGACCGGGATATCGCGCGCGCGCGCCAGCACGCGTTTGGTGAAGGCGACTGATTCCTCCGGCGCCATCTTGGGGGCTTCTCCCATCACGCCGAGGATGGTCAGCCCGCTGCAGCCTGATTCCAGATAGAAATCGACCAGCGAGTCCGTGCTGTCGAGGTCGAGCGATCCGTCCTCGGCGAAGGGCGTCGCCGATATGGCATAGACGCCTTTGGCGGTTTCATCGATCAGGGGCATGGCGGTTCCGCAAATCTGAATTCTGGTCAGGAAACCCTACACTGCCTATGCTGCCCGGACCAACCGGGAGAGACATTTTGGCCGAGTTCGATCTGATCATCCGCAACGCCGACATCGCGACATCCGAAGACCGCTTTACCGGCGCCATCGCCGTGAAGGACGGCGTTATCGACGCACTCGGCACTATCGACGGCGCGGCGGCGGAGGAAATCGATGCGGGTGGCGCGCTGATCACGCCGGGCGGAATCGACAGCCACTGCCATGTCGAACAGATCAGCTCCACCGGTATCTGGACCGCCGATGACTGGTTTACCGCCTCGCGCTCCGCCGTCTGCGGCGGCACCACGACCATCATCCCCTTTGCCTGTCAGCATCGCGGCCAAAGTCTGCGCGATGTGGTGAATGATTATCATGACCGCGCCGGGCCGAAATCCGCCTGCGACTATGCCTTCCACCTGATTGTATCGGACCCGACCGAACAGGTTCTGGGGCAGGAACTGCCCGCGCTGATCAGGGACGGCTATACCAGCTTCAAGATTTACCTGACCTATGACGCGCTGAAACTGTCGGACCGCCAATTCCTCGACGTCCTCGCCGTCGCCCGCCGCGACGGTGCGATGGTGATGGTCCATGCGGAAAATAACGACATGATCATTTGGATGGCCGAACGGCTGCTCGCCGCCGGTCTGACCGCGCCGAAATATCACGCGACCGCGCGGCCCATGCTGGTGGAGCGCGAGGCGACGCATCGCACCATCGCACTGGCGGAGCTGGTCGATGTGCCGGTGCTGATCGTCCATGTTTCCGGCGCGGAAGCGATCGAGCAGATCAAATGGGCGCAAAACAAGGGGCTCAAGGTTTATGCCGAGACCTGCCCGCAATATCTGTTCCTGACCGAGGATGATCTCGACAGGCCGGGGCTGGAGGGCGCGAAACATATGTGCAGCCCGCCGCCACGCGACAAGGCTAATCAGGAAATTGTCTGGCAAGCATTGATCGACGGGGTGTTCGAGGTGTTTTCATCGGATCACGCGCCCTATCGATTTGACGATCCGCAAGGCAAGCTCGCCGCCGGGCCGAACCCGCATTTCAAACAGATCGCCAACGGGGTGCCGGGGCTGGAGGTGCGATTGCCGCTGCTGATGTCGGAAGGGGTGAACAAGGGCCGGATATCCTTGCAGGAATTTGTCGCCATCACTGCGACCAACGCGGCGAAGCTATACGGGCTGCACCCGCGCAAGGGCGATATCACGGTCGGCGCGGATGCCGATCTGACAATCTGGGACAGGGATCGCCGGGTCACGATCAGCCAAAGCCTAATGCATGACGCGATGGATTACACGCCCTATGAGGGGTTTGAGGTCACCGGCTGGCCGGTCACGACATATCTGCGCGGCCGCAAGGTCTTTGAAGAGGGCGATTTCCTGGGCGAAGCGGGCGCGGGCAAGTTCCACGAATGCGACTGCCCCCCGGCGCTCGATTTGCCCGCCAATTTGCCGACCGGCTTCGATCCGGTAGCGGGGGAAGAGACCGGATAATTTCGACAGCACCTCTTGTCACCCCGGCCTCCGAGCCGGGGTCCAGTAATCGAAAAAACGAAAAATATCTGGTTCCCGGATCACGCTGACGCTTGTCCGGGATGACAAATCTCTTTGAGAGCTAAACCCCTCTTATCATCCCGCCATCGACGCGGATGACCGAACCGGTGATATAGCTTGCATTGGCGGACAGCAGATAGACCGCCGTATCGGCAAACTCCGCCACCTCGCCATAACGCCCCATCGGGATGGTCGCGCGGCTGGCGGCGCGGATAGCCTCGATATCCTTGTCCTGTTTTTCGGACGCGGCCTGGTCGATCTGATCGACCCGCGCGGTATGGATGCGCCCCGGCGCACAGATATTGACCGTCACCCCATCCGGCGCGACCTCACTCGCCAGCGTCTTGGCCCAGCCAACCTGGGCGGCACGGATGGAGTTGGAGATGCCGAGATTGGGGATCGGCTGCTGAATCCCGGATGAGGAAACCGCGAGAATACGGCCCCAGCCTTGCTTCCGCATGGCGGGCAGGAAGGCATTCACGATGCGCAGCTGGTTGGTGAACATGATCTGGAACTGCGCGTTCCACACATCCGGCTCCACCGCCGCGATGGGGCCCGGCGGCGGACCGCCGCCATTACAGACCACGATATCGAGCCCGCCGAAATCGGATTGCGCCGCTTTGATCACGCTCTCAACGCTTGCCACATCGGAAAGATCGAGCGTATAGGCCACCGCGCCGTCGAGTTCATCCGCAATGGCCTCGGCCTTGTCCGTCGAACGCCCGGTGACGGCGACCCGCGCGCCTTCCGCGGCGAGGCGGCGGGCGATCCCCTCGCCCATCCCGCCGGTCGATCCCATGACCAGCGCACGTTTACCGTTCAGACTCAAATCCATATTCGTCTCCCAAAAATTCAGTGCCCGATACAGGCGATGCTCTTGCCGCGTTCCTTCATTTCATCCCGCCGCATCGCCATGCCATCGATCAGATCAAACAGATCGCACATATCGGCGGGCGCGGCGGTACGCGATTTCACCCCGCCATCCTTGCCGATCAGCAGGGCGGCGAATTCATCCCGCCCGATATCATATTGTTTCCGCAGAGCCCTGGCATCGACCTTTGCCGCCGGGGTCGGAAACCCCATGACATTTTCCGTGCCGATGATCTCCAGGACCTGCATGTCGCGATCGAGAATGCCGTCACGGTTGCGTTCGATCAGCGCCACCTGTCCGCGATACCGACCATCGTCGAATTTCGGGGCGAATACCAACAGGACACGCTTTTCCCACTGGAAAATCCCGAGCGGCCCGGCGGACCCGCCCGGCCCGGACAGCATCACCGCCAGAAAGACCGCGAGCGGCAGGAGACCCCTGATCACAGGCATGACGCCTATTCCTTCGGCTCGACTTCCTTGACCGCGCCGCGCCAGCCGCTGGTGGTCACGTCGAACACCTCGCCCATCGGGGTACGGTACTTGATCTCGAAAAAGCTGTTGGGATCGCCGCTCTTGTTGCCCATCATATGGGTCGCGCCCGCGGTCTCGACCTGTTCGCAGGCTTCGTCGACATCGTCAAACCAGAAGCCGAAATGATCGATGCCGTAGAACGGCTCGTCCCCTTCATAGCCGAGCGGCTTGCCGTCGCGCGCCAGCATGGCGACGTTGATGGTGCCGTCGGAGAGATAGATCGTGCCGGTGCCGGATGCGCCGACCTCCTCCATCCCGAAGGCATTGATGAAGAAATCGGCCGCTTCGCGCGGGTCTTTCACCGACAACGCGATGTGACGCATTTTTGCCTTGGCCATGGTCTGGTCCTCCTGGATTTCGCCATAGAGGCGGGCTCTCACCGCCTCCCTCTTGTCATCCCGGACAAGCGTCAGCGCGATCCGGAATTCAGCCCTTTATACTTTCCGTCTCTGGACGCCGGATCAAGTCCGGGCTGACAAATGTTGTTAACCGGCCTTCTCGGCAGAAATGCCGCCCTTCTCCCTGACAGGGAGAAGGGGATTATTCCCCTCCCCTATCCCCTGCCCGGAAGGGAGGGGGATTTCTGACGCGATGATCGAACGCATTATTCCCCTCCCCCTATCAGGGGGAGGGTCAGGGTGGGGGTGGGAATTGCGCGGTATCAGATTTTGCCGAGTGCCTTCAGCAACACCTCCGGCGTCATCGGCTGTTCGAAGACCTTGCCCCCGAAAGGGCTGATCGCGTCATTGACCGCGTTCATCACCACGGCGGGCGCGGCGCCGGTGCCGCTTTCACCGACGCCTTTCGATCCCAGTTCGGAAACGCCGGTATGGGTCTGCACATGGGCGACATCGATATTCGGCATCTCGGATGCCATCGGCACGATGTAATCCACCAGACTGCCATTCAGCAGCTGCGCCTGATCGTCATAGACGCAATGTTCGTAAAGCGCGCCGCCGATCCCCTGCACGCAACCGCCGCGCACCTGCTCATCCGCCAGCAACGGATTGATGACGCGGCCGCAATCCTCCACCACCCAGTGATCCAGCAGGGTGATAAAACCGGTGTCGGGATCGACCTCGACATAGGCGCCGTGAATGCCGTTGGTGAAGATATAAAGCGCGTCCTTCAGGCGGAAGCGTTTGGTGTGCGAGAGCTGCGGCTCGATATCGTTGGGCAGCTGCGCGACCTGGAAATGACCGATCCGGCCGAGTTCCGACAACGGAATACGGGCATTTTCGGTTCCCGAATCGACGACATCTCCATTGACGATATCGAGCGAGTCCGGTTCGGCCTGCAACAAGGCCCCGGCAAGCACCAGCAATTCCGCCCGAAGCGCCAGGGCCGCCTGATAGGTGGCCTCACCACCGATGGCCGTCGCGCGCGAGGCATAGGTGCCGCCGCCATAAGGCGTCGCATCGGTGTCGCCCTCTATCACCCGGACCATCTCCGGCGGCACGCCCAGCGCGCCCGCGGTGATCTGCTGCATGACGGTATCGACACCCTGCCCCTGATCGGTGACGCCGACCGCGCAGATGATATTGCCGGACGGTTCAATCTTTACCGTTGCCGCGTCCTGCGAGGCGATCGGCGCGCCGCCCGCCCCGTAATAACCGGCGGGGCCCGGCGCGGTGCCCTTGATAAAGGCCGCAATACCGACGCCGCGATAAACGCCTTTCTGGCGCAAGCTGTCCCGCTCGGCGCAGAGATCGTCATATTTCATCCGTTCGACCAGCGTCTCGAGACAGGCCTGGTGCGACATGTCCGCGACCTCAATTCCCGACGCGGTCATGCGGGGATAGGAATCGTCCTCCATGATGTTACGCCGGCGCAGCTCCATCGGGTCCATGCCGATCTTTTCCGCCGCCATATCGACCAGCGCCTCACCCACCGAATTGCCGATGGGATGACCGACCGCGCGGTACTGGCTGGTCGGCACCTTGTTCATATAGGCGACCCGCATACGCGCCTTGTAATGGGCGTGCTTATAGGGCCCGCCAGTGATGTTGAGAATCTGGTTGGCCTCAAACACCGATGTGCGGGGATATTGCGAATAGGCGCCGACACCCGACAGGATGTCGATTTCCAGCGCCTGGATATCACCGTCTTTCGATACCGCGAGCTTGCCGTTCACCCGGTTTTCCCGCGCGTGAATATCGGTCAGGAAGGATTCCAGACGGTCGGCAATGAATTTCACCGGACGTCCCAGCTTCATCGAGGCCGCAGTCGCCGCAAACTCATCCCCGAAGGAATGGATTTTCAGCCCGAACGAGCCGCCGACAAAGGGCGCGACAACCCGGCATTTATGTTCCGGCAAGCCCAGCGTCTTGGCGATGATCGCCTGGATCATGTGCGGGGTCTGGCTGCTGGTATAGATGGTGAGCTGCTCGGTATCCTTTTCATAGGATGCCAGAAGCGCGCGCGGCTCCAGACTGACCGCCGTGTGACGGCCGAAATCGAATGTCGCCTCCAACACATGATCCGCGTTGGCGAAGGCGGTTTCGACATCGCCGTTATCGATGGTCTTTTCAAACGCCAGATTGTCACCCAGATCGGGATGCACCAGATTGGCGCCCGGCTCCAAAGCGGTTTCCTTATGCGCAACGACCGGCAGTTCTTCATAGGAAATCTCGACGAGCTCCGCCGCGTCTTCGGCAACCGCCCGGCTTTCGGCGACCACCATGACGACCGGTTCACCCTGCCAGCAGGCGCGCTCTACCGCCATGGGATATTGCGGCGCGGTCTTCATCGTCTCGAACACGGATAACGTCCCCAGCCAAGGCCCGGTACACATCTCCTTCAGCTCCGCCCCCGTCATGACAAGGACAACGCCCGGATGCGCCTTCGCCGCTTCCACATCGATGGTGGTGATATTGGCGTGCGCATAGGGGCTGCGGACAAAGGCGGCGTGAACCGTGCGTGGCAGGGTGATGTCGTCTGTATAGCGCCCCCGTCCATGAACGGCCCGTTTCGCCTTGTCACGCGACAGGTTGCGCCCGACATAGGAATGCTGCCTGTCCAGCTGCGTCATCTCGCCCTTGGTATTCATCGGGCGCCTCCCGCCTTGCGGTCTTTCATGGTGGTCTCGATCGCATCGATAATCGCGTGATAGCCGGTGCAGCGGCAAAAATTACCCGACATGAATTCGCGTATCTGCTCGCGCGGCAATTCGTCATTCTTCGCCAGCAATTCCGCCGCCGTCATCAGCATGCCGGGCGTGCAAAACCCGCACTGCATGGCGTTGCGTTCAACAAAGCGGTCCTGCAGGTCGGCGACCTCTTCGCTGTCGCTTAACCCCTCGATGGTCACCACGTTCGACCCGTCGCATTGCGCCGCCAGCATCAAGCAGCCGCGCACCACAACGCCATCGACACGGACCGAACAGGCGCCGCAAATGCCATGCTCGCACCCCAGATGCGACCCGGTCAGCTCCAGCTCTGTCCTCAGAAAATCCACCAGATGCATGCGCGCCGGAACGGTCGCGGTCACGTTTTCACCGTTCACCGTGAGGGCAATATCAATTTTTTCGTCAGCCATTACACCGCCCTCGCCTTTTCTACCGCCGCGGACAACGTCCGTTTTGTCAGTACTTTTTGCAGATGCAGCTTCATCGCCGCGCTGCCATGCAGATTTTCCATCGGATCGAGATCGTCATCCAAAGCGGCCGCCACGGTCTCCGCCAAATCATCGGACCAGCTTTTGCCCTCAAGCGCCGCCATCGCGCCGGCACCCAAAGTGGGTTTCAATTCGCTGCCGAAATAAACCAGCCTTCCGCTTTCGATCACATCGCCGGAGATCACCGCCTTGCAGGCAACACCGGCCTGGGCGAAATCGCCCTTGCGCCGGGCAAGCTCCATAAAGGCGAACACTTCCCCGGGCTGCGCGACGGGCAGTCTGGCCTCAACGAGGATCTCATCAGGCGCGCGCGCGGTTTCATACAGGCTGTGAAAGAAATCATCGGCTGCTATTTCGCGCCTTCCGTTCGGCCCCTCGACAACAAACGTGCCTTGCAATGCCAGCGCGCAGGCCGGCATTTCCGCCGCCGGATCGGCCAGCGCTACCGAACCGCCGAAAGTTCCCCGATTGCGCACCGCGACGTGAGCGACATGGGGAATGGCCTCGGCGATCAGCGGCAGCTTGTCGGTGACGATGGACGATTCCAGCACCTCCACATGGCGGGTCAGCGCCCCGATACGGATATGATCACCCTCATCGGAAATGCCTTTCAGCTCGTCCAGTCTGTTGATATCGATCACGATCTCGGGCTGCGACAAGCGCATATTGAGGGTCGGCATCAGGCTTTGCCCGCCCGCGAGAATGCGTGCTTCCTCACCGAAATCCGATAATAGCCCGAACGCCTCGCTCAGCGTTCCGGGCCGTGCATATTTAAATCTTGGCGCTTTCACGGCGTCTTTTCCGTCCTTTTGATTGACGTTGCGGAATGGCGCGGATGCTCCCACCAAGCCCGGATTTTCGCAAGGGCGTGAACGAAATTTGCTGAACCGGCGCTGGTTGACCGGTCAGGCCTATTATCCGAAGCTGCGCCCGAAATTCGCTCAACAGAGAGGACCAACGTGGCCAACAAGGATTTGCGGAACTGGCTTGAAGAAATTGAAGCCATCGGAGAGTTGAAAACCATCAGGGGCGCGGAAACCGGCGAGGAAATCGGCGGCATTGTTGATCTCTATATGCGCGATATGGGCACACCGGCGGTGATGTTCGATGAAGTGCCCGGTTTTCCACAGGGTCATCGCGTCCTCGCCAATATCCTGACCTCGGTTCCGCGGATCAATGTCGCGGTTGGGTTGAAACCCGATGCCTCGATTAACCAGCTGATCGGTTGGTGGCGGGATTACATGCGCGACGGCCCGACCGAAGAGCCCATGGCCGTCAATGGCGGGCCCCTGCTCGAAAACGTCATGGAAGGCGACAAGGTCGATATCACCTCCATCCCAACCCCCGTCTGGCACGAACATGACGGCGGTCCCTTTATCGGAACTGCCTGCATGGTGGTGACAAAGGACCCCGACACGGGTTGGGTCAATTACGGCGCCTACCGGGTCCAAAGCCATGACGCGAAGACCGCGGGTCTGATGATGTCGCCCGGCAAGCACGGGCGGCTGACGATGGAGAAATATCATCAACGGGGCGAGCCCTGCCCCGTCGCCGTGGTCGCGGGGATGCACCCGGCGCTGTTTATGCTGGCGGGTCTGGAAGTCCCCTACGGCAAGAGCGAATACGAGGCCGCCGGCGGCATTCTGAAAGAGCCGATTGAAATCTTCAACATGCCGAAGACCGGCCTGCCGGTTCCCGCCAACGCGGAAATCGCCTTCGAGGGGTATATTCATCCCGATGACATGGTCCAGGAAGGACCGCTTGGCGAATGGACCGGCTATTACGCCGGCGGCAGCCGTCCGGAGCCGGCCATTCGGATCGAAACACTGATGCATCGTGACAATCCCATCCTGGTCGGCGCCATCCCCGCCGTGCCGCCTAATGACAATACGTTCTATCTGGGGCTGTACCGTTGCGGCGCGGTCTGGAGCCAGCTGGAGGCTACGGGCATTCCCGAAATCAAGGGTGTCTGGGCGCATGAGGCGGGCGGCAGCCGGTTCTGGCTGACGGTGTCCATAAAACAGATGTATGGCGGTCACGCGAAGCAGGCGGGGCTGATCGCCTCACAATGCCATGCCGGCGCCTACGCCAACAGATGGACCATCGTGGTGGATGACGATATTGATCCGTCCAATATCAATGACGTGATCTGGGCGATGTCGACCCGGGTGGATTTGCGCGAGGACATCGACATCATTGATGGATGCTGGAGCACCCATCTGGATCCGATGTGTTATGACGACGAAACCGACCGGCGCAATTCCCGCGCGGTGATCGATGCCTGCCGGCCTTTCAAACGCAAGGATACCTTCCCCATTGTCGCGCGTTCCTCAAAAGAGCTTGATGAGCGCATTCGCGCGAAATGGGCCGATGATCTGCCGTAAACGTTATTCGGCCTTGTGCCGGTATACCAGTATCCGGCCATTATCCATGCTGTCCCCTGCGACATGGAAGAAATGCAGATCGAGCCCTGGGTGATAAAATCCGCTGGAACCAGCCGTTCGGTAATGTTCCGGCCATTGCAGTGGCAAACCGCGCTGCAGCGTCCGCCAACGGTTGCTGCCAGGATTATAAGCGTAAATTCCGCGTCCGGATTTCTTGTGGCGGATTACCAGAACCTCGTCCTGGATAGTATTGCACTGCATCATTGCGATGTTGGTTGAGTAGACCTTACCCCCGGGATCGCCAATCGGTTCCGGATCGATAAAGCGCACATTTCTGATGTCATAGATCCAGAATGCATTCGGGCCCTTTGTGGCCGGATATACCCCTCCCCCGAAATACAGGCGTTCTCTCTTTGGATCGTGGCAACCGGTGGCGTCGCTGGAGAATGGCGGAATAGGTCCAAGAGGTGAACCGCGCCGCCACGCATTTGTGCCGGGGTCGTACGCCCATAGTCTTCTGCCGGCGAAGAAAATCGCCTTATCGAAGGTCGGAACGTAAAATAACATGCTGCCATGGGTGCTCGTCGGCGACGGCATCCGGGTTCGCGCCCGATACCAACGCCGTTCGGCAATGTCATATGACCAGGGACTTACACGACCCGTATTCAGGCGCCTGCCGTTTTTTCGCAAGAACGCGGCATATTCGGGCAGGGCTTTCTTGAAATATCCATGTCCCGCCGGCATAAACATGAAACGTTTTCGCCGACTGTCCCACGCGACCATCTGATAGCCGTGGGTATGGGTGGCGATAGGAACCGGCATCCCATCCGGCAATGCGGGAAAACCGTCGTCATTGACGATCAGCTTCGGCTCATTTCTCACATAGGTGCCCGGCCAAAGCGCTTTCCAGCGGTGGCGTCCGACTTCGTAAAGCCATAGACCATCCATATAACGTCCGGTTTTTCCGTCGACGTAACCGTGAACACCTTCGCCAAATAAAAGTGCGCCGCCGAGTGATTCAGCGAAGGGCATAACCGAAGTCCAGGCACGCCCCCGCGCAAAACCATATTTGGCATCCGCCGCGGGCTTACCCAAATCAAGCCATTTTCCGGGCTCAAGCGCCCTGAGCCGTGACATGTGCTCCGGCTCCGCAGCCTTAACCCCACCCATCGCGGGTAACAAGGCGGCAACGAGCGCGATTGCTGCAATTCGATTAATTCTTTCGAGCATCCCGGATTAACCGCCAGAGACGATGCGGCGTCGCCGGCATCGTGTTGATATCGACACCCAACGGCGATAACGCGTCACGGACTGCATTCATCGCCGCGGCCAAAGCCGGCGTGGTCCCGGCTTCGCCTCCTCCCTTGACCTGCATCGGGTTACCGTCGGTTTCGGCATTTTCCGCAGTCACGACATCGAAGGAAGGCAGCAAATCGGCACGCGGCATGCCGTAATCCATGAAGGACCCACAAACAAGCTGGCCGCCATCGTCATAGACATTTTCTTCCCAGAAAACCTGACCGACGCCTTGCGCAATGCCGCCATGCACCTGCCCTTCGACAATCATCGGATTGATAACGCGTCCGACATCATCGACCGCCGTCCATCGTTTGATCTCCGTAACGCCGGTCTCGGGATCGATCTCAACTTCCGCAATGGCACACCCCGTCGGATAGGCGGGCAGGCGTCCCTTGAATTCATGTTCTTCTCGCAATGCCCCGCGCAGACCGGCGGGCACCGCCTCCGTATCCGCCTTCGCGGCCACGTCGAACAGCGACAATGACCTGTCTGTCCCGCCAACGATGAAACGTCCGCCCTCAAAAACGAGGTCTTCCACGGCCGCTTCCAGCAAATGCGCGGCGAGTATTCTTCCCCGTTTGATGATCTTTTCGGAAGCCCAACTCATCACGGCGGATCCAAGCCGGATAGAGCGGTCGGAATGGGTACCGCCGCCTTCGCTGATCTTATCGGAATCAGAAATGATCATGTTGACGGACTCAAACGGGACACCCAGCAAATGGGACATTACCTGAGCGAAACTTGTCTCATGCCCCTGCCCGTGGCTTTGCGTACCGATATAAAGATCGACCTCTCCGTCGGGCCGCACCTCAATCTCACACCATTCCTGAGGCCAACCGACAGGCGTTTCGACATAGTTGGCGAGCCCGATACCGCGCAATCGGCCGCGCCCCGCAGCCTCTTTCCGCCGCGCCTCAAAACCGGTCCAATCCGCACGGCGCTGCGCTTCCGCCATATTGTCGTGAAACCGCCCACAATCGTAGGTGACGTCCATCGGGCTCCTGTAGGGCAGCTTCTCCTGCGGGATCAGGTTGCGTCGCCGGATCTCGTCGCGCCCGATAGCCAGCTCCGCAGCAGCTGCATCCAACAGGCTTTCGATCACGAACATCGCCTCCGGCCGTCCCGCCCCACGATAGGGCCCGGTCGGCAGGGTATTGGTGATCACCCCCCGCACGCGCAGGTGAGCGGCGGGAATATCATAGATGCTGGTAATGATACGCGACCCGTTTGCCAGCGGCACATAGGACACCAGATTGCCGCCGACATTGCCGAGATGGCTGACCTTCATCGCCAGAATCTTGCCATCGCCATCCAGCGCCAGCGCCGCTTCGGTATAAAGATCACGTCCCTGGACGTCGCTCAGGAAACACTCAGTCCGTTCGCCGCACCAGCGCACGGGGCGGCCGGTTCTTTTCGCCGCCCACAAAGCGAGGACGAATTCCGGATAATTCCAGCCGCGCACCCCGAACCCACCACCGACATCGTCACAGGCAACGCGTATCTGATGTTGCTCCACACCGAATATGTCGATCAGGGTTCGTTGCAGCCGGACAGAGCCCTGACTGCCCGCCAGCAGCGTATAGTGGTCCTGCTCGGCATCATACCAGGCGAGCGCGGCGCGCGGTTCCATCGGCACGGCGCTGACCCGGTTATTCCGCAGCTTCCTTTTCACCACATGGGTCGCCGACGCAAAGGCGGCTTCGACCGCCGCCGCATCGCCAAGCTCGGAATCGAAGGCAAGATTGCCCGGCGCGCCCTCATAAAGCTGTGGGGCGTCCGGCTTAATCGCCGCGACCACATCTGTTACGGCGGGGAAAATCTCATAGTCCGTTTCTATCCTCTCCGCCGCCTTCTGTGCGACGGCCAACGATTCAGCAACGACAAACGCCACCGGTTCGCCGACATGCCGCGCCTTGTCGCGCAGCATCGGCCAGAAGGGCGCATGAAACATGGGACTGCCGTCTCTGTTTTCGAATGCGAATAGTTCAGGATTATTGATCTGCCTGGGATTGACCGGGTGCGGGATGGGGCCGAGCCCATCCGCCAGATAATCGTCCATGGTGGGCACGGCCAGCACACCGGAGATGTTTTCGGCCGCTTTGGTGTCAATCCGCGTCAACGCTGCATGCGCGTGCGGACAACGCAAGACAAAGGCGTGAGTTTCCCCATCCCTTCGATAATCGGCGGAGAAACGCCCTTGTCCCGTCAAGAGCCGAAAATCTTCTTTTCGCTTTACTGGCTTGCCGATCAACCCGGTCAAAGCGCTCTTCCTACCCTGTTAAATCGCAGCATAGATAAATCGTTTTTCTAGTTAGCAGAATTCAGCATCTTTGACAGTCCGAATGGGCCAATCCCGCCGAGCGCTGCTGTTGACAGAACCTATCGGGTCAATGCGGCTATCTATGAAGTCGGGATCGCGGACGTCATACTGATGGCGCGCATGCGGCTGGATGTCGGCCAGTACGCCTCTCTGGTCATTCAGGACCATCACTAGCACACGTACAGATAGCCGGGGTCAGAGATCGCGGTCCATCCGTTGAACCCGCGCGAGTTGCGGGAACGCCTTCCAGAATATCGCCGCAACAGCGATCGAGCCTACCCCACCGACCAGGACCGCCGGGACCGCGCCGATCATCGCCGCCATCCCACCGGCGCGGAACTCACCGATCTCATTCGACGCACCGGTAAAGATCGAATTCACCGCATTGACGCGACCGCGCATCTCATCGGGTGTCGCCAATTGAATCAGCGAGACACGAATATTGACGCTGACCATGTCCGCCGCGCCGACGACAAACATCGCGGCCAGCGACAGCCAGAACACCTCGGATAGGCCGAAAACCATGGTGGCCAGCCCGAACACGACGACGGAAATATAGAGGGTCACGCCAACATTCTTGCGCATCGCGATGCGTGTGAGCGCAAGTCCGGTCAGAAGCGCGCCGAACGCGAAGGAACTCCGCAGCAAACCGGCGCCCTCGGGCCCCACATGCAGAATATCCTTTGCATAAACCGGAAGCAGAGCCGTCACTCCGCCCAGCAGGACAACAAACAGATCCAGCGAGATTGCGCCCAGCACGATCTTCTTTTCCATCACATAACGTAAACCGGCCAGCAGATTATGCAGGGTCGGCCGTTCGACTTCCTCTCGCGGGTTTGTCGTCCGTATCAGCAGAAAACTTACCGTACCGAAGGCGAGAATGACCGCCGCGCCGCCATAAACCGCCTCAGGCCCGGCAAATCCGTAAATAATCCCGCCTAGTGCCGGGCCCGCCGTCTGGCAAATTTTGTTTGCGCTGGTGTACCAGGCAATCGCGTTCGGCAGTTCTATCTTCGGGACCAGATTGGGAACGAAGGAGTTGGCCGCCGGCTGATAGAAGGCCCGACCGGTCCCCAGAAGCAAAAGAATGGCAAATACCGGCCAGACTTCCGTCATGCTGGAAAGCGAGAAAACCATGAACAGGATTGCGGCGATCATGATCAGGGCCGAACACCCCGCGATCACAAGCCTGCGGTCGAACCGGTCCGCCACATAGCCGGTAAACAGCGCGAACCCTATGGCCGGCGCGAATGTCGCCAGCCCGATCCAGGCGAGGTTCAGAACATCGCCGGTAATGTCGTAAACCTGATACGCGACAGCGACCAGCACCGCATGCAGCGCGATAAAACCGAAATTCTTGCCGAGAAAAAGCAGCAGGAAATCGCGGTGACGCATTGCCGCAAAGCCCGTCCGGGGCGGGGGATCGTCCTCCCACCCCGTCACTGGATTACCGTTCATTCAGCGTGCCTGTCTCAGCCCGCCGCGCGCCGTTCCTTTGGCAGATCGGGATGGCCCTGTTCCTGCGCCGCCTTCAGCCGATTGGTAAAATAATCGAACATAAGCCCGTTATTGCGCCCCTCATTCATCGTCTTGGCCTTCCGCGCCAGTTCTTCGCCTTCGGGCCAGTCAAACGGCAGACCGGACGCGGCAATCTGCAGCTGCTGACGGCAGGCCTGCTCTAACTTGGCGCCGATAACGGTCATTTCCTCTATGCTGGCTCCGCAAAAGGTGACGCCGTGATTTCGTAGAAACACAACGGGACTGTCGCCCATCGCCGCCGCCATTCTCTCGGCGACCTCGAGCGTGCGCACCAGTTCGGACGTTTCCTCAAAGCGCGGCGGCGGCTTGGCAAAGCTCGATCCCGCATTGCTCAATCCGCGCAACGGCTCGGAAGTGCAGCTCCAGACCGTGCCGTATTCAGGATGGGTGTGCGCGGTCGCCATGACATCCGGGCGCGCCTTGTAGACCGCGACATGGATCGGCCATTCACTGTGACGTTTTTTACCGTCGCCATAAAGCAGCTTGCCGTTGAAATCGATCAGCTGGTGATCGGTCCAGTCGAAGACCTCACCGAGCGTCAGCCCCCAGCGCTTGATCCAGACGCCCCGCCCTTCCGGATCGCGCATCGCCAGATGGCCCAGCGTGAAATCGCCATGCCCTTCCATTTCGAGTATCCGGCTCGCCAGCGCCAGCTTGTCGAGATCGGCCTTGATCTCGTCGGAGATAGCCATCCCCTCGCCACGAAATTCTCCGTCCATCTTCACTTCTCCGGAATGTGATGGGAAATCGTCTCACAGCGGCGCGATATCGGCAACGTAACGGTGACGAATTCGGCAAACCATGACACCATCCGGCCAACGCCATTGCAGGGAACGCGAGAATGTACAGCACGCATGATCTCACCGTAAACGGCAGCGCCATGCCGATTTTTGTTTTCGAACCGGAAGGCGATGGCCCGCATCCCGGTATGGTCGTCTGCCAGCATTTGCCCGTCGCCCATGCCGGCATCGAAAAGGATCCTTTCACCATCGATATCGGCGAAAAACTGGCCGCTGCCGGTTATGTGGCGGTAATCCCCTTCATGTTTCACTGGTGGCCGCCGGAAGACGATGTCGCTGACAAGCGGGACGCCTGGCGGGATGACTGGAACGTCGCCGATCTGGAGGCGATCTGGGATTTTATTTCCGGCAAGGACAATGTCGATACCGCCCGGATCGGCATCATGGGGCATTGCTGGGGCGGGCGCGTCACCTGGGTCGGCGCCTGTCACAATCCGAACTATGCCGCCGCCGCGGTTTTCTATGGCGGGCGCATCAAGCTGGGGCTCGGCCCCGACGCGACACCGCCGATAGACATGGCGGACAGGATCAACTGTCCGATGCTGGGTATCTTCGGCAATGACGACCAGAACCCGTCGCCGGAAGACGTAAAAGACCTCGACGCCGCGCTGAACGCGGCGAACGTCCCGCATGAATTTCACGGCTATGACGGCGCCGGGCACGGCTTTCAGGATTTCGTCAATGAGGAACGGTTCCGCAAGGAACAGACGGAAGACGCCTGGAACAAGCTGTTCGACTTTATGGACCGCCATCTGAAATAGGCGGCGCGGAGGCTACAACCCCATCGGATGCCTGGGTTGCAGGCTGGCGCTCAACAGTGACAGCCCGATCGCAACAAGAATGACGCCGCCGGTAATTGAAACAAGATATCCGGCATATCGCCAGTGGGCCCCGCCGCCATCAGACAGCCCGGCAATCCACGACCGTGCGGAAACCACGAATATCGCAAGGCCGCTAACCGCCAGCCCCGTTCCGATTGACATCGCGAATACAGCAAGAATTCCGGCAAGCGCCAGACCGGATGCCTGGGCGAAAACCAGTACGATCACAGCGCCGGAACAGGGCCGAAGCCCGATTGACAAAATGATACCGAGCGCCGTTCGCAAATCAGTTGCCCGGGAAATATCTTCCGGCGCCGGTCCATGGGAATGACAGCAATGCGCACGATGGCCGCCCGAACCGCTGCGGCGCCAGGATACAACCGCCCGCCAAATCAGAAAGCCACCCATCATGGCGACCAGAACAAAGCTCGCCCGCTCGCTCCAGCTTACCGCGTCATTGGCATCACGCGGCAAAAGCCCGGCGGCGTAAATCACGCCATAAACTATGATCAGCGCCGTCAGCCCCTGGCAAAGCGATGCCAGGCCCGAGAGCACAATCGCGCGGACGCGGTTTTCCCGCTGGGTCGCCAGATAGGCGGTGATGACGGCCTTGCCGTGCCCGGGACCAGCGGCATGGAACACCCCATAGAGAAAACTGGCGGCAATCAAGGTAAACCCGGCGGCTACACCGCCCCCGGACTTCAATGCCTGAACAGCGGCTATCAACTCCCGGTGGAAAGCGCGCTGCTGTTCGAATATCCACGTGATCGCTTGGGCCCAGGCGGAAAGCTCGACGCTTCCAGCCGCCGCCGTGGCGGCAAGAGGCGTCATCCACACCGATACAACAAGCAACGCGAGGGTCAGTCTCCGGCCGGGCATGCGACCTGCACGGTTTCAGCGAAGAATTTACCGAGGCCGCTCCCTGCGGACTGCGTTTGGTCCAGCGCGGCGGCAAACATGACCGTGTCGGCGTCGGGGGTCGGTTCCCGCAACGTGGTCTTGCATCCTTTTGGCGCCCCGGTCAGGGAAAATGATCCCTTTTTCTCCGCATGCACGACCTCGATATAGTAGGTCGGATCGAAAATTCGATAGTGCAATTCGCGCTTAGCGGTAATCCTCACCGGCTTTTCGAACGGTACAACGAACTGCATTTCCAGCCGGTCGGCCCGCATCCGCGTCGACATTTCAACGATCTCGGCGAATTTGACAGTGCGGTCAGCCTGATAGATTTCAGTGAAATAGTTGAATTTCTTGAGATTACGCATGTTTTCGCGTAGCAAGGCGTCGAGCGCCGACCAATCCGGCTTGCCGTCCCCGTCCTTGTCCAGCCCTGCTGTCGCGAAACTGCTATAGCCGGGATCAAGCAGCCAGATTTGCGAAAGTGAGACCGCCTCGCCCTTTTCGTTGAACCGCAACCCGGATTCCAGATCGATCCAGGCATGCGGATGCGCGACCACCGCGCGCGGACCAATGCAAAAAAACATCAATGCGGCGAAAATCGGAAACAACACCGCACGGGCGTTAGAAAATCGAAATGAGTTCGCGCCAACCACCATATGGCCTCCCGGTCCCCATTCAGTTGGGGGAGGAAACAAGGGAATACAAGTGGAGACTATCAGACTCAGAATTCCGTTGCCCAGCCAATCAACGCGCCGAACGTTTCGGAATCGATCCCGGAAACTCGCTGGGCCCGGTATCCGGCTTGCACGCTAAAGCCGAATGGCAACCCATAACCCGCGCTGACCTGATAGAGAGCATCGTCAACGGAATTCAACCGCCTGTCGGTATGAGACAGCGCCAGAGAAAAATCCCGCCATGAAAATTCAGTGGCGACCGTCACATAGAGACCGGTATCGCCGGGCGTTCCTTCCCGGTCGGTCAAATGCGCGATCTCCAGAAGCGGCGCTATTTCGATATTTCCTAGAGCGGCCTTGCCCCGCACCCCCAATACCGCGCCGTTTTCCGCAACTTTTCCGGCTTCTCCGCTGCCCCGGTGCAGCCAGGCGGCGTGAATCGAAAAATCTTTTGCCTCAGTATCCAATGCGACGGCGAAAGACTGGAAGCCATCCGTGTTGCCGGGGCCGCCGTCGGCAAGCGACACCGCCCCGCGGCCGGCAAAGGCGGATTCAGCCAAAATAGTCCTGTCGGAAAAAAAGGTTGAAGCGCTTATCGCCGCCTTGCCAAAAAAACCGGCGTCTCCCGACATGCTGCCGCCAAAACCGATTTGCTCGGCGATTTCATAATCTTCGGCAAAATCGGTCCCCCAGATTCCCGAGGCACTGTCCCAGGCGGTTCCGAAATTCTGTCCGAACTTTCCGGCTTTGACGCCGAACCGCCCACCCTGCCATTCCAGGAACAGCTCCTGAATATAAAGGCCGTTATCATCAAAATACCGGTCTTCATTCGGCCGCGCATCGCGTACTGATTCGAATACGGCAAGCCCGCCTAACGAGAAACCATGCGGCAGGGACAGGGTCAGACCGGCTTCCGTTTTTTGCCTGACATCCGTCAGTTCCTCACCGCTGTCATCAGATTGGGTGGTGGCATCGGCTTGCAGTTCCACCGCCAAGGAACCTGAAACCGCAAAGGACTTTGCGTCTCCATGATCAGCGGTAGACGCCCCCGCAACGGCCGTCAGGAAAAGAAACCTCGAAAGCCATATACCGTCGAACCTTATTTTTCGTGGCACTTTCTGATCGACCTCGCCATGTTGGAAAGTAGAGACGGATAGAGTTTCGGCCCGGCCGGCAAATCCGCGCCAAGCGGGTCAATCACCCCGGCTTTCGCACCGCTCTTCGCCGCGAGAATCTTTACCAGCTTGGGACTGAATTGCGGTTCGGAAAAAATGCAACGGATTTTCTCACCCGCTATCGTACGCGCGACTTCGGACACCTGCCGGGCCCCGGGCGATGTTTCGGGATTGATCGCTATGACGTGCGCGGGACGAAGACCGAAGCGCTTTTCGAAATATTGATAGGCGGCATGGAAGACAACGAATTCGACCTGACTGACCGGGGCGAGCTCACCCGCCAGCCGCGCCCGCAAGAGCCGTATATCCTTCTCGAAAGCTTTGGCATTCTTTGCGAACAAAGCCGCGTTCTTCTTATCGATCTGCGCCAAAGCCTCCGCCATGGCCCGCGCGAAAACGACTGCATTTTCCGGGTCCAGCCAATAGTGAGGATCTTCGGTTAAATCGCCGTGATCATGACTGTGTCCATGAGCATCCTTGTGCTCTTTGGCGTGTTTCCGGTCATGATCATGGTCGTGCTCGCCCTTCTTGCCGTGGTCGTCCTTATGATCGTGATCATGATCGCCTTTCTTGCCGTGCCCATGGCCATGATCATTATGGTCGTGGCCGGACCGGAACTCATACCGAACCAATCCATGTGCCTTTGACAGGGTGAGCACGCCCTTGCCCTTACGTAAGGACTGGATCGGCTTATCGAGGAAAGTTTCGAGAGAAGGGCCGACCCAGACCAACAGCGCCGCATCGCGTATAGCCCTGGATTCCGACGGTCGCAGGTGGAAACTATGGGGGGACGCCGCCCCGCTGACAATCAGTCCGGGGGGTCCCGCGCCTTTCATGACAGCAGAAAGGATTGAATGGATGGGTTTTATCGACGCGGCTGCCAGCAAAGGCTTTTCCACCGCCTGTGCCGGCCCGGCAGCGAGCATCGATATCGTCGCGAATACAAAACCGTAAATTTTCAATTGCCGTTTCATGAAGCCCTCAATGTTCTGTGGCGGTGCAAACGTCGAAATCCGGTTATGTTACAAAATAACATAACTTACAAGCACAACCCGCCATGACATTGCCGCGCCGCAACGCATTGTTATTCTGACAGGAACGATGAAAGCGGAGTCGAGTCATGTCCGAATATGTTCTGGCGATTGATCAGGGGACGACATCTACCCGGGCGATCCTGTTCGATCAAGCGCTCCGCCCCGTCGCAACCGTCCAACAGGAAATAGCGCAGCATTTTCCTCAATCGGGCCGGGTCGAACACGAACCCGAGGAAATCTGGTCTTCCGTCGTTTCGACAGTGCGAGCGGCATTGCGCAATGCCGGCACGACCGCGGAAAAGGTCATCGCGGCGGGCATCACCAATCAACGCGAAACGGTGATCTTATGGGACCGGCGCAGCGGAAACCCGTTGGGACGCGCCATCGTCTGGCAGGACCGGAGAACCGCGGAACTTTGCCGCGGCCTGAAAAAGAATGGTGGTGAAGCCGTCATCCGGCAGAAAACCGGTCTTCTGGCGGACCCCTATTTTTCCGCCACGAAGGCGGCCTGGATGCTGGATCATAACGACGGCGCGCGTGAGGCCGCAAAATCAGGCCATATCGCTTTCGGCACGATTGACAGCTTTTTATTGTGGCGCCTTACCGGTGGAAAATCCCACATGACGGATGCCACGAATGCCAGCAGAACACTGCTCTACGACATTCTTGAGAATTGCTGGTCGGATGATCTTTGCAACCTCATCCGCGTCCCCAAATCCATATTGCCGGAGGTAGCGGATTGCGCGGCCGAATTCGGCACGATGGACCCGGCCCTCTTCGGCGCGGCAATTCCGGTTACGGGCATTGCCGGTGACCAGCAGGCGGCAACAATCGGTCAGGCCTGTTTTGACGAAGGAATGGTCAAAGCCACTTATGGCACGGGCTGTTTCGCTCTGATGAATACAGGCGGAATCCCGGTCCGGTCGGATAATCAATTACTGACTACAATCGGATACCGGTTGGCCGGCCAGACCACATATGCGTTGGAAGGGTCGATTTTTATCGCGGGCGCGGCGGTGCAATGGCTGCGCGACGGGCTTCACATGATTGAAAAATCGTCGGATGCCGAAGTCCGGGCCACGGAGGCGGACCCCGCACAGCGGGTTTATCTGGTCCCGGCTTTCACCGGCCTCGGCGCGCCCTGGTGGGACCCGGACGCGCGCGGCGCGATGTTTGGACTTACCCGAAACACCGGCCCGGCGGAGTTTGCCCGCGCCGCGTTGGAGGCCGCCTGCTATCAAACGCGTGATCTGATGGAGGCCATGCGGGCGGATTTCTCTTCCAACGAAACACCCATGCTTCGCGTGGATGGCGGCATGGCGGCTTCCGACTGGACCATGCAACGGCTGGCCGACATTCTGAATTCACGGGTCGACCGGCCCAAAACGCTTGAAAGTACGGCGCGGGGGGCGGCGTACCTTGCCGGATTACAGCGCGGCTTTTACCCGCCGCCAAAAGAATTCGCGGCGAATTGGGCGTTGGACCGTGCCTTTGAGCCGCGGCTTGGCGCAGAAGAACGGGAACGCGATTATGCCGGATGGAAAGACGCGGTGCGCCGCACCCTCTCCGACAATTCCGGCGGCTAGGATTTAGTCCCGCCTTGCCGCGCCGGCTTCTTCGGCAAGCTTTTCAAGCATTTCATAGGGCTGCGCGCCGACGACGCCATACCCGCCCGCCACAAATGTAGGCACGCCGGTCACACCGTATTGACGGGATTTCTCCCAATCCGCGTCGACCTCGCCTTCAAAGGACCGTGTCTCCAGCACCTCGCGTGCGGCAGCCGCATCGAGCCCGGCTTCTTCCACCAGACCGATCAGCACATCGATGTCTCCGACATTTTTCGCATCGACAAAATAGGCGCGATAGATCAGATCGTGCAGCGCTTCACCGCCATCGACGGTATCCGCCCACTTGCCAAGCTCCTGGGCCAGGCGGCTGTTATAGGTATGGGTGCGTTTACCGTAATCCAGACCCTCGGCGTCCATCCGCTCCTTCATCTGCGCCCAAAGCGCATCGGGATCGGCGCCCCGCGCGGCATAAAGCTCTTTCATGGAGCGCCCTTCCTGCGGGGTATCGGGATGAAGCGGGAAATGAACCAGCTTCAACTCCACGTCAAAATTCCGCTTCAGCTTTTCAATACGCACGGTACTGAGATAACACCACGGTCAGACGTAGTCGGTAAAAATCTCCACCACGACGGGATCGGCCATATGTGCCTCCTTTATTCCGTTTTGAGCAAAATGGAACGTTGAGGCCCCGATGGCAAGCGCGGCTCCCGGCTTACGGACAAATGCCCGCCTCCTGCAGCGCCGCCCCGATTTCCTCCAGAATGACCGGATCGTCGATTGTGGCCGGAACGGTATACTCCTCACCATCGGCGATTTTCTGCATCGTGCCCCGCAACACCTTGCCGGAACGGGTTTTCGGAAGCCTGGCCACGGTCAGCGCGGTCTTGAAAGACGCCACCGGGCCGATATCGCGGCGGATCATATCGACGACCTCGCTCTCGATATCGCCGGTTTCTCGTTCAACCCCGGCATTCAGCACGAGGAATCCCAGCGGCACCTGACCTTTCAGGTCGTCGGCAACGCCGATAACCGCGCATTCGGCGACGTCGGGATGGTTGGCCAGAACTTCTTCCATCGCGCCCGTCGATAGCCGGTGACCGGCGGTATTGATGATGTCGTCGGTGCGCGCCATGACGAAGACATAGCCGTCTTCGTCGATATATCCGGCATCGGCGGTTTTGTAATAGCCGGGATATTCGGAGAGGTAAGCCTCCTGATAGCGCGCATCGGCATTGTAAAGCGTCAGCAATGTGCCCGGCGGCAAGGGCAGTTTGGCGCTCAACGCGCCTATCGTGCCCGGCGTGACCTCGTTGCAGCTTTCATCCAGCACCCGCAAATCCCAGCCCGGCGCCGATTTGGTCGCCGAACCATGCTTGACCGGCAGCAACCCCAGCCCGGCGCAGTTCGCGGCGATCGACCAGCCGGTTTCGGTCTGCCACCAATGATCGATCACCGGCACGCCGAGATGGCGTTCCGCCCATTGCAGCGTATCCGGGTCCGACCGCTCACCCGCCAGAAACAATGTGCGGAAATGTGACAAATCGTAATCGCCGGTCAGCTTGCCGTCCGGATCGTCGCGCTTGATGGCGCGAAACGCCGTCGGCGCGGTGAACATGACGCCGACCTTATGTTGTTCAATCACCCGCCAGAATGCGCCGGCGTCGGGTGTGCCCACCGGTTTGCCCTCGAACAGGATCGTCGTATTGCCGTTAAAGAGCGGCCCATAGACGATATAGGAATGGCCGACGACCCAGCCGATATCGGAGGCCGCCCAATAGACCTCGCCCGGCTCAACGCCATAGATGTTTTTCATGGTCCAGGTCAGCGCCACCGCGTGGCCGCCATTGTCACGCAGCACGCCCTTGGGCTGACCGGTGGTGCCGGAAGTATAGAGAATATAAAGCGGATCGTCGGCGGCGACGGAGACGCAATCATGCGGTTCGGCCGATGCCATGGAGGCGTTCCAGTCGATGTCGCGACCATCCACCATCGCCGCCTCTTCCTGCGGACGCTGATAGATGATGCAGCTTTCCGGCTTGTGCGTGGCCTCATCAATCGCCGCATCCAGCAACGGCTTGTAGGAAACCAGCCGGCCGGGCTCAATCCCGCAGGAGGCGGAGACGATCATTTTCGGCCGGGCGTCATCGATCCTGACCGCGAGCTCATGCGCCGCGAACCCGCCAAACACCACCGAATGGATCGCACCCAGCCGCGCACAAGCCAGCATCGCGATGACCGCTTCCGGAATCATCGGCATATAGATGACGACGCGGTCGCCCTTGCCCACCCCGCGCGCCGCCAGCGCGCCCGCGAAGCGCGCCGTCAGATCGCGTAGTTCTTCATAGGTAAAGCTCCTGGCCGTATCGGTGACCGGGCTGTCATAGATCAGCGCCGTGCGCGCGCCGTTTCCCGCCTCCACATGCCGGTCAAGCGCGTTATAGCAACTATTGAGCGCGCCGCCCTTGAACCAGCGGTAAAAGGGCGGGTTGGACGCATCCAGAACCGTGTCCCATTTTTTGTCCCAATGGATGGCCTCGGCGGCAGTGCCCCAGAATTCTTCCGGGTCTGTCAGCGAACGCGCATGCTCCTGATCGATCCTGCTGGTCATTGCTCCAACCTCTCTCCGCCTAAAACCCGTCATCCCGTGGCGGGATCTGCAGCCCTTTTTGCACTGCCGGCCGCGAACCGACCCGTTCAAGCCAGTTGCCGACATTGGGATACCGATCCAGATCGATTTCCTGCATGTCGTGCCGGTAGATCCAGGGATAGGCGGCGACATCGGCGATGGAGTAATCGCCGGCCAGATAATCCCGTCCCGACAACCCGCGATCCAGCACGCCATAGACGCGGTTATTTTCCGTCTGCCAGATTTCCAGATGCGCATGCGCGCGGCCGGCATCGCGTTCCCGTACCTGCCAATGCACGCCCAGTCCGGTATGGGTGACGTGACCGGAGGCGAAAAACAGCCAGTTGAGCACCTCCAGCCGCTTTACCGGGTCTTGCGGCAAAAGCTTCCCGGATTTTTCCGCCAGATAGATCAGGATCGAACCGGATTCAAACAGCGTGACCGCCTCACCGCCCGGCCCGTCATCATCGACGATACAGGGAATCCGCCCGTTCGGGTTGATGGCAAGGTACCAGTCTTCCTTCTGTTCCTTTTTCTCAAGCACCATGGGCCGGACCGTGTAATCCAGCCCGGATTCCTCCAGCATGATCGAGGCCTTGCGCCCGTTCGATGTCGCCTTGCTGTAGAGCGTGATCATAATCAGCGCCTGAACTCGATGACGTCGAAACCGCGCGCCTTGTCGGTGATGTAGACCAGCCCGCGATGATCCATCTCCACATCATTGGTCTGCGGCGCGTTATAGCCCTGCCCCGGTTCGGGGATGAAATATCCCACCTCCTGCGGCTGATCCGGGTTGGCGATGTCGATGATGCGCAGCCCCGCCCCGAACCAGGTGACATAGGTCAAGGTATCGTCGAGCTTTTCGCGAAACTGATGCGCCCCGAAACGGACGTCGTCCCCGTTATAGGGGCAACCGTCCTCCGGCACATGATAGGTGCTGAGCAATTTCAGCTCGGTCGGGTCGGTCACATCAAACACGTAAAGCGGGCCGTGCGGCTCTCCCACATCGGGGCCGCGCTCTGCCCTCTCCTCATCGGTGCCGAGCGCGATCCTGCGCCCGTCTATCTCGAACGGAAAGGGCAGCAACGTATGGCTGGGCTCCTTCGCTTCCGGGTGCGGATCATAGGTCGCAAGCGTCCTGGGATTTTTGATGTCCCTGACATCGATAATGGCGAAACCGGACATCCACAGCCCGGCATACATCCTGTCTTCATGGCGCAGCGCGTGATGCAGCCGGTGTTCCTTGCGTAAGGGATGCGGTTCCTCGCCCGCGGCGACGTTCTGACCCGGCATCCACCAGCGCGAAACTTCTTTCAGGTTTGCCGGGTCGCTGTAATCGTAGGTGACAAGGATATTGCCGATAAAGCCCTCCATTTCCGTCGACATATAGAGGTAATCCTCATCCATATCGAAGCGATGGACGCCCTTGCCGAAGGTCTTGTGGAAGTTGATCAGTTTCGGGTTGGTCTTGTCCTTGATATCCCAGAGCTTGAACCCGCCCTCATCGAAGCCGGGGGTGGTCTGAAGCCCGCGTTGCGGCCGCTGTTCCGAATTGGTGACCATCAGATCGCCGATCACCCGCACCTTGTGCGAATGGGTCTGCGGGTTGTCCAGCATCGTGGTCCAGACCGGCTTTGGATTACGCGGATCGGAGATATTGATGATGGTGGTGCCTTCCGGCCCGTACATATAGCCGATATAGGCGTAATCGCCGTCGATGGTGACTTGCCCGGCCCCGCCGAGATCGCAGCGCGCCAGCGGTGTGATGTTATCGGATTGATACGTCCCCGTTGAGGACGGTTTCATTTGCGTGGCCATTGGCTTTCTCCCCGAAACATTCGTTATTTTCGATTATGGGGAGAAGGATGGGCCGAAACGGCGCGGCGATCAACGCGGGATTGGTTATGCCGTCATCCGAGAGAGGAAAATTGCGCGTCGGGATCAATCTGTTGATGAAGAACTCGCAGCACATCGACCGCGGTTGCCGTCTCCCGGTAATAAATCATATGCACCGGCGGGACAGGCGCGGAGCCCCGGCCGTACATAGTCTCTCGGCGCGCCGAGACCGGGCGTTTGAAGAATTTCCTCGAATTTCTCGCGGATCGCATCCAGGTACTGTGACTTCTGCCGCGCGCCCCATTTCTCTTCCGTAAATTCGGCAATCGCCTCCAGGTCGCGAAGCGCCGGCCCGGCAATACGAAGCCGTTTAGAGTTTGGCAAAGAGCGTTTCCAACACCTCGGGCGAGGAGATTTCGGTCATATCGCCCTTTGCGATGGCCTGTTCGCCCTCCATCACCGCCTGGCGCAGCGACTCGATTCTGGCGGCGCGCACTTCTTCCTGTTGCTTCAGAAGACGCAGCGCTTCACGCACCACCTCGCTCGCATTGTTGTAATCGCCGGAGGCGACCCGGTCGCGGATAAAAATTTCCAGATTGGGGGTAAGGCTGAAATTCATGGCGCACGCCGACTTTTTCTTTCACGGGCATTATAACAAAGTTTGATAACAAAGCCTGTTATTTTTTTTAAAATCTCGATCAAACGGGTTTTCCGTCTTCGCCGAGGACATCCCGCCAGTGATGCCGGGCCATGAACCCCAGCCGTTCCCGCGCGCGGGAAACATCCAGCCCGCCCCAATGGCCGGTAAAACCGTCGCGGATGCGGGTACCGGGCAGATATTCCGCCACCAGATCATTGGTTTCCTGCGGATAGCGGCTTTCCGGATGCGCGATATTGAAAATCTCATGCCCGTCGATATCGGCGGCCGCGGCAAGTGCCAGCGCCGCCGCCGCGTCGCGCGCGTCGATATAGCTCCAGAACGTGCCGATCTTCGCGCCGGGGTCTTTCCACCGCTCCGGCAGCGACGCGTAGGCGGGGTCGAAATTCACCCCGGTGACGCGCAGGCTGGCCACCGTCATATCGGACATCGCCACGAAGGAATCCGCCATCTGTTCGCCAAAAACCTTGGCGAGCGCATAGGGATCGCGCGGGCGGCACGGATACGCCTCATCCAGCGGCAGGTATTCCGGCGGCCAGAACGCAGGCGCGTAGAGAAACCCGTATGCCGCGACGCTGGACACATGGACAACGCGCCTCACCCCGGCAACGGCGGCGGTCTTCATGACGTTATAGGTGGCGCTGACATTATTGCGGAAGACCTCCGCATGCGGCGCTTCATAGGGCGCCTGATAGGCGGCGAGATGAATGATCGCCGCCGCGCCCTCAAACGGTTCCGCCAGCGCCGCCGCATCGCCGATATCGATCACCCCTGTTGCGCAAGGCGCGTCGGCGACCGCCGCGCGATCGAGGATCAGAACCTCATGTCCGGCGTCAAGCAGCGCCGCGACGGTCGCGCGCCCGAGATTGCCATTGCCGCCCGTGACGACGACGCGGCTGTCAGTCATGCCGCCAGCATGACGGCTTCCCCGCAGGCCGAAGACGGAGCGAATTCGATACCATTATTTTAATTCCCCATCGCCTTGATCAAATTTTGAATATTCATTAATTAAACTTATATATTTCTTTTCTCCATAAATAACAAAAAATGGAATTGCAATGTTTAATATGTATAAATTCGCACCTAATGCAACAGGAATACTATTTACGCTTCCTATATAAAACTGCCCCAAAAAAATTCCAATGCCTAAAAAAAATATCACAAAAATATGAATTCGAATAAATTCAAGAATTTTCTTAATTGCTAATTTATTTAACAAGATTTTTCTTTTTAAAATTGTCACTATTATTAGAATTGAAAAATAAACCGCGAACCAGCTTATTGCTGCATAAGTCGAAAATTTGATCAAATTTTGTTCAAACAAATCCACGTCTCACCACTCCACCACGGGGGGTCCAATGCCATCCGGCACGGGTCGCGGGGTCTTGATTTTCTCGTCTTCAAACACCTGTTCGCGAAGCTCCTTGATCATCTGATCGGTTCCGCCACCCACGGCATGACCCGTGCTTGTGTTGATCCGCCGCTCACGGTTGCGGCCGGACGCCCACAAAACTGTCGATCTTCACCAGCCCGTCGGCGTTTTCGCTGAGATGCAGCCCCTTCGGCGCATCGCCCTTTTCCGAGGTCTCAATCGCATCGCGCACCAGCTTGCGCAGCATGATGATCCCCCGGTCCGCCGTGCCGAGATGTTCCTTGCGCTCACCCAGCAGTTTCTGCGTTCCCTGGGTCACGATGTCTTCGGCGCGGATATTGCCGCGAAACGGCATCAGCGGCCGGTCGTCATAGGGTTTGCGGGTATCGGCGGGTTCTTCCTTTTTGCGCATGTCGCGCAGCATTTCGAAGTAGTTTTCCTCTCCGCCGGTATAGTAATCGACCGTGAACATCATGAAGGAATGATCGTCCTTCGGTGTGATGAACATGAAATGTTCGTAATTCGATCCTTCATTGGCGAGCTTTTGCGGATCGGCATCGCCATGGACGAATTCCGTATCGCCGATCTGCAAAATGCCGGGGAAACCGAGGCTCATCTCATCGACGACGAATCCGTTACCATCCGCCGCGGGTTTTGAGATCACGATCTTCATGCCGTATTCGGTCTCCACCGGTTCGAAATCCGGCGGATCGTCCGCTCTGAAGAAACGGCTGCCCCAGCTGTTGGTGCCATAGGCGCTGGAACCATGCAGGATCCAGACATGGGCGGGATCGGCGCTGTTCTCGAAGAAATTGAACCAGTTATAGTCGAAATGGCGCACCGGTTCGTGCTGACGTATCCCGCCATGATCGATCAGCGGCGAATAGTTCGGCAAGGGCGGCGGGTTGGCCGGGTCCGCTCCCAGATAGCCGAAGATCAGCCCGCCCAGTTCGCGCACCGGATAGGATTTCTGCCGGACTTTCTCGCAGAATTCCTTGCCGTTGGCCTCAGACGGCTGCTCCAGGCACTTGCCGTCCGCATCAAACAGCCAGCCATGATAGGGACAGCGGATGCCGCCCTCCTCTATATCGCCATATTCCAGCGAGGCGCCGCGATGGGCGCAATCCTGCCCGACCAGACCGATACGGCCGGTGCCGTCGCGGAACAGGACCAGCTCTTCGCCCAGCACCTTCACGGCCTTCGGAATATCATGAAGTTCATCCGTGCGGCTGACCGGCAGCCAGTAGCGGCGGAACCAGTTGCCGCCGGGCGTACCCGGCCCGACATGGGGAATGTCTGCGTTGGTGATCTTCATCGTACCCTCAATCGGTTATGCCGACATCGCGATAGGTCGCGCGGATATGCGCCACCGCGTC
Organism: uncultured Rhodospirillaceae bacterium; assembly: GCA_964492555.1. Taxonomy (GTDB): domain Bacteria; phylum Pseudomonadota; class Alphaproteobacteria; order MPNO01; family UBA2964. The sequence goes on along the minus strand of CAZBKQ010000016.1, from coordinate 13,460 downwards.
GGCGGGTAATGGCGCGGATTCCCAGCGCGGGAAGCGCTTCACATCGATGCCGCGCACGCGATAGGTCTCCGCGATCGTGCCGCGCCCGTATTTCTTCTGTGTGGCGATAAACATCTGCGTGACGCGGTTGACCTTGTCCTGCATCGCGGCGGCGGCCGCGTAATCCTTTGCCGCCAACGCTTCATAGAGCGACACGCAAAGTTCAGGCACGGAGCTGGTCGGCGGGTTGATCATCCCGGCGACGCCAAACGGCACCAGCCCGAAAATATCGGCATTGCCGGTAAAGACCGACACATCGTCCGGGAACATTTTCACATAATCCGCCATCGCGCCCGCGCCATAGGCGACCTTCATCGCGCGGATATTGGGCACCGCCTTTTTCATCTCCACCCCGAATTCGGGTGAGATCGAAATGCCGCAATATTTCGGGTTCTCATAAATGAAAATCGGCAGATCGGCGGCATCCGACACTTTCCGGAAATGCTCCAGCACCGCGCTCTGCGGCGCGTCACAATAATAATAAGGCGGGATGACGCCGATGGCGTCGGCGCCGATACCGGCCGCGTGTCTGGCGAGTTCCACCGTCGTGGGGGTATCGGCGCAACCGACATGAACGATCACCGGCACCCGGCCACCGGCCTGTTCGATAATGATTTCCGCGACCGACCGGCGTTCATCCGCCGACAGCGCCGGTCCCTGCCCGCTGGAACCCAGAACGAACAGCCCCTGTACCTTTGTCTTGAGGTAAAAATCGATCAGCTGACGCAAGGTCACCTCATCGACCGAGCTGTCCTCATGAAACGGGGTGATGACCGGGATCAGAACGCCTTTATACATTGTGAAATCCTCTTACTTTCCACCAAGCGCGCGCCAGATACGTTCGGGCGTCGCGGGTAAATTGACATCCTTGAAGCCGAGCGGCCCGAGCGCGTCCTGAATCGCGTGAAATACCGCCGCCGGCACGCCACAATTGCCGGCTTCCGATCCGCCCTTGACGCCGAGCGGATTGGTCCGCGCCGGATCATGGCAGAAATCCGAAACGATATCCGGCATGATATCGGCGCGCGGCATGCCGTAATCCATGAACGACCCGGTGAGCAGCTGGCCCGTTTCCCGGTCATAGATGATTTCCTCGATCAGGCTTTCGCCCACCCCCATGGCGACGGAACCGTGCAGCTGGCCATGCGCGGTCATCGGATTGACCGGCGCGCCGATATCGTCGACGGCATAAAGCGTGTCGATCGTGATCATGCCGGTTTCGGGATCGGCCTCGATTTCCGCCACCATGCAGCCATTGGGGAAGCTGTAAATGCCGTCGAAACTGCCGACCCCGTCGAGCCCGATGCCGAGCTCCGGCGGCAGCCCCGACCCCTGATAGGAAAGTTCCGCGACCTCGCCCAGGCTGACCGCCCGGTCCGTACCCGAAACGCGGAACGTGCCGTCATCGAATTCAATATCGGTTTCGGAGGCTTCCAGCATGAAGGCCGCGAATTTCCGCCCCTTTTCGATGACGATATCGGCGGCCACCTTCAACGCCGAACCGCCAGTGACCATGCTGCGCTGCGCGAAGGTGCCGCGCCCGAACAACACTTTGTCCGTGTCGCCCTGGAACACGCGGATATGATCCATCGGTAATCCGAGCCAGCCGGACACCATCTGGGCAAACATGGTTTCATGCCCCTGCCCCGTCGATTGGGTGCCGACATGAAGCGACGCCGCGCCTTCCGCGTCGATACGAATTTCCATCCTTTCGGAGAAAGTCCCCGCGCGCTGGCAATGGAGTGACAGCCCGATACCGCGCCGGACGCCGCGTGCCGCGGCTTCTTCCCGCCTTGCCTCGAACCCGGCCCAGTCGGACAGTTCCAGAACCCGGTCCAGCACAGGCTCAAAATTGCCGGAATCATAGATATAGCCACCCGGCGTGTGATAGGGCATCGCGTCATGCGGGATGAGGTTCTTCCGCCGCACCTCGATAGGATCAAGCGCCATTTCGCGTGCCGCCTGCTCGACCAGCCTCTCCAGCACAAAGGACGCCTCCGGCTTGCCGGACCCGCGATAGGGACCGAAAAACGCCGTATTGGTGTAGGTCGCGCGGATCGCGGCATGAATTTCCGGCACGTGATACATGCCGGGATAGGAAATCGCGGCGTTGCGCGGCGGCACCGCGGCCCAGCCGGTCAGATAGGCCCCGACATCGACATCGACCGCCGTGCGGAAGGCGATGATTTTTCCGTCCGCATCCAGTGCAAGCTCGGCATTGGCGATAGGGCCGCGCCCATGCGTGTCGGTGGCAATGGCCTCTCCCCGCTCCGCCGTCCATTTAACCGGCCGTCCGGTTTTTTGCGCGGCCCAAAGCACCAGCATGTCTTCCGGATAGACCTGCCCCTTCATGCCGAACCCGCCCCCGACATCGAGCGTGACAACGCGGAGATCGAGCGGCGAGGTCCCGAATATACGAGCCGCCGTTTCCTTGACGCCCCAGGGTTCCTGCGAGCTGACACAGACCGTGAAACGCCCGTCCATCGGATCGGACCAGGCAATGGATGCGCGCGGCTCCATCGTATTGGCGGTCGCGCGCGGGTATGCCACGCGAAGTTTCGAGACATGCGCCGCAGTCTCGAACAGCCGCGCGACACTGGCCCCATCGCCGGATTCAATGGAAAAGGCCCGGTTGCCGTCCGCCTCCTGCCAGACCTTCGGCGCGCTATCCCCATGGGCGTCAATCAGCGTTACGGCGGGAAGCGGCGCATAATCGATTTCGACCAGCTCCGCCGCGTCCTTTGCCTGGGCCGGCGTTTCCGCCACCACCATGGCGATGCCTTCCCCCGCGAACCGCGCGGTCCCTTGCGCCAGCAAGGGCCGTTCGGGACAAAACGCGCCCTCCGGTTCGGTCTTGGGGAAAGAGAGGCAGGTGAGGTTGCCGATATTTTCCGCCGCCAGATCATCGCCGGTCAGCACGGCAAGCACGCCCGGCGCGTCTTTCGCCCGAGTGCTGTCCATCTTCTCTATCACCGCATGGGCGTGCGGCGATCTGACAAAACAGGCATGAGCCGTACCCGGCGGTGAAATATCGTCTGCGAACCGACCCGTCCCGGTCAGCAGCCTTTCATCTTCAACCCGGGGGACGGAGACGCCGAGCGCCGCTTTTTCTGTATTTTTTCTGTTCATTTTCCTGTTCCAACAAAGCCTAAAGACGGCGCCCAGGGAGGACAAGCCGGCACAAAATCTCCTCTATCCGGGGCAGATCACCCATTCGCGCGGAAAATCGTTCAGACTCTCACAGCCGTTTTTGGTAACGCGCACCGTTTCGCCGAATTGCAGCCCCATGGTTTCGTCCCTGGTAATGACATTGGGCTGGATCGTCACCACCATATTCTCGCGAAAGGTGATTTCCGGGCTTTCATGGCGCTTTGTCGTGCAGGTCTGAATAATCGGCGGTGTCTGGCTCACACCATGCAGCAGGTCGTCATAGATAGTGTAACCGCGCGCATGGACCACCTCCGCCGCTTCCTCGACATCCGCCGTGGTCGCGCCGTCCTTTAACGCATCCTCGATCGCCAGATAGGTTTCGACCGCCACGTCATGCAGTTCCCGCCAGTTCGCGGGTGGTTCCTCGAAACTGTACGTGCGATGAATCTGGCCGGTCACGCCCCAGTATCCGCCCGAAATCTCTGTAATCAGACAATCGCGCGCCTCCAGCCGGCGGCTTGAATGAAACTGCGCGGGCACCGGAAAATGAGGTTCGTCCATCGGCATGGCGGTCATGAAATGGATGCCGGCGGTGCCGCCTTCCTTCAGATAAACCGGTTCGATCAGCCAGGGGATTTCGTCTTCCCGTATCCCGACTTTCAACCCGTCCCGGATCGCAGCCATCGATTTATCCGTAAGTTCGGAAGCGAATTTCAGCTTGGTGATTTCCTCCGGCGTCTTGATGGTCCGCATCATGCGGAACGGCCCGCCCGCATCCGTGAACGCGGTATCCGGATGTTCTTCCATAAAACGCAGGTAATGGCGGTAGGGGATATTGCCGACCAACCCGACCTTTTTTCCATCCAGCCCGCGTTCGCCAAGCAAAGCGGAGACCGTCGCCGCCGTGTTGGCCCCGGCCCAGCGTACATCGGCGATCACCGAAAGCACCCGCGCCATCGGAATATGGTTGTAAAGCTGCGCGATAACGACCGGGTCTTCATCCGCCTGAAACAGGATGTAGTTTTCACGCCCGCCCGGCCAGTCGCTCAGCCAGTAAATATCGGTGGAAAACTGTCCAACTCCGAAAAACAGCAACGCATCCAGCCCCTGTTCCGCCATAACGTCCCTGGTCCGGCGGTGCCGGTCCGCCATCTCGGCCTCAGAGAACCGAGGAAATTGTTCGGCTTCACGCATGTTTTTGTCCCCGCTATTGTTTTTCGAACTTCTTTCCGAAATCGTATCTGAAAAACCCGCTCCATGTCATGCCGGGTGGATGATTGACCAGCCTGAAGAACAACGGCACGCTTTCAAAAAAATTGGGATAAGGGAGGTTTCCAATGCAAAAGACCCTGGAAATGGAAAACCGCACAAAACGCTGGAAGGAACAGCGCTGGCTGCTGGACACCACCATCCGGACCGTGGGGCCCGAATGGGACCAGGGGAGACTCGGCCATAAGGGCAGCCGGGGCGGCGCATCGGGGCTTTCCGCCTTCCGCCGGGCCGGGGCGCGGATGAAAAAGTTTGATGATATCGGACCGGAATTCGGGCGCGAGGGCATGCGCATGGAAGACATCGCCAAGCTCTTCGAAGATCAGGGCAGGATGATTTCGGCGGGCGAGAATTATTTCATTGCCGCCCTGCTCTATGCCTCGGCGCAATGGTCTTACTTCGACGACAATGAAGAAGACCTGAAATGGGAAGCCCGGATGATCGAGACCTACGACAAATTCATCCAGCACGCCCCTCATCCGGTTGAGCGGGTGGATATTCCCTTCGGTGACAACTCCATGGCCGCCTTCCTGCATCTGCCGCCGACGGGCGATGGTCCCTTTCCTTGCGTGTTTCATGTCGGCGGTATGGACGGCAGCAAGGAAAACATGGTGGCGCTGCACGGCGATTCCGCGCTTGTGCGGGGTATGGCGGTGCTGGCGCTCGACGGGCCGGGCCAGGGCGAAACGCGCAACCGCGGCATCACAATCACCGCCGAAAATTGGGGCGACGCGGCAAACGCGGTGGTTGACTGGCTGACCGCGCGACCGGAAATCGATGAAAGCCGGATCGTGCTGCGTGGCTCCAGCTTCGGCACCTATTACGGCACTGTCGCCACGGCGGCGCTTGGCGACCGGATCCTGGGCTATAGCGGGACCGGCGTCTGTCAGGAGCCCGGCTGCGACACGATTTTTAATGTCGCCTCGCCCACCTTCAAGGTGCGCTTCATGTTCATGGCGGGCTATGAGGACGAGGCCGCGTTTGATGAATTCCGTCAGGGTTTTGACCTGCGCAAGGTCGCGAAGGACATCAAGGCGCCCTATATGATCGTCGCGGGCGAAGCGGATCAGCTGTCGCCGATACAGCACACATATGATCTGTTCGACCGGATAGAGGCGCCCAAGCGGCTGGTCGTCTTTCAGGACGCCAATCACAGCATGGCACAGGCGTCATCCGGAGAGCTCGGCGAAAGCCGCGACAGCCTGGTCTATGACTGGCTGCGCGACCGGGTCGACGGCAAACCGGCGGTTTCCGAAAAATGCTGGATCGATAATCGCGGCCAGATGACGGTGGAACCCTATTGAGGCGCGGCGCGTATTCCGTTTCTTCTTAGTTGCTTTGCATTACCGATTTGCGTCCGAACCACCAGAACAGCAGGATCAGCGGGATCAGCAGGACTGTCATCACCAACGTCACCCCGGCGGCAAGATTGATCGCGCCCGACTGCCAGTAACTCCAGATCACCGCGGGCAGGGTAATGTTCTCATGCCCGATCAGGAAAACCGCGACGGTCAGTTCCCGGTAAACCAGAATTGCTGACCAGATCCAGACAGCCATCAGGGTCGGGCGCAGCAAGGGCACGAGAATTTTCCAGGATGTTTTTACCGCGGATATACCCGCCGTGTGCGCCGCTTCCTCCAACTCCTTGTGAATTTGCAGAAGTGCGCTGTTGATGGCCCGCGTCGCGAAGCTGATGCGCGTGATCACATAGACAATCGCGATCAGCGTTACCGTGCCGTAGAGCGGCACGATACCCTTCAGGAAGAAAAGCGCCAGAAGCAACGCTGAAATCGCGAGAATAATTTCCGGCAAGGCATGCGGCAGAAAAGCGCCGAATTCGAGCAGATACCGCGTACGGCTCCGGCTGCGGACAATCAGCCAGGAAATCGCGAACGCCACGATGAGCGTTATCAGGGGCACGGAAAAGACCAGGATAAAGGTGTTTTCCATGCCCCGGAGAACCAGTTCCCAGTCGATCTCCTCCAAAATCGGCTCCAGCGTCATGAGGCTGAACATCTTGGCCGATGGCGGTGCGAGATAAGGAATAAAGGCCGTGTAGCCGATCAGCAGCAGCGGCAGAACCTTGGCGGCAATCAGGTAAACGATAATAAAGCCCCAGGCCACCTTACCCCAGCCGCCGATATTGATAAGGTTGGGGCGGTACCCCTTGCCGGTGACGACCCCGTACTGGTCGCCCTTGCGCAGCACACGGCTATACCACCAGGTCAGCAGGATCGCGACCAAAATCATCATGACGCCGAGCGCCGCGGTGATCCCATGCTGGGCCAGCTCTTCGTCGCCGGGGTTGGTTTTCAGAAAGATATAGGTGCTGAGCAGGTATACCCTCGAACCCAGCCCGATGATCGCCGGGATATCGAAAGTCGCGATACCGATGACCACGATGTAGATCACGGCGGCAAGGATCGCCGGCATGGCGAGCGGCAGGGTAATCCGCCGCAAGGTTCCGAAAAATCCGAGCCCGTGAATATTCGCGGCCTCTTCCAGAGACGGATTCATCGAGCGGAACATTTGCGCGGTCAGGATAAAACCGAGCGCGGCGAGGCTCATCCCCTGAACAAAACCCATTCCGACGGGCGTGGCAATATTAAGGGGCGCTTCGGAAAAACCGAGAAGCTGGACCGCCCACCGGTTAAGGAACCCAATCCGTTCATGCGCCAGGAACGTCCAGCCCATCGCGGTATAGATGCCGGGTATCAGCAGCCCCAGCGTCATGATCACATAAACCCAGCTCTTGCCGCCCATGGTGGTCCGCTCCGTGACCCAGGCGATAGGCAAACCAATCAGCATGGCGACGATGGTGGCGGTTATCGAAAACTCAAACGTGTTCCAGACCGCCTCGGCAAATATCGGGTCTTCGAAAACTTCGGAATAATTATTTAACGTATAGGTCGCATCTGAGGTGCCCAGAATGCCGGTCTGAAAACTGATCCAGACAAGGATCGTTACCAGGGTCAGGATGACCAGCATCGGTAGCGCGGCAAGCGCTATTAAAATGGGTGACGAGTTGGTTCGCACCTCGGACCTCTAAAATTCTGCTGACTATTTGAGAAACAAGACACAAGCCGGGGAATAGGCTTCCCCGGCTTGCATCGATGGCTGAGACCTCAGCCTATTTCTTCTTCTTGGCCTTGACGATTTTCTCAAGGCTCTTGCGGAATTTGATGTAACCGCCCTGCGCACCAAGCCATTGCGGCGAGTTCATAACGATCTTCGCGCCCTTGGCCTTGGCCGCCAGCAGCTTCTTCCGCATCTGGGATTCCGGATAGACCGGAAGATCGAGCCCGGCATTCTTCCACATCCATTTCTGGCCTTCCTCGGTGTGGAGCCAGACAACGGCCAGCGTCGCGGCGTTCGGCGCCTTGGAATTCACCGGCACCATGCCGTAGCGGGTATGGGAAATGACCGCTTCCTTCATCAGCGCGTACCCGAGCGGTTCGCCGCTGCCCGAGTTCTTGGCACGGTTCACATACTGATCACCGCAGCTGAAAACCAGCATGAGGAATTCGCCGCTTGTCAGCCTGTCGGTCGAGCCGCAGCGCATCAGACCGCCGATCTGGTTGCTCAGACGTTTAGTGAACTTGGTCATGACCTCATTACCGAGCACACCCGGCATGCCGAATTCACGCATACCTGCGACATAAGGCGTGGTCGCGATCTTGCCCTTGAATTGCGGCTTGAAGACATCTTCGAAGGACTGCGGCACGTCACCGGCTTTGACCAGTTCGGTATTGTACATGATGCCGACGAGCGACCCCGCGGACGCCATGCCAACGCCGCCCGGCGCGATCGGATCAAAACCATCCCATTTGAGCGGTTTCCGCTCCAAATAGGCCATCCAGTCGACCTTGCGGAGAATGCCGACCTTGCCGCCTTTCAGCGCTCCGCCGGAATTATTCCAGAGAAGGTCGGTGCTGGCGGGCTGACCGGCCTTAACCTCACGCGTGGTCTTCGCGACCATGCGTGTCATAGAAGGACCCGGAGTGAATTTCGCCTTCAGGTTCATTCCGTAACGCTTGTTCATGCCCTTGACGATCTGCCGAAACCCCTTGCCGCCGGCGAGACTGGAAGAAGACCACATCGCGGTCAGGGTGCCTTCCTTTTTCGCCGCGGCGATAAGCTCCTTGAGGTTTTTCGGCGCATCCATCGCCTGAGCCGAACCGACCGCCAGCATCGCGGTCAGGGATGCGAACGCGACGGTCTTAAGCGCCGCGCTTCTTGAGTATAGATTTAACATGTGAAGCCTCCATAGCTGTCCTGTTACGCTTTATCGGTTTTTTGTTTTCGAGCTTACTTTCATATTTTCATCCCGGTAGAGAATTTTCTTGCCCCCTTGATCCGACACAAAATGAACTCATTGTTACTACGCATTTGCCATTGATGTTTCGATGAACTTTGTGTTTTCCGCATCGGCGGAGAAAACCAGAATATCAGCCGGATCGACTGAAATATGCAGCTTGCCGCCCTGAAGGACGGGCGCGTTCCGGCTTTTACCGGCCAATGCCGTCTCGTCCGCTCTCGCATCGAACGTGTATTGATCACCCAGAAACACCGCATTGACCAGGTCAACCGCCAGACTGTTGAGACCTTCATTGGGCGCGCCGGTGCATTCCAGGTGCTCAGGACGGATACCGATCCAGACGTCCTTCCCGTCGGCCGTCCCCGGCGCGACAGTGAACTCGCCGATCTTCGTCTTGACCTGATCGCCGTCCCTTTCGCCCGGCAACCAGTTGACCGTGCCGAAGAATTCCGCGACCTCCGCCCGGTTGGGTGTGTTGTACAAATCCTTGGGTGAGCCATATTGCAGTAGCTCACCGAAACTCATGATCGCGATCTTGTCGGCGATCGCCATGGCTTCGATCTGATCATGGGTCACATAAAGGACTGTCGCGCCGAGATTCTTGGCCAACTCACGAATCTTGCCGCGCACCTCTTCACGCAGGCGGGCGTCGAGATTACTGAGCGGCTCATCCATCAGTAGAACCTGGGGATTGACCGCGATCGCCCTGGCAAGCGCCACGCGCTGTTGCTGTCCCCCGCTCAACAGGGTCGAGGGCCGGTCTATCTGTTCCTCAAGCGATACCATGGCGAGCGCCTGTTCGACGCGCCCGCGGACCTCTCCGCTCGGGATTTTCTGCGACCCTTCGCGGAGCGGCAGCGAGACATTGTCGTAAACCGTCAGATGGGGCCACACGGCATAGGACTGGAACACCATCCCGAACCCGCGATCCTGCGGCGACACCCAGACCGCCGGCTTGTCTGAAAAGACCGTGCGGTTATCGATGCTGATCGATCCAGTGTCGGGTGTTTCCAGACCCGCGACGGAACGCAGCAAGGTCGTTTTTCCCGAGCCGCTGGCGCCCACGATGACAAAAAACTCGCCGCGCGCGACCTCGATATTAAGGTCGTTCAGTGCGGACACCTTGCCATCGCCATCGGCGACGATGAAATCCTTTTGAAGATGACTGATCGAAATCAATTCCCTGCTCCAGACATTCAATTCCAGCTTCTGACGAGCCGGTATTTTCACGTCAGTGAAATTGGAAAAGGCGCGATGCCTACCCCCTTGGCAAAACAGGACCATTTAACACGGGGGGGGTCAATACCGGCGCGGACAATTCATTTGGTAGCTGGCCCTGGTTTTTTGCCGGATTGAAAACGGTTCCTCAAAAATCTATCAACGGTGCTGTCGGTATAATGCGAACCGGTCTCGGAAATCCACCTGGCGGTTTCCATCATCGGGTGCTGTCAGTCTAACGCGAACTTGTCTCCGATTGCGAGCCGGCGCCCGGTAATCACGCGGCCAATTGGCGCCATTCGGCGATTGCCGCCGAACGGGCCTTCCTGAATTCAGGTCTGCTTGTCAGATGTCGGTCGTGACTGAAGTGGTTGTAGATCGAGGCGTGAACGGAGGCGAACTTCTGTAGCGTCTTTATGTCGCGAAACCGGGACATGGCACCTTCCCGTCTTCGGAATGGTTGGTGCGAGTTTTCAGCCCGGTTGTTTAACTAACGCCGGCATTCCAGGCTTTTCTCGTTACCGATGATTTTCATAGCCGCTCGATAAGACGCGAGCCGGTCCGTCACGATCGATCTCGGCCACCCAAACCGTTTCATCGCGCGTTTCAGAAAATCGAGTGCGGCCTTGCGATCCCTGCGTTTCGACGCAAAGACCTCAAGCACTTCACCTTCGTGATCGACCGCTCGCCACAGGTAATACCTCTCGCCGTTGATCTTCACGAACACCTCATCCAGATGCCAGCGCCAGTTGGAATAGGAACGGTGATGAATGCGTTTCTTCCGAATCTCCGCGGCAAACATCGGGCCGAAGCGGTTCCACCAGAAACGCACCGTTTCGTGGCAGATATCGATGCCACGCTCGAACAGGATGTCCTCCACCTGGCGCAGTGAAAGCGGATACCGGATGTAGAGCATCACCGTCACCCGAATGATCTCTGGCGACGAGTTAAAATAGCGAAACGGATTATTCATCATCCGACGCTACCGGCGCCGCTTGATCCGCTCAACCCAATTAGGTCTGACAGCGCCGGCTCCTCGGCGCCTCTTCTCCCGTATCACGGCGCGATCCGGTTCTGATCAAGGCATTACGAAAAGCGCATGCAATAGTACGCACCGACGCAAAGGGGCTGCCGGTTCTCGACGCCTCCCCTCCCTCACCCTACCTGCGAAAGCTGGTACGGCTGGCCTTTCTGGCACCCGACCTGCACCGCGCAATCCTTGCCGGCGAGCAGCCGCCGGGACTCAACCTGGAACGGCTCATGCAGAGCCATATACCCGTCTCCTGGAAAGAGCAGGCCAGGATGTTCGAGGCGCCCGGGTATTCTGAGACGACAGCCGCCGGCCCGGAATAAACAGACGCGATGCACCCCTGTTACCCGAAACCAGGGGCCCCTGTTATGACCAACTACTTCCCTGTTATGACGCAATAGATACCCTGTTATCGGCAATAACAGGGAAAAATCCCTAACTTGTTGATATTACTTTATTAATCACGATAAAGAAGGTGAATCCTCGTCCGGGAGCCCTGTTTTGGGCCGGTTTTTGCAAAAATTCCCTGTTAATCCCTGTTTAACAGGGAAACTCAACCGAACGCCGGACCGGCAGAGACCCCGCGTCAGCCTTCCCTGAAACGAGGTCAGGAGACCGGAGACAGAAGTCAGCAGGATTAGGATTGGTCCCGAATTACTGCCCTGTTACGGGCGGTTAGCCCAACCCCGGAAAACAGGAGAAAACTTGCCGGGGTGGCTGGCGGAGGGAGAGAGATTTTGTCGTTACAGTACTTGCAGCCAATCCCAATAAAACTTTGATTACCAGATCTTTGAATCCGATCAGAACCCGAAACCACTGACCTGATCCCCGCAAACTCCTGCACGAATGAGTAGAGGCCATCACCAGCCATGAAACTGCGGATGTGTGCCGCCACCACGGGATCAGCGATACGCCGTTCTACAAGTGGAAGGCTAGGTATGGCGGCCTTAAGATGTCGGAGGCCGAGCGGCTGAAGGGGCTGGAGGACAAGCACGCTCGTATGAAGAAGTTGCTGGCAGAGGCGATGCTCCACAGCGCCATGCTGAAGGATATCGGGTCAAAAAATGGTGGCGCCCGCGGCGAGGCGGGAGCCCGCTGCTTATCTGTGCGCGGTTTACGCGTTGAGCGAGCGGCGGGCGTGTATCATGATCGCGGCGGACCGGTCGTCGGTGCGCTACCGGTCGGGCAGACCGGATGATTGGGAGGTCCGAGAGCGGCGACGCTTCGGCTAATGGCGTCCGCGTCTAATGCGGGCCCGCGAAGGAATCGCCCGGAACCAAAAGATGCTCAGACGGCTGTATCGCTATGAGAAGCTCGAGGTTCGCCGCCGGGGTGAGCGCGAGCGAGCGCTGGGCGCACGTGCACCAGAAGCACATCCGCTTAACGCAAATGAATGATGATCTGTTCGACCGAAAAACGCTTACTCGGCATCTCTGCTCCCTTCTGAGTGGATTCAGATGCCAATTCTTTAGCTCAGCAAATGGACCCGGTTAAGGGGGGCAGGTCACGAGTGCTTGGCCTTGGTGGTCGACACTTCGCTCTCGGACCAGTGCTGGGTGTGGGAACTCGACACCCTGATCGTGCAGCGCCAGACCAGGCCGCAGATAATCGTCAGCGATAACGACACCGAACTCACCAGCATGGCGGTGCTGCGCTCGAACCAAGACCGGTCCGTTGAATAGCATTACATCGCTCCATATAAGCCGATGCAGAACGGCTGTGTGGAGAGCTTCAATGGGCACCTACGGGACGAGTGCCTCAACGAGACGCTGTTCGCTCCGCTAAGCCTCGCCCGCGCCGAGCTTAACATCTTTACAAAACCGCCAGACCACACGCGAGCCTGGGAGGCAGAACACCCTCCGAAATCGCCGCGCGAGCAAGTCCGGGGCATGCCACGGACCTGCTTTTCATTCCTTCAACAGCGAGCCATCAATCGATGCTCGGGCTCTACCAATAGACGGCGAAAACTTAGGGCTCAGGTCACAGGTCAATTCTTCGTTTGGAAAAAATAGGCCTACCTTTCGGCAGGCCTTTTAAGTTTCCACAATAGGGAGACCAAGGGATTCTGGGGAAGGGGGCAGCCGGACCCGGCAGAATCCGATGAAGTCTCACAATGTTTAATTTCGCACAGAAGCGGCTAATCGCAGAGTGTGCAGAAGTGATAACCTCTGGCGCAAAGGCGGGAGGTGGATTATTTTAGCTTTAGTCCCTCGTCTAATATAGTCTCACAAAGTTCGAAGTTTTGTATGGGCGTCCTGAAGCGGTTTGAAAGCCGTTTTGGTGTGCAAAGTCTGCTATCTCACGGCAGCTTAGTCATTTGCCGGTTTTCGGATCAAGGCGTCTCAACCGCCTCACCTCAGCTACAAGACCCGGATGTAGCTCTGACAGTACCTTGCGTGCTTCTCATATGCCTCTTGCCAGTCGTTCCCTCTCCCT
>CAZBKQ010000015.1:0-53257 GCA_964492555.1 uncultured Rhodospirillaceae bacterium | reverse complement strand
ATCAGGCTGGCCGCCAGGGCCCCGACAAGCGCGGATGTCAGCTTTACCCGCGTGTTGGGCATGAACACATAGATAAAGGTGAAGGCCCCGATCACCAGCGCGATGGGCAACAGGGAGCTGATGAATTGCAATAATGTGCCGAACGGCTCGATCGACTGAAGCGACTGAACCATTGAGTTGTTCATCAGGCTGGCTTTTACCCCGATCGCGGAAAAAACAAGGACCGGGCCGACGAGCACGACGGAAAGATAGTCCGAAAAACGGCGGGCAAGAGGACGTGTCTGCGACACCTTCCAGATAAAATTGAACGAAAACTCAATCTTCTGGATCAGTGAGATGACCGTATAGATCAAAAGGACGAGACCGACCGACCCGAGCACGCCAACCTTGACGTTCTCAACGAACCCGAAAATGCGGTCGCCGATCTCCTTGCCCTGTTCGCCCAGCGGTTCGAGCAGTTGCGAGGAAAGATCGTATAGCTGCTCGTGGACCCCGAACCCCTTCAGGACGGAAAAGCTGATCGCAAGCAAGGGAACGAGCGACAGGATGGTTGTGTAAACCAGGCTCATCGCCCGCAAGTTCAGCTGCCCGGCGTGCAGATCGCTCGCAACCTTCCAGATGATCCGGAATGAAAGCACCCCGGCGCGCCGCCAACGCGGCAGCGATTTGAGGTCGGTTTCCCAAACCTCTTCGCGGGCCGTTTCCCATAGTCGATTCACATTCATCCCTGCTGCTTTCCGGCGTATCGTTTGGAAACCTATTAAACCAGCCGCCGCCCCCCGCGCGCCAGCCCCAAAACACCTATTGTTCACGCGGCGTCGAGCCCCCATATATGGCCCACGCTGGTCAGGGTCTCGTCGGAGGCATGATCCGGCAATGGGTGCCTTTAATTGGGCCCGAATGTCCGCCTGCTCAGAGGAGAGGTAATATGGCACGTATGTCTATTTTCAATCACCCGCGGCTTTTGGGTTTTGACGAGCTGGAACGGCTTCTTGACAGCACGTCGAAATCGTCATCCGACGGGTACCCCCCCTACAATATTGAACAAGTCGGCGAAGACGGTATCCGGATTTCGTTGGCCGTCGCGGGTTTTTCCGAGGAGGATCTGACAGTCGCGGTGGAGGACCGTCAGCTCGTCATTCGCGGCAAGCAGGAAGACGACCCGGAACGCCTCTATCTGCACCGCGGGATTGCCGCCCGGCAGTTCCAGCGCTCCTTTGTGCTGGCCGAGGGGATCGAGATAACCGGCGCCTCACTCGATATGGGTTTGCTTCATGTCGATCTGAAACGCCCCAAGCCGGAAACCCGCCAGAAGATAATCAAGATCGAACGGGGTGATGCGCGCACTGATTCCCGGCAGCGGGTCATTGATGTCGATTCGGCGGAGGTGGCGGGCTGATGCGTACCGACAAGGACACCCGTTCCCAGGAGAGCACGGCGCATGCGCCGTCGGATCATCGCGCGGTCTATATCAAACCCTATGTCGTTGACGGGGAATCCGGTTATGCCGTCCATATGGCGGATGGATCACCGGTCGGATGGTACAAGGACCGCTCGGTCGCGGCGGCTGCGGCAATTCAAAATGATCTTGAGCCGCACAGCGTTCACTGAGGGTTGAACCCCGTTACGGACGGTGTTCCGTCAGGCCGCGTTGGTTGCCGGTAATTCGGTCAGAATACGATAAATTCGTTCGGCGTCTTCCGCCTGGCGCAACCGCTCGCATCGACCGGTGTCGCGCAAAAGGCGCGAGACCCGGGCCAGCGCCTTCAGGTGATCCGCGCCGGCCCCTTCCGGCGCCAGCAACAGGAAAACCATATCGACCGGTTCGTCATCGACCGAATCGAAATCCACCGGCTTGCTCAACCGGGCAAAAACGCCGTACAGGCGGTCGAGGTCCGGCAGCTTACCGTGCGGGATCGCGACGCTGCGGCCAACGCCCGTCGTCCCGAGACGTTCGCGTTCCAGCAACACGTCGAAAATCGCCCGCTCATGCAAGCCGGAAATTTCCGCGGCCCGGCGGGCCAGTTCTTCCAAAACCTGTTTCTTGCTCGTCGCCTTGATATCGGTGGCGATGCTTTCCGGGGTGGTGAAATCTGCAAGTTCCATGCTGGTTTTTCCGCCTCGTCTGATTAACCGGCTGTTTGATTGCCCCGAGGGTCAATCCAGCCAATATTTCCATCGCTGCGTTTATAGACCACGTTGACTCCGCCATGCGCCGGGTTGCGGAAGACGACCACCGGAGCATCCGAGAGGTCCAGCCGCATCACGGCCGAGCCGACAGTCATAGTATCCACTGCCGTGGTCATTTCCGCAATGACGACGGTGTCGCTGCCGGAATCCTCGCCGGCGTCGCCTTCCGGTTCCTCTGCGGCCAGAATGTACTGGGCCGCTTCAAGCGGATCGGTTTCCTCGATCCCGGCCCGATGATTGCGCAGCCGCCGCTTATGGCGCCGCAACCGTTTCGCGATATGTTCCTGCGCCAGGTCGAAGGCGGCATGCGCGTCGCCCGCCTCGCCCTCGCCGCGCATCCGGATATTGTGCCCGACATGGACCGTGATATCGCAATGAAACAGAGTGCTTCCGCTGCGGCTGAAAACAACAGAGGCTTCAAGCGCCTGATCAAAATATTTCGAAACGGACTCATCGAGTTCGGCGCTGACACGGCTCTGCAAGGCATCGCCGAGTTCGACCTGTTTTCCCGATATGGTGATCTGCATAAAAAATTCCCGTACGGCAATTGCAGCGCTGCTGCCTTGCGCACCCACTTGGTTGGATAATTGTTCCGGCTGACGAGGGCCGGAAAATAAGTCTGAGCCGTCGGGAATGTCAACTACCTATTCCATACGTCCGGATCATCCCGGTAAAGCGGATTTTCAGGCGGTATCGGCCAGCATCGATTTCTCCCGCCGCCGTTGAACCGACGAAGGAATTTTCATGCCTTCCCGATATTTGGCGACCGTGCGCCGGGCGATTTCAATGCCATCCTCTTTCAATTGCGCGACGATCTTGTCATCCGAGAGAACCTTGTTCGGCGATTCGTTCTCGATCATTTTCTTGATTCGCGCTCGGATCGCCTCGACCGACATGGCGTCTTCGTCCTGAGGGTTTCCCAACGCGAAGGTAAAGAAATATTTCAGCTCAAACATGCCGCGCGGCGTCGCCATGTATTTGTTGGTGGTGACCCGGCTGACGGTGCTCTCATGAATCCCCAATATGCCGGCAATATCGCGTAAAATCAGGGGTTTGAGCTGATCGACCCCATGTTCGAGGAAGCCTTCCTGATGGCGCACGATCTCGGAAGACACCTTGAGAATTGTCTGGGCCCGCTGATGCAGCGCCCGCATCAGCCAGTTGGCGGACTGATAGCAGGACGAAATATATTCCTTGTCCTTTTTCGATGTCGTCGCCTTGCTGACTTCCGCATAGTAGCGGTTATTGATCAGCACGCGCGGCAGGTTGTCGCTGTTCAACTCAACCAGCCAGGTGCCGTCCTTGCCGCGCCTGACCATAACGTCGGGCGTTACCGGCTGGGTAACGGTTTCCTCGAATGACAAGGCGGGTTTGGGATCCAGCGCGCGGATCTCGTCGATCATTTCGGCGAGATCTTCCTGGTCGACCTCGCATTTGCGCAACAATGTCTTGAAATCTCTTTTTGCCAGCAGATCGAGATTTTCGACCAGCGCCTGCATGGCGGGGTCGAACCGGTCCCGCTCGCGAAGCTGAATGGCGAGGCATTCGGCAAGGTTGCGTGCGCCGATGCCCGGCGGATCAAGCCGGTGAATTTTTTCCAGAACGGCTTCGACACGGTCCTCGCCGCAGCCCAGCCCCGCCGCGATTTCTGTAAGCGGCGTAAGCAGATACCCGGAATCGTCCAGCAGGTCGATCAGGGTGTTGGCGATGATCCGTTCAGCGGGATCGGGAATATCGAAGGCGATTTGAGCTGAAAGATGATCGCGCAGGCTTTCTTGATCGGCCGGCGTCCGGTCCATGGAATTGTCGTCCGAATCGAAGCCGCCGGACCCCTGGACCTGCCAGTGTAGCGATTCGCCTTCCATATCGGCGGCTGAATCGGACGCGCTTTCCTGGGCCCAGACATCGTCATATTCGGCGTCGAGCGCGGAATCGCCTTCTTCCGGGATGTTGTCGGCGTTAACCAGATCGGCTGAATCGGGTGCGTCCGGCGGATCATTTGGATCCGGCGGCAGATCGCCGCCATCGCCGAAATCGGAAACGCCGGTTTCCGTTTCGCTATACTCCGCCGCGCCATAGTCCGGCGAGTCTTCGTACGCGTCGTCTCCGGCGTCATTGGACGGCGCCGCGCCGTCACCGGGTTCCTGTGACTCTGACGACTGATCTTCCCGTTGCAGAAGCGGGTTCTGCTCGAGTTCCTGTTCCACGAATTCGGCAAGTTCAAGGTTGGACAGTTGCAGCAACTTGATCGCCTGCTGCAACTGCGGCGTCATGACCAAGGTCTGGACCTGTCTCAGATCCAATCTCGGGGTCAGGGCCATTTATTCTTGCCTTACATATACTTAATTGTTGTCGCGATACCGAACTCTTACAGGCTAAACCTTTCGCCAAGGTAAACACGTCTGACATCGGTGTGGGCAACGATTTCGTCCGGGGCGCCGTTCATCAGGACGCGGCCATCATGGAGGATGTAGGCCCGGTCAACGATATCGAGGGTTTCCCGCACATTGTGGTCGGTAATGAGAACACCGATGCCGCGGTCCTTGAGATGTGTCACCAGTTCGCGAATATCGCCGACGGCGATCGGATCGATCCCGGCGAGCGGTTCATCAAGAAGCATGAAATTCGGCTTTGCCGCCAATGCCCGCGCAATCTCCACGCGCCGGCGTTCGCCGCCTGATAGCGCGATCGCGGGGGTGCGCCTCAAATGTGTCAGCGAAAATTCCGCCAGCAGATCCTCCAGCCGCGCCTCGCGCTTATCCCGTAATGGCTCTGCGACTTCTAGCATGGCGCGGATATTATTTTCGACGTTGAGGCCCCGGAAAATCGATGCTTCCTGAGGCAGATACCCGATACCGCTGCGCGCGCGGCGATACATCGGTAACGGGGTGACGTCTTCGCCATCCAGCGAAATTTCGCCGTAATCGGGAGAGATCAGCCCCGTCATAATATAAAAGCTGGTGGTTTTTCCCGCGCCGTTGGGTCCGAGAAGACCGACGACCTCTCCCCGCTGTACAGAGAGTGACACGTCCCGGAGGACCGGGCGTTTCTTGAAGGATTTACCGATCTTTCGCGCGATCAGACCGGAATTCTCCGAAACCAGCTGCGGCTTGTCGTTTGCGGCCATGGGTGTATCAGTCATGTCACCAGTATCTTACCGCGTTAAGGTTAACGCAATCTATTTGCCGTTGCTACGCGGCTTGTTCTCTCCGTCCACATTCGGTTGCGCCGGGTCGGTTTTCTTCGGTTTAAAGAAACCGCGGACCCTGCTTGCCCCCTTGCTTGTCAGGCGGCTGACGCCCGTGTTGAGGTTGACGACGCCTGAATCGCCGTTGAGCTGGTCATCGCCCCGTGTGATGCGCACGTTCTCATGCACCCGGACGATCCCGGTCTTGACGTTGTAGATACCCCGTTTCGCCCGGACGATCTCGCTTTCCGACGACACCACGACATTGTCGAAGGCCTCGACGCGCTGGATTTCCGTGTCGCCCTTTGCGTTCTTCTCCAGATGCGCCGTCAGCACATCGGCGCGAAGGCGCCGTTCGCCCCGGACCGCGATGGCGTTGCCGCGGGCAACCGCCAGATTCTTGAGTTCCCAGAATTCCAGACTGTCGCGGGCCGTGATTGTATCTGTTTCGGTAACCAGCTTGGGATTACCGGTCAGGACAAGAAGCCCCTTATCGATCAGATAAACGCCTTTCGCCCCGAATGCCGTCTGGCGCGGCGATTTGATGCGTACGTTCCCGTCGGCATCGATCCGGAATATCTCCGATTGCGCTCCGTCGACCTTCTTGTACCAGGCCGTCAGTGTATCGGCGTAAACCGTGGTGTCACCTTGCCGCGCGGATGCATTGCCCCGGGCGACATAGGCCTGGCGTTTCTGTTGCCATTCAATCCCCTGATCGGCGTTGATCTCGACCGGGGTCTCCCGCGTCTGATTGGGAAGGCCGATGCCCTGCGCGTTTGCTGCTACCGGAATAGCCAAGGCCAGAAACAGGGTGGCGAACTTTAACCGGCCGGCCTTCATCCCTTTTCCTTCCGCGCGCTTGGATAAAGCACCAGACGCGCCTTGCCGGTGAAAATCAGCCGATCGCCCTTTTCGAGGATCAGGAAGCCCTTTGACCGGATGGTGCCGACCGGGCCGTGACCCTCGACATCGTCATTGCCCGAAGCCATGCCTTTTTTGAGAAAAATGCGTGCCTTGGACGTCCTGATTTCATGCCCGGTATCGTGAAACAGATCCACCGCCCCGTTGAGATCCAGCTCTTCGCTGTTGCGGTTGTACAGTCCCGCCTGAGCGGAAAGGGCGAGCCACGCGCCGTTCTGGGTCGTTATGTCGGCTTTTGGAAAAGACAGCGAAATCAGCTGCGGCTGGTCCTGCTGTGGAGATGCGGTGTCGGCCGTCACGGTAAAGGGACGGTTGTTCTTGTCGATGCCGGTATAGCGCGGATTCACGACTTCCTGTCCCCCGGTGTCGAGGATCGTCGTGCTGGAAACGCCCAGCCTGAACTTGTCGGGTGCTTTTTGAAGCTGCGGCCAGGCGACGATCAGTACCACGATCACGCAGGCGATCACCGGCAAGGTGATCCGCATCCAGCCGACGAAACGGGAATAGCTGCCGCCGGCTTTCAGCCGCTCGGTAGCGGCGGAGTCATTGCCGGCGGTGGTGTCGATGCCGTCAGTCATCTGCGCGACTAACCCAGCCCGGCGCGCAGCAGGTCGTGAATATGGACGATTCCGACCGGGCGGCTGTCGCTGCCGACGACGAAAAACGACGTGATTTTGAGATCGTTCATCAGGCCCAGCGCCGCCGCGCCCAGCATATCCGCCGGAATGGTCTGCGGATCCGCGGTCATTACCTTGTGGGCCGGCTGGTCGAGCAGCCCTTGATCCATATGCCGCCGCAGGTCGCCGTCCGTGATAATACCCGCCAGCGCGCCGCTTTCCCCGACAATTCCGACGCATCCGAAACTCTTGGCGGTCATTTCCAAAAGCGCGTCCGACACCTTGTCGGTCATCGAAGCAAGCGGGATCGCGTCGCCGCCATGCATGATTTCCCCAACCCGGATAAAACGCCGGCCAAGCTGGCCGCCCGGGTGCAGTGCGCTGAAATCGTCCGGCGAGAAACCCGCGCGTTCCAGCAGCGCGACGGCCAGCGCGTCGCCCAGCGCCAGCATCGCCGTTGTCGATGTGGTGGGGGCGAGGTCGAGCGGGCAGGCTTCGGCAAGATCCGGCAGCACAAGCGAAATATCGGCCGCCTTATCCAGCAGGCTGTTGCGCCGTCCGGTCATGGCGATGAGGGGAATCTGGCGCCGTCTGGAATAATCGACCAGGGCGGACAGTTCCGGTGTGTCCCCCGAATTGGACAAGGCGACCACGACATCGTCGCGCGTGATCATGCCGAGGTCTCCGTGGCTTGCCTCGGCCGCGTTGACATATTGCGCGGGCGTCCCGGTGGACGCCAGGGTGGCTGCGATCTTGTTGGCGATATGACCGCTCTTGCCCATGCCGCTGATGACCACGCGCCCGGCAGCGGCTTCCATGGTGTCGACCGCGGCGACGAAAGAGGCATCGAGCGACCCCGCGAGCGCGCGCAACCCTTCCGCCTCGTCATTGAGAACGCGGCGTGCGACGGCGATATCGTCCGGTGTGTCGCCGCGGCTTGTTTCAGCCGCGTCAGAATCCAGTCTGGTTTGTTCCTTGTTCACGCCGAATATCCGGTTTCCGCTGCAAGCTATATAGTCTAACCCGATTCAGGTGCGAGCGGAAAATCACAGTTGGCGGCGAAATGCCGCGAAACCGGGCTTAATGTTCGAAAATATCCGTTTCCGCCCAGCCCGAAAGGTCGAGCGTCACCCGGTGGGCCATAAACCCGAAGCAGGCTTCCGCCAGCGCCAGACGCCCTTCGCGTGCCAGCATTTCGGTAAGCCGGTCGCGCAGCGCATGCAGATGCAGCACATCGGACGCGGCGTAGGAAAGCTGCGCCTGGCTCAGTTCCGCTGCTCCCCAGTCCGACGATTGCTGTTCCTTGGACAGGTTGACGTCCAGCAACTCCCGGCACAAATCCTTAAGCCCGTGCCGGTCGGTGTAGGTCCGGCAAAGCTTTGACGCGATTTTAGTGCAGAAAACCGGCGCGCAATCGACGTCCAGATAGGCCTTCATGACCGCCACGTCGAACCGCGCGAAATGAAAGATCTTCTGTACCGACGGATCGGTGAGCAGCTTTTTGAGATTGGGCGCCTCAAACGCCCCGTCTCTGAGTTGCACGATATGAGCGGTGCCGTCCCCGGCGGAAAGCTGAACCAGGCACAACCGGTCGCGTTCGGGCCGAAGTCCCATCGTCTCCGTGTCGATTGCGACGGCGGCGCCAAAGGAGAGCCCGTCGGGCAGGTCGCCCTGATGAAGCGTGATCGATGTCATGGGCAGGCAGAATCCGGGTAGTTTACGGCGCCGTTCCGGCGATGCCGGACATGCCGGCAAAAAATGGTGCCCAGGAGAAGACTCGAACTTCCACGGCCTTGCGGCCACAGGTACCTGAAACCTGCGCGTCTACCAGTTCCGCCACCTGGGCATCTGAGAAGGGAAGTGGGTATGCCACAGGCCGCCATATTGTCAATATCTTTCGGACGGATTTATTGACGGCGGCTTGCGGCGCGGTTAATAGGCACGGGTTGTTTCCGGGTTGGTTCGCCGCCGTCATCAGGGGAGAGATCATTATGGCGCAACAAGTCGTGACCGTTTTCGGTGGATCGGGTTTTCTGGGCCGTTATGTCGTCCGTGCGCTGGCGCCGACCGGGGCGGCGATCCGTATCGCCTGCCGCCGTCAGCGCGAGGCAATGATCTGCAAATCGATGGGCGATGTCGGTCAGATCGCGCCGGTTCCCTGTAATATTCGCGATGACGCTTCGGTCGCCGCCGCCGTCGCCGGCGCAAATACCGTTATCAATCTTACCGGCATTCTTTATGAACGCGGGGCGCAGACATTTGACGCGGTGCATCGCGAGGGCGCCGCCCGCATCGCGGCCGCCGCCGGACAGGCCGGCGTTGAAAGGCTGATCCATGTTTCCGCCATCGGCGCCGACCTCGGGTCGGATTCCGCCTATGCCCGGTCAAAGGCGGCGGGAGAAGAAGCCGTCAGGGAGGCTTTCCCCGGCGCGACCATTATGCGGCCCGGCCTCGTGTTCGGGGCGGAGGACGAATTTTTCAACCGCTTCGCCATGTATGCCAGGCTGGCGCCCGTCTTGCCGCTCATCGGGGGCGGCCACACGAAATTCCAGCCGGTATATGTTTGCGATGTGGCCCAGGCGATAGTCCGCGCCCTGGCGGATAACGGCACGCGGAACGAGATTTTTGAATTGGGCGGGCCGCGGGTGACGACCTTCCGGGAGCTGATGGAGCTGTTGCTGTCGACAATACACCGGCGCCGTCTGCTGATTCCGGTGCCGTTCTGGGTGGCAACGGCAAAGGCGGCACTTATCGAAGCGGGTCTCGCGCTTCCCGCGGCGGTCGTTCCCGGTCTGACACCGCCGCCGCCGCTTACGGTCGATCAGGTGCGGTTGCTGCGCCGCGACAATATTGTCGGCGGCGAAGCGGGCACTCTTGCCGATCTCGATATCGTTCCGGTTTCGATGGAAGCGATCCTGCCGTCTTATCTGTGCCGTTTCCGCCCGGGCGGCGGATTGCGCGATGACGCGGCGCGCGCTGCCGCGCGCTGATCCCGGCGCGTTACATCTGGCCCGCGAATAACAGGATCACGACGCCAAGCAGAATTCTGTAAATGACGAACGGCGTGTAATTCTGGCGGCGCAGCCATCCCATCATTGCGTAGATGGCGATGAGCGCGGCGAAAAAGGCCAGTGCCGTTGCCGTGATGACCCAGGTTTGAAAAACGCTGTCGCCGCTCTTTATGACGTCAATGCCCAACAGGGTTCCCGCGCCGACAATAGCCGGGATCGACATCAGCATCGAAAAACGCGCCGCCTCCCGCCGGTCGATCCCCAGAAAGCGGGCCATCGTGATCGTCGTCCCGGCGCGGCTTGCCCCCGGAATCAGAGCGCATGCTTGCCCGAACCCGATGATAAAGGCATCCGCGACTTTCAAATCGGACACTGTCCTTTTTTCTTCTCCGATCCTGTCGCTGATAAAGAGCACTATGCCGAAAATGATGAATGCCCAGCCAATGATGGCTGGCTCGCGAAGGGCGCCGCCGACAAATTTTGAGAGCAGAAACCCTGCCGCAAAGACCGGCAGGCCGGATATCAGCACCAGCCCGGCCAGGCGCGCACCGTCATCGGTTTCACCGCGGGTCAGTCTGAGGAGGCCGAGACAGATTTTCAGAATATCGCGGCGCAGATAGACGATAACCGCGCCCAGGGTTCCGACATGAACCGCCACGTCCATTACCAGGCCCTGATCCGGCCAACCAGCGAGCACCGGCACCAAAGCCAAATGGCCCGAGGAACTGACCGGCAGGAATTCTGTTATGCCCTGAATGATGGCAAGTACAATTACTTGCAATAGGGTCATCTTACATCTACTCCGGC
The DNA here is from genome assembly GCA_964492555.1 of uncultured Rhodospirillaceae bacterium. GTDB lineage: Bacteria > Pseudomonadota > Alphaproteobacteria > MPNO01 > UBA2964. The sequence continues at coordinate 42,524 of CAZBKQ010000015.1, read as the reverse complement.
TACTTCCCCGCCCATCTCATAACGACTATACCCGATTCGTGGCCAACGGAAAATAGTCCCGAAACGGACCTAATACGTCGATTGGGCTCGCGGTAACCAGTTTGACATATTCGGGCGGGTGAGTTGACCAACTTAATTAGTTAACATACACTGTCCTATATGGCGATTTTCCCTCGCCAGAGACGGAGTTATGAGTTATAGAGCCCGGTACCAAGGGGTGAGGGGTGTGATAGCGCAGGCTTCGGCAGGCGCTATATCTGTCTCTTCAGATTAGAACTTTAGAATTTGGTTGCGCCGGGGAGTACACATGCTTGAATTCGTTTCGATCAGCCGGGAAACCCCCGAAAAGCGGGCGGCTGAAGAACGCCGCGTCGATTTCGGTGAGATTTATCGCCGTTTCAGCACCGAGCAGGCCGAAACGCAGGCCAGCCGGTGTTCGCAGTGCGGTATTCCGTTCTGTCAGGTGCATTGCCCGTTGCACAACAATATTCCCGACTGGCTGATGCTGACGGCGGAAGACCGGCTGCAGGAAGCCTATGAGGTGTCCTCCTCGACCAATACCTTCCCGGAGATCTGCGGACGGATCTGCCCGCAGGACCGGCTATGCGAAGGCAATTGCGTGATCGAGCAGGCCGGTCATGGCACGGTGACCATTGGCGCGGTCGAGACCTACGTAACGGAAACCGCTTTTGAGAACGGTTGGATCAAACCGCCCGCGCCGGTGCGCGAGCTCAGTCAGTCGGTCGGCATTGTCGGCGGTGGTCCGGCGGGGCTCGCCGCCGCCGAAATTCTGCGCCGCCGGGGCTATCAGGTTCATATCTATGACCGGTATGACCGGATGGGCGGGCTGCTGATTTACGGCATTCCGAATTTCAAGCTCGACAAGCAAATCGTCAAACGGCGGATCGCCCTCTATGAAGAAGCCGGCATCGTCATGCATCGCGGTGCCGATATCAGCGATGAATCCGCATTTCAGGAGTTACGACAGCGACATGACGCGGTTCTGATCGCGACCGGGGTTTATAAGGCGCGCGATATCAAGGTCCCGGGAAGCGGTCTCGAAAACATCGTGCAGGCGATGGAGTTTCTCACCGCGTCAAACCGAAAGGGCCTTGGCGAAGACGTTCCCGAATTCGAGAGCGGCAAGCTCAATGCCGATCGCAAAAATATCGTGGTGCTCGGCGCGGGGGATACGGCGATGGATTGCGTGCGCACCGCCATTCGTCAGGGCGCGAAAAACGTCACCTGCCTCTATCGCCGCGACAAGGCGAACATGCCGGGGTCGCAGCGAGAAGTGCAATATGCCGAGGAAGAGGGAGTCGAGTTCACCTATCTGGCGCAGCCGGAGGCATTTCTCGGAGACGGCGCCGTTTCCGCGGTCCGGGCGGCGAAAATTCACCTCGGCGTCGCCGATGCGACCGGCCGTCAGACACCGGAAATCATCGAAGGCTCCAGCTTCAATGTAGAGGCCGATCTTGTCATCAAGGCGTTCGGGTTCGATCCCGAAGACATGCCGCGGCTCTTTGGCGTGCCGGAGCTTGGTGTCAGCGACTGGGGCACAGTCAAGATCAATCCGCGCACCAAGATGAGCAATCTCGACGGTGTCTTCGCGGCGGGTGATATCGTCCGTGGCGCCTCGCTGGTCGTCTGGGCGATCCGCGACGGCCGCGATGCGGCGGAATCGATTGATCAATATTTGCGGGCACGGGCGCCCATATCGGAGACGGCGGCATGAGGAAAAGTACCGGCATGGCGGCACATGGCAGCGCCGAATGGCAACAACGGGAAGCGGACCGCCTGCATCGCGAAGGGCTTTACGATCCAGCGCACGAACATGACGCGTGCGGCGTCGGCATGGTGGTGTCGGTCGACGGCAAGCCCCGGCGCGAAGTGGTTGAGGCCGGTGTGGGGGCGCTGAAGGCGCTATGGCACCGGGGCGCGGTCGATGCCGATGGCAAGACCGGCGATGGCGCCGGCATCCATGTCGAAATCCCGCAGGATTTTTTCCACGAACACACCATTCGTACCGGCCACACGCCGGGCGCGGGCCCGATGGCCGTCGGCATGATTTTTCTGCCGCGTACCGATCTGGCCGGACAGGAACGCTGCCGTTGCATCGTCGAGGCGCAGATCCTGCAATTCGGCTATTCGATTTACGGCTGGCGGCAGGTTCCGGTGAATGTAGAGGTGATCGGCGACAAGGCCAACGCGACCCGGCCCGAGATCGAGCAGATCATGATCGCGGGACGTCCGGGGATGACGTCCGAGGCATTTGAACGCGACCTCTATATCATTCGCCGGCGGATCGAAAATCAGGTGCTCGATGAAAATCTGAACGATTTCTATATCTGTTCGCTGAGCTGCCGGTCGATCATCTATAAGGGCATGTTCCTGGCCGAACAGGTAACGGAATTTTATCCCGATCTGCTCGACGAACGCTTCGTTTCGCGTTTCGCGATCTACCACCAGCGCTATTCGACCAATACCTTCCCGACCTGGAAGTTGGCGCAGCCCTTCCGGATGCTGGCCCATAACGGTGAAATCAACACGCTATCCGGTAATGTGAACTGGATGCGCAGCCATGAAACCCGGCTGACGTCGGAATATTTCGGTCAGCATATCGACGACATCAAACCGGTGGTTCAGTCCGGCAGCTCCGACTCAGCGGCGCTGGACGCGGTTTTCGAACTTCTGGTGCGGGGTGGGCGCGATGCGCCGATGGTCAAAACCATGATGATCCCCGACGCCTGGTCCAAGAAGACTCATATACCGGAAAGCCATCGCGCGTTGTTCAATTACGCGAACTGCGTGATGGAACCCTGGGACGGCCCCGCGGCGATATGCGCAACGGACGGCAATTGGGTGGTCGCCGGTCTGGACCGCAACGGGCTGCGCCCGCTGCGCTATTCGTTGCGTGATGACGGGTTGCTGGTGGTCGGTTCGGAAACCGGCATGGTCCATCTGGATGAGGCGCGGGTCGTTGAAAAGGGACGTGTCGGGCCGGGCCAGTGCATCGGTGTGGATTTGAACGGCGGGGTGTTTTACCAGGACCCCGAATTGCGCGATCTGGTGGCGGGCAAGGCGCCGTTCGAACATTGGGTGCAGAATATCGATATCCTCGATAAAGAGCTCAACCATGCGCCGGACGAGCCGGTGGAGTTCGACCGGGACGATCTGCGCCGCCGCCAGGTCTGTGCCGGCTATTCGCTGGAAGAGCTGGAGCTGCTGTTGCAGCCCATGGTCGATGACGCCAAGGAAGCCACCGGATCGATGGGCGATGACACGCCGCTGGCCGTGTTGTCCGACCATTATCGGGGCTTGCATCATTTCTTTCGTCAGGCCTTCAGTCAGGTCACCAACCCGCCGATCGATTCATTGCGCGAATACCGGGTGATGACGCTCAATACCCGGCTCGGTAATCTCGGTAATATTCTCGATCAGGACCAGTCGCAGACCCGGCTGATCCAGCTGGAATCGCCGGTTTTGTCCAACGCGCAGTTCGACGGGTTGATCGCCCATGTCGGCGAAGAAGCCGCTGTAATCGATTGCACCTTTGATGCCGATGGCGGCGAAAACGCGTTGCGCGAAGCGATGGACCGTATCCGGGCCGAGGCGGAAAACGCCGTGCGGGGCGGTGCCGTTCATCTGGTCCTGTCGGACAAGGAAACCGGGCCCGACCGCGCACCCATCCCGATGATTCTGGCGACCGGCGGCGTGCATTCCCATCTGATCCGGGAATCGCTCCGGACCTTTACCTCGATTAACGTGCGGTCGGGCGAATGCATGGATACGCATTATTTCGCGGTCCTGATCGGCGTCGGCGCGACCACGGTCAACGCCTATCTGGCGCAGGAATCGATCGCCGACCGGCACCGCCGGGGTCTGTTCGGTGACCGGCCTTACGACGAATGCGTCGCGCGCTATATCGAGGCGGTCAATCAGGGGCTGCTGAAGATTATGTCCAAGATGGGCATCTCGGTAATTTCTCCCTATCGCGGCGCCTACAAATTCGAGGCGATCGGGCTCAGCCGGACCCTGGTTTCGGAATATTTCCCGGGCATCAGTTCGCGGATTTCCGGCATCGGTCTTTCGGGGCTGCAGCATCTGGCGCTGAAACTGCACAAGCAGGCTTTCGATGAAGGGCTGACGGCGCTGCCTATCGGCGGGCTCTACCGTTTCCGCCGCAATGGCGAGGCCCACGCCTTTGAGGGCCGCCTGATCCACACATTGCAGAATGCCTGCGACACTGATTCCTATTCGACCTACAAGCAATATTCGGATGCGGTCCAAAACTTGCCTCCGGTCGCGTTGCGCGATCTGATGGATTTCGTGCCGCACGGGGAATCCATTCCCGTCGATGAGGTCGAATCGATAACCGAGCTGCGCAAGCGGCTGGTCGCGCCGGGAATCTCGCTCGGCGCGTTGAGCCCCGAGGCGCATGAGACGCTCTCGATCGCGATGAACCGCATCGGCGCCAAGTCCGATTCCGGCGAAGGCGGCGAAGATCCCGAACGGTTCAAGCCGCGGGCGAACGGCGACAACGCCAGCTCCGCCATCAAGCAGGTGGCGTCCGGCCGTTTCGGCGTGACGGCGGAATATCTGAATAACTGCCGGGAAATTGAAATCAAGATCGCCCAGGGCGCGAAGCCGGGTGAGGGCGGGCAGCTTCCCGGTATCAAGGTAAGCGAGGTCATCGCGCGGCTGCGTCATTCGACGCCGGGCGTCACCCTGATTTCACCGCCGCCGCATCACGACATCTATTCTATCGAGGATCTGTCGCAGCTGATTTACGACCTGAAGCAGATCAATCCCGATGCCAAGGTCTGTGTGAAGCTGGTTGCGCAAAGCGGTATCGGCACCATCGCCGCCGGTGTCGCCAAGGCAAAGGCGGACGTTATCCTGGTCTCCGGTCATTCCGGCGGCACCGGGGCGAGCCCGCAATCTTCGATCAAATATGCCGGGCTGCCGTGGGAGATCGGCCTTGCCGAAGTCCATCAGGTTCTCAGCCTCAACGGGCTGCGCCATATGGTGTCGCTGCGCACCGATGGCGGCATCAAGACAGGGCGGGATGTCGTCATCGCCGCCTTGCTGGGCGCGGAGGAATACGGCATCGGGACGACTTCTCTGGTCGCGATGGGCTGCATCATGGTGCGGCAGTGCCATTCCAATACCTGTCCCGTCGGGGTCTGCACGCAAAGCCAGGCGCTACGCGACAAGTTCACCGGAACACCGGAAAAGGTCGTCAATCTGTTCAGCTTTGTCGCCGAGGAAGTTCGCGAAATTCTGGCGGAACTCGGTGCGCGGTCGCTGGAAGAGGTCATCGGACGGACCGATCTGCTGATGCAGGTCCGCCGGGGCAATCCGCATCTCGATGATCTCGACCTCAACCCGCTGCTGGTTCAGGCCGATCCGGGCGATAACCCGCTCGGCATGGCGCGTGAGGGCCGCAACGAAGTGCCGGATACGCTGGATGCGCAGATGATAAAGGACGCCGCCCCGGCGCTCGAAGGCGGTGAGAAGATGCAGCTTGCCTACAACATCCAGAACACGCAGCGCGCCATCGGCACCCGGCTGTCATCAATGATCACGCGGCGCTTCGGCATGACCGGGTTGCAGCCGGGTCACATCACCGTGCGGCTGCGTGGTGCGGCGGGTCAGTCGATCGGCGCCTTCGCGGTGCAGGGGCTCAAGCTGCAGGTATTCGGCGACGCCAACGATTATGTCGGCAAGGGTCTGTCGGGTGGTGAAATCGTCATCCGTCCAATGACGTCGAGCGTCTTTGCGACGCAGGAAAACGCGATCATCGGCAACACGGTGCTGTATGGCGCGACAGCCGGAAAACTGTTCGCCGCCGGACAGGCGGGCGAACGTTTCGCCGTGCGGAATTCTGGTGCCGACGCGGTGGTTGAAGGGTGCGGCGCAAACGGCTGCGAATATATGACCGGCGGCACGGTCGCCATTCTCGGCCCGGTGGGCGATAATTTCGGCGCCGGCATGACCGGCGGGATGGCGTTTGTCTATGACACCGACGCCAGCTTTGCCGATGATGTGAATTCCGACACGGTGGTCTATCACCGTATCCAGTCGCCCCATTGGGACCAGGTGCTGCGCCGGCTGGTCGAGGAACATTGGCGCGAGACCCAGTCCCGCTTTACCGAACGGTTGCTGATCGATTGGGAGCGTGAGGTCAAGCGCTTCTGGCAGGTCGTGCCGAAGGAAATGATCGACAAGCTGGAACATCCCGTGCTTGTCGGCGCCGAGGAGGTCGAAAGCGCGTGATCTAAAACGGCGCTGCTCCACCCCCTCCCTTCCCCTCCCCTCCGGTGAGAGGAAAGGGGAGGGAGTGTTTTTTGCTAACTATCCAGCACGCTTTCGTGGAACAGCTCTTCCACCGCATAGGGCGCATCGATCAGCGTCTGATCGGTCAGATATTTCATAAACCGTTCGACGCTCGCCTTGTTGGCCTTGAGCCCGCTGGGCCAGATATCCTCGCCGAACAATTCCGATTCCTCTTCGAAATTATTGCGCGCAAAGGCCAGCTCCGCATATCCCGGATCCTCGTAGAACTCCGCCGCCTGGTGCTTGGCGTTTTCCCACATACCCATCAGGGCGCGCGGCAATTCGGGATATTTCTCGGCGATCGCCTCTGAAAACACCATCACATGCATGATCGGGTAATCGCCGTATTTCTTGAAATAGCGCGCGCATTCCGCCTTGGTGTCGGGGAACAGCCGCCGCACCTTGCCCTCGCGCATGGCGTTCAGCAGCTTGGGCGGCGGGTGCGGGTGGATCATCATGGCAAGCTCACCCGCGATCAGCTTGTCGGGTGCCGATGGCTCATCGATCAGGGTCAGATTCGCCGCTTCCTGGCCCGGCCAGTCGACCAGCTCCTTGCTCATCGTGTGCCAGTCCATCTCCTGCCATGGCACGCCGTATTCGAAGGCCAGATCACCCTTGGCCAGCACCGACATGGTGGTCTGGAAGCTGCGGCAGCAGACTTTCTTGCCGATCAGGTCTTTCGGTTCCTCCACGCCCGCGGCGGTGGAAATGAACATATGGTTCTGGCTGAACAGCCGGCGCGGGAAAACCGGAATGGCGCTATAGGGCGCGCCGTGCGACTTGGCGGTCAGATAGGAAGACACCGACATTTCGCAAATATCGAACTCCTTGTCCCGCATATAGCGCGCGTGACGGTCGATCCCGTCGCGGCGCGGCGGCGCCATGCCGACCTCCAGCGCGTCCAGCGTCCATTCGGCGCCGTCCGGTTCCGGCACCATATTCATGAAAAACGGAACATGCCGGTCATACCGCTCCAGCGCGATCGATAATGCCTCTGCCATTTTGTCTCTCCCTGTTTCTTTTTGTTGCGTTCCATAGCCTATCCCGCCGCGGCGAAACCGGCCAGACCGCGCGCGGGGTGATTCCAACAAATCACCTAATCGGATACAGTCGGCCCATGCGCGTTCTCTATCATCTGTGGCTGTCGCCGCATTGCCGCAAGGTCCGCATCGTGCTTGCCGAGAAGAAGCTGGAATTCGGGCTTCAGACCGAAAACACATGGCAGCGCCGGCCTGAATTTCTGGCCCTCAACCCGGCGGGCGAGGTGCCGGTGCTGGTGGAGGCCGATGGCACGCCGATCGCTGATTCCCAGGCGATTTGCGAATATCTGGAAGACATCGCCCCCGACCCGCCGGTCCTGCCCGCCGATCCGGTGGAGCGGGCGGAGGCGCGGCGCATCGCCGCCTGGTTCGATCGCAAATTCAGCGCCGAGGTTAGCGAAAATCTGGTCGGCGAAAAAATCATGAAGCGGTTTCTGAAAACCGGCGCGCCGGATTCGGCCGCGATCCGCGCGGGCAAGCAGAACATTCATTATCACCTGGATTATATCGGCTGGTTGTCGGAACGGCGGAACTGGCTGGCGGGCGACGCGCTTTCCATCGCCGATATCGCGGCGGCGGCGCATCTCTCGGCGGTGGATTATCTCGGCGATGTGCCGTGGGACGAACATATTCCGGCCAAGGAATGGTATGTGCGGATCAAATCGCGCCCGTCCTTCCGCGCCATCCTGGCAGACCATCTGCCGGGTGAGCCGCCGCCCAAACATTACGCCGATCTGGATTTTTAGGGGGTTCGCCGGGCGTGTAGCTGCGTCTGCCCCTCCCCTGTCCCCTCCCCAAAGGGGAGGGGGAAATTGTTATGGATTTCGCCGCCAGGTCCCTTCCTCCGCGCGCGGGGGAGGGACAGGGAGGGGGCATTCCTTAAGAAATTGACTGGTTCCCGGATCGCGCTGGCGCTTGTCCGGGATGACAAAATTTTAGTTGGAAGGCCTAAGCGAGAGAGGCACACGCCACCCGTCACCCCGGCCGAACAATTCTTGTCACCCCGGCCCCCGAGCCGGGGTCCAGTCAAAAAGAGTAGCCCCCGCGCCCTAACGCCCATCCAGCCGTTTGAGATTCCGCCGCGCCGCGTCGGTCAGCGGCCCTTCCACCGCGATCCGCAGGATGTGCTGCCAGTCGGCGCGGGCGCCCGTGACGTCCCCCGCCGCCGCGCGGATCAGCCCGCGCTCCAGCAACGCCTCCGGATAATCGGGGCGCAGGCTCAACGCCTTTTCCGCGTCCTGCGCCGCCAGATCCATCGATCCCACCCGCCGCCAGGCGCTGGCGCGAAAGGTCAGCGCGTCCACCCGGCCCGGGGCGATGGTGATGGCTTCGTTGAGATCGTCGAGAGCTTCCCAGTCCTTGCCCTGGCTGGCCAGCGCGATCGCCCGGTCGATGCGGTAATCCGGCTCCTTCGGCGCCAGCGCGATGGACTGGTTCAACAGCCCCGCCGCACGCGCATCGTCGCCCGCGATGATCCATGCATTGGCGGCCTGGGCAAACATGTTGGCGCGCAGGCCGGGATGTTTGATTTGGCTTTTCGACGCTGTATCGGTCAGCAGCCGCGCGGCCTTTTTATACTGGCCGAGATTAAGCAGCGCGACGCCGAGACAATGGCTCGCCGCTTCCGCCCCGCCGTTTTTTTGCCAGTTCTCCGCCGCCCGTTTCGCCTGGGCCGGGTTGCTGCCGGCAAGCGCCAGACAGCCGGTGTAATGTTCCTGTCCGCGCACCTGCGGTTTTGGCGGGGCGGGAGCGTATTGCGCCATCGCCGGGCCGTAACCCGCCAGCGCCAGGGCCATCAGTAATACCGGTTTCCGCATGCTCTTGTCCCGCCGGAGTTGCGCTGGCACTCTAACCCGGAATTCTAATTTTGGGTGCGAATCATGCCCCGCCTTTTCTGTTTCGGGTTCGGCTATTGCGCCGCGCATCTCGCCGATGCGCTGATGCCGGAAGGGTGGGCGGTGGCCGGGACGAAACGCGCGGCAAGCGATATCCCCGCCATCCATGTTTTTGACGGCACTGCGCCGATGGCGGATCTATCCGCTCTGGAAGGCACAACCCATCTGCTGCTCTCCATTCCCCCGGCGGGAACGGGCGATCCGGTACTCAGGTTTCATGCCGCCGATCTGGCGGCGTTACCGGGGCTTGAATGGATCGGTTATCTCTCCGCCACAAGCGTCTATGGCGATAGCGGCGGCGGCTGGGTGGACGAAGACTCTGATCCCAATCCCTGCGCGGAACGCGGGTTGAACCGGCTGCAGGCGGAGATTCAATGGCTGGATTTTGGGGCTCAGTCCGGTGTTCCGGTACAGATATTCCGCCTTGCGGGAATATATGGCCCCGGGCGCAGCGTGTTTGACCGTATCCGGGCGGGCCGCGCGCAGCGCATCGACGCACCCGATATTCTGTTCAGCCGCATCCATGTCGATGACATCGTGCGGGTTTTGCGGGCCTCCATCGCCGCGCCGTCTGGCGGGACGGTCTATAACCTCGCCGATGACGAACCGGCGGTTTCCGCCGAAATTGTGGAGTACGGCTACCGGCTGCTCGGGCTGGTGCCGCCGCCCATGGTGGCGCTGGCGGATGCGGGACTTGGCGAGATGGGAAAGAGCTTTTACGCGGAATCGCGCCGCGTCCGGAACGACCGGATCAAGGACGTGCTCGGCGTGACGTTGAAATATCCGAATTACCGGGCCGGGCTGCGTGCCATTTTGAACGGGTAGGCCGGTCTATCCGACCTGTTCGCAGAGCGTATCGAGCTCCCCGCAAAGCCGCTTGAGGTCCTGTTCCCGCGACAGGCGGTGATCGCCGTCCTTGATCAGGATCGCCGTCACATCCGGGGTCTTGATCCGGTCCTGGATCGCCTGGGCGTAATACCAGGGCACATCCGGGTCCTGCATGCCGTGCAGCAGCCGCACCGGCACATCGATCATGATCGGCCCGTCCAGCACCAGATGCTCGCGTCCCTCCTCGATCAGATTGAGGGTGATGATATAGGGGTCGTCGCCATATTCGGACGGCTGTTCCCAGACGCCGGTCTGTTGCAACGCGGTCATTGCTTCCTCCGGCAGTTTTTCCCAGAGCAGCCGCTCGGTGAAATCCGGCGCCGCCGCGATGCCGATCAACCCGGCCACCCGCGCCGGGCGGGCCAGCGCCAGCAGCAGCATGATCCAGCCGCCCATGCTGGAGCCGATCAGGATTTGTGGTCCCTTCGTCGCGTTATCCAGTATGGCCAGCGCGTCCCGCATCCAGGACCCGATGGTGCCGTCGCGGAATTCACCGGAGGAATCGCCATGCCCCTGATAATCGAACCGGACGAAAGCGCGGCCGGTCTTGCGGCAATGTTCCTCCAGCGCCAGCGCCTTTCTGCCGGTCATATCGGACATGAAGCCGCCAAGGAACATCACCCCCGGTGTCTTGCCTTCTGTGGCGCGGTAGGCGATTGTCCCGCCGTCGGGGGCGGTCAGTTCCGCTTTTTCCGGGACGGTTCGCGAATTCTCTGACGGGTCGCGGGAATCTGTCATCTATTTATCGTAAGCGCTTGTGGCGAAAGAAATCATGGTTGAAACGGTGACCGAGACTAACACCGCCGTTGCCGCCGAAAAAGGCGGACCCGTCGTGCTGCAGGTGCTGCCCTCGCTGGTGACCGGCGGGGTCGAGCGCGGCACGGTCGATGTCGCCCGCGCGATAATGGAGGCGGGCGGCACGGCGCTGGTCGCGTCTTCCGGCGGGATCATGACGGCGGAGCTGGCGCGCGCCGGGGCGACCCATTTCGAATTGCCGGTCCATTCCAAGAACCCGCTGACCATCCGCAAGAATATAGAGAGGCTGCAAGCGCTGATCGCGGAACAGGGCGTGGAGATCATTCATGCGCGGAGCCGCGCCCCCGCCTGGTCGGCCTATTACGCGGCGCAGCGCGCGGGAATTCCGTTCGTCACCACCTTTCATGGTAATTACAGCGCCGGAAGCCTTCTCAAGAGGGCCTATAATTCCGTCATGGCACGGGGCGACCGGGTGATTGCGATTTCTGATTTTATCGCCGATCAGCTGGTGTCCCGCTATGGCGCGGATCCCAAACGCGTCATTACCGTGCCGCGCGGCGTGGATGTCGCAAATTTCGATCCCGAGGCGGTGACCGGGTCGCGGCTTATACAGCTCGCCGAGCAATGGCGGGTGCCCGAGGATTACCGCGTCGTCCTGCTGCCCGGCCGGCTGACCCGCTGGAAGGGCCAGGGCGTGCTGATCGAGGCATTATCGCGTTTGCATGATCGCTCCGGGATCCGCTGTATCCTGGCTGGCAGTGCCCAGGGCCGTGATCATTATGTCAGGGAGCTGGAGAACGATATCGCGCGGTGCGGGTTGCAGGACACGGTTCATCTGGCGGGTGAGTGCCGCGACATGCCCGCCGCGATGCTGATGGCCGATCTGGTGATTTCAACCTCCATTGAGGCCGAGGCGTTCGGGCGGGTGATTGTCGAGGCGCAGGCGATGGGCCGCCCGGTGATCGCCACCGATCATGGCGCGGCGCGGGAAACCGTCCGTCATGGCGAAACCGGCTGGCTGGTTCCGCCGGGCGACGCCGACGCGCTCGCCCACATGCTGGAATATGTGCTGTCGATCGACGAGGAAACGCGCGAACAGGTGGCCTATCGCGCGATGGAAAATGCCCGCAGCACCTATACCCGTGAACAGATGTGCGCGCGCACGCTGGGGGTCTATCGCGACGTGCTGGAGGAATTCGGGCGCGGATGACGGAAAAGCGCATTCTGGTCATCAAGCTGGGCGCGCTGGGCGATATCGTGCTGGCCTGCGGGCCGTTTCAGGCCATTCGCCGCCATCACGCGGAAGCGAAAATTACCCTGCTGACCACGCCGCCCTTCGTCGATTTTCTGGAACCCAGCGGCTGGTTCGATGAAATCACCACCGATACCAGACCGCCGCTATGGCGGGCGCGGCAATGGATCGATCTGCGCAAGAGGCTGCGCGCGGGGGAATTCGACAGGGTTTACGATCTGCAGACCTCGGACCGTTCCGGCTGGTATTACCGGCTGATGGGGCCGGGCAGGCGGCCCGAATGGTCGGGCATCGCACCGGGTTGTTCGCATCCTCACGCCAATCCGGATCGTGACGACATGCACACCATCGAACGCCAGCGCGAGCAGCTGGCCATGGCGGGGATCGAGAATGTACCGGATACCGATCTGTCCTGGGTCGCGGCCGATATCGCCCGGTTCGGTCTGCCGGACCGCTACGCCCTGCTGGTGCCGGGGGGCGCGCCGCATCGTCCGGCAAAGCGATGGCCCGCGGAAAACTATGCCGTCATTGCCAAAAAGCTGATGGATCAGGGGATCACGCCGGTTTTGCTGGGCGGCCCGGCGGAACGGCGGGCGGCGGATACTATCCTCGGCGCCTGTCCCGGTGCGCGCGACCTGACCGGTCAGACAAACCTTGCAGATCTCGCCGTGCTGGGGCGCGGCGCGGCGGCGGCGCTCGGCAACGATACCGGGCCGATGCATATGATCGCGGCAAGCTCCTGTCCGTCGCTGGTGCTGTTCTCAGCCGATTCAAATCACGCGATCACCGCGCCGCGCGGCCCGGCGGTCGATATTCTCTATCGGGACGAACTGGCCGATTTGCCGATAGAAAAGGTTGATGCAGCGTTAACTATACGGTAAACCGCGCCGCCTAGATTATCCGATCATTTTGTATTGGGAGTACCGGCCGAGCCCATGGTCGCACGATGAGCATTTCAATCTCGCTGCCCGACGGCAGCGTGCGCGAATTCGACAGCCCCGTCACCGGGCTGGCGCTTGCCGAATCCATTGGGCCGGGTCTCGCCAAGGCGGCGCTTGCCGTCGCCGTGGACGGCGAGGTGCGCGATCTTTCCCGTCCTATTGAACGGGATGCCGCCGTCAAGATCATTACCCGCAAGGACGAAGAAGCGCTGGAGCTGATCCGGCACGATGCCGCCCATGTCATGGCGCAGGCCGTGCAGGAACTTTATCCCGGCACGCAGGTCACGATCGGCCCGGCCATTGAGCACGGGTTTTATTACGATTTCGCCCGCGAGGAACATTTCACGCCGGAAGATCTTGAGAAGATCGAGGCGAAGATGGCGGAGATCATCAAGGCGGACGAGCCTTTCGTGCGCGAGGTCTGGGATCGGGACGAGGCGGTAAAGACGTTTACCGATATGGGCGAGGCCTATAAGGCGGAGCTGATCGAAGGCCTGCCCGAAGACGAGGACGTGTCGGTCTATCGCCAGGGCGGCTGGTACGATCTCTGCCGCGGACCGCATTTGCCCTCGACCGGCCATGTCGGCAAGGGGTTCAAGCTGTTGAAGCTCGCCGGGGCCTATTGGCGCGGCGATGCGAAGAACGCCATGCTGCAGCGTATCTATGGCACGGCCTGGCGCGATCCGAAGGAGCTGCGCACCTATCTGCACCAGCTGGAAGAAGCGGAAAAGCGCGATCACCGGCGGCTCGGGCGTGAGATGGATCTGTTCCATTTCCAGGAAGAAGCCGTCGGCGCCGCCTTCTGGCATCCCAAGGGCTGGACGCTATACCGCACGGTCGAAAGCTATATGCGCGACCGGCTGGAAGCGGCGGGCTATGACGAGGTCAAGACGCCGACGCTTTATGACCGCATCCTGTGGGAAAATTCCGGCCACTGGGAAAAGTTCCGTGAACATATGTTCACGGTGGAAACCGCGGATGAGCGGACGCTGGCGGTAAAACCGATGAACTGCCCCGGCCATGTGCAGATTTTCCGTCAGGGTATTAAATCCTATCGCGATCTGCCCTTGCGCATGGCGGAGTTCGGCTCCTGCCACCGCTATGAGCCGTCGGGCGCGTTGCATGGGCTGATGCGGGTGCGCGCCTTTACCCAGGACGACGCGCATATTTTCTGCACCGACGATCAGGTGACGTCGGAAACGCTGGCCTTTTGCGATCTGCTGCAATCGATCTATCAGGATTTCGGCTTTACCGATGTGACGGTCAAATTCTCCGACCGGCCGGAAGTCCGCGCCGGCGATGATTCCGTCTGGGACCGGGCGGAGACGGCGCTGCTGGACGCGGTCAAGGAAGCCGGGCTGGAATACAGCCTCAACCCGGGCGAGGGCGCATTTTACGGCCCCAAGCTGGAATTCGTGCTGCGCGACGCCATCGGGCGCGACTGGCAGTGCGGCACGCTGCAGGTCGATTTTGTCCTGCCCGAAAGGCTGGAGGCGGAATATGTCGCGGAGGACGGGCGCAAGCACCGCCCGGTCATGCTGCACCGCGCGATCCTGGGATCCTTCGAACGTTTCATCGGCATCTTGATCGAAAACTATGCCGGGCGGCTGCCCTTCTGGCTGGCGCCGACCCAGGCGGTGGTCTGCACCATTACCGCCGCGGCGGATAATTACGCGCGCGAGGTGCATCAGGCTCTGGCAGACGCCGGCGTCCGGGCGGAGCTGGATCTCCGCAATGAAAAGATCAATTACAAGGTGCGCGAACATTCCGACGCAAAGGTGCCGGCATTGCTGGTTGTGGGCGCGCGCGAGATAGAGGAACGCACGGTCGCGGTGCGCAGGCTTGGGGGTAAGTCTCAGGAAGTGCTTGCGCTCGATGAGGCCGTCGATAGACTTAAATCCGAGGCCGCCGCCCCCACGGGCGCGGACCCGGCCTGACATTTTCGGCGTACATCATTCAGTTTTAACAACTAAGGAGAAAAATCATCGCGAGGCGACCTTTTGCAGCCCCGGCCCCCCAGAAAGACGACAGGCGGGTAAACGAGGCGATAGAAGCCGCCGAAGTGCGGCTTGTGGATGCCGACGGCGAAGTCCTCGGCGTCGTGCCGATAGACGAAGCGCTGAGACGGGCGGATGCCGCCGGTCTCGATCTGGTGGAGATGGCGGCGAATTCATCCCCGCCGGTCTGCAAGATTCTCGATTACGGCAAGCTGAAATTTCTTGACCAGAAACGCAAGGCCGAGGCCCGGAAGAAGCAGAAGACGATCGACATCAAGGAGATCAAGATGCGGCCCGGGATCGACCAGCATGATTATGACGTGAAAATGCGCTCCATGCGGCGCTTTCTGGACGATGGCGACAAGGTCAAGGTCACGCTCCGCTTTCGCGGACGCGAACTGGCCCATCAGGAGCTGGGGATGCGCGTGCTTCAGCGCGTGCAGACGGACCTGGAAGAAGAATCCAAGGTCGAACAGTTCCCAAAGATGGAAGGCCGCCAGATGACCATGGTGATCGCGCCGCGTTAAGACGGCGGATCGCCTAACCTGCGACGGTTAGAAGAAAGGCGGGCTTCGGCCCGCCTTTTTTATTATGAGCGAACGGCCGCATCCATCGCCTTGCCGAATTCCGGGTCGAGGCGCGTCAGGTGAAGCCCTTCGGTCGTTTGCACCGCGAACAGCTCCTCGCCTTCTTCGAATCCGAAATCTTTAGGGAGGCTGAGCCCCAATCCGCTGCCGACCTTCCGGACTCTCTGTTTCCTGGTCATGGTTTTAAATCCGGCTTTTGTATTACATCGGGAATAATTCAACCATGAAAGCTGCATTTTTCAACAAATCGTGAAATTCAAATTAATCAGAAAAGATTATTTGACAATAGTATTGTCACATTGACATATTAACTGTCATAAAACTTGAGATGGCATATGGACCGAACCGAAATTCCGCTATTCACATCGATGACCCAGGGCGTCCGGCGCCTGTTTCACCGGCTGGCGAACGCGGCGGGGCAGCTTCACGCTGGCACCAGCATCACGCCCGGCATGCGCGCCATCATGGAGAATCTGACAGACTCAGGGCCCCAAACCGTACCGGCGATGGCGCGAATCCGGCCGGTTTCGCGCCAGCATATCCAGAAACAGGTCGATTCGTTGCTTGCCGACGGTCTGGTCCGCTACCGGGAAAATCCGGCTCATAAGCGGTCACGCCTGGTGGAGCTGACCCCTCAGGGCAAAAGGGCGTTCTCATCTATCCGTTTGCGGGAAGCGCACGCCCTCTCGGCGCTCGATCTGGATCTTACGGCTGAGGAACTGGCGGTGGCTGACAAGGTGGTCCATCGCCTGATCGAAAAATTCAGCGGTCCCGAATGGGACCGGATCGTTTCGGACATTCACCAAAAGGAAAAGGAGACCGAAGATGACCAACACGAAAACCCATGACGATAATTCCGCCCATAATCGGGCCGCGTGGAAAGCGTATTCCCTGACCGCCCTGAAATTTGCGGGATTTCTGCTTCTCGCCGCATTTTTCGTGCATTTTTCGTGGAACATGTTCGCGCCCGATATGTTTGGTGCGGCGGAGGTAAAATTCCGTCAGGCACTGGGGCTCACAATCTTCGCGGCAACCCTTTCGTTTCTGTTGCGTGGCGGGCGGCAGAGCCATGCCGCCGTTGCCCAAACCCCTTGCAAACCGGGTGTAACCTCTTTATAAACCGGCGCTTCCGGCGGTTTTCCGCCGGTCAATAACGGGTGGTCCGGCGTTTCCTTATTCTTGTGAATAGGGGGACGGGCATGCCGAGGCGGCCTTTGAAAAGCAACCTTTTCGGAAGGATATGGAAAATGCCCAAGATGAAGACCAAATCGAGCGCCAAGAAGCGTTTCTCCAAGACCGGGTCGGGCAAGATCAAGCGCAGCTTCGCCTATAAGCGTCACTGCCTCGAAGAAAAGCCTAAGAAGATGAAGCGTCAGTCGCGCGGCACCTCCACGCTCGCGCCGCAGGACGCAAAGATCGTCCGGCAATATATGCCCTATCTCTGATCGTCATCGATCACCCAGGTTTTATATAGAGGAGTTACGCCATGTCTCGCGCAACCGGTGGGGTACAGGCCCACGCCCGTCACAAGAAAGTTCTTTCCCGCGCCAAAGGCTATCGCGGCCGCAACAAGAACGCGTTCCGCGTCGCCAAGGAGAAGGTCGAAAAGGGGCTGCAATATGCCTATCGCGACCGGCGCGCCAAGAAGCGGAATTTCCGAGCGCTCTGGATCCAACGCATCAATGCCGGCGCCCGGCTTAACGGTCTGACCTATTCGCAGCTGATGAACGGCGCAAAGAAGGCCGGGCTGGAGCTCGACCGCAAGATGCTGGCCGAGCTCGCCGTCAATGAGCCGGCGGCATTCAAGGCCGTCTGCGACAAGGCGCAGGCCGCGTTGGCCGGTTAACCGGGATGGGGGAATGTCCCCCGCCCATACCGCATATCGGCGAGAAGCCTTATGAGCGCCCCTGACCGCGACGCAATCCGCGACGATATTCTTACCCGTATCGAACAGGCCGCCGACATGGCGGCGCTGGAAGAGGCGCGCGTTGAGGCGCTGGGCCGCAACGGGTCGGTCACCGCGCTGATGAAATCCGTCGGGCAGCTGGCGCCGGAAGAACGGCGCGAGGCCGGGCAGCTCAATAACGCGGTCAAACAGGCCGTGACAGAGGCGCTGGAAGCGCGCCAGGCGGTTCTGGAATCATCCGAGCTTGACGCGCGGCTGGCGGCGGAGACCATCGACGTCACCCTGCCGGTTCGCCCGGAATCACAGGGCGCGATCCACCCGATCAGCCAGACCATTGATGAGATGGTGGCGATCTTTGCCGGGATGGGGTTCACGGTCGCCGAAGGGCCGCATATCGAGACCGATTTCAATAATTTCACCGCGCTGAACATTCCGCCGGAACATCCCGCGCGGCAGGAACATGACACGTTCTATCTGCCGCAAAAGGAAGACGGCTCGCGGCTGGTGCTGCGCACCCACACATCGCCGGTACAGATCCGCACCATGCTGTCGGAAAAACCGCCGATCCGGATCATCGTGCCGGGCCGGACCTTCCGCGCCGATTACGACGCGACCCATTCCCCGATGTTCCATCAGATTGAGGGGCTGGTGATCGACGAGACCACCCATATGGGGCATCTGAAAGGTTGCCTGATCGAGTTCTGCCGGACCTTCTTCGATATTGACGATCTGCCGGCGCGGTTCCGCCCGTCCTATTTCCCCTTTACCGAACCCTCGGCGGAGATGGATATCGGCTGTTCACGCGACGGCGGTGGGCTGACCATCGGCCGGACGAAAGAGTCGGGCGCGGGCGACTGGATGGAAATTCTGGGCTGCGGCATGGTCAATCCGCGCGTGCTGGAAAACTGCAATATCGATCCGCAGAAATATCAGGGCTTTGCCTTCGGGCTCGGAATCGAACGCGCGGCGATGCTGAAATACGGCATTCCCGATCTGCGCACCTTCTATGAGTCCGATCTGCGCTGGCTGCGCCATTACGGGTTCTCGGCTCTCGACATGCCGGGCGCGGCGGGGGCCTGAGAACATGAAATTCACGCTTTCCTGGCTGACGCACCATCTGATTACCGAGGCCTCGCTTGCCGAGATCACCGATAAGCTTTCCATGCTCGGGCTTGAGGTCGAGGAGGTCGATGATCGTGCCGCCGCGCTGGCGCCGTTCAAAATCGGCTATGTGACGTCGGCGCGCCAGCATCCCAATGCCGACCGGCTGCGGCTCTGCACCGTCGATACCGGTGAGGGTGAGGTTCAGGTCGTTTGCGGCGCGCCCAATGCGCGTGAAGGGATGAAGGGCGTGTTCGCGCCCTCCGGCAGCTATATCCCCGGCACGGATATGACGTTGAAGCCCAGCAAAATCCGCGGCGAGGAATCGCACGGCATGTTGTGTTCCGAACGCGAGATGGGGCTGTCCGACGATCATGACGGCATTATCGAACTGCCCGACGACGCGCCGGTGGGTGAAAGCTGGGCCGCCTGGGCCGGGATGGATGATCCGGTCATCGAAATCGCGCTGACCCCCAATCGCGGCGATTGCGCCTCCGTGCGCGGCATTGCCCGCGATCTGGCCGCCGCCGGTCTGGGCGAATTGCGCCCGCTGCCGGATGATCATGAGGCTGGCGCCTTCGAGAGCCCGATCAAATGGAAACGCGATTTTCCCGATGGGGCCGATGATGCCTGTCCCGCCGTCGCCGGGCGTTATTTCCGCAATGTCACCAATGGCGACAGCCCGGCCTTCATCCAGGACCGGCTGCGCGCCATCGGGTTGCGGCCGATTTCCGCGCTGGTCGATATCACCAACTGGCTGACCTTCGATCTTGGCCGCCCGCTCCACGTGTTCGATGCGGACAAGGTCTCCGGCGATCTCACCATGCGGTTCGCGCGGGCGGGCGAGAAGATCGAGGCGCTCGACGAACGCACCTATACGCTTGATGACGGGATGATCGTCATCGCCGACGATAACGGCCCGCAGGGGATCGGCGGCGTCATGGGCGGCATGGCGTCCGGCTGTACCGAAGACACAAAGAATGTGTTCCTCGAAGTCGCGCTGTTCGACCCCATCCGGATCGCCGAGGCCGGGCGCAAGCTCGGCATCCTGTCGGATGCGCGCTACCGTTTCGAACGCGGCATTGATCCGAATTCGATCGAATGGGGCTGCGAGATCGCGACGCGGATGATCCTGAAATTCTGCGGCGGCGAAGCCTCCGAAGTCGTGATGGCCGGTGAGAAACCCGCTGAACGGGCGGAAAAGACGCTCGATCCCGCGCGGGTCGCCTCGCTGACCGGGGTGGATATTCCGGCATCGGAAAGCACGAATATTCTCGACAAGCTCGGTTTTGAGCCGGAAAGCAAGGATGGCAAAATCGCCGTGACGGTGCCGCCCTGGCGGCCCGATATCGATGGCGAAGCCGATCTGATCGAAGAGGTACTGCGTATTCACGGTTTCGACGCCATCCCCGAAGTCCCGCTGCGTACCGGGCGCGCGATCGCCGCGTCGCCACGTGACGATGGACAGCGCCGCACCGAGCGGGTCCGCCGGGGGCTTGCCGCGCGCGGACTGGTGGAGGCCGTGACCTATTCCTTTATCGATTCAGATCACGCCGCGCATTTCGGCGGGGTCAGCGCGGCGTTGACGCTCGCCAACCCGATCAGCAGCGATCTTGACGCCATGCGGCCCTCGATTTTGCCGGGGCTGCTGGCCGCGGTGGCGCGCAACCAGGCGCGCGGTGTCGCCGACCCGCTCTTGTTCGAAGTCGGACCGCATTACGAGGACGACACGCCGGAAGGGCAGCGCCTGGTCGCCGCGGGCTTGCGCGCACAGAACGCCGCGCCGCGTCACTGGTCGGCGCCCGCACGCGCCGTCGATGCAATGGATGCGAAGGCCGATGCGCTGGCTGCGCTTGCCGCCGCCGGTGCTCCCACCGGCAATCTGCAGGTCACACGCGATGCGCCCGGCTGGTATCATCCCGGACGGTCGGCCTCATTGCGGCTCGGCAAGAACGTGTTGGGATATTTTGGTGAGCTGCACCCCGCGACGGTCGAGGCGATGGAGGCCACCGGCCCCGTCGCCGCGTTCGAGGTATTTCTCGACGCCGTGCCGCCCGCGCGGCGCAAGGGCGCGGCTAAACCTCTGCTCGATCTGCCGGCGCTGCAACCGGTTCATCGCGACTTCGCCTTTATCGTCGATGAAGCCGTCGAGGCGGCGGAGGTGCTGCGCGCCGTCCGCAATGCCGATCAGAAGCTGATCACCGATGCCGCCCTGTTCGACGTTTATCAGGGCAAGGGGATGGAAGAAGGCAGGAAATCGCTCGGCGTCATGGTTACGTTGCAGCCGCGCGAGGCGACGCTCACCGATGAGCAGATCGATGCCGTCGCGGGCGCCATTGTCGCGGCGGTGGAAAAACGCACCGGTGGGGTTTTACGGGCTTAATTTTTTCAGACCGCGCCGCTATTGTTGCGGATGACGGTTGTCACTTTGAAGAGAGCGGCATGAAACTCTCGCACATCATTGCTATCATTATCGGGTTGCTGCTTGGCGGCGCCGGTGGTTTTGCCGCGGGAATTTTCTTTTTCCCCATCCTTTTTCCCCCGCCGCCTGCGATGGAACAGCTCGCCGCCGGCGACGCCCGGACGCTGGTGGCCGAAGGGACATTTATTCACGCCGATCCGAACGATCCCGTGCATTACGGCATGGGTGGAGTAAAAATCTTGCGGGGCGACACCGGCCGCCACGTCGTTTTTCTGGATGAGAAATTCAAGGTCGGTCCCGGACCACGCTTTCATGTTTATCTGACCGAAAAGCCCGATATCGGCGTCAAGAACAAGTTCGACGAGAAGAGCGCCATCGATCTTGGGCAGCTGCGTGCCTTTGAGGGAAGCCAGATATTCAAGATACCGAGCGCGGTCGATATCACACCGGTCAGGAGCGTGGTTATCTGGTGCAAGGAATTCCATGTTCTGATTTCCCCGGCCACCCTGAAACGTCCGGCGGGCTAACCGACCTATGATCCGTTGACCGGGCTGGTATTCCGGCCCATTCCCGTGTATTCCGCACCATTAAGATGACCGATCTGTCCCACATTCGAAATTTTGCCATCATCGCTCATATCGATCATGGCAAATCGACCCTCGCCGACCGTCTGATCCAGTATTGCGGCGGGGTGACCGAACGCGAACTCAAGGAACAGATGCTCGATACGATGGAGATCGAGCGCGAGCGCGGTATCACCATCAAGGCCCAGACCGTTCGGCTGATTTATCCGGCCGATGACGGCAACACCTATCAGCTCAACCTGATGGACACGCCGGGCCACGTCGATTTCACCTATGAGGTCAGTCGCTCTCTCGCCGCCTGCGAGGGCTCGCTGCTGGTGGTCGATGCCAGCCAGGGGGTGGAGGCGCAGACGCTTGCCAACGCCTACCTGGCTGTGGACGCTGATCACGAAATCATTCCGGTTCTGAACAAGATCGATTTGCCGGCGGCGGAACCAGAGCGGGTCCGCCAGCAGATCGAGGACGTCATCGGCATTGACGCTTCGGAAGCGATCTCTGTCTCCGCGAAAACCGGCGAAGGCATCAAGGAGGTGCTGGAGGCGCTGATCGCCAAGCTGCCCGCGCCAAAGGGCGACGCGGACGCGCCCCTGAAGGCGTTGCTGGTCGATAGCTGGTATGATCCCTATCTCGGCGTTGTCATCCTGGTTCGCGTCCATGATGGGGTGCTGAAGCGTGGCATGAAGGTGCGTTTTATGGGGGCGGACGCCGTGCGCCAGGTGGAAAGCGTCGGGACCTTTACGCCCAAGCAGGCGGAGGTCGATGGGCTCTATCCCGGAGAGGTCGGCTATATCACCGCCTCGATCAAACATGTGTCCGAAACCATGATCGGTGACACCATCACCGAGGACAAACGTCAGACCGAAGACGTGCTGCCCGGTTTCCAGCCGAGCGTTCCCGTGGTGTTTTGCGGACTTTTTCCGGTCGATGCCGCCGATTTCGAGGATTTGCGCGAAAGTCTCGGCAAGCTGCAGCTGAATGACGCGAGCTTTCATTTCGAGGCCGAGACCTCGGCCGCGCTCGGCTTCGGGTTCCGCTGCGGTTTTCTCGGATTGCTGCATCTGGAAATCGTGCAGGAACGATTGACGCGGGAATTCGACCTCGAGCTTATCACCACCGCCCCGTCCGTGGTGTACCGGGTCTATGGCACCGATGGCGAGATGCAGGAAATCCACAACCCGGCGGACTGGCCCGAGGTCACGCGGATCGACAAGGTGGAGGAGCCCTGGATTCGCGCCTCCATCCTGGTGCCCGACGATTATCTCGGACAGGTGTTGACGCTGTGCCAGGAACGGCGCGGCGAACAGCTGGAGCTTACCTATGCCGGACAACGCGCGATGGCGGTCTACCGCCTGCCGTTGAACGAGGTGGTGTTCGATTTCTACGACCGGCTGAAATCGGTTACCCGCGGCTATGCCAGCTTCGATTACCAGCTCGACGATTACCGAGAGAGTGAGTTGGTGAAGGTGTCCATTCTGGTTAATGCGGAACCGGTCGACGCGTTGTCGATGATCGTGCATCGCAGCCAGGCGGAACATCGCGGTCGCGCCATCTGCGCGCGTCTGAAGGATTTGATTCCGCGCCAGCTTTTCAAGATTCCGCTGCAGGCGGCGATCGGGGCGAAGATCATCGCGCGGGAAACGATCAGCGCGATGCGCAAGGATGTCACCGCGAAATGCTATGGCGGTGATGTGTCGCGCAAACGCAAGCTCCTGGAAAAGCAGAAGGAAGGCAAGAAGCGGATGCGCCAGTTCGGCGCGGTCGAAATTCCGCAAACCGCCTTTATCGAGGCGTTACGCATTTCGGATGATTAGCGCGCCGGTCGCGTCATTGCGCGGCGATCAGCGCCGTCTTCCCCGGCGGCGGCAGAACCACAGAAGCGCGACCCCGGGGATACCGAAAACCACCCATCCCGGCGCCAGCAGGATCGTGACCATCACCGGGTCCCACAACCAGGCCAACAGATGGCGCTGGATCGCGGCCTGGGCGCCGTTAAGGCCGGAGGAATCGACCTGGAACCAGAGCTCGCCCAGCGCGATCATCCGCCAGTCGCCGGCGCCGATCCAGGCAACAATTTCATAGGTCGCCGCCGCAAGCGCGGCGACGATGAATAGCCAGCCGATGATCCGTCCAAGCAGCATGATCCGTCCCTTCCGGGCCAAACTTGAGTCATTTGGGGCAAATCGTCCAGCGGGTTTGGCTATCCCGTTCACCGGGCTTCAATTTTTCAGAAATATGTTATAGGTTCCGCCTGCCGGAGGGGTGGCCGAGTGGCTGAAGGCGCACGCTTGGAAAGCGTGTATGCGGGCAACCGTATCGAGGGTTCGAATCCCTCTCCCTCCGCCATCGCTACCGTACTTTTGCGCATTTAGCGCAACGGCGTTGTCAGAGCAACTTGGCTTGAGCCGGTTCCGGGGTGCCGTTAGCCTCGCTGGATGAAAAATCCGTTTCGCTATTTTAACTCGTCACCAGAGATCATTCGGCTGACGGTGATGCTTTACATCCGGTATCCGCTTTCGCTCCGCCAGGTCGAAGACATCCTGTTCGAACGCGGTATCGACATCTGCCATGAGACGGTACGTTTCTGGTGGAACAGGTTTGGTCCCATGTTCGCTGGAGAGATCCGGAAGCGGCGCTCTCATCATCATTGTTATTCCAACTGGCGCTGGCACCTGGACGAGGTCTTCGTGAAAATCAACGGTGAAATGTTTTATCTCTGGCGCGCCGTTGATCATGAAGGAGAGGTGCTGGAGGTCTATGCGTCGAAACGTCGGGATCGCAGGGCTGCACTGGCATTTTTGAAGCGCGCGATGAAACGCTATGGCCGGCCGGAAGCGATTGTTACCGATCGACTGAAATCGTACCGGGCTGCAATGGATGTCATCGGACACCAGCACATCCAGGAATGCGGTCGTTGGCTCAATAACCGAGCCGAGAATTCACACCAACCATTCCGAAGACGGGAAGGTGCCATGTCCCGGTTTCGCGACATAAAGACGCTACAGAAGTTCGCCTCCGTTCACGCCTCGATCTACAACCACTTCAGTCACGACCGACATCTGACAAGCAGACCTGAATTCAGGAAGGCCCGTTCGGCGGCAATCGCCGAATGGCGCCAATTGGCCGCGTGATTACCGGGCGCCGGCTCGCAATCAGAGACAAGTTCGCGTTAGACTGACAGCACCGTTGTGCGGCCGGTCGGTGCTGGGGGTTGCGCGCTGGATGCGCTGGTTGTCCTGGCGCCTCCGCCAACGACGGCAGCAGCAACGGCAATAAATGGCTCAAGGCCCCCGCCTCCTTTCTGAGTTAGGCGGTCAACATATTCATAAGCCGCTGTTCGATGGCGGGATCGCTTTCAAACAGGCCGGTAAAGCGCCGGGTGACCATTGATACACCGGGTTTGTTGACACCGCGCGTCGTCATGCATTGATGCTGCGCATTGACAATAACGGCAACACCGAGCGGCTGTAGCGCGCGTTCGATGCAGTGCGCAATCTGGGAGGTCATCGTTTCCTGGGTTTGCAGCCTGCGTGCATAGGCATCAAGAACGCGGGCCAGCTTGCTGATGCCAACCACCCGATTCTCCGGTATGTAGGCGATATGCGCTGTTCCCGTTATCGGTACTACGTGATGCTCGCAGTGGGACTGGAACGCAATGTCGCGCAACAGGACGATGTCATTGTAACCGTCGACCTCCTCAAATGTCCGAGAGAGCATGGAATGCGGGTCTAGATCATAGCCGCTGAAAAATTCTTCATAAGCGCGCACGACGCGCGAGGGTGTATCAACCAGGCCCTCGCGCGTGGGGTCGTCTCCTGCCCATTCGAGAAGCGTTCTGACAGCCGCTTCAGCATCTGCTCTGGTTACTCTGCGACCCCCTGATTCAGGCGCCGTTTCGGCGGTCGGGTCAAAAAGAGAATCGTTATCAAAAGGCGCCATTTCCGTAATCCAATAAATGCTTTCCACCTATAAGCGCGTAGAGGGTGGCGCCTTGCGATGCGAACAAAGCCGGTAACCTCCCCCTGTTTTGCCCTCTCTTCAGCACTTGTCGTCCGCAGGCTGGTCTCCAGCGGTTTTGGAGGCTTCTGCTGATCTGAAGGTAAGAGCCGTCAGGGTAATACCGATGGCCAGCGCCACATGGCCGATAAAGAGCTCGTCCCACAGAAACCAGGCTCCGATCGTCAGACAGAAAAGCGACACCCACATGCCCGAGAGCAGGGTCATCAACTGAAATTTCTGCGCCGGGGGAAGTTCTCGGAGAGGATTTCTTTCCTCGTCCATCACAACAGCATATGCATTTTTCATCTTTCTCTCCATTAGATACATATTGTGTACGCGCCAAACTGTTTCCTGGATCTCTGGTTTTCTTTCCTGGGCTATCTGGCAGGTTGATCCGTGGAGGCTCGAGGGTCGTACTTCAATCGCAATGACCCGACTTCATCATGTAGCTCTCGCCGTGTGCGATATCCCGGCTGCCGTGACATGGTACGCTGACCGCTTCGATGTCCTGGTCGAATATCAGGACGCCAGCTGGGCGATGTTGCGGCTCGATAACCTCAATCTTGCGCTGGTTTTACCGGAAGAACATCCGCCGCATATCGCAGTCGAGCGAGAAGACGCGGGCGCGTTTGGTAAACTTCAAAAACACAGAGACGGTACGTCCTCTGTATATGTAGAGGACCCGTGGGGAAACACGATTGAGTTTCTCAAATGCTCCGGGAACATACAGAAACAGAAAATCGGGCAAATCGATTCTGGAACCGAGGTTTTTTTCGACGGCTCCTGTCCCCTGTGCCGTTCCGAAATTAACCTGTACCGCAAACAGGATAGAACCGGCAGGTTGAAGTTTACCGATGTCAGTGCGCCTGATGCGATTCTGCCCGAGGGGCTGGAGAAAGGCGCGGCGATGAAGCGCTTTCATGTCTTCTCCGCATCGGGCGAAAAGCTCTCCGGTGCGGCGGCCTTTATTGAGTTGTGGGCCCAGTTGCCGGGCTGGCGTTATGTTGCCGCGATTGCTCGCCTGAGGCCCCTGCCCTGGATTCTGGAGTTCCTGTATCAATGTTTTCTGCCCCTTCGGCCATTGATCGTCCGCGCTTTCACACGCCGGGCGAAGTGCTCGTCCGAACAGCCTGGTGATGTCCGCTAGCGTCGGTAAATCAGTCGTAATTGTTCTCGGTGATTCGGGAGGTCATTGCCACGAAGGCCGGGGTCGCAAGGCGACGCTTCAGTTTCTGAGCCGCGCGATGAAACGCCATGGCGGGCTGAAGGAAACCCGGACCGGGCGTCTCACATCCTATCGGGCGTCTGCTGGCGTGATGATGGAAACCGCCTGGTAAATTTCCGAGACCGGTTCATCCGTGCGCGATGTCTGGGTCGATGGACGGCGGGTCGTAAAAGAGCGTGCTCTGACCACCGTCAAACTGGACGCGCTGATTGAGGAGGCACAGGAGATCGTGCGGCGGCGGCGGGAAGCAATACCGGCGGAGGCCATCGCGGCTATCGAGGCGCAATACCCCGCTTTCCGCCAAATGATACTGGATACGTTAAAGAGGGGTTTTGGTGTCGAGCGAAGGATCAGTTTGAACTAAGGCGTTCGATGCCGCCGCCGCCGGACCGGCGAGATACTCCAAAGCCTGAAGGGCATTGCCAGACTAGACTAATTTGATAGTCTGAGCTCGTGAGCTTTTGCCGTTGTGAGCTATGCCCTGCTTGGCGCAAACAGCCAATTAATGCCTAAACCCAACGAGGGGAAGGTGATGAAAGCAGGCGCAATCGTTTTTCTCTGACAATGCCCAGATGAGTGCAGTACAGGGTCTCGCTTAAATGAAACTCAGACCTTGGCAGCAAACTATTGTCGATGACTTTCCTTCCATCCGGAAAAGCTACAAACGCTTTATTCTGAAGGCGCCGACCGGGGCAGGAAAAACCGTGCTGGCCCGGGAAATCATCGACAGGTTCTATCAGGGGAAGAACGTCCTGATCCTTTGCCACAGGCTGGTGTTGCTTGATCAGCTTCAATCGGCCCTCTCTCAGGGACGGCGTGTGCGAACGCTCAAGGTCTCGGATAAGGGAGAAGCCTTCGATGACTACGACATTCTTCTCTCGACCAGCATGCGGGCACGAGACGTTCTTGCGGATGCCATTCCAAAAGCTGATCTGATAATTGTTGACGAGGCGCATCGCGTTTCACCGAATGGCAAGGGCTACCGCCGGATTATTGATGAATTTCGCGAACAGGGTAAGCCGGAGGCGCATTTCATAGGGCTTACGGCATCACCGGAACGCCGGACCGGCGATCAACGTGACCAGCTTAACCTGGCGTTTGATGCCATCATCGACTGCGCGGATATTCAGGAATTGATCAGTGAAGGTATTCTTGTAAAGCCAAGATACCGCCCTCATTTCGTGCACGATCTGGACCTCAACGATATCGATGTCAGTTCGGGTGAATATCCTGTTTCCCGCCTTACCGACGAAATCGTCAAATCGTCGATGCTGGACTATGCCACGCACGCTTACATGGAAGAGCGCGCGGCCATTGATGGAAAGGCAATTTCAGCGTGGTTCTGTCCGGATGTCCGGGTCGCTGAGATCACCAGGCGCCGGTTATTGGACATTGGCATTGCCGCGGCGATCATTACCTCTGGAACACCCCTCAAGGAACGTCGCGAAATCCTTGCCGCCCATGACACTGGCGAAACCGAAGCCCTGGTATCCGTCGGGGTTTTGACCGAGGGGTGGGACAATCCGAAGTGCAATATCATAGTCCACATGCGGCCTACCTTATCGAAAGTGCTCTGGGGCCAATCCATCGGCCGGGGGCTGAGAAGCGCCCGGGACAAAAAGGAATGCGTCGTCATCGATGTGAGTTCGAACTGGACGACCTTCGGGCCGGTCGAAAAACTGAAATGGATGCTGTGGAGCCCGCCACGGTCCTTTATGCAGTTTCAGAACCGTTTTGACTGGATTGGCCAGCAACAGGATGACGAAGAAGAACCCGAGACATATCTCCTGTGCAAAAACGATGTCGCGGAGGGGCGCCCCTGTTCGCATATCTATCGTAAAGGTGATTTTGAGGGTGATGCATGTCCGGCATGCGGCAAATTTGCGGCGATCGACATATACAAGGAACGCCGCCTGGACCTGACAATAAATGACAACAAGCTTCACCGGGTGTTTTTCTCCCGTGTGCCCGAGATATTGGATGAGCTGAATGTCTCGGTGTGGGAAAGCCTTGGTAGTTCCGCCTGGCGGAACGCGAATGATAAAGAGCAGGCCTATCTGATTTTCTGTCTCGCTTTTGAGAAATCAACTGCCGAAGTGGCCGAGTCGGAGGCCCAGTATTGGGAGGAAAACCTCAGGACAGAGGTCCAGATCCGACAAGAGCTAATAGACAATAACCGCAAGGTTGCGCGGCAAACTGAGTTCGAGCTTGGCTGGCTGGCGGACGGTCTGGATACACGGAGAGAGGTCAGGACGCTTCATGCAAATTACGGGGTGTCGCTTATCGGTCCGCTTCTCAGAGAACTCCCCCGAGAGGATTGCGAGACGAAATTCCAGCGTGCCGTTAAAATTACCGAGCGCATTGTCACGCTTGGGTGTTCGCCTGACGATGATCTACCCTATTTTGCCGCATAATATCTGGTTCTTTGTTCCTTCCGTGACCTGGTTCGCGGACTTCATCAGGGCCAGCGGTCATCAACACCGCGGAAACAGGCCTGACACATGACCGGACTCCCGCGGCAGTCAAAATCATCTAATATTTGCTCTTGCAACGAAGCGGCCGTTCACACATGACAGCACCACTAAAAGCGCCATTGCGCATACGGATTGCCCGCTTGGTATCGGGAGAAGGACTCAGGCTTTGAAAAAAATTTCCTTGATAGGTTTTGGAGCAATTTCAAGATTGTTGGTCATGAAACTGGCCGAGCATGACGAAAATAGGGCTGTTCTAATAGATTCCATTCTTGTTCGCGCCGATCGCCGTGAGTCCGTTGAGTCAGACCGTTCTCATGAAGCCGTGGTCTGTACAGAGGTAAACGACATTATTGATCGCTCACCGGACATTGTAGTCGAGTGCGCGGGGCAGGGGGCGGTCGCGGAATATGCGGAACCTGTTCTTTCCGCGGGCATCGACTTGATGATTATTTCTACGGGAGCTTTGGTCGATCAAGAACTCAGAGAATCGTTGGTTGATGCGGCGCGGGCAGCCGGCTCTAAGATAATTATGCCATCCGGCGCGATTGCAGGGATCGATGGGATGGGTTCATTGCGAATGGGCGGGTTGAAAGAGGTTCGCTATACCTCGATCAAGCCCCCGATAGCCTGGAAGGGCACACCGGCGGAGAACGAATTTGATCTGGAAAATATTAGTGAACCCGAAATTTTATATTCCGGGCCGGCCTCTGAGGCGGCTCGGCTTTTTCCGAAGAACGCGAATCTTGCAGCAACCGTGGCATTAGCGGGCGTGGGATTAGAAAAGACCAAGGTCCAGCTAATCGCTGATCCAGGCGTGGCTCCGAATAATGTCGGCAGAATCGAGGCAGAGGGTTTGTTCGGTAAGATGACTGTGGAATGCCGCGGTATGCCAGCGCCCGATAATCCGAAAACATCGGCTGCGACGGCGATGTCACTTGCATATTCTCTTCTGAAAGACCACGAAACAATAGTCCTATAGCCTTTCGGGCGCCGGGATCGCTTGGCTGATCCTTACTCCAGCCCGGCCTCTTTCTGTGCCTTATCAAGAATATCCTGCGGCGTTTCCGTGACGATCTCCGCATAGACCGGGATAAACGGCCCGCTATCGACGAGCGCTACGAACTCGGGCGCCATTTCGATCATTTCCTTACGGATTTCCTTGTGGATTTCGATGTCGCGCCATTCGCCGATCAGGTAGAAATGATCTTCATCCTCGACATCGCGGCACAATACCCCGTCTTTGACTTGCGCCGGCGATTTATGCATCGGGTTGATGTCGGAATAGTCAAATTCATTGAATAAGCGGATGAAGTCTTCGCCTGTTCCCGGCTTCACCCTGAAATCATACACGTGAAAGAAATGGCCTTTTTTAGCCAAGGGTTCCATCGCCATCCGTATTGCTCCTTTGTCCACTAGCCTCAATTGACCGACAAAAACCCTATCGTTCGGCGCGTTCCTGATCAATCGGAAGAGGTCGCGATTGGCGGTCCATTCGGGCTGCGCTAAACTCTGACCGGAACAAGCTCACGAGGGCCTTTTATGGACGATGTACGCACCGGCATAAGTGATGATGGCGAGTTGCGGTGGCCTGCCGAAGGACTTACTCATATTCCCGACTGGCTCTATACCTCTGAAGAAATCTATGCGCGCGAGCGTGAGCGCATTTTTCTCGGCGATTGTTGGAATTTCGTGGCGCTTGAGGCCGAGCTCCCCGAGCCCGGCCGGTTCAAGCGATCCTATGTCGGCGACGTGCCGGTTATAGTCTCACGCGGCGATGACGGCGATATCAATGTGTTCGAAAACCGATGCGCCCATCGCGGGCTGGAATTTTGCCGTGTGCCTAGGGGCAAGACGTCGGAATTTATCTGCCCGTACCATCAGTGGACTTATGATTTGACGGGACGGCTGATGGCGGTGCCGTTCCGCCGCGGCGATCGGGGCAAGGGCGGCATGCCGGCCGACTTTGACATGGCGGATCACGGGCCGAAGCGGTTTAACACCGCTATCCGACACGGGGTGATATTTGCTTCCCTGTCAGACAGGGTGGAGCCGCTGGAGGATTATCTCGGTCCGGAAACCTGTGAACATTTTGATGCGGTTTTTGCCAAGGGGAAACTGAGAATCCTTGGCTATTACCGAAACCGTCTGAACGGCAACTGGAAGCTTTATCACGAGAACTTGAAGGATCCCTATCACGCAACCTTGCTTCACGTGTTTTTGGCGACATTCAAGCTGATGGTGGCAGGGCAGAAATCTGCGATGATTACGGATGCGACGGGCCGGCACGCGACGGCGGCCTCGGCACGCGATGACGATCTGGAGGTCGACGCCAAGACAGCGGAGGAAATGAAATCCGCCTGGCGCGACGGGTTGACGCTAGAAGACGCAAAATTCATGGAA
Source organism: uncultured Rhodospirillaceae bacterium (assembly GCA_964492555.1). Classification (GTDB taxonomy): domain Bacteria; phylum Pseudomonadota; class Alphaproteobacteria; order MPNO01; family UBA2964. Next base: position 10,721 of record CAZBKQ010000015.1, on the reverse strand, counting down.
TTTATTCCGGAGTTTGACAGTCCTTGGACCGTCACCATGCAGACGATCTGGCCTAACCTGATCGTCCAGAGAGAACTCAATACCCTGGGTATTCGCCATATCGTTCCACGCGGCCCGAATGCGCTCGACATGTATTGGACGATGTTTGGTTATGAGGATGACAATGAGGAAATCACCAACCACCGCCTGCGCCAGGGAAATCTGATGGGGCCGTCCGGTTATCTCGGTGTCGATGACAATGAAGCCATCCGGTTCCTGCAGGATGGTTTGCGCCGGTCGCTTCCAGACCGCGGGATCGTCATGCTTGATCCCGGGAAAGAGGGGGATACCGATACGTTGATTTCCGAAGCCTCGATCCGCTCGCTATATCGTCATTATCGCGGCGTCATGGGGCTATAGAGCGATGGGAACGCAATCAATGCTGTCCGAATTGAGCCCGGTTGAGCGGCGCGAGCTGCGCCTGTTGATCGAGGAATTCAACACTGCCTATGCCCGGGTTCTGGACGAGCAGAACGTCGAGTCCTGGCCGGATTTTTTCACCGAGGACGGTTTTTACCGTGTGACCGCAAGAGAAAACGCCCAAGAGGACCTTCCGGTCGGGCTGGTCTGGTGCGAGGGCAGGGCGATGATGCGTGACCGGGCGGTGGCAATCCGTTCCACGATGGTCTTCGCGCCGCGCTATTTGCGTCATTTCAACAGCAATGTCGCCGTACTTGGTATTGATGAGGCCGGGCATATCCTGTCTGAATCAAACTATCTGGTCCTCGAGACCCTGATGGAAGACGAAACACGCATTCTTCAAGCCGGCATGTATCGCGACCGCTTCGAACGGGTTGGCGATTCGCTTTTGCTAAGCGCGAGAGACTGTATCTATGACAGCCTACTGATACCAAACGATATGGTGTTTCCGGTTTGAAGCGCAGCCTGATTTTATCAGACCGGCATTGTCAGACTAACTCAGCGTTGGTGGAAGCAGGGCCGCAGCTTGGCCTTTCGGGATGCAAAATCCTTTCTGTTAATCCACGTCGCCGCGCCAGATTGAGGACATTCTGTTCGAGCGCGGGATCGACACCTGCCATGAGACGGTGCGGCTTTGCTGGAACCGGTTCGCATTGGACTGACAGCACCCTCCGTTCTGCGGCGAAAGTGGGCGGGGCGCCTTAGGGCACGCGCAAGCGAGACCGGCTAACGCAAAGTGCTTATACTGCCGGGCCCATGGACCCGATAACCCAAGGCGCAATCGGCGCGGCGCTGCCTGCCGCGACCCGGAAAACCACTCAGACCCGTATCGCCGCCGGGGCGGGGTTTTTGGCCGGTATGGCGCCCGATCTCGACGTGCTGATCCGGTCCTCGACCGACAGCCTTCTGTTTCTGGAATATCACCGGCAGTTCAGCCATTCCCTGGTTTTTATACCGGTTGGCGGGTTTCTGGTGGCGGCGCTGCTTTTCCTTCTCTTTCGTAAGCGGCTTGAGGCGGGGTTCGGGCGCTTATGGCTTTTCTGCGCGCTGGGGTACGGCACCCATGGTTTGCTGGATGCGGCAACTTCATACGGTACGCGGCTGCTCTGGCCGTTTGACGATACCCGGTTTTCTTTCAGCATAATTTCCATCGTCGATCCGCTCTTTACTGTCCCGGTCCTGTTCTTTGTCATTCTGGGCTTTGTGCGAAAGCGCGGGCGTTGGGGGGTGGTCGCCCTACTCTGGGCGGTTTGCTATCTCGGCCTCGGCGTGTCCCAGCATTTCTCGGCAAGAGATATGGCATTGCGCCTTGCCGCCGATCGAGGTCATGAGCCCACCCGTCTGGAGGTGAAGCCGAGCTTCGGCAATTTACTGATCTGGAGAAGCATCTATGAAACGCAAGGCCGGTTCTATGTCGACGCGGTTCGGCCCGGCCCGGATGCTCAAATCTATGAAGGAACATCGATTGCCAGGCTCGACGTGGCGGCGGCATTTCCCTGGCTTGATCCAGATTCCCAACAGGCCCGGGATATTGCGCGGTTTTCGAAATTCAGCGACGGGTTTGTCGCCATGGCCGCAGATGGGAGTGATCGGATCATGGATGTCCGCTATGCCTTCCTGCCAACCGAGATCAATCCGCTCTGGACGATCCGTCTCGACAGAAAGGCTCCCGGGGACGCTTACGTCCGATACGAAACGCACCGGAGCAACGCGCGCGAGAAGTTCGGGAAACTATGGGCGCTATTACTGAACCGCTAGATGTGAACCCCGCTAATGCGGATCGACGACCGGGCCGCTCGCCATTGCCTGATCGGGCGCGGGCGGTGTGGCGTAGGTCGAAAAGCTCTCCGGCAGCTTGGCGCCCCAATAGACGCCGCCATCGCGGTTATCCTCGTTCCAGATGACGGGTTCGAAATCCGGTGCGAATACCATGAAGCCGCTGGTATAGACCTCCACCCGGTTGCCGCCGGGTTCATAGGAATAGAGGTAGAAAGCCTGGGAATTGTTGTGCTTGGACGGGCCGGCCTCGATAAAAATGCCGTTTTCGCGGAAAATGTCGGCAGTCCGCAGCACGTCTTCACGGTTATCCACCCAGAGCGAAAAATGATGCAGCCGGCCGTTCATCCCGGCATTGTCCCGCACATAGGCGATTTCATGATGCATCGCGGTGGAACTCAGCCACGAGCCGATTTCCACTTCGCCGTTTTCAAACCGGATCTGTTCGCGCAATTGAAGGCCCAGCGTTTCTTCCGCGAAGGCGCGGTTGGCCGGAACATCCTTGGCCAGCAGCGCGACATGATCCGACCGCCGTACCCCGGCGCCGCGCCCGCTATAGCGCATCGGCTGGTTTCTTAAGGCCGATTTCATGCCTTCGGGCGCCCGGTATTTGTTTTCCTCATAATAGATTTCCATCCGGTGCCCGTCAGGGTCCTGAAACCGGTAGGTCGGGCCGCGATCCGGGTTGTCGTTATCCCAGCCGATGCCGAGCCCGGCTTCCTCAATCGCCGCGACCCGACGATGCAGCGCGTCCTCGCTATAGGCGCGCCAGCCGACCCGGCCGATCCCGGGACTGTCGGATGCCGTGACGCGCAAAGTCCAGACCGCGTAGTCGACCCAGCCACGCAGGAAAATGGAGTCGCCTTCCGTGCGCACGATTTCCATGCCAAGCAGATCGGTAAAATAGCTTTCCGTCGCTTCCGGTTTCAGCGTCAGCAACTCGGCATAGCCGAAATGGGCGATGTCGCGGATCGGTTCCCGGCGGTCAGACATACATCATTCTCCCAAAATTGCGGGTTTCATCCTGTATATTACACGTCATGCGCCATGAGTTTGATACAGATCAATGGCAAAACCCGCAGAGCGCCGCTAGATGATGCCATGAGCCAAGATGAGTCGCCAAAATTGAACGATGCCGTCCTGAACGCTTACAAACCGGATGCGATCGCCGCGCGGATTGAGGATGCCGGCGTGGCGAAAGCAGGGTTGCCTCTTGTGCCGCTTGTCACGCTTTCCATTTTGGCCGGGGTCTTTATCGCCTTTGGCGCGATGTTTTTTACGCTCGTGACCACGGATTCCGGGCTTGGGTTCGGGCCCAACCGGCTTTTGGGAGGCGTCGCTTTTTCGCTCGGGCTGATCCTGGTTGTTGTCGCCGGGGCCGAACTGTTTACCGGCAACAATCTGATCGTGATGGCATGGGCGGACGGAAAAATCGGTTTTCCGGCGTTGCTGCGGAACTGGGTCATCGTCTATGCGGGTAATCTTATCGGCGCGTTGCTGGCGGCCATCGCGGTATATCTTTCCGGCACATTGGAGATGGCGGGCGGCGCGGTTGGGGCGAACGCTCTGGCGATCGCAAAGGCAAAGATTTCGCTTAGCCCCGGGGAAGCCTTTGTCCGGGCGGTTCTCTGCAACGCGCTGGTTTGCCTCGCCGTCTGGCTCAGCTATGCCGCGCGCCGCGTTTCCGGAAAAATTCTCGCGATCATCTTTCCCATTTCGGCTTTTGTCGCGCTTGGGCTCGAACACAGTATCGCCAACATGTATTTCCTGCCGCTGGGCAATCTCCTCGATAGCGCTGTCACGATGGGCGCGATCGCGCGAAACCTGTTTTATGTGACGGTGGGAAATATCGTCGGGGGCAGTGTCTGTGTCGCCCTAGTATATTGGGTCGCTTACAGAATGCATCGTGGAGACGGCGGGTGAGCCGGACAATCGACATAGACCAGCTACAGGCGGAGCTTGCCGAGTCCCGCCGGCGTTATAATTCGCTGATGGAGAATTGCGTCGACGGCATCATCGTGATCGATGAGCATGGCGTCATTCTGGAGTTCAATAAATCAGCGGAGCGCATCTTCGGCTACCGCGCCACCGATGTTGTCGGCCGCAATGTCTCCATCCTGATGCCCGAGCCGGATCGCTCCCGCCATGACGGCTATATCGAAAATTATCTCAAGACGGGCGCGGGCCAGATCATCGGTGTGGGGCGGGAGGTAACCGGGAAACGCAAGGATGGTCAGGAATTTCCCATGGACCTTTCCGTCGGAGAGATGCCGGATGGCGGCACACGCCAGTTCGTCGGGATCGTCCGCGATATTACCGCGCGCCGCAATGTTGCGATGCAGCTCCGCCAGGCCTCCAAGATGGAGGCGATCGGACAGCTTACCGGCGGGATTGCGCACGATTTCAATAATCTTCTGGCCATCCTGAAAATGGATCTGGAAATTCTCGAATCGCTTTGCGATGAAAATGAGGAAGGGCACGAGTTGGTCAGGGAAGCGCTGGAGGTCACCGGTACCGCCGCCGATCTGACCCAACGGCTGCTGGCCTTTTCCAGGCGCCAGCCGTTATCGCCCTCGCGGGTCGATATTCAGTCCCTGATCGCGTCTTTGAGTACGCTGCTGCGCCGCACGCTGGGCGAGGCGATCCGGATCGATACCGGATTTGCCGCAGACCTGCCCGAAATTACCGTTGATGCCAGCCAGTTGGAGAGCGCTATTCTGAATCTCGCGGTCAATGCAAGGGACGCAATGGAGGAAGGCGGTCGGCTGACGATCAATGTCGCGCCCACACTGATCAGGGCCGGCGATGTAAATGTCCTGTCCGAGGACGATCTGCCCGCCGATGGTGAATATGTCTCTATTTGCGTATCCGATACCGGCGCGGGCATTCCGGCTGAAAACCTGGAACGCGTATTCGAGCCGTTTTTCACGACAAAAGAAGGTGGGCATGGCACCGGGCTTGGCCTCAGCATGGTTTACGGTTTTGTCCGCCAGTCGGGTGGCGGCATCCGGATCGACAGCAACCCCGGAAAAGGCACTCGCATATGTCTATTGTTTCCCGTCGCGGGTGAGGCCCAGCCCGCCACAAACCGGACCGAAAATGCGGTCCCGGGCCTTGCCCGGCATCTGAATGTGCTGCTGGCGGAGGATCATGAGCCGCTGCGCAATCGGACGGGACAGGTGCTGCGCGCCATGGGGCATCAGGTGGCCGAAGCGCAGAATGGCGAAGAGGCTGTCGCCGCCCTTGAGGGTGCGGATCCCGCCTTTGATCTGGTGCTTTCCGATATCGTGATGCCCGGAAAGATCGACGGCATGCAGCTTGCCGATCTGGCGCTGGCGGCCGAAAATCCGCCAAAAGTTATTCTGATGACCGGCTATTCCCAGAAACTCGACGAAATGCCGCCTTCGCCGTCGGTGAAACTGTTGGCCAAACCGTTCAGCAGGGACGCGCTTGCCGCCGCCGTCGCGGAGCTGTTTGCCGGCTAGGAATCTCCGCTTTCCACCGCAAACAGATAGCCGACGCCCCGGACGGTCTTGATCAGTTGCGGGCGCCGCGGATCGTCCCCCAGCTTTTTCCTCAAGTGGCTGATATGCAGATCGATGCTGCGGTCATAGGGAGACCAGTCCCGGTCGGCGACCGCGTCCAATAACCGGTCGCGGTCTAGCGCACGCCCTGCATTTTCCGCGAGAACCTGCAAGAGCTGAAACTCGGCGCTGGTCAGGTCGATGGTCTTTCCGTCCGGGCCGGCTACCTCGCGCCGGGAACAATCGATGACCCAGCCGGCGAATGTCATGCGTGACGGATCGCCTGGTTGAGTTGGGGACGGCGCGGCGGCGGGGCGGCGTCGTAGAATGCTTCTGATCCGGGCGAGCAATTCCCGAAGGTCGAAGGGCTTGGCGAGATAATCGTCTGCCCCCATCTCCAGCCCGACAACCTTGTCCACGGTTTCGCCCTGACCGGTCAGGATCAGAATGCCGGTGTCCGAAATTTCACGAAGATGCCGTGTGAGAGACAGGCCGTCTTCCCCCGGCATCATCAGGTCCATGATGACCAGATCGGGGATGCCCGTGGTCAATGCAGAGCGGAGCTCGACCCCGCCCGACAGGGCTCTGACAGCGAATCCCTGGCTCTCAAGATATTTTCCGAGGCGATTCCGAAGCATCGCATCATCGTCGACAACGAAAATTGTCTGGCTCAATTCAGAAAAATCCTGTTCGCATGAAATATCGGCGCTTTACAATTCTATACAATTTCACGGATTCCGCACATCCGGAGCTTACAATTGCTCTCTAGGCTTTCCTCCGTAACAGGGGGAAAGCCATATGAGTATCGTAAAGATTTTACCGAAATCCGCAGATACCGCAGCGGCGCTTCATGATGCGCGGCAGGAACATCTTTCCGGGTGGACGCGGGGAGGGCTCGATTTATCCGACCGCTTTCCTTCGGAGATCAGGAGCGTCGCGGCCCGGACGGAAATTCTGACCGAAGGGGACTTCTCTGACGGCATGGTCATTGTCCGCCGTGGCTGGATGATGCAATACAGAATTCTGGAGGACGGGCGTCGGCAGGTACTCCAGTTCGGTTTGCCCGGCGATGTGATCGGCTACAGGGCCGACCCCGCTGCGCCATTATCTTTCTCCGTTGAGGCGGTCACGGAATGCGAGTTCGCCTTCGTGCCGTTTTCCATCGCCAGGCGGATTCTCCGCCAGGGTGGTCGCGACGCACAGCGGCTTTTTGAAGCGTTGAGCCTATCGCTCGATTCCGCTTTTGACGCGTTGACCGATGCGGGGCGGCGGAATGCGCTTGAAGCGGTTGCCCATTTCATCTGGCGGACAAGCCGGCGGATTGAGAGCGGGAGCGATGAGGAAACGGTTGCGGAATTCGACTTTCCGCTCAATCAGGAACAGATCGGCGACCTTTTGGGGCTGACCGCCGTTCACGTTTGCCGTACCTTGTGCAAGCTCAAATCCCTCGGCGTGGTGTCGCTTTGCCGCGGCAAGCTGCGGGTTGAGGACCCGGCGGCGCTTGCCGAAATCGCGGGCATTTGCGAAACCCATCCCGATGAATGGTCCATCGCCGGATAAGCACCGGCAGGAGAAGAACTATGACGCTGCGTTTTATTCGCGCCGAGCTGGCGCGCAACCCCGAGAATCCCGACGGGGATCCCAACGACGCTTATGAATTCACGATGCCGCTGAACGCCGAAGGAGCAATGGACGTGGATGCGTGGCATGCTTCTGAAAATGCCTGGACCTTTACCCGTTATCACGGCGGGGAGGAAACCTTGCACGGTCAGATCGTGGAAACGGATGACGGTGACTGGGCGTTTTCCTATGAGGCGGGCGACGCGGATGACGAGAAACTATTTTCATTCGACCGGCACCGCATCGTGCCGGACGAATATCTGTCGGTGACCGACACATCCGGCGTGGAGCATGTCTACCGGATGGTAATTGTCGCTAACCCGCCCGGCGTCTGAAACGGCGTACCCGGCGGAAACCTGGACAAGGAGACGAAGAATGGCGATCAAGGATATTCTGGTTCATGTCAATGCGAACGCGGGGGCGGGCAAGCGCGTTTCGGTCGCCTGCAATCTGGCGGAGCGTTTCGAAGCCCATGTCACCGGCTTGTTTGTTATACCCGAACCCTATGTCCCGATTCTGGCGGAAGGCACCTTTCTGCCCGACGATTTCTGGGAAAATCAGGACAAGGAAAGCAACGCGCAATGCGCGGCCGGCAAACAGATGTTTGAGACCGCGACCGCCAAATCCGGTGTGGCGAATGAATGGCGGCAGGAACAGGGGCCTCTCTCAGGCACCATTGTTCGCCATGCGCGCTATTCGGATCTCGTCATCGTTGATCGCGGCGACCGGTCGGATCCCACCGGTGCGCTTGACGCGATTATCGCCGCTGATGTGATCATGGATTCCGGACGGCCTGTGCTCGTCCTTCCCGAAGAAGCATCCGGCAGCGCTGCGTTCAGCCATATCGTCGTCTGCTGGAACACCAGCCGGGAATCGATCCGCGCGGTGACGGATTCCATGCCGATCCTGAAGGCGGCAGACAAGGTAACCGTTCTGGTGGTCAATCCGGAATCCTGGGCGAGCGGCGATCACGGTGAAATTGCCGGTGCCGATATCGCGCACGCTCTGGCCCGGCACGGGGTTACCGTGGAAACCGCAACCAGCTCTTCCGGCGGCGATGTCGGGCAGATCATCCTGTCAAAGGCGGGAGAGCTCGGCGCGGATCTGATCGTCACTGGCGGCTACGGACATAGCCGCACGCGTGAATGGGTTCTGGGCGGCGTGACGGACACCCTGCTGCATGAAACGACCCTTCCGGTGCTGATGTCGCATTAGAGTTTTCTCGGAATACTTCCCCCCGAGGTGACTTGCCCCTCTCCCGGAAGCGGGAGAGGGGCTTCTTTTATCCGGGGAATGCGAGGGCCCTAGAAATAGGTCTCGACGTGGAAGCGCCCTTCCTGGCGCATGTCCTCCATCAGGGAAGGCCAGAAGAGATCGTTAGTTTCGCAGATATCCGTCAGCGCATCCATCACGCCAGCTTCCATCCGCTTGTGGCCGCAAATATAGATATGGGTTGCCGGATCGGTGAGCAGTTCGGCGAGATCCGACGCCCGTTCGCGCTGCCTTTGTTGCAGACTTGAAGGGTTGATACGGCGTTTGCAGACTTTGTTATCCCCAGAAAGAGCGCCAGGGCAATTATCGGCAAGAGCAAACCGCCGCCCAGATATCGCGTCCGGACGTTGGTACTTTTTCGAAGGTGCTTTGCCCGTTCATGCCGCGTCGCCATTTTCCAGCCTTTCGTGCGGTATCCGGAGACCAAGTCTGCGGAAATGTCCGATAAGCGCTTTCAATGCTGCGGCAGGGTAAACATCGAAATGTGATTTGCAAGTTTGAATGGCAAACCGGATGCCTTGCCGCTCCTGAAAATCTATTCCTTGGAGGCTCCTGCCTCTATGCCACCAATCCCCGGCTTGTTGGCGGCGTTTGTAACAGGGATATATCGGGGGCTTTCGTCCGACAGAGAATCGATAATTTTGTTGCGGCGCGCCAGCGCCCCGCACGGCACAATTTTCGGGATAGACGATTGATGGACTTCCGCCTAACGTCGTGCGCCGGTAACGCAGGAAGTTAATAATGGCCGATGGACCCGTTCGCATTCTCGAAATCCCCGAAACTGACCTGACCGCCGATCAGAAACAGGTCTTTGACGATCTGGTCGCCGGGCGCGGCCGGTTGCTCACCCCGTATAAAATCTGGATTCACTCGCCAAAGCTCGCCGCGGCGATGGAAACCATCGGCACATTCCTCAACAAGAAGGGCGCGCTGACCGAGCGCGAGGTGGAACTGACCATCGTCGTCATCGCCACCCATTGGCAAGGCGATTACGTGCAGGCGGCGCATGTAAAACGCTGTCTGGAGCTCGGCTATCCGCAAACCGTGATCGATGCGATCAAGGCGGGCGAGACGCCTGATCTGCCGGATGCGCGGGAGAAGGCGGTCTATGATCTCTGCCGGATCTCCATGGCGCCGGGCGGCGGGTCGGACGAAGTCTATGACCGGGCGGTGGAACTGCTCGGCCGCGACGGTCTGGCGGAGGTTCTGGCGCTGCTCGGCTATTACTCCGCCGTCGCCATGGCGATGAAGCTGCACCGCGTGCCGGTGCCGGGGTAGAAGGCTTCAGATTGGCCGTCGCCCGCCGATATCGCGATCCGGACACGCTTACCCTGTTCAGCCAGGGGTTTCGGCCATTTTTCTTCGGGGCGGGGCTGTGGTCGCTCTGCGCCGTTGCGTTCTGGCTGCCGGTTTTTAACGGCGGGATTATCCTCTCCACCGCGTTCGACCCCGTGCTGTGGCATGCCCATGAAATGATATTCGGTTTTGTGGGCGCCGTTCTCGCGGGATTCCTGCTGACGGCGGTGCCGAACTGGACCGGCAGGATGCCGCTTCATGGCGCCGGGCTGGCCTGGCTGTTCGGTCTCTGGCTGGCGGGGCGCGCCGCAATCGGATTTTCTGATGTGATCGGCATTTGGGCCGCCGCCGCCATAGATTTGTTGTTTTTTGTAAATCTGCTGTTTCTGATCCTGCGTGAAATCGTCGCCGGACGGAACTGGCGAAACCTGCCGATGACCGTTGCGCTCGGGTTTCTGATACTGGGCAATGCGCTGATCCATCTGGATGCCGCCGGAACAGCGCCGGCTGGCGACGTCGGGCTCCGGCTTTCCATCGCCGTGATTGTTATGCTGATATCATTGGCCGGCGGCCGCATCGTGCCGAGCTTTACCCGCAACTGGCTGGCAAAGCGCGGTGAAACCGTGTTTCCGGCGCCGTTCGGTTGGGTGGATCGTGTGGCATTGCTGATTACCCTTCTGGCGCTGGCGATCTGGGTTGCCGCGCCGGACCGGGCGATAACGGGCTATGGTCTTCTCGCGGCCGCTGCCGTCATGGCGTTTCGTCTGGCCCGCT
>CAZBKQ010000014.1:25687-53335 GCA_964492555.1 uncultured Rhodospirillaceae bacterium | reverse complement strand
TGGCGGAGAGTGAGGGATTCGAACCCTCGGTACGCGTAAGCGCACAACGGTTTTCGAGACCGCCCCGTTCGACCACTCCGGCAACTCTCCGTCGGCGGTTTTAGCGATACTGTGGTTAACGGTCAATAAACGGCTTGCGTATTGCCGTGGGTGAATGCGCAAAATCGCTTGCTCCGGCACGGTGCGCGCCACATATTCGTTGCGGAAAGGCACGGGTCAAACAATTTTGAACACAAGCGCCGCATCGCAAATTTCATCGCCGCGGGACGCCGGAACGCTGCCGGAAATTCCGGAAATAGACGCCCATGGCGAGCGGCCGCACATCCCCGTTCTGATGGCGGAAAAAGAACGCATCGAGATGCTGATCGCCGCCGCGCATTCTCATTACGGCAAACCCTTTATCGGGGTGGCGGACCGGCTGTCCCGCAACTGGCTGAAACGCAACATGACGCCGTATCTGCGCGATGTCGCCTCTATCGCGCATCGCCTGCCGGCCTCCGGCGGATGGTTCCTGAATGCCAGTTTCGAGTGGAGCTGTACCTGTGGCGTCGCCCCGGCGGCAAACGGGCGCAACATGCGGCTGGTGCGGGTGCTGGACTGGCCGCTCGACGGGTTGGGCAAGGGGCTGGTGGTCACCCGCCAATCGGGACGCGCCGGAAATTTCTTCAATATCACCTGGCCAGGCTTTGCCGGCGTGGTCACGGGCTGCGCGCCGGGCCGGTTCGCCGCCGCGATCAACCAGGCGCCGCTAAAGCGAGCGGGGCTGGGATACTGGGGCGACTGGGCGGTGACCCGTCCCGCCATCTGGCGGTCGCGCGAATTGCCGCCGATGCATCTGCTGCGCCAGATATTCGAACAATGCGGGTCTTACCGGGACGCCAAACACGCGATTACCCATTCCCCTTTGGCGGTTTCAGCGATCTTCTCGCTCGCCGGTGCAAAAGAAGGCGAAGGTTGCGTGATCGAGCGCACACCAACGACCGCCCGGGTGTTCGAGGCACCCGTTTCGGTCGCCAATCACTGGATCGATCCGGAAACCAAAGGCCGTTCGCGCGGCGTGAGAAGCCATGAAAGACGCGATCAAATGGCGAATTTGATCGAAAATGGCGCGCCGGACGCGCTCGACTGGCTTGACGAACCGGTGTTGAACAGGACCACCCGCCTGGCCGCCATTATGGATCCGGCGGACGGCGCGTTGCTGGTAAAGGGTTTCGAAGGCGACGGCCCGGCCACACGGACGCTCCATCTGGCCGCCTGAGGCGCGTAATTTTACTGTCATTTACCCGTCTGAATCTCTTGACAGGCGTCATTCCCCGTCTATATTGCGCCAACTTTGAAAAGGACGCCGCCGTTTCTCATACAGGGACGGCGTGATGGCCGTTTATTTTCGTGTTGGGGAACCATGTACGCAGTCGTCAAGACCGGCGGTAAACAATACCGCGTTGCAAAAGATGACGTGATCATCGTCGAAAAACTGGCCGCCGAACCCGGCGCATCGGTCGAGCTCGACCAGGTGCTGGCGCTTGGCGACGACAAGGACACCGAAATCGGCACGCCTTTGGTCGATGGCGCCCGCGTTGCGGCGACGGTGATGGACCAGACCCGCGGCGACAAGGTGCTGGTCTACCGCAAGCTGCGGCGCAAGGATTTTCACCGGCTGAAAGGCCATCGCCAGCAGCTTACCGTGCTGAAGATCACCGACATCCTGCCGAAGGGCGCGAAAGCGTCGGCGCCGGCCAAGGCAGCTGAACCGGCAGAAACCCCGGCGGAAGCGCCGGCGGCGGCTGAAGAAACCGCGGCGGAAGCCGCACCCGCGAAGAAGACGGCGAAGAAGGCCGCAAAGAAAGCGGCCAAGAAGACAGCAAAGAAAGCGGCCAAGAAGACAGCAAAGAAATCTGCTAAGAAAGCGGCGGCCAAAAAGGCCCCGCCGAAGTAGGAGGATAGACCATGGCACATAAAAAAGCAGGCGGCAGCTCTCGCAACGGGCGCGACTCGGAAGGCCGGCGTCTCGGCGTCAAGAAGTCCGGCGGCCAGGCGGTCATCCCGGGCAATATAATCATTCGCCAGCGCGGCACTAAGTATCACCCGGGTGAAAATGTCGGGATCGGCAAGGATCACACCATCTTCGCCACGGAGCCCGGCAAGGTCGCCTTCGCGCGCGGCGCCGGCGGACGGGTTTTCGTATCGGTAGAGCCGGCGAGCTAATATCCCGGCGGCTTTGCTGGAAATACAGCGACGCGCGGGGGAATGGCGACATTCCCCCGTTTTCGTTTGCGGCCCCCGCCGCATAAGGCATCGCCGGTAAACGCCACGGAATTCGGCAGATGAAGTTCCTCGATCAGGCAAAAATCTATCTCCGCTCCGGCGACGGCGGTGACGGCTGCGTCAGCTTCCGGCGTGAGAAATATGTCGAGTTCGGCGGTCCCGACGGCGGCGATGGCGGGCGGGGTGGCGATGTCATCGCCGAGCTGGCCGACGGGCTGAATACACTGATCGATTTCCGCTACAAGCAGCATTTCAAGGCGCCACGCGGCGAAAACGGCATGGGCCGCAACCGGACCGGCGCCTCTGGCGCGCCCCTGATCGTGAAAGTGCCCGAAGGCACGCAGATCTTCGAAGAAGACCAGGAAACGCTGATCGCGGATATCACTCGCGACAATCCCCGCGCGTTGCTCTGTGTCGGGGGCGGAGGCGGGCGCGGAAACACGCAGTTCAAATCCTCCACCAACCGGGCGCCGCGCCGCGCCGACCCGGGAGATGAAGGCGAAGAGCTCTGGGTCTGGCTGCGGCTGAAGCTGATCGCCGACGCCGGACTGGTCGGGCTGCCCAATGCGGGAAAATCGACATTTCTGTCCGCCGTCACCCGCGCCAAGCCGAAAATCGCCGATTATCCCTTTACCACCTTGACGCCGGGCCTTGGCGTGGTGCGTGTCGATGACATCGAATTCGTTCTGGCCGATATTCCCGGACTGATCGAGGGCGCGCATGAAGGGGCCGGGCTGGGCGACCGTTTCCTCGGCCATGTCGAACGCTGCGCGGTTCTGCTGCATCTGATCGACGGCACGGCGGAAGATATCGCCGGACACTGGCGCACGATCCGTGCCGAGCTGGAAGCCTATGGGCACGGTCTCGGCGAAAAACCGGAAATTCTCGCCCTTAACAAGATCGACGCGCTGGGCGAAGCGGAAATCGAGATGAAGAAACGCACGCTGGAACAGGTTTCCGGCGGGCCGGTTCACACGATTTCCGGCGTATCGCAATCGGGCGTGACCCAAATACTGGCGACACTTTGGCGGGAGATCGAACGCGACCGGGCGGAACGAAACGATACCGGCAAGGCGCGGGAGTACCAGCCATGACCCTCACCGGCGCGCGGCGCGTCATCGTCAAGGTCGGCTCCGCGCTTTTGATCAAAGAGGAAAACGGCGCCATCCGGGACGGTTGGATGCGGGCCCTGTGCGCCGATATCGCGAACATGAAAGCAAGCGGCACTGACGTGGTCATCGTTTCCTCGGGCGCGATCGGGGTCGGCCGCACCGTCCTCGGGCTGGGGACGCGCGCTTTGAAGCTTGAGGAAAAACAGGCCGCCGCCGCGGCAGGTCAAATCCGTCTCGCCCATGCCTGGCAGGAAGCGCTGGCGGCACATGATCTCGCGGTCGCGCAGATATTGCTGACGCCGGGCGATACGGAAGAACGGCGCCGCCACCTCAACGCCCGCAATACGGTTGAATCGCTGCTCGTTCTCGACGCGTTGCCCCTGATCAATGAAAACGACACGGTGGCGACCGAGGAGATCCGGTTTGGCGATAATGATCGTCTGGCCGCGCGGGTGGCGCAAATGATTGGCGCAGATACGCTGGTGCTGCTGTCCGATATCGACGGGCTATACGCCGCCGATCCCAGAAAACAGCCTGATGCGGAATTCATACCGGAAGTTGCCGAATTGACGCCTGAGATACTTTCCATGGCGGGAGAGGCCGCACCCGGCAATTCATCGGGTGGGATGGTGACCAAGCTGGCCGCCGCCGATATCGCCATGCGCGCGGGCTGTCAGGTCATCATCGCCGACGGCCGCGCGGACCATAGTCTCGGCAATCTCGGTAAGGAAGGCCGTTTTACCCGCTTCCTGCCGGTCGAATCCTCCACAAGGGCGCGCAAACGCTGGATCGCGGCGGCGGTATCCCATGCGGGCGCCATTGCCGTCGATGAGGGCGCTGTGCGCGCGCTGAAATCAGGCGGCTCCCTGCTGCCCGCCGGGATTGCCGCGGTTGAGGGCGATTTCGACCGGGGCGACACCGTTATCATTCACGATCCGTCGGGCCGGCGGCTGGGTTGCGGGATCTCGGCCTATTCGGCCGAAGACGCACGTTTGATCGCGGGCCGCAAATCCCGTGAAATAGAGGGGTTGTTGGGATACCGTGGCCGCGATGAAATAATTCATCGCGACGATCTGGTCCTGGATGACTGATAATCAAAGCGAATAATCGGATGGATGACGTGATAAGTGCCGACAGCGCAGACAGCCGAACCCCGGCAGAGATTATGCGCGTGCTGGGCGAGGCGGCCCGGGCGTCCCTGCAGGCGATCGGAACATCGGATCGGGCGACGCGCGATGCCGCGCTCAAACAGGCCGCCGCCGCGATCAGGTCGCGCGAGGCCGAAATCGCTGACGCCAATGCAAGAGACATGGCGGCGGCGGAAGAAAAAGGCATCACGGGTGCAATGCTGGACCGGCTGCTTCTGACGCCGGACCGGATCGAGGCCATGGCGGCGGGGCTGGAAGCCATCGCCGAATTGCCCGATCCGATCGGCGATGTGATGGCGGAATGGGACAGGCCCAACGGGCTTTCCATCCAGCGAGTGCGCGTGCCGCTTGGCGTTATCGGCATCATTTATGAATCGCGACCCAACGTAACGGCGGATGCGGGCGCGCTGTGCCTCAAATCGGGCAATGCGGCGATTTTGCGCGGCGGCTCGGAAAGCTTTCATTCTTCCGCCGCGATACTGAATTGTCTGCATCAGGGGTTGCGCGAGGCGGGCCTGCCGGAAGCCGCAATCCAGGGTGTCCCCACAACGGACCGCGCCGCCGTCGGCGCCATGCTGACCATGCCGGATCAGATCGACATCATTGTGCCGCGCGGCGGCAAGTCACTGATCGAACGGGTGCAAAACGAAAGCCGCGTGCCGGTAATCGCGCATCTGGACGGCAACTGCCATGTCTATCTGCACCGCGAGGCCGACCCCGAAATGGCGAGATCAGTCGCATTGAACGCCAAGATGCGGCGGGTCGGCATCTGCGGCGCCGCGGAAAGTCTGTTGGTCGACCGTGAAGCGGCGGCGGCTCTGCTGCCGCCTGTCATCGATGCACTGGCTGAGGCCGGATGCGAAATCAGGGGCGATTCGGAAACCCGTGGGCTGGATTCCCGGGTCCTCGCCGCGTCCGACGAAGACTGGGGCACGGAATATCTGGAAGCGGTGATTTCGGTCAAACAGGTGGATGGGCTGCAAGACGCGATTGATCACGTCAATAAGTTCGGATCGCACCACACCGACTCCATCGTGACCGCGGATGACAAGGCGGCGGAAACGTTTCTGCGCCAGGTCGATTCCGCGATCGTGCTGCGTAACGCCTCAACCCAGTTCGCCGATGGCGGCGAGTTCGGGATGGGCGCCGAAATCGGCATCTCCACCGGTCGGCTACACGCGCGTGGCCCGGTCGGGCTGGAACAGCTCACCACCTTCAAATATGTCGTGCGCGGCAACGGACAGGTACGGCCCTGACCATCCCCGTCGGCATAGAGCGCGCGCGGCTGTATCAGAATCTGGCACGGAGCGGCAAACGTATCGGGGTGCTGGGCGGGTCGTTCAACCCGGCCCATGACGGTCATCTGCATATCAGCCGCCATGCCATCATTGGGCTTGGGCTGGACGCTGTCTGGTGGATGGTGTCGCCGCAGAATCCGTTGAAAAGCGAAGCCGGCATGGCACCCCTCGCGGCGCGCATGGCGGGGGCGGCGCGAATCGCCTCGGCGGATCGCCGCATAAAGGTAACCGATATCGAGACCCATCTGGGCACCCGCTATACTGTCGACACGATCGCCGCGCTACACCGGATATTCCCGGAAAACCGGTTTGTCTGGCTGATGGGCGCGGACAATCTAAAGCAATTCGCCGAATGGCAGGGCTGGCGTGACCTGATGGAGTCCGTCCCCGTTGCGGTGTTCGACCGGGCCCCTTATTCTAGTGAGGCGCTGGCGGCAAAAGCGGCCCGCGCCTATGCCACGAAGCGGCTGAAGAGAGCGAATGCGCGACACCTCGTTGAATACGACGCTCCCGCCTGGATTTACTTCAACACGCCCAGACATCCCGCATCCGCGACCGATATCCGGTCCCGAGAGGGGTGATGCTTAGCCAAAGATTCTAAATGGGAAATTCCATTGACCGACCTGCAAGAACACACAGCAAGCACTGAGAAAAAGGGGCCGCCGCCGGAATCGGAGCGGCTCTTGTCGATTCTTCTGGAAATTCTGGAAGAAAGAAAGGCGGAAGACATCGCCATCATCGATTTGAAAGGAAAATCGACAATCGGCGATTACATGGTTATCGCCACCGGCCAGTCCGGCCGACAGGTCACCAGCCTGTCGGACCACCTGACCCGGGCGCTCAAAGACGCGGGATTCTCCGGCATCAAACCCGAGGGCGCCGCGCAGGGCGACTGGGTTTTGATCGATGCCGGCGACGTTATCGTCCACCTGTTCCGCCCGGAGGTCCGCGCTTTCTATAATCTGGAAAAGATGTGGGAAGCGGCGTTGGCCGAACCCGCCGACGCGGGCTCTTCGGCTAACTGACCCCGGAAAGACGCTTGCAGATAAGCATTATCGCCGTCGGCCGGTTAAAGGACAGCCCGGAAAAGGCGCTCTGCGACCGCTATCTGGGACGCATCCGCTCGGCCGTGACAATAAGGGAGGTCGAGGAACGGCGAAAACTCTCCGGCGACGCGCTGAAACAGCGCGAAGCGGCGCTGATTCTCGACGCCTGTCCGCCTGGTGCGCGGATCATCGCGTTGGACGAAGGCGGGCGGGAGGCAACCAGTCGCGATCTGGCCGACCGGATTTCCATGGCGCAACAGGATGGAACCGACCTGGCATTTGCGATTGGCGGGGCGGACGGGCTGTCAAAGGAGGTTCTGGACCGCGCGGCGTTGCGTCTTTCCTTCGGCCGGATGACCTGGCCGCATATGATGGTACGCGCCATGCTCCTGGAACAGCTTTACCGCGCGCAACAGATCCTGGCGGGGCACCCATATCATCGAGATTAGCCCGGTTTGCCGCACGGTATCCCTACACCCGGCGACAGTTTTGTCCTATATAAAGGCGGTCGATCATTTGCGGATGATGAACAGGAATTACCAGCATGAATAAAGAAGCCCGCCGCCCCGTTCTCTTATGCGTACTTGACGGCTGGGGCTGGCGTCCCGAGGAAGAAGCCAACGCCATCGCCCTGGCGAATACGCCGGCCTTCGATGCCCTGTTGCGCGACTGCCCGCACAGCCTGCTCAAGACATCGGGTCTGGATGTCGGCCTGCCCGGCCCGCAGATGGGTAATTCTGAAGTCGGTCATCTTAATCTGGGCGCCGGGCGCGTGGTCAATCAGGACACACGGCGGATCGACGCCGCGATCGAAGATGGCACGCTGGCCAGTATTCCGGCGCTCATAGATCTGATCACGCGACTCAAGGAAAGCAGCGGCACCTGTCACCTGATGGGGCTGGTATCTCCGGGCGGTGTCCATTCGCATCAGGACCAGATCGCGGCGCTCGCCCATATCATCGCCGATGCGGGCGTGCCGGTTGCAATCCACGCCTTTCTGGACGGGCGCGACACCCCGCCGCGCAGCGCCGACGGTTTTATGAGAGATTTCGAAACAGCGCTTGCAGGCAAGGACAATATCCGGATCGTCACCGTCTCGGGCCGCTTTCACGCGATGGATCGCGACAAGCGCTGGGACCGGATAGAGACCGCCTATAAATGCCTGACGGATGCAACCGGAGAAGCCGCACCCGCGCCGATGGCGGCCATTGAGAAATCCTATGCGGCAGACACAGGCGACGAATTCGTTTTACCGACCGTGATCGCGGAATACGAAGGCATGAAGGACGGCGACGGATTGCTGATGGCGAATTTCCGGGCCGACCGCGCACGCGAAATACTGACCGCCTTGCTGGACCCGGCCTTTGACGGGTTTGAGCGGAACCGCGTGGTAAATTTTTGCTGCGCCGCCGGGATGGTCGAATATTCAACCGATCTCAACGATTTCATGACGACGCTTTTTCCGCCGGAGGCGCTTCACGACATCATGGGAGAATTGCTCGCCCGGAGCGGGCGGCGCCAGCTCCGCATCGCCGAGACGGAGAAATACGCCCATGTGACGTTTTTCTTCAATGGCGGCGTCGAGGAACCGTTCGACGGGGAAGACCGTATTCTGGTCCCCTCCCCCAAGGTCACGACCTATGACGAACAGCCGGAAATGTCGGCGGCGGAAGTAACGGACAAGCTGACCGCGGCGATCGCGGCCGGCACATACGATTTTATATTCGTTAATTTCGCCAATCCCGACATGGTCGGCCATACGGGAATTCTGGACGCCGCGATTACGGCAATCGAGACTGTGGACACCTGTCTCGCGCGGTTGCGGACTGCGATTGAGGCGGCAGGCGGCGTCATGCTTGTCACAGCCGATCACGGCAACGCCGAAACCATGGTCGATCCGGAAACCGGCGCGCCCTTTACCTCGCATACGCTGAACGTCGTCCCGGCAATTTTGGCAAACGCACCGGCCGCCGTAACCGGGCTTGCTGACGGCAGGCTCGCCGATGTCGCGCCCACTTTGCTCGAACTGCTGGGCATGGAAAAACCGGCGGCGATGACGGGGAGTTCTCTACTGATAACGGCTTCAGAAACGGGCGCAAAAGATTCCGGACAGGCTCTTTCGGCTGCGCAATAAGATGCGCCTTTTCAAATATGGTGCCGCGGTCGTACTTGCCGGCGGCGTCATGGCGGGATCGCCGGCGATCGCGCAATCGCCCGAAACGCTCCAGAAAATTGAGGATTCGCTTTCCCGGACCAAGGCCAAAGAAAAATCGCTTGAGAAGACGGCGCGCGAAACAGCAGCGGAAATCGCGTTGTTGCGGCGTCAATCTATTGCCATAGCCTCGCGCGCGGCATCCCAGCAAGAAACGCTTCTGAAACTGAACACGCAGCGCGAAATTCTCGACACGCAAATGGCGACGGCAAAGCAACGCCAGTCAAAACATCGCAGCCAGATGACGGCGGTCCTGACCGCGCTCCAGCGTATTGCGGCAAATCCACCCGTCGCCCTGATCGCCCTGCCGCAAGATCCGCTGGACAGCGTCAGAAGCGCCCTGCTCCTCAGGGATTCCGTACCAGCGCTTGAAGGCCGGGCGCGATTGTTGCGCGATGATCTGGAGGCCCTGGCGGAGATCGCGGTCGGCCTCAAGGCGGCCCGGCGAAAGATTGAGTCGCGCAAGACCCGGCTTGACGCGGAACGCAAATCGCTTATGGCGGTTCTCGACCGCAAGGCCGCGCTTGCGGAAAAGACTTTGGCCGAAAAAAAGGCAACCTCCGCGCGGTCCAGGCAGCTCGCCCAAAAGGCCAGGTCATTGCGCGCGCTGATCGACCGTTTGTCGCGCGAACGGATTGCCCGCAAGGCCGAGGAGACGCGCCGTCAGGCGGTGCTGCGTGAGCGCCCGAAACCGCCGCCGACGCCCTCTGTCTCGGCCCGGCGGCCGGCGACAGGTCTGCCCGTGGCGGGCAGGATTATCGCGCCTTTTGGCCGATCGGCCGGACCCGGGCAGCCGGCAGAAGGCGTATCGCTCAAAACGGCGTCGGGGTCCTTCGTGGTCGCGCCGCGCTCAGGAAGAATTGTTTTTTCCGGACCCTTCCGCGGGCTCGGACAACTCTTGATAATCGAGTATGGTGACGAATATCATCTGTTATTGGCCGGGATGGCGCGTATTGATGCCAGAACCGGGAACAACGTTCTGGCCGGCGAACCGGTCGGAATCATGAACACGTCGGAGAACAGCAACCCCGTTCTTTATGTCGAACTTCGCCGCAACGGCAAACCCGTCAACCCGATGCCCTGGCTCGCGTCACGGCGCAAATAGGTAGAGATACGATGCTCAAAAAGACCCTTGGCCTCTCACTGGCGGTTTTGCTGACCGTCAGTTTCAGCAGCGCCTTTGCGCAGAACAACACATCGGAAACTTATCGCCAGCTAGATCTGTTCGGCGACGTTTTTGAACGCGTCCGGGCCGATTACGTGAAAGAAGTCGGCGACGAAGAACTGATCGAAGCGGCCATCAACGGCATGCTCTCTTCACTGGATCCCCACTCCAGCTATCTGAGCCCAAAGAGCTTCAAGGATATGCAGGTGCAGACCCGCGGCGAATTCGGCGGGCTCGGGATTGAGGTCACGATGGAAAGCGGTTTCGTCAAGGTGGTCTCCCCGATCGATGACACCCCGGCGTTCCGAGCGGGGATCAAGGCAGGCGATTTCATTACCCACCTGGACGAAAAGCCGGTTCAGGGGCTGGCCCTTTCCGAAGCGGTCGAGCGGATGCGGGGGAAAATCGACACCGATATCAAGCTGACAATCCGCAGAGAGGGCCGGGAGCCATTCGACGTGACGCTGACCCGCGCCGTGATCAAGATTCAGTCGGTACGCTGGCGCACGGAAGAAGATATCGGCTATGTCCGGATTACCTCCTTCAGCGAGCAGACCGAAGCGGGGCTCATCCGCGCGGTGGATCGCATCAAGGAAAAGCTGGGCGATGAGATGCTCGGCCTTGTGCTTGATCTGCGGAACAATCCGGGCGGTTTGCTTGATCAGGCGATCAAGGTCTCGGACGCCTTCCTTGATCGCGGCGAGATCGTCTCCACCCGTGCGCGGCGCGTTCAGGATGCCCAACGCTTTAACGCCAAGAAGGGCGACCTTCTCGCTGGCAAGCCCGTCGTGGTTCTGGTCAACCGGGGCTCGGCCTCCGCATCGGAAATTGTCGCCGGTGCGTTGCAGGATCACCGCCGGGCCCTCATTCTCGGCACCCAGTCATTCGGCAAGGGGTCGGTGCAGACCATTGTGCCGCTCTCAGGCCATGGTGCGATCCGTCTGACGACCGCGCAATATTTCACCCCGTCCGGACGCTCGATCCAGGCGAAGGGGATTGAACCGGATATCGCGGTTGCGCAGGCAAAGCTTTCCGATGTCGAAAATTCGCGCGGTCGCCGCGAAGCCGATCTGCGCGGCGCGCTGGACAACCCCAACGAAAATGCAAAGCCGGATACAGACGCGGAGAATTCCGAAGACAAAAAGGACGAAAAGGCGGCGAAGGACAAGAAACCTCTCGATTATCAGCTTTCGCGCGCGCTTGATCTGATCAGGGGGATCGCCCTCTACAAGACCAAGGTAAGCAACTGAGGCGCCGCCAGTTCCATCGTCTGTCGTGAGCGATAAGGACGACACAGAGCCGGATTATGACGAAAGCGACGATTCGGAGGAGTTCGAGGAGGAGCTTTCCGAACCGCGCGAACGCAATCCGGTTCTGCTGCCCGCAACGCTTTTATTTCTGGTGCTCGCCGTTATCGCGGCGGGGGTGATCGCCTTTATCCTCACTGAACCGTCGGGCGATGGCGTACAGACCGCCGAGAAGACGGAAATCATAGATGAACCGGCAAAAATCGCCCCGCCGGCGCCGCCCAGGCAATCGCCCGCAACCGCCCAGAAGGAGCCGGCGGATGAACCGATGCCGGCGGAACCGGTCTCACCGCCTCCGGTAACGCAACCAAAGCCGGCCCCGTTGAAAGCCGAGCCCGTCCCCGAACCGAAGGTCGCGGCTGTTCCCAGACAGGAAAGCGCCATCGCGCCGCCTGCGACCTCGCGCGCGCCGAACCTTCCGAAACAAAAACGCACCCGTCCATTGCGGACGTCGCCCGATCCGGGCCTCATCGCGAACACCCGCAAAGGCCCCCTGCCGGTCGTAGGCCATGACGGGCGGGAGGCATGGCGCGTCTATGCCAGACCCTTCAACAAGTCGGACAAGCGCCCGCGCATCGCCATCGTCGTCTATGGGCTGGGCAACAGCGCGGCGGCGACGCGGGCCGCGATTCAGGGGCTGCCGGGAGAGGTGACACTCGCTTTTTCGCCCTATGCGCGGCAGTTGCCCAACTGGATAACCGCGGCACGCGCGGCCGGGCATGAGGTCCTGATGCTGGTGCCGATGGAACCGATCAACTATCCGGATTTCGATCCGGGGCCCCAAGCGCTCGTTACGTCTTCCAGCGACAAGGAAAACCTCACGCGGTTGAACTGGATTTTGGGACGCGGCACCTCCTATGTAGGGGTGATGGATTTCATGGGGTCGCGCTTTACCGCCTCGCCGCCCCATATGCGGATGTTTCTGAAAGCCCTGAGTAACCGGGGTCTGTTGTTTCTGGAAAGCCGCACCGGGGCGCTGGAACTTTCCAGCGCCATATCGAAACGGCTGAATGTGCCTTTCGCCGCCAACACGCTCTATATTGACCGGCAGGCGTCCCGCACCGCAATCGACGGTCAGTTAAAGGAGGCCGAACGCATCGCAAAGGCGCGCGGCGAAATCGTCGTCATGGGGTTTCCCTACCCGGTGACTCTGGAGCGGATCAACTCATGGGCCGGTGCAATGGAAAAACGCGGTTTTGCGCTGGCCCCCGTGTCCGCGCTGGCGAAGCGCGGCGGAAAATAGCGCCGTGAACGGTCGCGCCTATCGTCCCTGTGTCGCCATTTTGTTGTTCGATGTCACGGGACGGGTGCTGATCGCGGAGCGAAACGACGTGAAGGAACCGGCCTGGCAATTGCCCCAGGGCGGGATTGATGAGGGCGAGACGCCGCGTGTGGCGGCCGCCCGGGAAATGAAGGAAGAGATCGGCACCGGGAAAGCCGAATTCCTCAAGGAAGCCGCTCGGCCCATTCGTTATGATCTGCCGCCGGAATTACTCACCGGACGATGGAAGAAAAAGTGGCGGGGCCAATCGGTTAGAGTGGTCGGATTCCGGTTTACGGGAACGGATTCGGACATCAACCTCGACACTGACGAACCGGAATTTCGCGCCTGGCGTTGGACAGAATTAGAGGAAATTCCCGACCTGATCGTCCCGTTCAAACGGCCGCTTTACGAAAATGCCGTCCGCGAATTCTCGGAAATTCGCGACAGGCTGCGCGCGCAGGTGAAATAGGCCACCTGGCAAAGTGATGACAGACGGTGGAACCGCAGCGCCAGATATATCACACCGGTGGCCAGATATCCGGCGGCGCTTGACGGATCGATTCCCAGCGCACCACAGATCATCCGAACAGAGTCACGAATGACAGAGGGTGTGTAATAAGCCAGCGCCTGACTGTGATACGCCCTGCTATGCCAGCGCCGGTTATAGGGTTCATCGGCCTTGTTGGCGGAATACCAGGCATAGGCAAGTTCATCGTCCTCGGTCTCCGCGATCCGGCTATACGCGATTTTCAAGCGGTCGAAAAAGGTCAGGTTCTCCGCTTCGAGGAACCGGGTCATTTGGCGATGGAACAACCAGTAATGCGCCATTTCGTCTTCGGCTATTTTTTCGCAGATATACCGGAGAACGGGTTCATCCGTGCTGCGGGAAAGTGCCGTATAGAAGGAATTGGTACCGGTTTCGACCATGCAACGCGCCAGCATCTCGCCGGTCTGCGATCCGCGAACGGAGCTGTCGGCTTCGATATCGATATGGAATCCTTCGCGAAATTCTTCAAATGCCTTGTCGAATTCAAAATCGGGATCCATGCGCGAGGCCCATTGCGCCAGGGCGGCGCCATGTTTTTGCTCCTCTACGGCCCAATTGGCGAATTGCTGACACATACGCGTGTCATCGGCAAACACATTGCAAAGGTAATCACGGTAATCGGCGGCGTTCGCCTCTACCAGGCTGGCGGCCTTGACCAACGGCAAATGCGCGCGTGATGCGCGTTTCGGGTCGAACCGCTCCCACGGAATATCTTCAAGCTGCCATCCTAACATTTCGTGCTGCAACTATTTCTGGCGTACCCGTTCTGTGAAACAGACCTAATGTTTGCATCCCGCCCGGCTTTGTCAATATATGACAAAGACTTAGAGAGCCTCCGAATCAGCCTCGCCCGTGCGGATCCGGATTACCTGGGCGAGATCGAAAACAAAAATCTTGCCGTCCCCGATCCGGTCGGTATTGGCGGCATCGCGGATCGCCTCAACGACACGGTCGGCCGCATTGTCGTCCACCGCGATCTCGATTTTTATCTTGGGGACGAAATTGATCTCATATTCGGCACCCCGATAAATCTCCGTATGGCCGCCCTGGCGTCCGAACCCCTTTACCTCGCTGACGGTCATCCCGGTTATGCCCAACGGCGACAGGGCGGTTCTGACCACTTCCAGTTTGGCAGGCTTAATCACAGCCATGATCATTTTCATGTTTCGACCTCACTCATTCCAAACGCTACAAGTTGGAACCCCGACCATCACCGCCAGTGATGCCCAGCCCAAAAGTCTCATCATCTTCATTCATACATGGCGGGGGCACCGCCCCGATCATTCCCGAAAAACACATGGCTTTCCCCGCAATAACCGCATTGCAGTCAGAGTGCCGCATCCAGCCCAATTTGTGAATATTGAAGGATTCCTGACCGGCTGAAAACCCGTCACGAAGTCGTACCGGAATCAGCGGCTAACCGTTGATCGCCTCGATAAGTGCTTGTGAAACCTCGATTTCTCGCTCCGCGCGGGCGCGGGCCGCATCATCCTCGGCGTCTTCCAGCGCTTCGCGGGCGGCAACCAGACGCTGATCAGCGGTTTCGCGATCGGCTTCATCGAGCGATACCGCCTCATCCGCCAGCACGGTGCAGCGTTCGTCGGTCACCTCTGCAAACCCGCCAGAGACAAATACCCGCTTATCGACGTTATCGCCGTCATAAACGTCGATCACGCCAGTGCGAATGGTCGAAATCATCGGGGTGTGGCCGGGAAGAACGCCGAAGTCGCCCTCGGCGCCGGGAATAACGATCATCGACACCGGAGCCGACATCATCAGCCGTTCGGGCGCGACCAGTTCGAATTCTACCGTATCAGCCATACTGTTTTATCCCGTCAGAGACGTTACGCGGCCTCGGCGGCCATCTTCTTGGCCTTTTCGACCGCATCCTCGATCGTGCCGACCATATAGAACGCCGCTTCCGGCAGATCGTCATATTCGCCGTCGACCAGCCCCTTGAAGCCCTTAATGGTGTCTTCGAGGCTGACCAGAACGCCCGGGAAGCCGGTAAAGACCTCGGCCACATGGAAAGGCTGCGACAGGAAGCGCTGAATTTTCCGGGCGCGGGCAACGACCAGCTTGTCCTCTTCCGACAACTCATCCATGCCGAGAATGGCGATAATGTCCTGAAGGCTCTTATATTTCTGCAAGACCTCCTGCACCTGACGGGCGACGGCGTAATGTTCGTCACCCAGCGTGCGGGGATCAAGAATACGCGAGGTGGAGTCGAGAGGGTCGACCGCCGGGTAAATGCCAAGCTCCGCGATCTGGCGCGACAACACCGTGGTCGCGTCCAAATGCGCGAACGACGTCGCCGGCGCCGGGTCGGTAAGGTCGTCCGCCGGCACGTAGATCGCCTGAACCGAGGTAATCGAGCCCTTGGTCGTCGTCGTAATGCGTTCCTGAAGCGCGCCCATATCAGTGGCCAGCGTCGGCTGATACCCCACCGCCGACGGAATGCGGCCGAGAAGCGCCGACACTTCCGAGCCCGCCTGGGTAAAGCGGAAGATGTTGTCCACGAACAGCAGCACGTCCTGGCCTTCCGCATCGCGGAAATATTCCGCCTGGGTCAGACCGGTCAGGGCCACGCGGGCGCGGGCGCCCGGCGGTTCGTTCATCTGGCCGTACACCAGCGCCGCCTTGGATTCGCCGTCGAGGTTGATAACCCCGGATTCAATCATTTCGTGATAGAGGTCATTGCCTTCGCGGGTGCGTTCCCCGACGCCGGCGAACACCGAATAGCCGCCATGCGCCTTCGCGATATTGTTGATCAGCTCCATGATCAGCACGGTCTTGCCGACACCGGCGCCGCCGAACAGGCCGACTTTGCCGCCGCGGGCATACGGCGCCAACAGATCAATGACCTTGATGCCGGTCACCAGCACTTCGGTTTCCGTCGACTGTTCGATGAACTCGGGCGCCGGACGATGGATCGGCAGACGTTCCTTGGTCTCAATCGGACCGCGTTCATCCACCGGATCGCCGACCACATTCACGATACGGCCCAGCGTTTCAGGCCCGACCGGCACTGAAATCGGACCGCCCGTATCGACGACCTCCTGACCGCGCACCAGACCTTCGGTGGCGTCCATCGCGATGGTCCGCACCGTCGCCTCGCCAAGATGCTGCGCAACCTCAAGCACCAGCGTGCCGTCGTCATGCTTGCAGTGCAGGGCGTTCAGGATCTCCGGCAGCGCGCCTTCCTCGAACTGGACGTCGACAACCGCGCCCATGACCTGCCTGATCTTTCCGATATTGTTGGTGCTATCAGCCATAACAGTTCCTCTGTATTCGCTTTACGCTTTCCTAGAGCGCTTCCGCGCCGGAAATGATTTCAATCAATTCGCTTGTGATAACCGCCTGACGCGTCCGGTTATAAGTCAGGGTCAGGCCATCGATCATATCGCCCGCGTTCCGCGTCGCGTTGTCCATCGCAGTCATGCGGGCGCCATGTTCCGACGCGGCGCTTTCCAGCAGTGCGCGGAAAATCTGAACGGCGATATTGCGCGGCAGCAGATCGGAGAGGATTTCCTCCTCATCCGGCTCGAACTCATAAACCGCGTCGCCGGCCGCGCCGGCAGCAGCCTCTTCTGCTTCCGCGCCGTCATTGTCGTCAGCACCGAAGGGGATGAGCTGCTGCGCCGTCACGATCTGGCTGATCGCCGACTGGAACCGGTTATAGACGACGGAGCAAACGTCGAATTCGCCCTCATCAAACAGGTCCAGCACCTTGGTTGCGACTTCCAGAGCCTCCGCATAGGAAAGATGGCGGCGGCCGACATCCTCGAACGAGGCAATAATCAGTTCGCCATAGATACGGCGCAGTACGTCGCGCGCCTTGCGTCCGACACAAAGCAGCTTGACCGCCTTGCCTTCGGCCAGAAGCGCATCGGTCCGGCGGCGGACTTCCCGCACGATATTGGTATTGAAACCGCCGCACAGCCCGCGGTCGGAGGAGATCACAACGATCAGATGAGTATCGCTCTTGCCGGTGCCGGCAAGCAGTGCGGGACCGCCCGCGCCTTCGGCCACGCCCGCAGCCAGTGACGCCATCATTCGGTCCATCCGCTCTGAATAGGGCCGCGCGGCCTCCGCCTGTTCCTGCGCGCGGCGCAGCTTGGCGGCGGCGACCATCTTCATCGCCGAGGTGATCTTTTGCGTCGATTTGACGCTGTCGATCCTGATCCTCAGATCCTTGAGGTTAGGCATTCCGCTTGACGCTCCCTGGTCCGCTTCCTGTCAGGTCCGAGCCGCTTACTCGGCCACGAAGGTTTTGGCGTAGGCGTCGACCACGTCTTTCAGCTTGGCGCCGGTCTCATCGTTCAACTGTCCGCTATCGCGGATATCGGCAAGAATTCCGCCGTGATCGGCCCGGATTTCGGACAGCAGCCCCTGTTCGAAGCGCGTGACCGCGGTCACCGGGATAGCGTCGAGATAGCCGTTCACACCGGCATAGATCGAAACAACCTGTTCCTCCACCGGCATCGGCGAATATTGCGCCTGTTTCAGGAGCTCCGTCAGCCGCGCACCGCGATTGAGAAGACGCTGCGTCGAGGCATCGAGATCCGAGGCAAACTGCGCGAATGCCGCCATTTCGCGGTACTGCGCAAGCTCCAGCTTGATCGAGCCGGCAACCGATTTCATCGCCTTTGTCTGGGCGGCCGAACCAACGCGGCTCACCGAGATCCCGACATTCACCGCCGGACGGATGCCGGCGTAGAACAGATCGGTTTCAAGGAAGATCTGACCGTCGGTGATCGAAATCACGTTGGTCGGAATGTAGGCCGAAACGTCGCCGGCCTGGGTTTCGATGATCGGCAGCGCCGTCAGCGATCCGCCGCCGTTATCAGAGTTCAGTTTCGCGGCACGTTCCAGCAGACGCGAATGGAGATAGAAGACGTCGCCCGGGAAGGCCTCGCGCCCCGGCGGACGGCGAAGCAGCAGGGACATCTGCCGGTAGGCGACAGCCTGTTTCGACAGATCATCATAGGTGATCAGCGCATGCTTGCCGTTGTCACGGAACCATTCGCCCATGGTGCAGCCGACATAGGGCGCCAGATATTGCAACGGCGCCGGATCGGACGCGGTCGCGGCGACGACAATGGAATATTCCATCGCGCCGTTATCCTCGAGCGCCTTGACGATCTGCGCGACGGTGGAGCGTTTCTGCCCGACCGCGACATAGATGCAGTAAAGCTTCTTGCTTTCATCGTCGCCGGCATTGACCTCACGCTGATTGATCATGGTGTCGATCGCCACGGCGGTTTTACCGGTCTGGCGGTCGCCGATGATCAGCTCGCGCTGACCGCGGCCGACAGGAATAAGGCTGTCGATGGCCTTGAGGCCGGTCTGCACCGGCTCATTCACCGACTGACGCGGGATAATGCCCGGCGCCTTGACGTCCACGCGGCGGCGTTCCGAACCTTCGACCGGTCCCTTGCCGTCGATCGGATTACCGAGACCGTCGACCACGCGGCCGAGCAGTTGCTCGCCCACCGGCACGTCGACGATGTTACCGGTCCGCTTGACCGTGTCGCCTTCCTTAATGGTTCGGTCATCGCCGAAAATAACGATACCGACATTGTCGACTTCGAGGTTGAGCGCCATCCCGACGATGCCGCCCGGGAATTCGACCATTTCGCCGGCCTGCACGTTATCCAGCCCGTATACGCGGGCGATACCGTCACCGACCGACAGAACCCTGCCGACCTCGGCCACTTCGGCTTCGCTGCCGAAATTGGCGATCTGTTCCTTAAGAATGGAGGAAATTTCCGCGGCGTGGATATCCATCACGCAGCCCCTTTCATCACGAGTTGCAGTCTTTGAAGTTTTGTACGCAGCGAGGAATCGACCATGCGCGAACCGACCCGCACGACCAGCCCGCCGATGAGGTTCGGATCGACCGTTTCCTCGATTGTCACTTTGGAACCGACAGCCTCTCTCAGCGCCGCCTCGAGCGCGCTGCGCTGGCTGTCGCTCAGCGCCGTCGCCGACGCCACCTCGGCCGTCACCTCACCCCGGTGCGCCGACAGCATGGCACGCCAGGCCTTGATCATGCCTTCCAGCGCGAACAGCCGGTTATTGGCCGTCACCACGCAGAGGAAATTGGAAACCGTTTTGGAAAGTCCGGATTTTTCCGCGATCGCGCCGATGGCCCTGGACTGATCCTCGCGCGAAAATACCGGGCTGCGGATCAGCCGCCTGAGATCGTCGGATTCGTCGATCATGGACTGAATCTGGCCGAGTTCGGCGGCTACCTGATCCAGTTCGCCGTTATCGACGGAAAGTTCAAAAAGAGCCGCCGCATAACGTTCTGCAACGCCGGAGGTCCCTGAGAGGTCTGACGACACGCGTTTCGCCTTCGATTGCCCAGCGGATAAACACTCTAACCCACTGGAATAATTCAGCTATTTCGCGGGATAAGAGCACCGGTCCGGTGCCTTGGACGGCACTCCGTCCCGCAAGGGTGCCGTTTGCTAACACACTCAAAAGAGGCTTGCAACCCGGTGCTTTGTCTCAGACGAGCCCGTCGAAATCGGGCTCGGGCAGCCCATCGAAAACAGCCAATAATCCTTCACCATATTGTTTGCGGATATAGCTGAAATAGGCGTTCGATTCATCCAGCGATGTCTTGTCGGATATCGTCAACCGGTCCCGGTGATAAGCGATAACGTCTATCGGCGGTCCGACGGAGACATTACTGCGCATGGTCGAATCGAAGCTGACCAACGCCGCCTTCGCCGCCCGGTCCAACGGCATTCTGTGATCGACGATACGATCGAGGATAGGTTTGCCGTATTTCGTTTCTCCGATCTGGAAAAAAGGCGAATCCGACGATGCCTCCACAAAATTCCCCGCCGAATAGATCTGGAACATCCGCACCGGACGATCCTTGATCTGACCGCAAAGAATGAAACTCGCCGTGGGGTCCGCCTTTTCCGCCCTTACATGGTCGCCGTCATGCTCCAGCGTTTCGCGCAGGGCCTCGCCGACAATTCGGGCGGCCCCGAACATGGAGGATGCCTTCAGAAGGCTCGTCTCCTCGGTTCCTTCCTCCAGCCTTTCGCTGACCATCGAAATCACCGATTGCGAGGTCGCCAGATTACCCGCCGTCATCAGCACCATGACGCGTTCGCCGGGATTGCTGAACACAAACAGCTTGCGATAGGTCGAAATATGATCGACCCCGGCATTTGTACGTGAATCAGCGGCGCAGACGAATCCGTCATCGCACAAAATCCCGACGCAATAGGTCATGTGTTGGTCTCTCTCAGCCTATTGGGAATCAACGACCCGCAACGACACCGTCATCGATTCCGGTCCGGTCCCGCCGGTCCTTATTCCCCGCATAGGCGCTGTATCGGCGTAATCCAGCCCGATGGCGAGCCCGACATGCCGTTCGGTACCACAACATTCGTTCGAGACATCGAAACTGACCCAGCCGAGATCGTCCACCCAGGCTGCCGCCCAGGCATGGCTCGCCGGACCGCCCGCCGAGAGCGTCGCGTCATCACAGAGATAACCGCTGACATAACGCGCCGGAATGCCCAGATGGCGGCAAACCGACAGGAAAAGGTGGGTGTGGTCCTGGCAGACCCCCGCGCCAAGCTCGAATGCCTCGTTCGCCGTGGTCGCGACATGGGTCGCCCCGGCCTGGTATGCGACCCGTTCCCGTAACCCACCCACAATTTCATGCAGCCCCTTTAGCCGGTCTTTGGTCACCGCGCCGGCGAAACCCAAAGCAAAATCCCGCAACTCCTCGCCAGGCCGGGTCGCCGCCGTATGCCTCAAGAAAATATCGGGCGGCGGGTCAGCCTCAGCGGGCCTCAGGACACCCGACGTATCCCGGGTTTCAACCTGACCTATCGCGTGAATCCGGATTTGCTCACGCGGATCATCGACCACCAGCGTCATACAGCAATTTCCATAGGCATCGCGCCATTGCGCGGTGTGTCCCGGGGCATCGATATGCCAACGGATGACTCGCTGGCTTTCGTTTCCGGGTGGTGTCAGCCTCAGATACTGCGCGGAATGGATAATGACGCCATCGTAATCATAGACGGTTTCATGGTCGATATTAATGCGCATCGGTCATCAAGCCTGCATCATGAAGTCGTTTTCGATCACCGCGCCCAACGCGATACCATCATCGATAAACTCCGTCAGAAACTCATGGAGTCCCTGTTCGAAAATCGAATCCATTCGGGCGTAGGCGACCCGGGCATGAATTTCCCCGGCGAGACGGCGGGATTCGAAAGACCTGCCGCCGCGCAACGCCTCAAGCATGTCGCAGATCGCCGCCAGGCAACTATGCAGAGACCGCGGCAGATCGCGCCGGACGATCAAAAGCTCGGCAACGTGATAGGGCGAAATCTCGCTCGAAAACACCTTGTGATAGGCGCGAAAAGCGTTTACCGAGCGCAACAAAGCGCCCCATTGATAATAATCGACCGCGCCGCCGATCTCCTGCTCTTCCGGCAACAAGATGTGATATTTGGCGTCAAGAATGCGCGCCGTGTTTCCCGCCTGCTCCAGCCGCCAACCCAGCCGGATGAAGTGATAGGCCTCGTCGCGGAGAATCGTTCCAGACGCGATCCCCCGGAACAGATGAGCCCGTTCCTTCACCCAGTCGAAAAACACGCGATTGTCCTGCGCCACCGCGCGTTCCGGCGCAAGGTTCCGTACCTCCAGCCAGGTCCCATTGAGGCATTCCCACATTTCCGTCGTGATGCTGCCGCGCAGGGCGCGAGCGTTTTCACGGGCGGCCCGGATCGACGACCAGATACTGGCCGGGTTTTCGCGGTCCAGCGCGAGGAAGCTGATGACCTCGTCTTCGGTCGCAACGCCGTGCCGGTCGTAATAATCGCCGACCGTGCCGGTCACCTCCAAGGCGGAATGCCAGGTCGATTCGATCATCTTCGGATCATGCGACACCAGCGACATGCGCTGTCCGACATCGAGAAGCCGCGCTGTGTTTTCGGCGCGCTCGACATAGCGCACCATCCAGTAAAGTGAATCAGCCGTCCGCCCCAGCATCGCCTAGCGTTCCAACACCCACGTGTCCTTGGTGCCGCCGCCCTGGGACGAGTTCACCACCAGCGACCCCTCGACCAACGCGACACGGGTAAGCCCGCCCGGGACCACTGTATATTCCTCCCCCGCCAGCACGAAGGGGCGCAGATCGATATGGCGCGGCGCGACACCTGATTCCACGAATGTCGGACAGGTCGAAAGCGAGAGGGTCGGCTGGGAAATGAATTTCGCCGGGTCTTCCAGAATGCGCGCGCGATAGGCCTCGATTTCGTCCTTTGCCGCGGCGGGCCCCACCAGCATGCCATAACCGCCCGCGCCATGGACTTCCTTGGTGACCAACTCTCCTAGATGGTCCAGCGCGTATTTCAAATCTTCCTCGCGCTGCAGCATATAGGTCCGCACGTTTTGCAGGATCGGCTCCTCATCCAGATAAAACCGGATGATGTCGGGGACGTAAGGATAGACAGATTTATCGTCAGCGACCCCGGTGCCCATCGCATTGGCAACGGTGACATTTCCGGCGCGATAGACCGACAGCAGCCCGGGCAGCCCCAGCATCGATTCGGGGTTGAAGGCCAGCGGGTCGATAAACGCGTCATCGATCCGGCGGTAAATCACATCGACACGTTGCGGCCCCTCAGTCGTGCGCATCCAGACAAAACCGTCGCGTACGAACAGATCGCTGCTTTGCACCAGCTCGACTCCCATCTGGTCGGCCAGGAAGGAATGTTCGAAATAGGCGCTGTTGTAAAATCCCGGGGTCATCACCACCACGGTGGGATCCGGCGCGGCGCGGGGCGCGCAATTCGTCAGGTTTTTCAGCAGCTCATCCGGATAATGCGTCACCGGGGCGATGGACATTTCGGCGAACTGATCGGGAAACAGCCGCATCATCGCCTCGCGGTTCTCCATCATATAGGAAACACCGGAGGGTGATCGCAGATTATCTTCAAGCACGAAGAAATCGTCCGCGCCGGTCCGCACGATATCGATCCCCGCGATATGGGTATAGATGCCGCCGGGCGGGTCGAACCCGAACATCTGCGGCTGATAGAATTCGTTGGTATAAATCAGGTCGCGCGGGATCACCCCTGCCTTGATGATTTCCCCCTCATGATAGATATCATGGAGAAAGTGGTTGAGCCCTTCCACTCGCTGGATGCTGCCATGTTCCAGCTGTTGCCATTCATCCCGGCTTAACACTCGCGGGATGACATCGAAAGGGATCAGCTGTTCGGTACCACCTTCGCGGCCATAGACCATGAAGGTGATGCCGAGGCGCTAAATATCAGCTCGGCGGCTTCCTGTTTCTGCCTGAGTTCCTCGACCGGCGTTTCGGCGATCCAGCGTGCCACTTCCGCCATTTCGGGCCGGGTCGTTCCGTCGAACCCGTTCCATTCATCGAAAATTCCGGCGGCCGCTTTTTTAGCATTCATTACGACAGCCTAATACGCTGCGTAGACAAATAAACCCCTAAATCCGGGACCCGGCCCCGCCTTTACATGAAGCTATAAGGATCAATATCGACTTGTATGCGCACCCCGCGCGGGATATCGGCGCGCGACAGCCATTGCCGCATGATTTGCTGCACACGGACATCGCGCCCCGCTTTCAACAGGAGGCGGCGGCGGTGACGGCCGCGCAATATGGCAAGCGGCGCTTCGGCCGGCCCCAGCACGTTTAGGCCATCGGCCAACGGGCGGGTGCGCCCGAGTTCTCTTGCCGCCGCATCGACCCGTTCCCGGTCGGGCCCGGAAACGATCAGGGCGGCGAGGCGCCCGAAAGGCGGCATGCCGTGCCGTTCCCGCGCTTCGGCCTCCACCTCCAGAAACCGGTCGCGGTCGCCGGAAACAAGCGCCTGCATGATCGGGTGTTCCGGCTGATAGGTCTGCAGGACGACATGGCCCGGCTTTTCCGCCCGTCCGGCGCGACCCGCCACCTGATGCAACGTCTGATAGACCCGCTCCGACGCCCTGAGATCGCCGCCGGAAAGACCTAGGTCGGCGTCGATGACCCCGACCAGGGTCAGGTTCGGGAAATGATGCCCCTTGGCGACGATTTGCGTGCCGATCAGGATATCGATCTCATGCCGCTGCATTTTTTCGACCAGCGCGAACGCGGCGGAGGGTGAGCGGATCGTGTCACTGGTCATGATATCCAACCGGGCGGCCGGAAACCGCTCCAGCGCCTCTTCCGCCAGCCTCTCAACGCCCGGCCCGCAGGCGACCAGCGATTCGGTCGCACCGCATTCCGGACATTCATCGGGCAACGGCATGGAAAATCCACAATGATGACATTCCAGCCGCGCCTGCAGCCGATGCTCGACCAGCCAGGCGGTGCAGTTGGGACAATCGATGCGATTACCACAATGGCGGCACAGGGTGAGCGGCGCATAACCCCGGCGGTTTAGATAGAGCATGACCTGCTCCCCCGCTTCCAGCGCCTGGGTCATTCCGTCCTGCAGGGTGGGCGATATCCAGCTTTGGCGATCAAGCGGTTCCGTCCGCATATCGACCGCCTCCACCGACGGGAACTGCGCGCCGCCATGGCGTTCCGGCAGGGACAGGCGGCGATAGCGGCCGCTGCCGATATTGACGACGGTCTCAAGCGACGGCGTGGCGGACGCCAGCACCACCGGAAATTCACCGGTCCGCCCCCGCACCACCGCCATGTCGCGCGCGTTGTAGATGACACCGTCTTCCTGTTTGAAGGCGGCGTCGTGTTCTTCATCGACCACGATCAGCCCGAGATGTGGGAAAGGCAGATAAAGCGCCGAGCGCGCGCCAACGACCACCCTGGCCTCGCCGGATTCCGCCGCGCGCCAGCCCCGGCGGCGCTCGCCCGCGCTAAGGTCAGAATGCCATTGCAGCGGCGCCGCCCCGAAGCGTTTTTCGAAACGGCCGAGCCATTGCGCGGTCAGGGCGATTTCGGGCAGCAGGACCAGCGCCTGACGATCATTTTCCAGGCACGCCGCGATCGCCTCGAAATAGGTCTCGGTCTTTCCCGATCCGGTCACCCCGTCGAGGACGGAAACGGAGAAACCCTCTTCGGGCCGGGCCGCCGCCTTGGCGACGGCGTCGGTCAGCGCTGCGGCCGCTTCCCGCTGCGCGTCCGACAAAGGCGGGCCGGGCCGGTTCCAGTCAGGCGTTGGAAGCGCCGTTTCCGGCGTGATCGAGACAGGCGACAGCAAGCCCGCCTCCGCCATGCCACGGATCACCGCCGGGCTGACCCCGGCCGCCCGCGCCAGTTCGGCCACCGGACGCGGGAGACCGTCCGACGCGGCTTCAAGGACGCTTGCGCGCGCACGCGTCATCCTGATTCGCGACTCTTCCGGCGGCGGCGCGATGACATAGGCCGTCACCGGCTTTACCGGGTCGAGCGCGGCGGGCACGCTCATCGCCATACGCAGCACCGCGCCGGGACGGCTCAGCGTATAGGACGCGGTCCAGTCGATGAAGCGTCGCATAGGAGCCTCCATCGGCGGGATTTCGAGCAACCCACTGATATCTTTCAGCTTTTCTTCAGGCACTTCATGCGATCCGTCGCCCCAGACCACGCCCTTTTCAATACGTTTGCCGAGCGGCACGGTCACAAAATCACCCTGCCGGACGAGCATCCCGTGGGGCACCCGGTAGTCATAAGCCCCCGCCACGGGAAGCGGCAGCAACACCTGCACCTGGCGACTGGCCGGGCTCGCATGAGTGGTGGCGGGATCAGAGGTCATGCTTTAGACTTTACGCTACCGTGCGCGGCGCTCCAATCGGGCGGCGCAACAGGAATATCTTCCGGGCGCCTTTCGCGCCCCTGTATACGGACTGGTACATGCCGCAAAATCCGGAAAAACCGCAATCCGCCGATGATGAGATCAGCGCTGAAACCGTCATCGAATGGCTCGGCCGCAACCCCGATTTTTTCGAGGAAAATTTCGAGGAAATCGGTGGTCTGCTGCCGGCACGGTTCGATGGCGAGCGCAATGTCGCGGACATGCAGGACTTCGCGCTGCGCCGCATGCGCTCTGAGATTGACCGTAACCGGTCGCGCGAAGCGCGGCTTCTGAAGGCGGCTGAAGAAAACACGCTGATACAGGAACGGATTCAAGGCGCCGTCCTCGCGGTGCTTGACGCGGATTCGCTGGATTCGCTGATCTCCCTGATTACGGACGAATTGCCGGAACTGTTCGGAATAGAAGCCGCCGTCCTCTGTCTCGACGGAAAGGCCGAGATATTCGAAGGCGATACGCGAATCGTCTTGCGGTCGGACATTTCCGAACCGACCGGCCTGTTCGATGGTCTGGATACAGATATTCACTCCTGCGCCTGCATGCGCATCGACTATGCCGGCGGAGATCAGCGCGGATACCTGGCCCTCGGCGCCGCGGACCCGCAAGCATTTCACCCGGATCAGGGAACCGAACTTCTGACATTTTTCGCCGATGTGCTGGAGCGCGGCCTGTCGAGATGGATGACGTCCGCAAATCAATAGAATTTTCAGCGGCGCCCGACTGCCTTGCGGCCGTCGCGGACTGGCAGCGCTGGATCGCACATGAAAAACAGGCCTCCGATCATACGCTGGATGCCTATTCCCGCGATCTCGCTGCGTTCTTTGTTTTTCTGACCGGACATCTCGGCGACGCCCCGTCTCTCTCGGACCTTTCCGGTCTGGCGGCGCGGGATTTCCGGAGCTTCCTCGCCCACCGGGCCAACCAGGGAATCGCCCACAGTTCCATTGCGCGGGCCATGTCCACATTACGCAATTTCTTTCGTTTCCTCGACCGGACCGGCCGGGTCAACAACGCCACCATCAACGCCGTACGGGCGCCCCGCCCCAAGGCGCCGATCCCGAAACCGCTGGCGGAGGCCGAGGCGCTGGATGTGTTGGAAGCCGCGGCAAGCCTGTCGGAGACCCCCTGGATCGCGGCCCGCGATCTCGCCCTACTGACGCTGCTCTATGGCTGCGGGTTGCGGATTGCGGAGGCGTTGGCGCTCAATAATGCCGATATTCCGAAAGGCGACGCGATGACCGTCACCGGCAAGGGAAACAAGCAACGCATCGTACCGGTTCTGCCGGCGGTGCGCGACGCGATCGAGGCCTATGCCGCGATCCGCCCGTTCGCCGCCGGTCCGGAAGGCGCACTTTTCGTCGGCGCGCGCGGCAAGCGCCTCAACCCCGGCGTCGTGCAGCGGCAAATGCGCAAATTGCGGGCGATGCTGGGCCTGCCCGATACGGCGACGCCGCACGCGCTGCGCCATTC
>CAZBKQ010000014.1:23429-25587 GCA_964492555.1 uncultured Rhodospirillaceae bacterium | reverse complement strand
GGAGCGGAAAAAGACGATTTCGAAGACGTGAATCTCACCCGAAAGCTTGCGGGCGAAGACCAGCGTAAACGTCACCAGCGTACCGATCAGCAGCATCCAGAAGGCCGCCTGCGCCGCCGGAGGCCAGCGCCCGATGGCCGCACCGAATTTTTCCGAAATACCCTGTCCCGTCGCCATTTCCGCCGTCTCTTCGAATGGCCCCTGTATGCGCCACTCCAAAGCCCCTTGCAAATACGCCACACCTGTCTGGAAATTCCATGCGGGGCGGGTTAGTCTTTCGCCATGAGCATAGAAATCATCCCATCGGGTGCCGGCTGCGGCGCGGAAATCAGGGGCGTCGATTTGAGCAAGCCGCTCTCGTCATCGGACGCCGGGGCGCTTTACGACGCGTGGCTGGATCATCTGGTGATCTATTTCCGGGGGCAGGATCTTTCGGAAGATGATCATCTGCGCTTCACCGAGTATTTCGGCGCGCCGGGGGATTATATGCGGCCCGGTACCCTGCGGACCGACAGCATGAAAGACCGTCACCGCGCGGTGATGTTCATCAGCAATATCCGCGAAAACGGAGAACCGATCGGTGCCCTGCCCGACGGCGAAATGATGTTCCATACCGACACCGCCTATGACAGCCATGTCCATAAGGCGACGACGCTCTATTCCATTGAAGTGCCGTCGGAAGGCGGCGAAACGATCTTCAGCGATCAATACGCCGTTTATGACGCGCTGTCCGACGACCTTAAATCCCTGCTGGCGGGGCGTGAGGCCTACACCGCCTATGAATTCGGCACCACGATAAAGACCAAGGAAAAATACGATTCCGAGGAAATGCGCACCGCCATGCATCCGGTTTTCCGGCCGCATGAGGAAACCGGCCGCATGACCGTCTTCGTGAATGAATTGATGACCGAAGAAATTCAGGGGCTGGACGAGAAGCAGAACCGCGCGGTGCTGGATGAGATTTTCGCCCTGCAGCGCGAACCGCGCTTTTGCTACGAGCATAGCTGGCAGGCGGGCGACCTGGTGATGTGGGATAATCGCTGTTCATTGCATGCCCGGCGCGATTTTCCCGATAACCAGCGCCGGCTGATGCGGCGGATCACGGTTCAGGGAGACCGCCCGGCGAAGGCGGCATAACAGACCGAAGTCGCGGATTATTGCCGGAAACGGCGAATTCTGGTTTAGTTGCACATCGCATTTCGAGGAGATTTTGCCATGGCTGTAGATGTCATTCCTTCCGGCAAGGCGTGCGGCGCGGAACTTGCCAATATCGATATTTCAAAACCGGTATCTGATTCGGATGCGGAAATTATTTATCAGGCGTTTCTGGATCATCAGGTGATCTTTTTCCGCGGGCAGGAAATCACCCCGGCGGATCAGCGCCGTGTCTGTGGCATTTTCGGCGAGGTGGGCGCCTATAACCGGCCCAAGGACCGCCAGCACCCCAAACATGCCAGCGACGAGATCATGCTGATCTCAAATGTGGTCGAGGATGGGCGCGTGATCGGCGCGCATCCCGACGGTGAAATGATGTGGCATACCGACACGCCCTATCTGGCCACGCCGCACAAGGCGACCACACTTTATTCGGTGGAAGTCCCGGCTAACGGCGGTAATACGAAATTCTCCAACCAGTATGCTGTATACGACGCTCTGTCGGATGAGTTGAAAACCCTGCTCAAGGGCAAAATGGCAATGAATTGCTATGAGTTCGGGACCACGGTGAAAAATTTCGAGAAATACGACCGCGAGAATGTGCCGCACCATCCGCACCCGGTGCTGCGCAAACATCCGGAGACCGGCAAGACGGCGGTCTTCGTCTGTCCGCTGATGACCGAGGAAATCATCGGCCTGGGCGAGGAAGAGAGCAAGGAGATTCTTGCGGGCATCTACGCCCTGCAGGAAGAGGACCGCTTTATCTACGAGCATATCTGGAATGTCGGCGACATGGTGATCTGGGATAACCGTTGCCTGCTTCATGCCCGCACCGACTTTCCGCGTGAGCAGCGGCGGTTGTTGCGCCGCGTTACGGTGAGCGACGACGCGGCGGTGATGGCGGCCTGACCGCGCAAATGCGTTTACTTCACAAGACGCCCCGCGGGTTTGTTCTCGCGGGGCTTCTTTTTGGCGTCCTGTTTCTTGGGACCGGCTGCGCGGA
>CAZBKQ010000014.1:1889-23329 GCA_964492555.1 uncultured Rhodospirillaceae bacterium | reverse complement strand
AGCCTGATCCGCGGCGACCGGCCGGACAGCAGAATCAGCCCGATACAAAGAAACAGGATGCCCTGCAAAACCGGCAGGAATATCCCGAGTATGCCGAGAAATATGAAAAACCAGCCCGCGCCGAGCAGGACATAATGCCGAATATTTTTTTTCAATAATCCGATCCGCGATGCGGATTAGATATGGATCGGCTTGTCCCAGGCGGCAAGGGCGGCTTCCTTGACCGCTTCGTTCAGTGTCGGGTGCGCGTGGCAGGTACGCGCGACGTCTTCGGCGCTGGCCGAAAATTCCATGGCCAGCGCAAGCTCCGCGATCATGGTACCGGCGTCATGCCCGATAATATGCGCGCCGAGAATGGTATCGGTCGCC
This sequence comes from uncultured Rhodospirillaceae bacterium, assembly GCA_964492555.1. Taxonomy (GTDB): domain Bacteria; phylum Pseudomonadota; class Alphaproteobacteria; order MPNO01; family UBA2964. The sequence goes on along the minus strand of CAZBKQ010000014.1, from coordinate 22,960 downwards.
TCCTCGGTGAGGATTTTCACAAAACCGGACGTATCCACGCCGGACGACCGCGCCCGCGAATTCGCCATGAAAGGAAACTTGCCGGCACGATAGGCGACGCCTTCTTCCTTGAGTTGTTCCTCCGTCTTGCCGACAGAGGCAACCTCCGGCGCGGTATAGATCACCGCCGGGATGCAGTTATAGTCAATATGGCCTGTCTGGCCCGCCATCATTTCGGCCGCGACGACGCCTTCATCCTCCGCCTTGTGCGCCAGCATCGGACCGGGGATGGCATCGCCAATCGCGAAAATCCCCGAAACACCTGTTTCGAATTTCTCGTGCACCTGGATAAAGCCGCGCTCATCGACCGCCACGCCGACTTCTTCGAGCCCGAGCCCTTCCGTGAAGGGCCGCCGGCCGATCGCCAGCAGAACGACATCGCAGGCGATCTCATCCGCGTTGCCGCCGGACGCCGCCTCGACCGTCAGGGTCACGCCGGATTTATTCGTTTTCGCACCGGTCACCTTGGTGCCGAGACGAAATTCCATCCCCTGTTTCTCAAGCGATTTATGCAGCGCCGCCGCGGTTTCGCCATCCATCGTCGGCGTGATCCGGTCGAGGAATTCCACCACCGTCACCCTGGCACCGAGCCGCGCCCAGACCGACGCCATTTCAAGCCCGATGTAGCCCGCCCCGATCACCACCAGATGATCCGGCACCCTGGTTAATTCCAGCGCCCCGGTGGAGGTGACGATCTGTTTTTCATCGACCTCAATCCCCGGCAACGGAGTCGATTCCGACCCGGTCGCGATGAGAATCCTGTCGGTGTTCAGCGTGCGTTCGCCGTCCTTTGTGTCCACAACCACCTTGCCCGCCGCCGCGATGCGCGCCGTGCCGGTGATTTCCTCAACCTTGTTTTTCTTGAACAGGAAGGCAATACCCTTGGTCAGCCCGTCGACGACCTCGTCCTTGCGGCCAAGCATGGTCTTGAGATCAAGCGAAATCTCGCCGGTCTTTACCCCATGCGCGGCGAGTTCGTGTTGGGCTTCCGCAAACTTCTCCGATGATTGCAACAGCGCCTTCGAGGGTATGCAGCCGACATTGAGACAGGTGCCGCCCGCCGTGCCGCGCTTGTCGATACACGCCACCGTCATGCCAAGCTGGGCGGCGCGGATCGCGGCCACGTATCCGCCGGGTCCGGCGCCGATGACCACCAGATCGAATTTATCTTCTGCCATGGGAATTCCTCTTGCCGGGCCCTCGCGCCCCTAATCAGATATCAAACAGGATCCGTTCCGGTTCCTCGATGCATTCTTTCACACGCACCAGGAAGGTGACCGCTTCCGCCCCGTCAATGATCCGGTGATCATAAGACAGCGCCAGATACATCATCGGGCGGATGACGACCTCGCCGCCGATCGCGACGGCGCGTTCCTCGATCTTGTGCATACCGAGAATGGCCGATTGCGGCGGGTTGAGGATCGGCGTCGACAAGAGCGAGCCATAGACCCCGCCATTGGTGATGGTAAAGGAGCCGCCGGTCAGATCGGCAATACCGAGATCGCCCGCGCGGGCGCGTTTGCCGAGCTCGCCGACCGATTTTTCGATCTCGGCGAAGGATCTGCTGTCGGCGTCGCGCAGCACCGGAACGACCAGCCCCTGATCGGTCCCGACCGCGATGCCGAGATCGACATAGTTGCGATAGACGATGTCTTCGCCGTCGATCATCGCGTTGACCGCCGGAATTTCCTGCAATGCGACAATGCAGGCCTTGGCAAAGAACGACATGAAGCCAAGCCGCACGCCGTGTTTCTTCTCGAACTTGTCGCGGTATTTGGCCCGCGCGGCCAGAACCGCGCTCATATCGACCTCATTGAAGGTCGTCAGCATGGCGGCGGTGTTCTGTGCCTCCTTGAGCCGTTCAGCGATGCGTTTGCGCAGACGCGTCATACGGACCCGCTCCTCGCCCCGGGCATCGGGCGCAGCGGGCTGTTGCGCGGGCGCGGGGTCGGGCGATGCCGGCGCGGGCGTTTCCTCGCGCGCCTTGAGATAATCCATGACATTCGCCTTGGTCAGCCGGCCTTCCTTACCCGTGGCGGGAATCACCGCGGGATCCAGATTATTGTCGGCAACCATCTTGCGCACCGCGGGCGACATCGGCGTACCTTCGGCGGGGGTATCCGCCGGTGCCGCGGCCGGTTCAGCCGCAACGTGCGCCCCGGCTTTCTCCTCCACAGGAGCGGGAACAGACGCGCCGCCGCCTTCGCCGATCGCGCCGAGGATGGCGCCGACCTGTACCTCCGTCCCCTCGTCAAAGGCGATATTGGAAAGTGTGCCGCTTTCAGGCGCGTTGACCTCCAGCGTCACCTTGTCGGTCTCAAGCTCAACCAGCGGCTCGTCCGCGACAACCGGCTCGCCGACTTTCTTGAACCAGCGCGCGACTGTCGCTTCCGTAACGGATTCGCCTAGCTGGGGAACGATGATGTCCATGATCAGAAATTCCTGTACTGCAATTTCGCGTTGGGATCAGCCGAGGATCAGGGCCTCGTCCACAAGTTTATGCTGTTGCGCGGCATGCGCCCTGGAAGAACCGGTCGCGGGCGACGCGGCTTCTTCGCGCCCGACATATACCGGGCGTTTCGCCGCCCCGCCGAGATCACCCAAAAGCGTCTCAATGCGCCGGTCGACGAAGGTCCAGGCGCCCATATTCTGTGGCTCTTCCTGGCACCAGACGACATCGGCATCGGGATATTTTTTCAGTTCCGCGCCAAGCGACAGGCTGGGGAAGGGGTAAAGCTGTTCCATCCGCACCAGCGCGATATTGTCGATTTCGCGCTCACGCCGTTCCGCCAGCAGGTCGTAATAGACCTTGCCCGAACACAGGACCACGCGTTTCACATCCTTACCGTCGGCAAGCGTGTCAATTTCCGGCAACACGCGCCGGAAGCTGGAGCCCGGCCCCATGTCATCGAAGGACGAGACGCAAAGCTTGTGACGCAACAGCGATTTCGGCGTCATCACGATCACGGGCTTGCGGAAATTCCGGTGCAGCTGGCGGCGCAGCAGATGGAAATAGCTGGCTGGGGTCGACGGCACGCAGACCTGCATATTGTCTTCGCCGCAGAGCTGAAGATAACGCTCCAGCCGTGCCGAGGAATGTTCCGGTCCCTGCCCTTCATAGCCGTGCGGCAGCAGCATCACAATACCGGACATGCGCAGCCATTTGCGCTCCGCCGAGGAGATGAACTGATCGATAATGACCTGCGCGCCGTTGGCGAAATCGCCGAACTGGGCCTCCCAGCAGACGAGGGCATCGGGTTCAACCAGGCTGTAGCCATATTCGAATCCGAGGATGGCGGCCTCCGAAAGCGGGCTGTTATGCGCCGCAAACCGTTCCTGTTTTTCGCTGATATTCATCAGCGGCACGTAATGTTCCTCTGATTTCTGATCGATCAGATGGGCGTGGCGCTGCGAAAACGTGCCGCGCTGCACATCCTGTCCGGAAAGACGCACCAGATATCCGTCATCGACCAGCGACCCGAAGGCCAGCGCTTCGCCCATGGCCCAGTCGATCCCTTCGCCGGTTTCGACCATCTTCGCGCGGGCGTTCATCACCCGTTTGAGGCGTGGATGCAGGTTGAAATCATCCGGCAGGGTGACAAGCGCGGTGCCGATGCGATTCAGTGTATCGAGCGGCAAATCGGTTTTGCCGCGCCTTTCTTCCAGCGTCGGCGCGGTCGCGAGATGCGACCATTTACCGTCCAGCCAGTCCGCCTTGTTCGGCTTGTAGGTCGCGGCGGCATCAAAATCGTTTTCCAGCCTGTCACGCACTTCATGGACAATCTCGCGCGCGCGATCACGCGGCATCGCGCCTTCGCGCACCAGCTGATCGACATAAAGCCGCCGGGTGCTGGGTTGTTCGGCGATTTTCGAATACATCAGCGGCTGGGTGAAGGCCGGCTCGTCCCCTTCGTTATGGCCGAAGCGGCGATAGCACCACATATCGATCACCACATCCTTGCGGAATTCGTGACGGAATTCGGTGGCGATCCGGGCGACATGGACCGTCGCCTCCACATCGTCGCCATTGACGTGGAAAATCGGCGCCTGCGCCCCCTTGGCCACATCCGACGGGTACGGGGTCGAGCGCGACTGAACAGGGTTGGTGGTGAACCCGATCTGGTTATTGACGATGAAATGCAGCGTGCCGCCGGTGCGATATCCCTTTACATCGGCAATATCGAGACATTCGGCGACCAGCCCCTGACCGGCAAAGGCCGCATCGCCATGCATGACTATGCCAAGCACTTCGCGCCGTTCCTTGTCCCTGAGCTGGCGCTGCTTGGCGCGGACACGGCCGGCAATAACCGGATCGACGGCTTCCAGATGCGACGGGTTGGGCGAGAGCGAGAGATGCACCGTCTTGTCGTCATAGACGATATCGGCGGAGGTCCCGAGATGATATTTGACATCGCCCGAGCCCTGCACCCCTTCCGGCACGCTCGAATTACCCTGGAATTCGGAAATGATCGCCGCATAGGGTTTCTGCATCACATGCGCCAGCACCGACAGCCGTCCGCGATGCGGCATGCCGAGCACCACCTCGCGAACGCCGAGCTGGCTGCCGCGTTTGAGAACCTGTTCGACCGCGGGAATGAGACTTTCCCCGCCATCGAGGCCGAACCGTTTGGTGCCCGGATATTTTGTGTTGAGAAAATTCTCGAAGGTCTCCGCTTCCGTCAGACGCATCAGCAGGGTTTCCTTGCCGAGCGGCGTGAATTCCGTGCGGTTATGGATGCCCTCGATCCGCTCCTGAATCCACTGCTTCTGATCGGGCTCCTGAATATGCATGAACTCGACCCCGACCGTGCCGCAATAGGTTTCCTGCAGACGGGTCAGGATTTCCTGCAGCGTGGGGGTCTGAAGACCGAGTACATTATCGATATAGATCGTCCGGCCCAGATCGGCTTCGGTAAAGCCATAGGCCCGATAATCCAGCTCAGGGTGATCTTCCTGTTTATGTATCCCCAGCGGATCGAGATTCGCCGCCAGATGACCGCGCACGCGATAGGACCGGACCAGCATCAGCGCCCGGATGGAATCGGTGATGGCGCCGCGCACATCGCCGGGCGCGGTTCTGGCCGTGGTCTCTATGGCGGACAGATCGACAATCGCCTCGGCGACGCCGTTGCCCTTGCCGACAATCCGGTCTTTCCGCGGCGACCAGCTGGCGCCGGCCAGGGCGCGCGCGACAGACGGCGCCTCGTCCTCAAGCCCGGCAAAAAAATCCTGCCACTCCCCGTCGACCGACTGGGGATTATTCAGATAGCGCGCGTAAAGTTCTTCCACGAAGGCGCTGTTTGCGCCCGCCAGAAAGGAGCTGCTGACCAGTTGTTCGAGCGACATCGCCGATCCGCCTGATTGAAATAAGGTTCTTTATATTAACCCTAAATCCCAATATGCGGGGCAAAAGTTAACCATAGATGACGAAAAGTCGCCCCGGTCAGCCCGCCAGACACTCCAGCATGGTCTGACCCAGCGCCGCCGGCGATTCGGAGACCGTGATTCCGGCGCTTTTCATCGCCTCGATCTTGTCTTCCGCGCCGCCCTTGCCGCCCGCAATAATCGCGCCGGCATGCCCCATGCGCCGCCCCGGAGGCGCGGTCGCGCCCGCGATAAACCCGACCATCGGCTTCTGCGTCTTCGAGTTCTTGTAGAACTCCGCCGCCTCTTCTTCCGCCGAGCCGCCGATTTCGCCGATCATCACGATGGCCTCGGTCTCGTCGTCATCGAGAAAAAGTTCCAGCGCATCAATGAAGTTGGTGCCGTTTACCGGATCGCCGCCGATCCCGATACAGGTGGTCTGCCCGAGACCCGCCGCCGTGGTCTGCGCCACCGCCTCATAGGTCAGCGTGCCGGAACGGGACACGATGCCGATCTTGCCGCGTTGATGAATATTACCCGGCATGATGCCGATCTTGCATTCATCCGGGGTAATGATGCCCGGGCAGTTGGGCCCGATCAGCCGCGAACTAGAGCCCGTCAGCGCCCGTTTGATCCGCACCATATCCAGTACCGGAATGCCTTCGGTGATGCAGACGATCAGCGGCACTTCGGCGTCGACCGCCTCAAGAATCGCGTCGGCCGCAAAGGGCGGCGGGACATAAATCACGCTGGCGTCTACGCCGGTCTTTTCCACCGCGTCGGCGACCGTGTCGAATACCGGCAGGTCGAGATGGGTCTCCCCGCCCTTGCCCGGTGTGACCCCGCCGACCATGTTCGTGCCGTAGGCGATGGCCTGTTCGGAATGGAAGGTACCCTGAGAGCCGGTGAAACCCTGACAGATGACCTTGGTGTTCTTGTCGACCAGCACAGCCATCAGGCGGCCTCCTTCGCGGCGTTGACGGCCTTTTCCGCGGCGTCCGCCAGATCGTCGGCGGCGATGATCGGAAGGCCCGATTCCTCAAGAATTTTTTTGCCGAGATCGACATTGGTCCCGGCCAGCCGGACGCAAAGCGGCACCGACAGGCTGACCTCGCGCGCGGCGGCGACCACGCCTTCGGCGATCACATCGCAACGCATGATGCCGCCGAAGATATTAACCAGCAGCGCCTCGACATTGGGGTCGGACAGGATCAGCTTGAACGCCGCCGTCACCCGGTCGCGCGTCGCGCCGCCGCCGACATCCAGGAAGTTGGCGGGTTCGCCGCCGTAATATTTGATGATGTCCATGGTCGCCATGGCAAGCCCGGCGCCATTGACCATGCAGCCGATATTGCCGTCGAGCTTGACGTAGTTGAGGTCGTACTTGGCGGCCTCCAGCTCCGTCGGGTCCTCTTCGGTCTCGTCCCGCAGCTCCGCCACATTGTCATGGCGGAACAGCGCGTTGTCGTCGAAATTCATCTTGGCATCCAGCGCGATGACCTCGCCCGCCCCGGTCACGACCAGCGGGTTGATCTCGACGATGGAGGCGTCGAGCTCGACAAACGCCGTGTACATGCCGTTGAGGAACCGGACGCAGGATTTGACCTGATCGCCCTCAAGCCCGAGCCCATAGGCGATGCGCCGCGCGTGATGGCCCTGAAGTCCAGTCGCGGGATCGATAGCGAGTTTGAGGATTTTCTCCGGCGTCTTCGCCGCCACTTCCTCAATATCCATGCCGCCTTCGGTGGAGGCCATGATGGTGATGCGGCTGGTCGCCCGGTCGATCAGGATGCCGAGATAAAGCTCGCGCGCGATATCGCAACCATCCTCGATATAGACCCGCGTGACTTCCTTGCCTTCCGGCCCGGTCTGATGGGTCACCAGAGTCATGCCGATCATCTCACCGGCAAACTGGCGCACCTCATCAATCGATTTGGCGAGCTTCACCCCGCCGGCCTTGCCGCGCCCGCCGGCGTGGATCTGCGCCTTGACGACCCAGACGGGTCCGCCGAGCTCTTCCGCGGCCTTTACCGCCTCATCCGGGGTGTAGGCGACGCCGCCCTTGGGCACCGCCACACCGAACTTCCGAAGCAGGTCCTTGGCCTGATATTCATGGATATTCATCGAACCGTCTTATCCTGATGGTGGATATGAGAAACGCGCCGAGGGGCGTTACTACTTTTTAGCCGCCTCGCGCTTCATTTTCTTGACGACGTCGACCAGCTCCTTCACCGCGCCGACGGATTTGTTGAATTCGCGCTTTTCCTTGGCGTCGAGCTTGATCTCGACAATCTTCTCGACACCCTTGGCGCCGATTACGACGGGAACGCCGATATAGAGGCCTTTGACGCCGTACTGACCGTTTAGCATAGCGGCGCAGGGCAGCACCCGCTTCTGATCCTTGAGATAGGCTTCCGCCATCTGAATGGCCGAAGAGGCCGGCGCGTAATAGGCCGAGCCATTGCCGAGGAGCTGGACGATCTCCGCCCCGCCATCGCGGGTGCGCTGGACTATCTCGTCGAGCTTCTTCTGGGTCATCCAGCCCATCTTGATCAAATCGGGCAGCGGAACACCGGCAACGGTAGAATAGCGCGGCAGCGGCACCATCGTGTCGCCATGACCGCCAAGCACGAAGGCGGTGACGTCCTGCACCGAAACGCCCATTTCCTCGGCGAGGAAATAGCGGAACCGGCCGGAGTCGAGTATACCCGCCATGCCGACGACGCGGTTCTTGGGCAGGCCGCTCGCCTCGCGCAGCGCCCAGACCATGGCGTCCAGCGGGTTGGTGATGCAGATCACGAAGGCGTCCGGGCAATTCTTTTTGATGCCTTCGCCGACCGCCTGCATGACCTTGGCGTTGGTGCCGATCAGATCGTCGCGGCTCATCCCCGGCTTGCGCGGGATGCCGGCGGTAACGATCACCACATCGGCGCCCTTGATCGCGGAATAGCTGGATGCGCCCTGCATATTGGAATCGAACCCTTCGATGGGCGAGGATTCGACGAGGTCCAGCGCCTTGCCGGACGGAACGCCCTTGACGATGTCGAACAGGACGACGTCGCCGAGTTCCTTGAGACCGGCGAGATGGGCCAGGGTGCCGCCGATATTGCCGGCGCCGATGAGGGCGATCTTGTTGCGTGCCATGGGTGCTCCTTCCGAAATTGGATGGCGGAGGGGAATCCGCCGGGATGTCTGTCAGATACGCGCCGTCAGCCTCCCCCCGGAGACACGGCGAGTCGGCGGGTAACTAGCGTGAATCGGGGATCAGGGCAAGGAAAAGGAACCTATTGCGCCGAGATGACGCAATTCTGGACTGAAACCACCCCGTTTTGATCGATTTGGCTGCGAAAAAACCGATCTAGCGCCGCAGCACCATCGCCTGCTTGATCTCGCCGATGGCCTTGGCCGGGTTGAGATGTTTGGGGCAGGTCTTGGTGCAGTTCATGATGGTGTGGCAGCGATAGAGCCGGAACGGGTCTTCCAGATTATCGAGCCGTTCGCCGGTCTCCTCATCGCGCGAATCCGCGATCCAGCGATAGGCCTGCAGCAAAGCGGCGGGGCCGAGATAGCGGTCGCCATTCCACCAGTAACTCGGACAGGAAGTCGAGCAGCAAAAGCACAGAACACATTCCCACAGCCCATCCAGCTTTTCCCGTTCTTCCGGGCTTTGCAGCCGTTCGCGGTCGGGCGGGGCCGGGGTCTTTGTCTTCAGCCAGGGTTCGATCGAGGTGTATTGCGCATAGGCCTGTTTCAGATCCGGCACCAGATCCTTGATCACCGGCATGTGCGGCAGGGGATACACCTTCGCGTCACCGTCGATATCGCCGATATCCTTGATGCAGGAGAGCGTATTGGTGCCGTCCACATTCATGGCGCAGGAACCGCACACCCCTTCGCGGCAGGACCGGCGGAAGGTAAGCGAGGGATCGATCTCGTTCTTGATCTTGATCAGCGCATCGAGAACCATCGGCCCGCACGTATCGAGATCGATTTCATAGGTATCGACGCGCGGGTTTTCGCCCGTATCGGGGTCCCAGCGATAGACCTTGAACTTCTTGATATTGGTCGCGCCTTCCGGGGCCTTGTGGGTCTTGCCTTCCTTGACCTTGGAATTGGCGGGCAACGCGAATTCAACCATGAGAGTGTCGTCCTGCTTAAATTACCGTCGGATCAATAAACGCGCGCCTTGGGCGGCACGGCCTCGACATCGTCGGAAAGGGTGTAGTTATGTACCGGGCGGAATTCGAACCGGCTGGTGCCGTCATCATTCAGCCAGGCGACGGTGTGCTTCATCCAGTTTTCGTCGTCGCGGTCGGGGTAATCCTCCCGCGCGTGGCCGCCCCGGCTTTCCTTGCGTTCCAGCGCGCCATGGATACTGACCAGCGCCTGCGCCATCAGATTGTCGAACTCCAGCGTTTCCACCAGATCCGAATTCCAGATCATACCGTTATCGGAGACCTTTACGTCATCCATGCGCGACCAGATATCGGCCATCTTCTGCACGCCCTCGGCCATCAGCTCCTCTGTGCGGAACACGGCGCAATGGGCCTGCATGGTGCGCTGCATTTCACCGCGCAGATCGGCCGTCGGGGTTGAGCCCTTGGCATGGCGGCGGGAATCGAGCCAGTCGAGCGCGGAGTCGCCGGCATCATCCGGCAGACTCTGCTGCTTCGCGCCCGGGGTGACGATTTCGGCGCAACGGTCGGCGGCCGCGCGGCCGAAGACCACGAGGTCGAGCAGCGAGTTCGAGCCCAGCCGGTTCGCGCCATGGACGGAAACGCAGGCCGCCTCGCCCACCGCCATCAGACCGGGGATGATCACATCGGGGTCATCGCCGACCGGCTGGACCGCCTCGCCCAGATAATTCGTCGGCACGCCGCCCATATTGTAATGCACCGTCGGCAGCACCGGGATCGGTTCGCGGGACACATCGACACCGGCAAAAATCTTCGCGGTTTCCGAAATGCCCGGTAGACGCTGGGCGATTACCTCGGGCTCCAGATGCTCGATATGCAGATGGATGAAATCCTTGTCCTCGCCGCAGCCGCGCCCTTCGTTCATTTCAATGGTCATTGAGCGCGAAACAACATCGCGTGAGGCGAGGTCCTTGGCGTGCGGCGCATAGCGTTCCATAAAGCGCTCACCCTCGGAATTGGTCAGATAGCCGCCTTCGCCGCGCACCCCTTCCGTGATCAGCGCGCCGGCGCCGTAAATCCCGGTCGGGTGGAACTGGATGAACTCCATATCCTGCAGCGGCAGACCCGCGCGCAGCACCATGGCGTTGCCGTCGCCGGTCTGTGTATGGGCGCCGGTGCAGGAGAAATAGCACCGCCCGTACCCGCCGGTCGCGATGATGACCATCTGCGCCTTGAAGCGGTGGATGGTGCCGTCATCGAGATTCCATGCCATCACCCCGGCGATCTTGCCGTCTACATCGCGGATCAGATCGAGCGCGAAATATTCGATGAAGAATTCCGCCTGGTTTTTCAGCGATTGCTGATAAAGCGTATGCAGGATCGCATGGCCGGTGCGGTCGGCGGCGGCACAGGTGCGGTGCGCCGGCGGGCCTTCGCCATATTCGGTGGTCATGCCGCCGAACGGGCGCTGATAGATATGACCGCTTTCGGTGCGCGAAAACGGCACGCCGTAATGTTCCAGCTCAATTACCGAAGGCATCGCCTCACGGCACATATATTCGATGGCGTCCTGATCGCCGAGCCAGTCCGCGCCCTTTACCGTGTCATAGAAATGCCAGCGCCAGTCATCCTTGCCCATATTGCCGAGCGCGGCGGAAATGCCGCCCTGCGCCGCGACGGTATGGGAACGGGTCGGAAAGACCTTGGTAATACAGGCGGTTTTCAGCCCCTTGAGCGCCAGCCCGAACGTCGCCCGCAGCCCGGCCCCGCCGGCGCCGACGACGACGACATCGTAAGTGTGATCGATTACTTCATACGCCTTGAACATTTCCGATTACCCCGCAAACGCGATTTTGAGAATGGCGAAGGCGCTTGCGGCGAAAAGCACGATAGCGGCGAACTTGACCAGCATGATCGAGGTTATCTTCAGCCATTCGGTGTGAATGTAGTCTTCCAGAACGACCTGCAGGCCGAGCTGGGTATGATGAAAAACAGCGCCGCACATGACGATCAGCAACACGGCGACCCAGGGAATCGCGATCCACGCCCTGGCCACCGCCTGATCGGCGCCGACCAGGCAGATCATCGAAGATACGAACCACAGAAGCAGCGGGATCAGGGCAACCGCCGTCAGACGCTGTGCCCACCAGTGAGCGGCGCCTTCCTTGGCGCTGCCGAGACCGCGAACCCGGCCAAGATCGGTACGAAGGCTCATCAGAGTTTCCCCATCGACGCGTAGCCCCAGATCCAGGCCGCCAGCGACAGCGCCAGCGAGACGACAATCACTGCCATCGCCGATTTTTGCGCCGTGGCGAGCTCGAACCCCTTGCCCGCGCTCCAGAACAGATACCGGATGCCGTTGCAGAGATGATAAAACAGCGCAAACGACCAGCCGAGCAGTAGCAGCCGGCCGACGATCGAGCCCCAGAAGGCCTGCATCGCGCCATAGGCGCCACCGTCGCCGGCAACGGTGAAAAGCCAGCAGACCAGCAGCAAGGTACCGACCGCCAGGCCGACCCCGGTAATCCGGTGAAAAATCGACAGACCGGAGGTGAATTCCGGCTTGTAAACCTGCAGGTGAGGTGAGATCGGGCGTTGACCGGTACTCATGTCACGCATCCTGTTTTTGTTGCGCGCGGCGAAACGCCGCAAAGTCTCCGAAACAAACCGTTTAGACCGTTGAAACGCGTTCGTCAAATAAAGTATGGGCGTAAGGCCCGCGCGAAAACGGCATCCGGGGAGACCGCTATTAAACCACTGAAATAATGGATTTTATAGTCCATACGGCAACGTATTGTCCAGAAGAGTGTGGATAGTTTGTTGGCAGTTTGGGGACGGGCGGAGTGTTTATACACAAGAAAATATACCTGTCGGCGCAAATTGCATTGCGGTTTCCGGGAAACAGCCGGAGCATGTAACCACGCGAGAGCGTAGGACCGATTGAACGGTCCGATTCGGAACCGGGCGACCGGGAAAGATCGGGTCGGGAAGCGGTCCGGGCAGGCCGGGCGCCGCCGCGAGGCGGTTTATCGGTCAGCCCGGCGGTTTTCGTTCACCCCGGTTCGCCGGGTGTGGCGGAAACAGCGGAGGAAGCCGTCTCGCCGCTAAGGGACGCGCCTTCGTGCCGCCGCCAAAGCCCCTCTGCCTCGCCGCGGAAGGGTGACGGATCGACGGGACGCAGGCATGTCGCGGCTTCTTCTGGGTCGGCCCTTGCGCAGTGTTTGCGGGCAACCGTGAATTGCAGCGCGGGTCTCAGGTGGATAAGGAATGGCGTCGAGCCGAGGCCGCTATTCCGGACTACCGCCCAGCTCCCGCGACCAGAAACCTTCGGGTTTTTGGGAGCGCCGGATGCGAGAGGGCAACCTTTTGCATCCGGCGTTTTCATTTCGTGGCGCATATTTGCGCGGCGGTTCCAGCCCTCTCCCCCACCCGGCCACCCAGTAAGAATACTTCCGTGGGTGGCCAGGTGGGGGAGAGGGCTGGGGCGGCGCTACTTTCAGACAGACAACGCCTCGATTGCCTCGGCCAGCGCAACCAGCCGCTGCGCCTCCGCCACATGCAGACCCTCGACCAGCTTGCCATCGACCAGAGTCACCCCTTTGCCTTCGGCCAGCGCCGCCTGATGGGCTTCCGTTATGCGCGCAGCCCATTCGATGTCTTCCGGCGACGGCGCGAAAATCTCGTTCGCCCCGGCCAGGGTTTTGGGGTGCAGCAGGGTTTTGCCGTCGAACCCGAAATCGCGTCCCTGACGGCAGGCGGCGAGGAAGCCTTCATCGTCCGACAGATCGAAAAACGGACTGTCCAGCACGGCAAGCCCGTTCGCGCGGGCCGCCAGAATGCAGGTTTGGATCGCGGTCAGCAGAGGCAGGCGGTCCGGCACATGGCGCGCGCCAAGATCCTTGGTCAGATCCGCCCCGCCGAGGGTCAGCGCCGCGACGCGGGGATGCGCCCCGGCGATCGCATCGGCGTTCAGCACACCCCGCGCGGTTTCGATCATGCACCAGATACCCATTTCGGGCCCTGCCCCGGCCTTCTCCATCAGATCGGCAGTATGGATAACGAAATCCGGATCATTTACCTTTGGCAAGACGATGGCGTCGGCTTTTGAAGCGGCGATCGCGGCGACATCGTCCGCGTACCATTCGGCGCCCTCGCCATTGATACGCACGCACATCTCGCGCCGCCCATAGCCGCCTTCTTCCAGCATCGTGACAATGCGCGCCCGCGCCTCGCCCTTGACGTCCGGCGCGACCCCGTCTTCCAGATCCATGATCACCACATCCGCCGCGAGCTCCCTGCCCTTTTGCAGTGCGCGTTCATTCGCGCCCGGCATGTAAAGCGCGCTCCGGCGCGGCCTGATCGAAATTTCAGTTGTCATTTCCTGTCCTGCCCTTCGGTGCAAAAGCCTCCGCAATTTTCCTATAGGCACGGCGCGGCGCTGTCGACCCTTCGCAATGCCGGGAATGGGGATTCGAAAGCGCTGTTTCCGCGACGCGGCAAAACTGGCAGAATCGAAAAAAAACATGAGAATGTTCCGTCAATCGGCATAGTGCCGGACGGGGAAAGAGCGCCGCGGGCACCAGATTCATGGAATCCTTGCTGTTTTTCTTTAAGGGGATCGGAGCGGGTTTTGTCGTCGCCGCCCCGGTCGGGCCGGTTGCGGTCCTGTGTATCCGCCGCACGCTGGCGCGCGGGCTGGTCGCCGGTTATGCGACCGGGCTGGGCGCGACCGTCGCCGATACGATATATGGCGTTATCGCCGCCTACGGAATCGGGTTTGTTGCCACCTTTCTGTTTGATAACGATTACTGGGTCAGGCTGATCGGCGGCGTCATTCTGTGTGTTCTCGCGTTAAAGACATTCAAGGCGAAAACCGTTGAAGCGGAAGCAAAAGCCTCCAATAGCATGATCGGGGATTTTCTTTCCGCGCTCGTCGTCACAATCACGAACCCGATCACCGTGGTCGCTTTCGGCGTGGTGTTCAGCTCCATCGGTGTGGCGGAAGCGGGAGAGCATTATGACTGGGCGGAAGCTCTGATCCTGGGCGTTCTGGTCGGCGCCGCCCTCTGGTGGGGGTCGCTGGCCAGCATCGCCAGCATCTTTCGCCGCTGGCTTGATCATAACGGGCTGCGCTGGCTCAACCGTATTTCAGGTGCCGTCATTCTGTTTTGCGGTGTCGCCGTGCTGGTCGTCACGCTGGCGCCGGACAGCGGCATCGCCAGGGCAATAGACCTCTCGGGGTTCTTCTAACGCGGATTCGCTTGGACGAAGCGCTCAGTTGTTTTCCAGCGACACCTGCATGACGATTTCCTCGTCATCATCGGTATCCTCGACAGGCTGGATGCCGAACAGATGTTCCGCGATCTGGACCGCGTTCAGCGCCGCACCCTTGCGCAAATTATCGGCGACCACCCAGAAGCCGAGCCCGTTACGCACGGTCGGGTCCTTGCGAATGCGACTGACATAAACCATATCATCGCCCGCCGATTCGGCCGGGGTGACATAGCCCTCATCGGCGCGGTGATCGATCACCGTCACGCCCGGCATGGCGCGCAACAGGCCGCGCGCCTGATCCACCGTCAGCTCATTCGCCATTTCGACGGAGACCGCCTCGCCATGGCCGACGAAAATCGGCACGCGCACGCAGGTCGCGAACACATCGATATCGGGGTCGAGAATTTTCCGGGTTTCGACCGTCATCTTCCATTCTTCCTTGGTCGCCCCGTCATCCATGAAAACATCGATATGCGGAATAACGTTGAAAGCGATCTGCTTGGTGAATTGTTCCTTCACCACCGGATCGTTCACAAAGATGCCGCGGGTCTGGTTGAACAACTCATCCATCGCCGCCTTGCCCGCGCCGGAGGTCGATTGATAGGTCGATACCACAACGCGGTTGATTTTGGCCGCGTCATGCAAGGGCCTCAGCGCCATGACCATCTGAATGGTGGAACAGTTGGGATTGGCGATGATATTGCGTTTGGTGTGTTTGGCGATCGCTTCGGGGTTCACCTCCGGGACGACCAGCGGCACGTCCGGGTCCATGCGGAATTGCGACGTATTGTCGATCACGACGCAACCGGCGGCGGCGGCTTTGGGCGCATATTGCGCGGATACCTTGGCGCCGGGCGAAAACAGCCCGACATCGAAGCCGGTAAAATCGAAATCGGCGAGCGGCTGAACCTTCAGCACATCGTCGTCACCGAACGACACCTCGCGCCCGGTGGAACGTTCCGACGCAAGCGCGACGATCTCATCCACCGGAAAGGCGCGCTCATAGAGCGTTTGCAGAATTTCACGACCGACATTACCGGTCGCGCCGACAACGGCGACCTTGTATCCCATAATACTTCTCTCTGGGCGGCCCCAAGGACCGCATTATTCGGAAAGGCGGGAATTTAGTGCCCGCCCTTCACTTTCTCAAGCAAAAATCCGGCGCGGTGCTCTACATTCTGGCGAGTTCGGCAATCACCGCGTCGCCCATTTCCGTGGTGCCGACCGGCGTGCCGCCCTCGCTCATGATATCGCCGGTGCGAAGCCCGGCATTGAGGACGTTTTCGACCGCCGTCTCGACCCGGTCCGCATCCTCACCCATATCAAAGGAATAGCGCAGCATCATCGCAAAGCTGAGCAGCATGGCCAGCGGGTTGGCCTTGCCCTGCCCCGCGATATCGGGCGCGGTGCCATGGACCGGCTCGTAAAGCGCGTTCCGGTTGCCTTCCGCGTCCGGCGCGCCAAGCGAGGCCGAGGGCAGCATGCCGAGAGAACCCGTCGCCATCGAGGCGGCATCGGACAGAATATCGCCAAACATGTTGGTGGTGACGATGACATCAAACTGCTTCGGCGCACGGACAAGCTGCATGGCCGCGTTATCGACCAGCATGTGGGAAAGCTCCACGTCCGGATAGTCTGGCGCGATGCGCACCACTTCCTCGCGCCACATCTTGGTGCTTTCCAGCACGTTCGCCTTGTCGATAGAACAAAGTTGCTTGTTGCGCTTTTGCGCCAACTCGAACCCGACGCGGGCGATGCGTTCCACCTCAGGCGTGGTGTAGAGCAGCGTATTGAAGCCCTTCTTGCCGCCGCCCGGCAGATCTTCCACCCCGCGCGGCTCGCCGAAATAGATACCGCCGGTGAGTTCACGCACGATCAGGATATCGAGACCCGACACCACCTCGCGCTTGAGGCTGGACGCATCCGCCAGCGCATCAAACACGATGGCGGGACGCAGATTGGCGAACAGGCCGAGATCCTTGCGGATCGCCAGCAGCCCGGCCTCCGGCCGGATGTCGAATTCGACATTGTCCCATTTCGGCCCGCCGACGGCGCCGAGAAGCACCGCATCCGCCTGTTTGGCCTTTGCAATCGTTTCATCGCGCAGCGGCACGCCGTGAGTGTCGATGCAGCACCCGCCGATCAGATCTTCCTCCAGCTCAAAGCTGATGACCCCGGCTTCTTCCATCCAGCCCATCACGCGGCGGACCTCGCCCATCACCTCGGGCCCGATGCCGTCGCCGGGCAGCATCAGAATATTCTTGTTGGCGGCCATATCAGCTCTCCAGACAGATCAAATTTAGCAAATAAGAGAATGGGGGAAGGACGCGAGTCCTTCCCCGATATACTTAGCGGTAGAGCCAGGGCGTTGCGCCCTTCTGCTTGCCCTCGAACCCGTCGATCTTTTCTTCCTTCTGCAGGGTCAACCCGATATCGTCGAGCCCGTTCAGCAGGCAGTGTTTCTTGAATGGATCGACATCGAAGGAAATCTTCGAGCCGTCGGGACGGATGATTTCCTGCGCCTCCAGATCAATAGTCAGACGCGCATTGGCGCCGTTCTCGGCGTCCTGCATCAGCGTATCGATTTCTTCCTGCGGCAGGGTAATCAGCAATATGCCGTTTTTGGATGAGTTGTTGAAAAAGATATCGGCAAAGCTCGGCGCGATAACGCAGCGAATGCCGAAATCCAGCAGCGCCCAGGGCGCGTGTTCGCGCGATGAGCCGCAACCGAAATTTTCGCCCGCGACCAGGATTTCCGCATTGCGGTAGGCCGATTTGTTCAACACGAAATCCGGATTTTCCTCGCCCGTTTTCGCGTCATAGCGCATGGCGTCGAACAGGCTCTTGCCGAGACCGGTCCGGGTCAGCGTCTTGAGGAAGCGCGCCGGGATGATCTTGTCGGTATCGCAATTGACGATGGGCAGAGGCGCGGCGACGCCGGTCAATGTATCGAACTTGTCCATTCTCTTAATCCTTCATCAGGTCGCGGACATCGGACAGATGACCGGCGATCGCGGCGGCGGCGGCCATCGGCGGGCTGACCAGATGGGTGCGGCCGCCCGGACCCTGGCGGCCCTCGAAATTGCGGTTGGAGGTCGAGGCCGACCGTTCGCCCGGCAGCAACATGTCGCCATTCATGGCGAGACACATCGAACAGCCCGGTTCGCGCCAGTCGAAACCGGCTTCGGTGAAAATCTTGTCGAGCCCTTCTTCCTCGGCCTGGGCCTTCACATGGCCCGAACCCGGCACCACCATCGCGTAAACGCTGTCGGCGACCTTGCGGCCCTTGGCGACTTCCGCCGCGGCGCGCATATCTTCGATCCGTGAATTGGTGCAGGAGCCGATAAAGACCTTGTCGACCGCGATTTCCTTCATCGGCGTGCCGGCCTTGATGTCCATATATTCGAGCGACCGTTCCATCGACGCGCGGCGCAACGGATCGGTTTCATTCGCCGGATCGGGGACCGCGCCGTCGATGCCGACCTCGTCCTGCGGGCTGGTGCCCCAGGTGACCTGCGGCACGATTTCCGAAACGTCCAGCGTGACCTCTTCGTCATAGGTCGCGCCCGGATCGGACGGCAGCGATTTCCAGTATTCGACCGCCTGTTCCCACTGCGCGCCTTTCGGCGATTGCGGGCGGCCCTTGAGATATTCAAAGGTCTTTTCGTCCGGCGCGACCAGACCGGCGCGGGCGCCCGCCTCGATCGTCATGTTGCAGACCGTCATGCGGCCTTCCATCGAGAGCTCCTCGATCGCCGGGCCGGCATATTCAATGACATAGCCGGTACCGCCGGCGGTGCCGATCTTGCCGATAATGGCGAGGATCAGATCTTTGGCGGTGCAGCCGAAGGGCAGCGAGCCGTTGACGGTGATACGCATGTTCTTGGCCGGACGCTGGATCAGCGTCTGGGTCGCCAGCACATGTTCGACTTCCGACGTGCCGACACCGAAGGCCAGCGCACCGAACGCGCCATGCGTCGCAGTGTGGGAATCACCGCAGACCAGCGTCACGCCGGGCTGGGTGAAACCCTGTTCCGGCCCGATGACATGCACGATGCCCTGGTTGATGTCGTTGATCGGAATGTAGGGAAGGTTGAATTCCTTCGCATTGTTCTCCAGCACTTCGAGCTGAATGCGCGATTCATCGTCATCGATCTCATCCGTCCCGCCGCGGCCGGGCGTGGTCGGCACGTTATGATCCGGCACGCAGATATTCGCCTCCGGCCGGCGCGCCTTGCGGTTCGACATGCGCAACCCGTCAAAAGCCTGCGCGCTGGTGATTTCATGTATGAGCTGCCGGTCGATATAAATCAGACAGGTCCCGTCATCCTGAACATCGATCAGATGATCGTCCCAGATCTTGTCAAACAGTGTCCGGGGTTTCGCCATTCCTCTGTCTCCTCTGGCGGACCGCACAGCGGTCCGGTTTCTTATTCGGATTTGGTCTCTTCGGTGTTTTCCTCCGCCGGTGCCTCTACAGGCGCCGGGGTCTCGGCCACATCGGCCGCCGCGGCCGGTGTCTCCATCTCCTCGACGATATTACCGCCGACGCGCCGTTCGACCTTCTCGGCGATGCGCGCCTTCTTGCCGCGCAGGCCCCGCAGGTAATAGAGCTTGGCACGGCGGACGGCGCCGCGGCGCACGACCTCGATCTGTTCGATACGCGGCGAATAGAGCGGGAATACGCGCTCGACGCCCTCACCATAGGAAATCTTGCGGACGGTGAACGCCGAGTTCACACCCTTGTTCCGGCGAGCGATGCAGACGCCCTCGAACACCTGGATACGTTCGCGCGTTCCCTCGACCACCCGGACATGCACCCGAAGCGTGTCCCCGGGGCCGAAATTCGGCACCTCCCGCTTGTCCGTCTGGCGGGCGATTTCTTCCTGTTCAAGTTCTTCGATGATATTCATGGTCTCAGTCCTTCGCTGCCATCGTGCGTTCCCGGTGTAACGCCCAGAGATCGGGCCGCCGTTCGCGCGTTGTCCTCTCGGCGGCATCGCGCCGCCATTCCCTAATCCTCTCATGATGTCCGCTGAGCAGTTGCTCGGGGACATGACGACCGTTCCATACCTCCGGCCGCGTATATTGGGGATATTCCAGTAATCCCCCTTCAAAACTCTCTTCCGACACCGAGACGGCATTCCCCAGAACCCCGGGCAACAGCCGTACACAGGCATCGATCAGCGCCATCGCCGCCGGTTCCCCGCCGGACAGGACAAAATCGCCGAGGCTGATCTGGTCCAGATCACGGGCCTCCAGCACGCGCTCATCCACCCCCTCGAACCGGCCGCACAGGATCGTCACCTCGTCCTGCGCCGCCAGCTTTCGGACGGTTTCCTGATCGAGCGGTCGTCCGCGCGGCGTGAGATAGACAGGCTGCGTCGCCGGGCCCGCCGCTTCCAGAGCGGCATCGACCACATCGGCTCGCATCACCATTCCGGGACCCCCGCCGAAAGGCGCCCCGTCGACGGAGGCGTGTTTATCGCGCGCAAAAGACCTGATGTCCAGCGTTTCAAGGGCCCAGATACCGCGTTCCAGCGCGGTGCCGGCAAGCGAAAAGCCGAGCGGCCCCGGGAACATGCCGGGAAACAGCGTCAAAACGCGCGCGGTCCAGACGGGCATCGCTTCAGCCATTGGCCTCCTCCTCCGCGTCTTTCGGCTTTTTGCCGACGGGGTCGAGCAAACCGGCGGGCGGATCGATTTCAATGCGTCCCGCCTTTAAATCGACCAAAGGCACGATCTCATGGGTGAAGGGGATCAGAACGCTGCGACCGCGCGGCGGGCCCACTTCCAGGATCGGACCAGCCCCGAAATCCTGTACCGCGAGGACGGCGCCCAGCGGTTCGCCATCGACGGTAACGGCGTCCAGCCCGACGAGATCCTCGAAATAGAATTCGTCGTCCCCGGCGGGCGGCAGGGCCGCGCGCGGCACATAGAGCCGCGCGCCGCGCAGCGCTTCCGCCGCGTTGCGGTCGTTGACGCCCTCAAGCGCCGCTATGACCTGTCCCTTCGCCATTCTCTTCGCCTTTACGACAAACCGTCTTTCGCCGGCCTCATCGTCGACCGGACCATATGCGCCGATATCCATGGGATCGTCCGTATAGCTGGCGATGCGGACATCGCCCCTGACACCATGCGCTCCGGCAATATAGCCGACACAGACACGTGCCTTGTCGTCGCTATCGGACATTCCGGCGCGCGATCCGGCCTAGTCCTCTTTCTTTTCCTCTTCCGCTTCGGGCGCGGCCTCTTCTT
>CAZBKQ010000014.1:0-1789 GCA_964492555.1 uncultured Rhodospirillaceae bacterium | reverse complement strand
CCGCCTCTGCGGCGGCAGCCGCTTCCTCGGCCGCCTGCTTGGCTTCCTCGGCTTCGCGCATGCGCTCCTGCGCCTTCGCCTTCGGCTGGTTCTTCTTGGTCTGTTCCGGAACCGCCGGCACCGGCGCCAGTTCGGCGGCGCCTAGGAAGCGCGCGACACGCCCTGAAGGCTGCGCGCCCTGCGACAGCCAGTGCTTGATGCGGCCCTCGTTCAGCTTGACCCGGTCGGGATTATCCTTGCCCAGCATCGGGTCGTAAGTACCGACGCGCTCGATATAGCGCCCATCGCGGGGTTTGCGGGAATCCGCGACCACGATCCGGTAGAAGGGCCGTTTTTTCGCCCCGCCGCGAGACATACGAATTTTAAGAGCCATGTATTTGTTCCTCTTGGTTGAATAGTTGGATTTCGGTCTGATCTACATTCTGGGCATCATGCCGGGGGGCATGCCGCGCATCATTCCCTTCTTGCCGAGCTTGCTCATCCGCTTCATCGCCCGACTCATTTCCTGATACTGTTTGAGGACGCGATTGACCTCCTGCACCGTGGTGCCGGAACCCGCCGCGATGCGGCGGCGGCGCGAGCCGTTGAACAGTTTCGGGTTCTTACGTTCCGCCGCCGTCATGGAGAAGATAATCGCCTCCTGCCGCGCCAGCGCCTTGTCATCGATATTGGCGTTCTGAAGCTGGTTCTTCATCTTGCCGACGCCAGGCAGCATACCGAGAATGCCGCCCATACCGCCCATCTTGCGGACCTGGCGCAGCTGTTTCGCCATATCGTCGAGATCGAACTGACCCTTCTGGACCTTGCGGGCAAGCTCCTCGGCCTCTTCCTCCTCGACCGTCTCTTGCGCCTTTTCGACCAGCGAGACGACATCGCCCATCCCGAGAATGCGTGACGCAATCCGGTCGGGGTGGAAAACCTCCAGCGCATCGATCTTTTCGCCGGTACCCAGCAGCTTGATCGGCTTGCCGGTGACCGCGCGCACGGAAAGCGCTGCGCCGCCGCGCGCATCGCCGTCGATCCGCGTCAGCACGATGCCGGTGACATCCAGCCGGTCGTTAAACGCCTTGGCCGCGTTGACCGCGTCCTGACCCGTCAGGGAGTCGGCCACGAACAGGGTTTCACTGGGCTTGGCGAGACCGTGAATGGCGTCAGCCTCCGCCATCAGCTCGTCATTGATATGGAGCCGTCCCGCCGTATCCAGCAGGACGATGTCGTACCCTTCCTTGCGCGCCGCATCCATCGCCCGTTTGGCAATCATCTCTGGCGTCTCGAACGGCACGATGGGCAGCGTCGGAATATCATTTTCCTCGCCCAGCACTTTCAATTGCTGCTGCGCCGCCGGCCGGCGGACGTCGAGCGAGGCCATCAGTGATTTCTTGCGGTGCCGGTCGCGCAGATGGACCGCGATCTTGGCCGTCGTCGTGGTTTTGCCGGAACCCTGCAGCCCGACCATCATGATCGCCGCGGGCGGGGTCGCCGCCAGGTTAAGCTCATTCGTGCCGCCGCCCAGCGTTTCGGTGAGGTGATCGTTGACGATCTTGATCACCATCTGGCCCGGCGTGACGCTGCGGATGACTTCCTCGCCCACCGCGCGTTCGCGCACCCCGTCGATGAAATCCTTCACCACGGGCAGCGCGACATCGGCCTCCAGCAGGGCGATGCGGATTTCACGCAGGGCGGCGTTGACGTCGGACTCGGACAGCGCCCCGCGCTTCTTCAACCCGTCGAAAATACCTGCCAGACGATCACTTAACGCATCGAAAATGATAGTTCTCCGAATTCCTAA
>CAZBKQ010000013.1:33077-55532 GCA_964492555.1 uncultured Rhodospirillaceae bacterium | reverse complement strand
AACCCCTGTTTTCGCCGTGAGAGGGCGATGTCCTAGGCCACTAGACGAAGGGGACTGTGGCGGGAAGGCTGCGTTGATAACCGAACCGGGCCGGATGATCAAGATTATTGAGCGCGCCCGGCCGCTTATTTGAGGCCGATCATTCCCGCCTGTTTGCCGGTCGCCGGATCGATCAGCAGCAGCGCCCCCGTCCCGTCGGGCAGTTGCAGCCGCAGCGTGATGCGGTTCGCGCCGATGCTGGTCTCCAAAATACGGGCGCCCGGCGGCAGGGTGATTTCGGACTCATATGGCGCGGAGAGTGTCACCGGCGGCGCTGGCGTGGTTACCGGATTTTCCGCGCTTCCCGTGCCGTCCGCGCCCCAGCGGTTGGCGATGGTGACGATCACCACGAGCGTCGCCGCAACAATCAGCACGCCCATTCCAATAACCACAACCTTGAGCATCCGCATGGTTTGGCTCACTCTCTCTCCATGTCCGAACCCGACAACAACCCGGCGGAGATCGTCGAGGCCGCCGCCGCCGATGAAAACCAGGGCGAAAGGCTGGACCGGTTTCTTACCGCCGCCGCGCCGCATCTGTCGCGATCCCGCGTCAAAGCGCTGGTCGAGGCAGGGCGCGTTTCCTCAGGCGGGCGGACGATAACCGACCCCTCATACCGGGTCAAACAGGGGGAAAGCTTTCACCTGTCCGTGCCGCAAGCCGCCCCGGCGGACCCCGAACCCGAGGCAATACCCCTCACTGTCATCTATGAAGACAACGATCTGATCGTCATCGACAAGCCCGCCGGCATGGTGGTGCATCCCGCGCCCGGCAATGCGGGCGGCACGTTGGTCAACGCGCTGCTGGCCCATTGCGGGGACAGTTTGTCAGGCATCGGCGGTGTGCGCCGGCCCGGCATCGTCCACCGGATCGACAAGGACACCAGCGGGTTGGTGGTCGCCGCCAAGAACGACGCCACCCATAACGGGCTGGCCGCCCAGTTCAAGGCGCATTCGATCGTCCGCGCCTATGCCGCGCTGGTCTGGGGCGTGCCGCGTCCGGGAAAGGGCGAAATCGAAGGCAATATCGGGCGCAGCCAGCGCGACCGCAAGAAAATGACGGTGCGGCGGCAGGGCGGCAAGGAAGCCCTCACCCGCTATGCGGTGGAAAAGCGCTTTGATGGGGCGGCGGCGCTGGTCGAATGCCGGTTGGCCACCGGGCGGACGCATCAGATCCGGGTGCATATGGCCCATCTCGGCCATCCCCTGATCGGCGATCCGGTCTATGGCGGGGGGCTTACCGCCGCGCGCCGCAAATCCCTGCCCGGGGATGTACTGGAAGTACTGAGAAATTTCGAACGGCAGGCGCTGCATGCAAGGCTTCTCGGTTTCACCCATCCGGGAAGCGGCGAAGCACTGAAATTTGAATCCGATATTCCAAATGATATTAACTACTTAATTACAATATTAGAAAAAATACAAAATAATTGATTTTGCCATAATTTCGCCTATAATGGGTTTTATAAAGAAATCCTGACGGAATTTATGGTCGTATACGTGTAGTAATGCGTAACCGGCCGGTCACAGCCGTCGAGAGGAGAAGAAACATGGCGTCCAAACTCCCGGCAATGCCGCAGATTGACCCGAACAGCAATCTGACCCGCTATTTACAGGAAATCCGCAAATTCCCCCTTCTCACCCATGAAGAGGAATTCGAGGCCGCGAAGCGCTGGGTCGATGACGGCGATGTCGAATCCGCGCACAAGATGGTCACCAGCCATCTGCGTCTTGTCGCGAAAATCGCAATGGGCTATCGCGGTTACGGGCTGCCGTTGGGCGAACTGATTTCCGAAGGCAATGTCGGGCTGATGCAGGCGGTCAAACGTTTCGACCCGGACAAGGGTTTCCGGCTGGCAACCTACGCCATGTGGTGGATCAAGGCGTCGATCCAGGAATATATCCTGCATAGCTGGTCGCTGGTGAAAATCGGCACCACCGCGGCGCAGAAGAAACTGTTTTTCAATCTGCGCAAGCTGAAAGGCCAGATCCAGGCGATCGAGGAAGGCGACCTCGCCCCTGAAAACGTGGCCAAGATCGCCGAGGCGCTGAACGTCTCGGAAGAAGAGGTCATTTCCATGAACCGGCGGCTCGCCGCGCCTGACCATTCGCTCAACGCACCGCTCCGGGCGGAAGGCGACGGTGAATGGCAGGACTGGCTGGAAGACGATTCCATCAGCCAGGAAACGCTGCTGGGTGAGCGGGAAGAGCTTGAGAACCGGCGCAAATTGCTCGCCAACGCGCTCAAGACGCTGAACGACCGCGAACGCCATATATTTATGGAACGACGCCTCAGCGAAGAACCGCAAACGCTGGAAGAGCTGAGCACCCAGTACGATATTTCACGCGAACGCGTGCGTCAGATCGAGGTGCGCGCCTTCGAAAAAGTCCAGAAGGCAATCAAGGCCGCCTCGATCGAACAGTCGATCGCGACCTGAATTCCGCACTCAGGCCGCCTGGTTAGAACCAAGCGGCGGAGCGGCGTTCTCCGCGCTGCCGCCATCCTGCTCCCCATCACGGGGATCGATGGCTTCTTCCCCCGCCTCTTGCGACGCTTCGGCCAGCATCCGCTGATCGCTGGGCGGCAAAATGCATTCGCCCCATTCGCCGAACAGAGCCTTTTGCCGTTCACGTAATACATAGATGCGGCGCTTCGCATTGAGGACACGTGACATGGCGACCGCGCTCGGCAGCCCCAGGAACAACGCCCACCCCATACCCGAGGCGGCATAGATCGAAAACCACATAAAGATGTCGGTGGACATGTCCATTGCCGTAACCATGTCGTGGCCGTTCATCCATAATTTGTAGATCCACGGCAAAAGCCCGGCGACATTCATGCCGGCCACGCATTTCATCAGAAATTTGCCGGGCGTCCTGTCGATGATGAAAGCGGCCAATGTCGGGACCAGCCCGACGATCAGCAGAATCGCCGTCGGCAGGGCGGCGAAAATCAGACAGAAAAATCCCGTTACCGCAAGCAAAGGTTTGCGCGCGCTGGGGCGTCTGGGTTTGTTCTCTGCCATGACCGATACCGTCCAGCCTAATAAGAAACGAAAATCAGGACGGCGCCCGTCGCCGTCAGGATGGTGTTGCTGATGCCCACGGCGATCTTCCAGCCGAGCCGCTGCGCCGACTCCTGAAATTCTCGCGATTCGAGTTTGGATATCTCGCGCGAGGCGGCCGCGAATTCATGCGCGGCGCGTTGCCGGCCCTGATCGTCCTCTTTTCGTCCGGCCTCGTTATCGAAACATTCGTTCAATGCGACCAGATCGCCCTGCGCACCCAGCGCTCTCACCTTTCGACGCAATTTTTCGCGGGTCGATTGCGCATGAAACCCGTCGATCAAAGGATCGAGTTCTGCCGCGAACCATTGGCTGAGCGCGGGCAGTTCATCGGGCCCATGCTTGTCCTGGACCTTGGCCAGAATGGCGAGCATTCCCTGCCTGACCTTCAATGGATCGTCGTCAGCCGCTTCCAGGAACATCAACTGCCGGTCGATATTTCCTTTGATCCGGCTGGCTATAAACGCGGCAAGATGGGAATCGACCAACGCGTCGAAGCTGCCACTGTGATCGATCTGCCTCTCAAGCTCGGGCAACAATTCCGACACCTGACCGACAATGACATCACCCAGCATCGGGCTGAGACAGGGAATCGACGGATTCAGCATATAAAGACAGCGCTCTATCCCGTATCCCAACCCCTTATGTTTCAAAAGCTGGGAAATTTGCTGAAATTCCTTGATTTCCTTGTCGTAGATGACTCGGTCACTATTGGATTGCGCCTCGAACCAGTCATTGACGACCCCCTGTGAAATTGCCGCCGCCACCGTTCCCGCCGTTTGTTCCTCTCCCCGCAACTCCGCATCCAGAAACACCGCGCCGAGCCCGGTCGGCATCGCCGCGACGCCCTGGAAACGGATGGGACCGAAACGGTCGAGCTGCATGCAGACGCGGGCAACGGATCGCGCGGCGCTCTTGTCATTCCTGGCGCTGTCAAATCCAAGCGCCAGGGCATTCCCGACAGCATGAGCCAGCGTCCCATCGGGAAAACCGCGTTGAAGCCAGCTGTGAAATTCCGGGTCGTAAACCTGTTTTTCCGCCTTCTTCAGGTTCTCACCGAACGCTTCGGCGAGCAGACGGCAACTCTTGTAGCCCGTACCCTCGAATTCGTAGGGCCGGTCTGCGACGCCGCCCCGGGAAACCTTGACCGTCGTCCGCTGGTCACCGCCCAGCCATTGTTCAAGCTCCTCAAAGCCCCAACGGTCATCGGGGTTATCCGACAGCAACCCGCGTAGCAACTCGCGCAATCCGAAAGGCGGGCGTTCGCCATCCATCATCGCGGAATAGGAACCACGCTGGACCTTTTCCATAATGATCTGCTGATCCGGTTTCCCCGCCATCGGCATTTTGCCGGTCGCAAGAGACAATAGTGTCGTTCCCAAAGCTTAGAAATCATCCCGGATCGACCCCGCCCCGCGCGCGAGGGGCGGCGTCATCGCCACTTCGGTCGCTTCGAATACCGCCGGCTGCAGCGCGGCGGGCGCGTGGCTGATACAATCGCCCAACATGACGCCGGAGCGGGTTTCGTTTTCCCAATAGAGGTTTCGGGGTTTCAGTGCCCGGCAGGTCACGCCACGCTGCGCGAAGAGGCCGAGCGTCAGGCTGAGCGATGCCAGAATATTTTTGTTCAACACATCTGGCGGCACCGGGTCGAATTCATCGGCCCCGGCGGGCATGACCAGATCGGCGACCGGCGCCTCGTATACGATGGCGACCCGCGGTTCCTCACCCCGCTGTCCGGGGAGGAACCGCCAGCAAAGCGGGCGCATCAGCCGTGTATCGGCAACCCCTTTCAGAGCCTTGAGCAGATCGAACCTTGGCGCCGCGGACAATGGCACAACGCGCGCAAAAAACGGATCGTCAGGCGTTTTCTCGTTCGTCGCCTTCACGGCAAGGGCGCGCCCCATGTCCAACGCGGGCAACCGCTGAGCCGGGTAGACACGATATGAGTCGCCGACATCGACATAGGCCGCAGACGACGCCTGCGATCCGGCGCCGTCTTTGGCCTTCTTCTCATTTTCGTCTGCCACGGGCGGACTCCGGCTAGAATTATTCTGCCGTGACAGATTAATTCGGGAATCCCAAAATGAAGTTAACGCGCCGTGACGCGCAAACAGCCTTGTTCAGGCGAAGGGATCGCGCACCAGGATCGTGTCTTCACGCTCCGGACTGGTGGACAGAAGGGCAACCGGCGCCTCGATAAGCTCTTCTATCCGGCGGATATATTTGATCGCCGTTGCCGGCAGATCGGCCCAGCTCCGCGCGCCCATCGTGCTTTCAGACCAACCTTCCAGGGTCTCGTACTCTGGCTCCACAGCCGCCTGCGCGGCGCGGCCCGGCGGGAAAATATCCAACCGTTCGCCGTTGACCCTGTACCCGGTGCAGACTTTCAGCGGGCCGACACCGTCGAGAACATCCAGTTTGGTCAACGCAATTCCGTCGATGCCGCCGACCTTGATGGCCTGCCGCACCATAACCGCGTCGAACCAGCCGCAGCGCCGTTGCCGCCCGGTCACCGTGCCGAACTCATGACCGCGCTCTCCCAACAATTGTCCGATCTCATTTTCCTGTTCGGTGGGGAACGGACCGCTACCGACCCGGGTCGTATAAGCCTTTGTGATCCCCAGGACGTAACCGAGAGAATGAACGGCGGAACCGGACCCGACGGCCGCCTGGGCGGCATGGGTATTAGACGAGGTCACAAAGGGATAAGTCCCGTGATCGACATCCAGCATGGCGCCCTGCGCGCCTTCATAAAGAATGCGCTTTCCGTCGCGCCGTGCCTGGTCCAGCGTATGCCAGACATTGTCGGCATAGGGCAAAAGCCGTTCGGCGACTTCATTGAGCTGATCCAGCAGGGCCTGCCGGTCAACGGTCTCGGCGCCCAGCCCTGTAAGAAGGGCGTTGTGATGCATAAGCAGGTCGTCAACCCGCTCGCCAAGTCCGTCGGGTTCGGCCAGGTCGCAGACCCGGATCGCGCGGCGCGCGACCTTGTCTTCATAGGCGGGGCCAATCCCGCGACCCGTCGTGCCGATCTTGCCGCTGCCGCGGGCTTCTTCGCGCGCCCGGTCGAGCTGCCCGTGTAGCGGCAGGATAAGACTGGCATTCGCGGCTACTTTCAACCGGTCCGGGCCCAACGCGACCCCTTGTTCGCGCAGCTGATCGATTTCCTGCAACAACGCCCAGGGATCGATAACAACGCCGTTTCCGATAACAGATACCTTGTCGGGCCGGACGACGCCGGACGGCAATAGACTCAACTTGTAAGTCACACCATCGATAACCAGCGTATGCCCCGCGTTATGGCCGCCCTGAAACCGCACCACCACATCGGCGCGGCTGGATAGCCAGTCCACAATCTTACCCTTGCCCTCGTCGCCCCATTGCGACCCGACAACCACAACATTCGTCATTTGCTAACCGATACCTTTCACCGGACGCGGTTTTTCATCTTCGAAAACATAGCCGCATTTCTGAGCCGCCGCAGCCGCATCGACATCGTCCAAGGAGTCCAGCGCCGCGACCGTAACCCAACCCTCTTCCTGCAACGACGCAACGCGATCCGGGGAAGACCCTATGGGCATCAGCACCCGGCGCGCGCCATCGGGTTTTTCAAGTGTCCCGATAATCGCATCGACATAGAGCGTCACACCGGTGGCCCGTTCCCCATCCTCGTCCTGCCCGGCCCGCACCCGGTACCGGCCGCCGCCGGCCAGTTCCGCCGCCGGACCACGCGAAAATATCGTGAAACCGATACCTGTATGATATTCGAACCCGCGATGCTCCACCGGATCGATCGTAAGCTGAATTTCCGGCGCCTGCTCGCCGAGCAGTTCCGCGACACGCGCGACCGGGACGACTTCTCGCGCCGCTTCGCCAGGCATGTCAGCGGACTGGAGGATTTCCAAACCGGCAAGAGCCGGCCCCGTGGCCTTCAGCAGCGCGTTTAGCGCCGGCGCCGCCTCACCCGCCGACAGTGCGACGGCGGACGCGTCCTTCCGGTCCAGCGCCTCGCGGACGTCGCGTTCCCGTTCCGCCGCAATTCCGAAAAAGCCCAATATTTGCGGCACCAGCCGGGGCACGGTTAGATCAACGCTAAGCGCTTTGATACCGGTGCGTTCTATGGCCCGGATCGCCATAACGATGATTTCCGCGTCCGCCTCGGGCGCCGCCGATCCAACCAGCTCCGCGCCGACCTGGGTAAGCTGGCGTTCCGGGCGCAGCTGCGATCCACGGACCCGCAACACATCGCCGGCATAAGACAGGCGAAGCGGCCTGGGTTCATTGGCGAGGCGCGTCCGGGCGATCCGGGAAATCTGCGGGGTAATATCTGCGCGAACCCCCATCATTCTTTGCGATACGGGGTCCATCAGCCGAAAAGTCTGGTGACCAACGGCGACGCCGGCGCCACTCAACAGGCTTTCCTCGAATTCGATCAGTGGCGGTTTGACGCGCTGATAGCCATGCGCGGCGAATGCCGACATCAACCGTTCCACGGTTTCCGCCTCGAACGCCGCGTCTTCAGGGAGAATATCCCTCAACCCCGCGGGCAGCAGAGCATTTCGTTCAGCTTCCGTCATCGCCGTACAAATCGCTGTGACTGTTTGATGTCCACACTATCCGTATGGATACGCACCCCGTGCAGTGGCGCACAGCGGGCTGTCTAGCGCGTTTCAGGCGCTCATGCAATTTCCTCTTCACCCCGATAGCCACGATTGGCCAAGCGCCCCGCAATCGTTTAGGAGTGAGGTCAGGAGCAGGGATACAGAACGTGCAAAATATCGACGACTGGCTGAAAAACGCGAGCGCGGTTGTGGCCGGCGGATTGTCACCCGGCACCCCCAATTCCGGGCCGGCCACTATCATAATCACGGCAGCGGATTTGCCGGTGGACCCGTCAACATTGATCGGCGCATCACCGGAATCGCTTTATGTCATACGGACCGCAGCGGGGTTGGTTCCACCGGCTTCCGGTCAAACCGATCTTTCGGTCGCCGCGGCGCTCGAATACGGAATCCGCGTCCGCAAAGCCCGCCATATCATCCAGATCGCACATAATGATTGCGGCATTTTAAAGTCGCTGGTCGATCCCGACGCATCGGGCACCGCGGCACTTTTGCAATGCCAGTTTTTCCCTCAATGGGTCGCGCTTGCCTCATCGTCCATATCCGGCACGATCCAGGGCACTGACGAGACCACCCGGGCGCAACAATGTGCGGAGGAGTTGCTTCGCGTCGGGTTTGAGAACCTGATGACCTATCCGTGGATACTCGATCCGGTATGGAACGGCCAGCTCGGGCTGCATGGCTGGTATATCGACCGCCACGAGAAAAGACTAAGGGTTTTTTCGCCCGAGACTGACAGTTTCAGAGAGGTATAGCGCCGCACAAATTATACACGGCGCTTCCCGTCGGTGGGCGGTTCCTCAGCTCACCCCATCCAGCATCGGCAGGTAAAGCGGCGTCGCTTCATGAACATTCTGCTGTTGCCGGACGCTTTCGACCACGTCAGCCGGAATCTCATCGTCTACTTCGATAAGGCATACCGCGTCTCCACCCAGATGCGTGCGGCCAAGAACGAAGTTCGCGATGTTGATATCGGCATCCGCGAAGGCTTTTCCAAACCCGGCTATTATCCCGGCCTTGTCCTGATTGAGCGTGTACAGATTATGCACGCTCAGGGAAGCCTCCATCGGCACACCGCCGATATCGACGACACGCGGCTTGTCCCCGCCGAAGAGCGTTCCCGCGACGGAGAACTGACGCGTTTCGGTGGAGGCGGTCAGACGCACCAGCGTCTGGTATTCGCATTCCCGCTCATGATTGACGACGGAAACCGCGATGTCCCGGTCGCGCGCGACCACGGGCGCGTTGACCATATTGACCGAGTCGAGCATGGGCGACAGGACCCCTTTCAGGACGCAAGCGGTGACCGGCCTTGTATTGAGCTCCGAGGCCTGGCCTTCATATTCGACGGTGATCGATTTCAGGCCGGTCTTGCAAACCTGACCGGCAATGCTCCCGAGCAATTCGCCGAGAAGCATATAGGGCTTGAGGCGCGGCGCTTCCTCGGCGGAAACAGACGGCATGTTGATCGCGTTGACCACAGCGCCGGTCAACAGATAATCCGACATCTGTTCGGCGACCTGAAGCGCCACCATTTCCTGGGCTTCTTCAGTGCTGGCGCCGAGATGCGGGGTCGCCACAACATTTTCCATCCCGAACAGAGAAAACTCCGTCGGCGGTTCGACCGAATAAACATCGACCGCATAGCCGCCGACCTTGCCGGAATCGAGCGCCTCTTTCATCGCCTCTTCGACAACCAGTTCGCCGCGCGCGCAATTGACGACCAGCACGCCGCCCTTCATCCGCGCAAATGCATCCTTGTTCAGGATATCGCGGGTGGAGTCGGTTAACGGCGTGTGCAGCGTAATGAGATCGGCCCGCGGGAAGAGATCATCCAGCTCAACCTTTTCAACACCCAGATCGGCGGCGCGATCGGGCGTCAGATACGGATCATAGGCAACGACTTTCATTTTGAGCCCAATGGCGCGTTCCGCCACACGCGACCCGATATTGCCGCAGCCGATGATGCCGAGCGTCTTGCCAGTCAGCTCCATCCCCATAAACTTGTTCTTTTCCCACTTACCGCCCTGCGTCAGCCGGTCGGCAAGGGGAATTTGGCGCGCCAGCGCGAACATCATCGCAATGGCGTGCTCCGCCGTCGTGATCGCATTGCCGAACGGGGTGTTCATGACGACGATTCCCTTGGCGGAAGCGGCGTCGATATTAATGTTATCGACACCGATGCCGGCGCGACCGACGACCTTCAGATTGGTCGCGGCTTCCACCACCTCGGGCGTTACCTTGGTGGCGGAGCGGACGGCCAACCCGTCATATTCGCCGATGCAGGCGATCAGCTCTTCCGGCGACATGCCGGTGATCATGTCTACTTCGAGACCCCGCGCCTTGAAAATATCGACGGCTCGCGGGCTCAGCTTGTCTGAAATCAGAACCTTGGGCATTTTTCTATCCTTGTGAGAATGTGTCGCTCAGGCGGCGGCCATTTCGGCCTTGATCCGCCCATAGGCCCAGTCGAGCCAGGGGAACAGCGCTTCGAGATCGGCGGTTTCCACCGTCGCGCCCGCCCATATCCGCAGACCCGGCGGCGCCGCGCGATAGCCGTTGAAATCATAGGCAACATCTTCGGCTTCCAGCAGCGCTTCGATTTTCTTCGGCACCGACGCCTGCTGATCGGCCTCAAGCGAAGCAAACCACGGGTCGGCGATCGAAAGGCACACGGAGGTATTCGAGCGGATCGCGGGATCGGCGGCGAGAAATTCAATCCATTCCGTCCGCTCCACCCATTCGGCGATTGCTTCGAGATTGGCGTTGGACCGCGCGATCAGCCCGGCGAGCCCGCCAACGGACTCTCCCCAGCGCAAGCCGTCCAGCGCGTCTTCGACGCAAACCATGGAAGGCGTGTTGATGGTCTCACCCTTGAAAATGCCTTCGATCAGCTTGCCGCCGCTGGTCAGCCGGAAAATTTTCGGCATCGGCCAGGCCGGGGTGTAGTTTTCCAGCCTTTCGACGGCGCGCGGCGACAGGACCAGCATGCCGTGCTGGGCTTCGCCGCCCATCACTTTCTGCCAGGACCAGGTGACGACATCGAGCTTGTCCCAGGCAATCGGCATGGCGAAGACCGCGGAGGTGGCATCGCAGATCGCCAACCCGTCGCGGTCATCGGGGATCCAGTCCCCATCCGGAACGCGCACGCCGGAAGTCGTGCCGTTCCACGTAAAGACAACGTCGCGGGACCAGTCGGCCTGCCCCAGATCGGGCAATTCGCCGTAACCCGCCTCATAAACGTTGACGTCTTCGAGTTTGAGCTGCTTCACCACATCAGTGACCCAGCCCGCCCCGAAGCTTTCCCAGGCAAGAATGTCCGTGCCGCGGGCGCCGAGAAGCGACCACAGCGCCATTTCGACCGCGCCGGTATCGGAGGCCGGGACTATGCCGATTCGGTAATCGTCGGGAATGCCCAGCATCGCGCGGGAACGGTCGATTACCTCGGCAAGTTTGTTCTTGCCGGGTTTCGAACGATGCGACCGGCCAACCAGCGACTCGGTGAGCGCCTCGGCGGACCAGCCGGGACGTTTGGCGCAGGGGCCTGATGAAAAACAAGGATTGGTAGGACGACGCGCGGGCTGCGCGTCATTTGCAGTATCTGGCATGTATAACTCTCCCTTCCAGAAGAGCCGTAACCCGTTGGGGGGTTATGACCCGCAGCCCTTCTAGTGGAGAGTCGGGGTCCGGGTCAACTATTCTTTTCCCTTGCGCGCAATTGTCGCGTTCCGCCCCGGCCGGACCGTTATTCCGGATCGGAAAGCCGCCATTTCTGGCGGTCGTCAAGCGCTTGGCCGCAGCGCATCAGAAATAGCCCGCGGGCGAGGTGACGCGATGGCAGCCGGCGCCCGCCAGGGGTCAGTTCCGATGGGCCCGGGCCCGCGCTCAGGCAAAGCCGGGGATGGGCGGCGGGCTGCAAACGGGAGTCTTCGAACCGCCACGAAGCCGCAGCGTCATCACACGCGCCCAGCATTACCTTGCCGCCATCCACGCCCTGCGCTGGCCGGACACAAAGACCGTATTCGGGTATAAGAAGCCTTCCGGCGCGAAACGCGGCATAATCGAATCGTTCATCGAGATTCCAGATGCCGCGTTTGCAGCGATACAGGACAAGCGGCCTCTTGACGTCAACGCGGTCCCGGTGACCGGGAATATCGAGACAGAGCCCACGCGGCTCATCGAGGGGGGCGATCAATCTGATGAATTTTGTGTCGGCGGCATGAGTGGCGGCAATAGGAGAGAACAAAAAGGCCGCACCCCCGACACAGGCCATAAGGAACCGTGCCACAATCATTTGCATTACCCAACAAACGTCAACAAGACTCCGTACCATACTTTTGGACGGCCTCTTCGAAAATTTTGTCGAACCAGTTTTCCAACGTTTCGTTGAGTCCCCGGCAGCCCGCGACAACGTCGCGCGCCCATTCGCAATAGGCGAGCCGGTGCGCCCGATCCCAATGCGGCGGCGGATCGCGGACGATTTCTCGCAGATTACTGGTCTTGTCGGCGATT
Organism: uncultured Rhodospirillaceae bacterium; assembly: GCA_964492555.1. Taxonomy (GTDB): domain Bacteria; phylum Pseudomonadota; class Alphaproteobacteria; order MPNO01; family UBA2964. Next base: position 43,295 of record CAZBKQ010000013.1, on the reverse strand, counting down.
TTCAGCAATTTGCCGCGATCTGATTTATGCGGCGCGCTGTCGATCTGGTTCTGCCAGCGCTCGGCCTCATTGGCCGACTCGGGATCGGTGACTTCCCTGATCAGCGACAATGCCTCCGCTCCGAAATCCGACTCGATCTGCCGTTCCAGCACGGCACGCTCTTCCGGAGACTCCGGGCCATCCTCCAACCCGTCATGTAACAACCCGCCAATGATCAGGACAGTGTCCTGCCCGTCCGTCGCTTCGGCAAGCATATGCGCCACCTCGACCACATGATTGAGATAGGGTTCCTGGCGCGGGCCCTTGCGGGTTTGGCCGGTATGTAGACGAGCCGCCAGATCCATGGCGGCAACGATACGGGTGAGGTCATTCATATCGGGTTTCCTGATTAGATCGGCGACTCCCGCAGACTATAAACGCGCCGGGCCGGATAGGGTATAATGGGCTCATGGAAATTTCGCCGCACATACTGGTGGTCGATGATGATAGCCGGCTCCGCGAATTGTTGCGCCAGTTTCTGAGCGATAACGGCTTCAGTGTTTCGGTTGCCCCGGACGCGTCCCATGCGCGCCGAATAATGTCGGGTCTCGATTTCGATCTGATCATCATGGATGTGATGATGCCCGGCGAAGACGGCTATTCCTTCACCCGCGCCATTCGCGAAACGGATTCAGTGCCGATATTGATGTTGACGGCGCGGGGTGAGGTCGAGGACCGGATTTCGGGTCTCGAACACGGGGTCGATGACTATCTGCCGAAACCGTTCGAACCGCGTGAATTACTGTTGCGGATCGGCAGCATTTTGAAACGGGCCGGGGCGGAACCGCCGCGCGCGCCTGAGCGGGAACTGGCATTCGGAGAGTGTGTTTTCAACAGCGCGACGGGTACCTTGCGGCGAAGCGGCGAGATCGTTCACCTGACATCGGTGGAGGAAAGCCTGCTGCGGGTCCTGGCTGCCAGCAACGGCAACCCTGTCAGCCGCGAAGTATTGCTCGAAGAAAGCGACGCCGAAGGCGGTGAACGCACCATAGACGTTCAGGTGACCCGGCTGCGCCGCAAAATCGAGCCCGCGCCCCGATGGCCGCGCTACCTGAAAACGGTGCGCGGTCAGGGTTACGTTTTACAGACGGATTGACGGCACCGACGTGGTTTTCAGAATTAAACGATATTTACCGAAATCGCTTCTTGGCCGGTCGATTCTGATTATCGTGACACCGCTGATATTGGTTCAGGTGGTGTCGACCTGGGTTTTTTACGAACGCCATTGGGAAACCGTAACACGGCGGCTTGCCGCCTCGGTCGCGGGAGAAATCGGCAGCGTTATTGAACAGCGCCGGCGGTTTACCGGCGCGGAAAACGAGCGCTGGATTCAAGGCTCCGCCGCGCGAAGCCTGGCCCTCGATATAGAATTCCAGAAGGGAAAAATTCTGCCGAATCAGCCGCCCACGCGCGGCAGCGGCATCGTCGAACGGCGGCTTGGCGACGCGTTGCGCGAACGCGTACAGCGGCCGTTCGTGATTGACCTTGATGCGCGGCCGCGAACCGTCTCGATCTCGGTTCAGCTCCCTGATGGGGTTCTTGATGTGCATGTCCATGAAGAACGGCTGTTCAGTTCAACCACCTATATCTTCCTCATGTGGATGGTGGGCACATCGATGTTGCTGTTCGCAATCGCCACCGTCTTTATGCGGAATCAGGTCCGCCCGATCCGGCGGCTGGCGCGCGCGGTGGACGCCTTTGGAAAAGGGCGCGATGTACCCAATTTCAAGCCGGAAGGCGCCACGGAAATCCGCCAGGCCGCCGGCGCGTTCAACCTGATGCGCGCCCGTGTTCTCCGGAATATTGAACAACGCACCGAAATGCTGGCGGGGGTGTCTCACGATCTGCGCACCCCGTTGACGCGGCTCAAGCTGCAATTGGCGATGCTGGAGAATTCTCCGGGGGTCGACGCGTTGCAGGAAGACGTGGCGGAAATGGAAAAACTCGTCGAGGAATACCTGTCTTTCGCCCGTGGCGACAGCGCGGAGAAATCAGGGCGCGTCAATCTGCGCGATCTCCTGCGCGATGTCGCCGAAAGATCGCGCAGCCCCGAAGGCGGCGTATCTGTCGTTTGCAGTGATTCATTGTTCGCGGATGTAAGGCCGATAGGCTTCAGACGATGCCTGGTGAATTTGATCAACAATGCGGCAACGTACGGTGCCAAGGTTGTGGTCGAAGCCAGGCACGCCGGTGATGCAATCGAAATCCTGATTGACGATGACGGCCCGGGAATTCCCGAGGAGTCCCGTGACGATGTGTTCCGCCCTTTTACCCGGCTGGATATCGAACGACCGCCCGATTCCGGCGGGACGGGTCTGGGTCTGACCATCGCGCGCGATATCGTCCTCGGCCATGGCGGCACGATCGATATCGATGATTCGCCGCTAGGCGGCGCCCGCGTCCGGATCAGATTGCCGGTCTGAGACGCCATTACGCTGCAACAATCCGGGAATAAGAGACGCGACCCGTTCGCCATCGCGCAGGCGTTTGTCGAGAAAAGCCATGGTCTTGCCGAGATCCTCGCTATCGTCGGATATCCATACACGCAAAGTCGCGAGATAGATCGCGGCAAGTCCCTTCACCCGCAGCGCCCCCCTCAGACCCCCGCTTCCGATACCTGCGGCTTCAAGCGTCCAGGCCATCGCCTGCGCGAGTGAGGGCAGCACACATAACGACTGGCCGGGGTCACACAACAGACCCCGGATCACGGAACGCATTGCCTCGCGGTTTCCGGACAAGGCGTCTAACCGGCACATCATCGCATCCAGCAGCCTGTCATGAGGCGGCTCGCCGCGATCCGCCGGATCGTAATTCCGCAGAACAAGGGCAGTTGTACGATCCATCATTGCCGCAACGATCGCGGCGCGCGAGGGAAATTCGCCATGAAGTTTTTCCAAATCGACCCCGGCTTGTTCCGCGATATCGGCAAGGGAAACCGCGTTCCAAGGCTGGTCGGCGGCAAGAGACAAAGCGGCGTTAAGGATTTTGTCGCGTTGGTTTTGCGGTCGTTTCGCCATTACGCACCCCTTTCAGACAGGGCTATTCTATGCAGGGGCCCGTCCAAATCCAATAAGGATAATCAAGATCAGTGATTGATCCGGCCCGCCCGCTGTGCGATTTTCCTGTGGATATTCGCATTTGACTGCCGACCCATGCAGCAAAGACCACCTAATTCCCTCCTCGGGCTCGTCCGGCGGCAAAAACGCCTGTCCAGAGGCGAGGAAATTCATCTTGTCCGCCGCGTGCAGTCCGGAGACAAGGCGGCTGCGGCCTCTCTGGTGCTCAGCCATTTACGCTTCGTCCTTTTCGTCGCCCGCAAATACCGGCGCTTCGGTCACCCGCTGACAGAGCTCTTGCAGGAAGGCACTGTCGGGCTGATGGAAGCCGTCAAACGGTTCAATCCGGACCGGGGCGTGCGGCTGTCGACATACGCGATGTGGTGGATTCGCGCGGCCATTCAGGATTATGTCGTGCGGTCACGTTCCATGGTCAAGATGGGGACCAGCTCGGCGCAAAAATCAATATTTTTTCATCTTATGCGGCGGACCGGAAAAGAACCGGACGATTCACTGCCGACCGAAGATCAGGCCCGGTCCCTCGCGCAACGCTTCAATGTAACGGTCGGCGAGGTTTTCGCGCTGGCCCGTCGCATGGCGAAACCGGACCAATCGCTCAATGCGCCATCCGGAAACGATCCCGACAGTGCATCAATTCTGGAAAATCTGCGCGACAACGCACCGACACCTGAAGACGCGCTCCTCGCCGCCAGCGAACAGCGCCTCTGGCGGCGGAAATTAGGGTCGGCGCTGAAGGCGTTGCCGCCGCGCGAACTGGCCATTATCCGCCGGCGCTTTTTTTCCGAGAAGGCGCCCAGCCGGGCCGCACTCGGCGCGGAGTTAGGGCTTTCGAAAGAGCGTGTTCGTCAGCTGGAAGTCCGCGCACTCAACAGGCTGAAGGAAATTCTGGGCAGCCTCGCAGGCGAGAGCGGCGCCACCGCAGGTGGGCGCTGACTAACCGGCGAGTTCACGCGACCGACGCGTCGCCGCCTCAACCGCCCGCTCCAGCAATTCTCTCATTCCACCGTCGCCCATCAATACTTCAAGCGCCGCTGCCGTCGTACCGCCGGGGCTGGTGACATTTTCCCGCAAGGTAGAAGCGGGATCATCGGACTGACGCGCCAACTCTCCGGATCCGGCAACCGTTGCCCGGGCGAGCTTTTCGGCAAGTTCCGGCGCGAGCCCGGCTTTTACGCCCGCTGCGGCGAGCGTCTCGATCAGAAGAAAAACATAGGCCGGCCCGCTTCCCGATACGGCGGTGACGGGATCAAGCAATCCTTCGTCATCGACCCAGGCGCTTTCGCCGACCGCTTCCAACAGACTGAGACAGGCCGAGCGCTGATCCGGCGTGACCGCTTCATTTCCGCACGCAACTGAAATACCGCGACCAACGGCGGCCGGCGTATTGGGCATGACGCGGACAATCGCGGCGGCGTCGCCGAGAAGCCTTTCGAACGAAGCAATTGTCCGGCCGGCGGCGATCGACATAAACACCGTGCCGGGTCCATTAAAGGCGGCATAGGGCGGCGCCACCTCATCCATAACCTGCGGTTTGACCGCAAAAACAACGACGTTCGGAGAAAACCCGGACGGGATTTCCTCAAGCGTCGTCCGTACCGTCACCCCGAACCGTTCGGCGACCGCATCGCCGCCAAAGGGCTCAACGACGTAGACTTCTTCTTTCGCTATTCCCTGATTGAGCCATCCGTCAAGGAGGGCCCCTCCCATCTTGCCGCATCCGGCAAGAAGCAGCTTGGTACCGACCATCGGACCGGTCAGGCTTCGCCGACGGTCTCGAAGAGCGCGGCGTCGACAGCCTCGCTCGGTGTCTTCCCGCCCCAGGTGACATATTGAAATGCGGGGTAGAACCGTTCGCTTTCGGTCAGCGCGATATCCACCAGATCCTCAAGCTGTTCGACCGTCGCACCGCCCGAACCGCGGAGCAACAACGCGGCGCGAAATACGGGTAAGCCTCTGTCGGCCCAGAGGTCGAAATGGCCAATCGCCAGCCCCTCATTGATGCGCGCCAGTAGTTCATGCACCGCGGCGCGCCGGTTATCGGGGACACTCAGTTCAAAGGCGCAAGCGAAATGCATCGCCGAAATATCGTGCAGCCAGGAGAAAAAGAGCCGGAATTCCGTCCAGTGACCGGAAACATCAATGACAATTTCGTCATCCGTGCTTCGTTCATAGGACCAGTCATTGGCCGTCGCGATTTGTTCGATGGTATCGATGGGGTTGGCGATAACGCTTTCGACTTCCTTGACCGCAACACCCGTCATGCCCTCTTCCCCTCAAATTCGGCCAGCCATCCATATTTTGTGGTTTGGCCGGTTATTTGGTGTTTCGCGAAATGCCAAACACTATATTTAGGGTGCCAAATGGGGTGTCACGGTGCAAGCACTGATTGGGCCGCGACCGATGTTATCTGTGGAAAAATTTATTTCAGAAGGATGACGGGCCAAAACCCGCTATTTTGCGGCATCCTTGCGCTCGCGGGCCTTGCCGCTTGTCTTGCGCGCGCCGGTTTTCCCGGTTTTCGCTGGCGCTTTGGCGCTTTTTTCGAGTTTTTTTTCGAGGTCGGCGATTCGTGCAAGCAATGTTTCCTGTTCGGCGCGCGCGGTAACCGCCATTTCCCTGACCGCGTCAAACTCATCGCGTGTCACCAGATCCATCGACGCGAGCATGCGTTCCAACTGTTGCCGCGCCAACGTTTCCATCTCCCGCCGGATTCCGGCAAATGCGCCGGCGGCGCTTCCCGCCACTTTCGCGGCGTCGTCGAAAAACTTGTTCCGGGATTGCATCTTTCGTTCTTTCTTCCTGCGGTGCCTTTCTTTTTGAATATGGGCCGCGCCGGAATGCGCGGCAAGCGGCAATTTCACGATGCTTGAAGCGCGGTTGCGCGAACCTTATAAGAGAATGGCAATTCAAGCGGAGCCAACGGCACATGTATCTCGTCACCGGCGGCGCGGGGTTTATCGGATCGAACCTCGTCGCGGCGCTCGATAATTCCGGCACACAGGATATCGCGGTATGCGACCGGCTGGGGACGGACGAGAAATGGCGCAATATCGCAAAGCGCGATCTGGCCGAGATCATCACCCCGGAAGCGCTCCTGCCCTTTATGCATGACAATGCCAACCGTATCGAAGCCGTCTTTCACATGGGCGCGATCTCGGCGACGACGGAAACCGACGCCGACCTGATCATCGAAAATAATTTCCGCCTGTCGCGCGATATCTGGAATATCTGCACGGAGCGCCGGATCCCGTTGATCTATGCCTCCTCAGCGGCGACTTATGGCGACGGGAAGGCGGGATTCAACGATGGGCTGGACCGAGCCGCTCTGGCGGCCCTGCAACCGCTCAACGCCTATGGCTGGAGTAAACATCTGTTCGACCGCTGGGTCGCGCGGCGGCTGGAGGTTCTTGGACCGTCCGGCGCCCCCCCACAATGGGCGGGTCTCAAATTCTTTAACGTTTATGGCCCCAACGAATATCACAAGGGCGGCATGATCAGCGTCGCGTTGAAAACCTTTCGAGAAATCAGCGCGGGCGGGCCGGCGGTCCTGTTCCGGTCGCATAATCCCGACTATCCCGACGGCGGCCAGATGCGCGATTTCGTCTGGGTGGGCGACTGCGTGAAGGTGATGATATGGCTGCTGGACAATCCCGGCGTCAGCGGCTTGTTCAATCTCGGAACCGGTCGGGCGCAATCCTTCGCGGAACTGACGGGCGCGGTGTTCAGCGCGCTGGGGCAAGAACCCGAAATCCGTTTTGTCGATACGCCGCTCGCGATCCGGGAGAAATATCAATATTTCACCGAAGCCAATATGAGCGCGTTGCGCGCCGCAGGATATGACGCCCCCTTTGCCGGAGTAGAGCAAGGCGTCCAGTCCTATGTGCGCGATTTTCTGACCCGCGACGACCCTTATCTGTAGAATTCGGGCGCGGAACAAACCGGATGTTGGCGCTTCCCTTCCCCGTAATCGATCCCGTCGCCCTTGAGGTCGGTCCGCTCGCGATCCGCTGGTATTCGCTTGCCTATGTCGCCGGGCTGGTACTTGGCTGGCGCTATATGCTGGCCCTGACAGGGAAGCCCGCGCATACCGTCGAAAAGAAGGACATCGACGATTTCCTGCTTTGGGCCACGCTCGGCGTCATTCTGGGGGGGCGGCTTGGCTATATGTTTTTTTACAAGCCCGCGTTTTTCCTCGAAAACATCTCAGAGATTCCCGCAATGTGGCATGGCGGGATGTCCTTCCATGGCGGCGCGCTCGGCATGTTGGCCGCCACAATACTGTTTTGCCGCAAGCGCGGCATATCACTGTTCACCTTCGGCGACCTGATATGTGCGGCGGTGCCGATCGGGCTGTTTTTCGGTCGCATCGCGAATTTCATCAATGGAGAACTTTACGGCCGCGCCACCGGCGTTGCCTGGGGAATGGTATTTCCAAGGGGCGGACCCGAGCCCCGCCACCCCAGCCAGCTTTATGAAGGCGCGCTTGAAGGAGCGCTGCTTTTTATCGTTCTCGCCGTAATGATTTACCGCTTTGAGGCCTTGCGCCGTCCCGGTCTCGTTGCCGGCGTGTTTTTCGCGGGCTATGGGCTTTCCCGCTATCTGGTCGAGTTCGTACGGGAACCGGACGCCCATCTCGGCGTATTGTTCGGTTTCATCACCATGGGACAAATCCTGTCCCTGCCTGTCATTCTGGCCGGGCTGTGGCTGGTCCGGCGTTCCCTGCGACAATCGTGACGCCGCTGGAGACGATATTGAGAGACCGGATTCGCGCCGAAGGGCCGCTTCCGGTCTCCGAATTCATGGCGCTCGCGCTTGGCCATCCCGAACACGGCTATTACCGGACGCGCGACCCGCTTGGGACGGCGGGCGACTTCACCACGGCGCCCGAGATATCCCAGGTATTCGGCGAGCTGATCGGAATGTGGCTGGCGGTGATGTGGCAACAGGCGGGCAACCCCGGCGCGGTCAGATTGGTCGAATTGGGACCCGGCCGCGGCACATTGATGGCCGATATCCTGCGGGCTGCGGCAATTGTACCCGGCTTTACGGACTCCCTGACGGTCCATCTGATGGAAACAAGCCAAACTCTGCGCGCCATTCAGGAAACAACCCTGGCGAAGAAACATAGTGATATCGCGGTTGAATGGCATGATTCCTTCGATCAGGTGCCGGCGGGCCCGCTCCTGATCGTCGCCAATGAATTCCTTGACGCGCTTCCCGTTGAACAATTCATCCGCGCGGAAGATGGCTGGCGCCGCCGTTGCGTCGGACTGTCGGACGATGGCGCGCTCACATTTGTCGATATCGATGATCCAAACAGCAGCGTGGCCGCTATTCCCGCAGAGATTCGCCAGTCTGCCGAGCCGGGCGCGATATCTGAAATATGCGCGCCGGGCACGGCGCTCATCGCATTCCTGGCGGAACGGATTACAAGGGACGGAATCGCCGCCCTGATCGTCGATTATGGCCATGTTCGCCATGGTGCGGGCGATACGTTGCAAGCCGTGCGCGGCCACAAATTCCAGCCGGTGCTGGACCGCCCGGGTGAAGCCGATCTTACCGCCCATGTCGACTTCGCCGCCTTGGCGAAAGCCGCCGGGCGACCCGGCATCAGGATTTCCGGTCCGGTATTGCAAGGCGCGTTCCTTACCGAGTTGGGGATAGTGGAAAGAACGGAACAGATCGCCGGACAAGCGACGGCGGACGGCGGGCGAGAAATGCGCGAAGCGACACACCGCTTGATCGCGGCGGACCGGATGGGGCACCTTTTCAAGGTCATGGCGATAAGCAACTTGAACATTTCCCCGCCGCCCGGATTTTCGACCGAGGGCGAATCCTGATGTCGCGGTCCGACAGCCCCAACCCGATCCTGTCGCCGTTGCTGGAAGCAGCCACCGGGGTTCGTCACGGGTTTTTTACGCGGGAAGGCGGTGTCAGCAGCGGGCTGTATGCCGGGCTGAATTGTGGCAGGGGATCGGATGACTGCGCGGATGCGGTTGAAGAAAACCGGCGGCGGGTTTCCGCGCATCTCTCCAGTGATGCGTTAAACAGGTTGAATACCCTTTACCAGGTGCATGGGACGGACATTGTTCGCTTTCCGCAAAATGGAGAAGCGGCGAAATTTCCGAAGGCCGACGGCGCCGTAACGGATCAACCAGGCCAAATATTGGCGATTTTGACCGCGGATTGCGCCCCGGTACTGTTCGCGGATGTGGCTGCCGGCATCATCGGCGCCTGCCATGCAGGCTGGCGCGGCGCATTCGACGGCGTTGTCGAACAGACGGTTTTGGCGATGACCGGTCTGGGGGCGGAAAGAAGCCGTATTTGCGCGACAATCGGCCCCTGTATCGCGCAATCCTCCTATCAGGTCGGGCCGGATTTCCTGAGCCGCTTCCTGGAAGCCGATCCGGGGCATGAAAAATTCTTTGTACCGGATGACGAGGGGCGGCACCGTTTCGATCTGCGCGGTTTCGTCCTGGACAGGCTTCAAACCGCCGGGATCGGCGACGCCATCGCAATCGACGCGGATACATGCGCCGATGCAGATCGGTTTTTCAGCTATCGCCGCGCCACCCTGACCGGCGAGGCCGATTACGGTCGCATGGTGTCGGCGATCATGCTGGAGACCCGGGACTGATGCCCCATCTGATCATATTTTTCTGTTTTTGTTTGTTCGGGATGCTCGCTTTCTGCGTCATGATTTAGGCCATGCGGCGGTTTTTGATCCTTTTTTCCGAACTGATTTTTGTCGCGCTCTCTCTTCCGGGATGCGGAGAACGCAATCTGCCCTTCGCCCATAAGGCGGGGAATTTTCAGGAAGAAGCAAGGCCCCTGCCCGACGCGGCCGGCGTCGTCCTGATGGGCGTCGACAACGCACCCGCAAAGACCGGAACAATTCTCTTATCCCTGATGGAGAAGGCATTGGCGGAAAGGCAGATACCGGCGGGCGCGGGTGACGGCAATAACGCCAGCTATTATCTGCGCGGCTACGCCAGAACCCGGTCGGGCGAAGCCGGGGATCATACCGCCGAGATCGATTGGGATTTGTTTCGTGGCGATGGGACGCTGATTGTTTCGCAAAAGAGCTCCATGGCGATGCCGG
>CAZBKQ010000013.1:0-32977 GCA_964492555.1 uncultured Rhodospirillaceae bacterium | reverse complement strand
AAAATCATTCGCCAGACCGCTGTTCGGGGGGATAGCGGCATCAGGGGATCACAGAGATGAAAATCGTTGCCGGGAACAGCAACCGCCCGCTCGCCGAAGCGATTGTTGCTCACCTGAAAATGGCCCTGTGCAAGGCTAGCGTCCGACGCTTCTCGGACATGGAATGTTTCGTTGAAATTGAGGAAAACGTCCGCGGCGAGGATGTCTTTATCATCCAGTCCACATCCTATCCCGCGAACGACAATCTCATGGAACTTCTGGTCTGTATCGATGCGCTTCGGCGCGGGTCGGCGCGCCGGATTACCGCCGTCATTCCTTATTTCGGCTATGCGAGGCAGGATCGGAAATCCGGACCCAGGACACCGATCTCAGCAAAGCTGGTCGCCAATCTGATCACAGAGGCCGGGGCCGACAGGGTACTGACGCTTGACCTGCATGCCGGACAGATCCAGGGATTTTTCGACATCCCATTGGACAATCTGTATGCCTCGCCTGTGTTCCTGCGCGATATCCGAGAGAACTCGGACATCGATAATCTGACCATGGTGTCCCCCGATGTGGGCGGCGTGCTGCGCGCGCGCGCCATTGCCAAGGCGCTGGAGGTCGATCTGGCTATCATCGACAAGCGCCGCGAACGCGCCGGTGTTTCCGAAGTCATGCACATCATCGGCGATGTAACCGGCAGGGAATGCATCATCGTCGATGATATCGTCGACAGCGCGGGCACACTGTGCAACGCCGCAGTTGCGTTGATGGACGCCGGAGCGAAATCTGTTTCCGCCTATATCACCCATGGCGTGCTTTCCGGCGGCGCGGTCTCGCGCGTGGCCTCGTCTCCCATCAAATCACTGGTGTTGACCGACAGCATCATGGGAACGGAAGCGGTTCGGGTCTCACACAATATCCGGCAGCTTTCCATCGCGCCCCTGATCGGCGAGGCCATCGCCCGGATCAGCGACGAACGGTCTGTGTCGAGTTTGTTTGACTATAGCGCCGCATAGGCATAAAAGACCGCACCCCGGCCTCAAAACCGGGTCCCTGCGCCGGACACCCCTGGAGGCCGGCGCACCCATATAGACTAGGAGAATCGGCATGGCTGATACACAAGTCCTTGCCGCGGAGTCACGAGATCGGGCCGGAAAGGGGACCGCCCGGGCTGCTCGCCGCGCAGGAAAAATTCCCGCAATTATTTACGGCAACAAGGAAACGCCGCTGGCGGTCACCATTGAACGCCGGGAAATCAACAAGGCACTGGAAACACCAGGTTTCTACACCTCGCTGATCGATATCGAGGTCGATGGCACCAAACACCGGGTTCTGCCCCGTGACACGCAGGTGCATCCGGTGACCGGCGTGCCGATGCATGTCGATTTTCTACGTTTCGACCCCAATCGCCGGATCACGGTTGAGGTGCCGGTCAACTTCGTCAATGAACGCGAGGCCCCGGGCATCGTTCGTGGTGGCGTCATCAACATCGTGCGCCACGCGCTGGAGATCACCTGTACGGCTGCTAACATTCCGGATGAGTTCGAAATCGACCTTACGGGTCTCGAAATCGGCGATTCCATCCATGCCCATACGGTTAAGCTGCCGGATGGCGTGGAATTCTCGATCACGGACCGCGACTTCACCATTGCAACCATCGCCGCGCCGACCGTGATGACGGCCGAGGAAGAAGCAGGCGAAGAGGGCGAAGAGGGCGAAGAAGGAGCCGAGGGCGAAGAAGGTACCGAGGCCGCAGAAGGCGGCGGCGAAGAAGAGTCGGAAGACTGATCCTTCGCGGGCCTGTAACGGCCGGAGGAAACCATGCGGTTGGTCGTTGGATTGGGCAATCCCGGTCAGGACTATGCCCGCAATCGTCACAATGTCGGGTTCATGGCGGTGGATGAGATCATCCGCCGCCATCACCTGCCCGATTTTCGGACCAAGGCGCGGCCGCACGGCAATTTCAGCGAAGGGCGCGTCGGGACCGAAAAGATTGTTCTGCTGAAACCGTTGAGCTTTATGAACGCCTCGGGAAAGCCTGTCGGCGACGCGATGCGTTATTTCCGGCTGGACCCCGGAAACGTGTTCGTCTTTCACGACGAAATCGATCTGGCGCCCGGAAAGGTGCGGGTCAAGAAGGGCGGCGGACATGCCGGCCATAACGGCATTCGCGATATTGAGAAACATATCGGCAAGGATTTCTGGCGCATCCGGCTGGGTGTCGGTCGGCCGCGCGGCGACGGCCGGGTCTCCGGCCATGTGCTGGGCGATTTTTCCCGCGCAGACAAGGACTGGCTGGAACCGATGCTGGAGGCGGCGGCTGATCAGTTGCCGTTATTGCTGGCGGAAAACACGTCGGATTATATGAGCCGGATCGCCATGAGCCTGCCGGCGCCGAAGAAAAAGGAAGAAGGATAATCATGGGTTTTACCTGCGGCATTGTCGGGCTGCCGAATGTCGGTAAATCGACGCTTTTCAACGCGCTGACCCAGACCATCGCGGCGCAGGCGGAGAATTATCCGTTCTGCACCATTGAACCCAATGTCGGGCGCATCGCCGTGCCCGATGCACGGCTTGATGCGATCGCCGGGCTCGCCAAATCGGCCAGTATCGTCCCGACCCATATCGATTTCGCCGATATCGCGGGCCTGGTGAAAGGCGCAAGCCAGGGGGAAGGGCTCGGCAACCAGTTTCTCTCCCATATCCGCGAGGTCGATGCGGTCGTACATGTCGTGCGCTGTTTCGAGGACGAAAACATCACCCATGTATCGGGCCAGATCGATCCGCTCGACGATATCGCGACGATCGACACCGAGCTGATGCTGGCTGATCTGGAATCTCTTGAAAAACGCGTCGATGCGCTGACCAAGAAGGCGCGCGGCAACGACAAGGAAGCCAAGGTGACGCTCACCCTGGTGGAAAACGCGATTGAGGCGCTGCGCGATGGCAAACCGGCGCGCAGGATCGAAGTCGCGGACGATGACCGTGACCTGTTCCGCCAGCTTCAACTGCTGACCGCGAAACCTGTCATGTATGTCTGCAATGTTGATGAAGACTCCGCAGCCACCGGAAACGAATTTTCAGAGAAGGTCGCGTCCTACGCGGCTGACGAAGGAGCACTCGCGGTCGTCGTATCGGCCGCTATCGAAGCGGAAGTCGCCCAGCTTACCGACCCGGAAGAACGGGCGGAATTTCTGGAATCGCTGGGGTTGGAGCAAACCGGTCTGGTCCGGGTCATCCAGGCGGGATATGAGCTGCTGGGACTGATTACCTTCCTTACCGCCGGACCCAAGGAATCGCGCGCCTGGACCATTCGCCAGGGCACCAGGGCGGCGCAGGCCGCGGGCACTATCCATACCGATTTCGAACGCGGCTTTATCTGTGCGGAAACCATCGCCTATGACGACTATATCGCCTGCGAGGGCGAACAGGGCGCGAAAGAAGCCGGCAAGATGCGCCAGGAAGGCCGCGACTACCTGGTCAAGGACGGCGATGTCATGCTGTTCCGCTTCAACGTATGACCGGGATTCATTCGGCGCGCCGCGTTGCGCCCACCGACATCAGCGTTTAAAACTTCTCGCGTTTAATTCCAGCAAGTCGGCCATCCGGGCCGGCTGTTTCCATCAAGGGAGGAACATATGGGGACGAATATCGAACTGACGACTGCCGACGGCCACACGCTCGGCGCCTACAAGGCGGAACCGGAAGGCACACCCAAGGGCGGCGTTGTCGTCATTCAGGAAATTTTCGGCGTTAACCAGCACATCAAGAACGTGACCGACGAATTCGCCAAGAACGGCTATGTCGCGATCGCGCCGGCTCTGTTCGACCGCGTCGAAAAGGGTCTTGAGCTGGGCTACGGCCAGGACGATTTTCAGAAAGGCCGTGAAACCCGCGGCAGCCTGAATGACGACGGTATCCAGGCCGATGTTCAGGCCGCGATAAACGAAGCGGCGAACGCGGGCAAGGTCGGCATCGTCGGCTATTGCTTTGGCGGCTATGTCAGCTGGCTGGCGGCGTGTCATTGCGACGGCCTGTCGGCGGCGTCGACCTTCTATGGCGGCGGCATCCACGCCAAGCGCGAAGACACTCCGAAAGTGCCGGTGATCTTCAATTTCGGCGATAATGACGGCGGCATCCCGCTCAGCCAAGTTCACGACATCAAGGAAGCCCATCCGGACATCCCCTGCTATGTCTATGACGAATCCGGCCACGGCTTCTGCTGCGACGACCGCGAAAGCTACAACCAAGGCGCCTGCGAACGCGCCCACAAGCGGACGCTCGATCACTTCGGCGCGAATGTAGGGTAGTTATTGAATGCGGCACCTGCCCGCTCCCCCTCCCGGCCACCCCAAGGAAAATCGTGTTGGGTGGCCGGGAGGGGGAGCGGGCAGGAACCGTTCACAAACATGAAAAAACCCCGGCGTTTCCGCCGGGGTTTTTTTGTGCCTGTGTAAAGACCGGTCAGTGAAGGTCGGCCCAGATCTTCCGCTTCACCGCATACAGCATGCCGGTCAGGATGATCAGGAACAGCAGCACCTTGATGCCGATCCGCTTACGGTCCTCAAGCTCGGGTTCCGCAGTCCATGCCAGGAAGGTCGTGACGTCGCGCGCCATCTGATCGACGGTCGCCTTGGTCTTGTCGGCATATTCGACCCCATCTTCCGCCAATGGCGCGGCCATCGCGATTAAATGGCCGGGAAAATACTGGTTATAGGACATTCCCTCAGGAACCTCGGTTCCCTTCGGGGCGTCCTTATAGCCTGTCATCACCGCGTAGAGGTAATCCGCGCCGCCAACGCGGGCTTTTACCATCAACGACAAATCCGGCGGAAAGGCGCCATTATTGGCGGCGCGTGCCGCCTGCTGATTAGGAAACGGTTTGACAAAACGGTCAGACGGCTTGCCTGGGCGTTCAAACATTTCGCCCTCGTCATTGGGACCGTCCATAACGGTTTTCGACGCCGCAATCTTCTTCACCTGATCTTCAGTCAGTCCGATACCCATCAGGTTGCGATACGCCACGAGACGCAGGGAATGACACGCGGCACAGACCTCGTCATAGACCTGAAAACCACGTTGTAGCGCTCCCCGGTCGAAGGTCCCGAACAATCCCTTGAAGGACCAGTTCTGTGCCGGTGCTTCGACTGAGCCCCCGGCCGCAAAAGCGGCGCCCGATACGGCCAATACCGCCGCGGAGAGTATTCCGATCAACCCTTTACGCATTACGCTTTCTCCATCGGCTTGCCGGCTGGCCGGGCGGATGAGCCGCCGCCTCCCAACACCGGTTCATTGATACTGGCCGGCAGCGGCTTGGGCGTCTCAAAAATGCTCAGCAGCGGCAGCAAGATCAGGAAATGGAAGAAGTAATAGGCCGTCGAGATGATGCCCAAATGGATATACTGGAACCATGCCGCACCGCTGAACACCGGATCATCCGGCGAGTTCGCGCCGACAATTCCCAGGATGATGCAGTCAATGATCAGTATCCAGAAGAACTGGCGATATAGCGGGCGGTAACGCGCGCTGCGCACCGGTGACCGGTCCAGCCAGGGCAGAATGAACAGTACGGCGATCGACGCGAACATAGCGATCACGCCGAGCAGCTTGGCTTCCAGGAACCAGATATCGAAAGTAATCGACCGCAGGATTGCGTAAAACGGCAGGAAGTACCATTCGGGCACGATATGCGGTGGCGTCTGCAACGGATCGGCGGGAACGTAATTATCCGGGTGGCCCAGATAGTTCGGGGCGTAAAACACGAACCAGAAGAACACCACAAAGAAGACCCCCAGCCCAAACAGATCCTTGACCGTATAATACGGGTGGAACGGAATCTGGTCGTCGTCGCCCTTGGTATCGATCCCGACCGGGTTGTTGGACCCGTGGGTGTGCAACGCCACGACATGCAATACCACGACCCCGACAATAACGAACGGCAACAGGTAGTGCAGGCTGAAGAATCGGTTGAGGGTCGGGTTATCGACAGAGAAGCCGCCCCATAACCAGGTAACGATCGGCTCACCGACAAGCGGAATCGCCGAGAACAGGTTGGTGATCACCGTCGCGCCCCAGAAGCTCATCTGCCCCCAGGGAAGCACGTAACCCAGGAAGGCGGTCGCCATCATGCAAAGCAGAATGACCACGCCCAGCATCCACAGCAACTCGCGCGGTGCCTTGTAGGAACCGTAATAGAGCCCGCGGAAAATATGGATATAGACCACGATAAAGAAGGCTGACGCCCCGTTCATATGGACGTACCGGATCAGCCAGCCATAATTCACGTCGCGCATGATGCGTTCGACGCTCTCGAAGGCGTAATTCACATGCGGCGTATAATGCATCGCCAGCACAATCCCGGTGACGATCATCATCACCAGAATAATCCCGGCCAATGAGCCGAAATTCCACCAGTAATTCAGGTTTTTTGGCGTCGGATATTCATGAAGCTCATGATTCATGAAGGTGAAGACCGGAAGGCGGTCATCGACCCATTTCATGATCGGGTTGGTAATTTCCGGTTTGCTCATCTCGCGCTCCCTTATCCGATCTTGACCAAATTGTCGGAGAGGAATGTGTACTCCGGAACCGGAAGGTTCTTCGGCGCGGGACCCTTGCGAATCCGGCCGGATGTATCGTAATGCGATCCGTGGCACGGGCAGAACCAGCCCTTATATTCGCCCTTTTTATCGCCCTGCTTGCTGCCGAGCGGGATACAACCAAGATGGGTGCACACCCCGACGACGATGAGCCATTCGGGCTTCTTCACCCGATCCGCATCCCGTTCCGGATCAATAAGATCATCGGCATTGTCCGCGTCACGTGCTTCCTTGATCTGCCCGGGTGTCCGCTTGGTTATAAAAACGGGCACGCCGCGCCATTTGACAGCGACGCGTTGCCCCTCCTGGATCGGTTCCAGATTGACCTCAATTGTGGACAGCGCCAGCGTATCCGCCGCTGGATTCATTTGATCAATCAGGGGCCAGACAGCGGCGCCGACACCGAAGGCACCGAATGCCCCCGTCGCCAACATAAGAAAGTCGCGCCTTGTTTCGCCGTCTTCTCCGTGGCCCGCTGCGGTATTTTCAGCAGAACTCGCCATATTTTCCCTCTTTTTTCTTCCGCGCGCGGAAAACGCCCCCTATTCAATAGCGCCCCGACAGACGGACAAACTGCGGCGTAACGCCGCAGCAAACAGGTCCTTGTCACACCGTTCGGTGTTCCGGCCAAGGGGTATAATAGATAATCGCGAATATGCAAAGTCCAGCCCGATGCGTCTTGCCCTTTATCAACCCGACATCCCACAGAACACGGGAACGATCCTGCGCCTTGCCGCTTGCCTGGATGTGGCCGTCGATATCGTGGAACCCTGCGGTTTTCCGCTTGATGACCGGCGCATGCGGCGCGCGGGCATGGATTATATGGATAATGCACGTCTGGTCAGGCATCCGAACTGGGAGGCATTCCGCACCAAAACACCGGGCCGGTTGATATTGATGACAACGAAGGCCGTCACGCCACTGACCGATTTCCGCTTTGACGAAAACGACACGATTGTTATGGGCCGCGAATCGGCGGGGGTGCCGGATCAGATACACAATGACGCCGATGCGCGCATACTGATCCCCATGGCGGTGGGCAGACGCTCGCTCAACGTCGCGGCGGCGGCGGCCATTGCATTGGGCGAAGGATTGCGCCAAACCGGTGGATACCCGCCTATCCCGGGAAAGGAGAATGAACGTGACGATTGACGACCGGAAAAAAACCGCTTCCAGCTGGTTCGAAAGCTTGCGCGACCAGATTTGCGCGGCATTTGAAAATCTGGAAGACACGGTGGAAGCGCCGAACGATGGCGGCGCGCCGGGGCGCTTTGAACGCACGCGCTGGGATCGCACAGGTCACAGCGGCAACGCCGGCGGCGGGGGCGTCATGTCTGTTATGCGGGGCCGGGTCTTTGAAAAAGTCGGCGTCAATATTTCCACCGTTCACGGCGAGTTTTCTCCCGAATTCCGCAAGGAAATACCGGGCGCGGAGGAAAACCCCGCCTTCTGGGCATCCGGCATATCACTGGTCGCCCATATGTGTTCGCCGCTGGTTCCGGCTGTCCATATGAACACCCGCTTTATCGTCACCAGCAAGGCGTGGTTCGGCGGCGGTATGGATTTGACCCCGATGTATCCGGATAACGAGGCGGCAGAGGCTTTCCACGCGCCGATTAAATCCTGCTGCGACCGTCATGGGGAGGATTATTACGAGCGGTTCAAGAAATGGTGCGATGAGTATTTTTACTTGCCTCACCGGGAAGAACCACGCGGCGCGGGCGGCATTTTTTACGACTATCTGGACACGGGAGACTGGGAAAAGGATTTCGCCTTTACCCAGGATGTCGGGCGCACTTTTCTGGAAACCTATCCCGAAATCGTGCGCACGCGGATGAACCAGCCGTGGACGGCGGAACAGCGCGAACACCAGCTGATCCGGCGCGGGCGCTATGTGGAGTTCAACCTGCTTTACGACCGGGGCACCAAGTTCGGCCTGCGCACGGGCGGCAACACCGAGGCGATCCTGATGTCGATGCCGCCGGAGGTGAAATGGCCTTAACCCGCCGCGAGCGCGCCTAACCGCTCACGCAACGCATCCGGGTCATCCGCGAAATCGCGATCGACCCACCATTCCTCAACGGCGGCCAGAAGTTCGCCGACACGCGGCCCCGGTGCGATGCCAAGCGCCATGACATCGTCCCCGCCAAGTGGAAAGGCGGGCGGCGGATCAGTGAGGGGCAGATCGGCGGTCGTGCCCCAGGCGGTATTATCCCCGCCGTTCAATGCCCAGCGATACAGCACCAGATCGATAAAGGCGCTGGCATCGCCAAGCCAATAGAGAATTTTCCGGTTTTCGGCCGCGGATATGTCAGCGCCGGGCCGATATTCCGGCAGCAGGAGATTTCTCAGCCGCGCCCGTTCCTGATTGGAATGCACCAGCCGGCTGCTGACCTTTCTGACGGAATCCTGCTTTTTCTTGTCGTCGCCATCTAGCGCAGCGCTCAGCCAGGCCGCCAGCCGGCGAATGGCATCCGGGGCGGCCTGATAGTTTTCTTCCACCGTGGCCATGGCGGTTACTCGGTCGGCATCCATCTGTTCGGTGCCCTCAATCGGCAATAGATGCGGCTGTATGCCCTGCGCTGTCATCAAAGCGAGCGTCGGCGCGGGATCCGGGGCGGTCAGCAGCCGCGACAATTCCTGCCAAACGCGTTCGCCGGACAATTCGGGCAGATGCGGCGCGGCGGCGCGGCAGGCGGCAAGCCCGGTCTCATCGGGCGTACCTTTGCCATACCAGGCGGAGAAACGGAAAAAACGCAACAGGCGGAGATAATCCTCCGCAAGACGGGCCGATGCCTCGCCAATAAAGCGGACGCACCCCGCCCTCAAATCGTCGACGCCGCCGGCAGGGTCGTAAATCGCGCCATCCGGATCGCAATAGAGCGCGTTCATGGTGAAATCGCGGCGTCGCGCATCTGCCCGCCAGTCTTCCGTAAACTCCACCCGCGCCCAGCGCCCATCGGTTTCGGCATCGACCCGGAGCGTCGTGATCTCAAACGGCTGTCCCTCGGAAACCGCGGTCACCGTCCCATGCTTGAGCCCCGTGGGAATAGCCCGTATTCCGGCGGCCTCAAGAAGCCGCATGACATTTTCCGGCGGCTCCGGCGTGGCGATATCAATGTCGCGCACCGGCCGGCCGATCAGCGCGTCCCGCACGCAACCGCCGACGAACCGCGCGGGATGCCCCCCACCGGAAAGCGCTTCCATCACATGCGCAACAGGCGCGGCAATCATCCAGCCTTGCGGTTCAAGCCGATCGGAGGGAGCCAAATCCGTCATGATCGCGGTCAACCCTGCTGAATCGAACCGGTATCCGCCAGCAAATCTGGAAAAATAATCGAAATCGCAATAGCGATCGCCATCAGGAACACGCCGATGGGGACCAGCCACCGCCAGGGCAGCGGTTCCCACTCATCCTTTGCAATCGCGGCGGAACCGCCATAGCGGACCGGCGCAAAGGTTCGCCAGAGAATATACGTCACGGCGGGCAGAAATAACGGCACCACCGTCAACAACAAAACGCGAATCATGATTGCCTCAATACTATCGACAGTTCGCGCAGTATCCGCGCTGTCAGCCCCCAGATAAAGAAGGAATCGTGCTTCATCACCCAGTATTCCCGCATCACGCCGCGCGTCTCGACCGGTTCCAGCTTGAAATTGCTACCATCGGCGACTTCGGCAAGGGGCACTTCGAAAATATGTTCGACCTCCCCCGGGTCAGCACGTGTCTCCAGAGACGGACGGACCAGCCCCACCACGGGCATCACCCGAAAACCGGTCCTTGTGTCCCGTGGGCTCAACCGCCCCACCGGTTCAACCAGACGGGGATGCAGCCCGACTTCCTCATGCGCCTCACGCAACGCGGTGTCCTCGGCCGTCTGATCGACAGGTTCCACCTGACCGCCGGGAAAAGCCACCTGCCCCGCGTGATCTGGCAGCGAAGATGTCCGCTGGGTCAAAAGAACCGTCAAGCCGTCCGCATGATCGATCAAGGGCACCAGAACGGCAGCGGAGCGAATGGTTTTTTCGCCATTCACTTTTGGCGCGGGCCAAACCATATCCTTCCCAGACCCCGGCGGATGCATTCCGGGACCGGGGAAAATGTCCCGTATGTGGCCGCAATCAACCATGCCCGTTCACATAACCCAGTTCGAAAAACACGCCGCCGCTCCAGACGCCCAGAACCGGCCCGCCGGCGCGCATCTCCTCGACCCCAAGCTCGACGAGGTCGTAGAAAACCGCCCGGGCAATAAGCGCTTCAAGCCGGTCCCTTACCAGAACATAGGGCGACGGTTCACCGCTGTCCCGATCAATAGTCACACGGATCGGGAAGTCGGGGCCGGCCGTGACGGTGTCTTCGAGGTTGGTTCTAAAAACAAGAGACTGATCACGGCCTGTTCCGGTCGCGTCCATCGCCACCGCGACGAATGGCGCGTCATCGACCTTTATCCGGCATTTTTCGACCGGAGTCTCAAGCCAGAAATCCCCGGTTTCGTCCCGTTTCAGGACTGTGGAAAACAGCTTTACCATTTGTTTTCGGCCGATAGGTGAGCCATGATAAAACCACGTCCCGTCGCGGGCGATCCGCATGTCGATATCGCCGCAGAATTGTTGGCCTTCGGAGGATTTTCCTGAAGCCGTTTCATTCAACCCCGCTAGGATGGATTTTTCCATGTTGAGGCGCTCCCGACCTTGGAGGAAAACGTGACAGAGACTTCTTCTCTTAACCCATCTGCCGCAGAAGGGGCAAACGAAGCATCCGCGCCGCCGTCGCATCTCGCCGCCGAAATAGAGGCCTTCGGCGGCCGTATGGGTCAGGTGCGCGAAAGCGTCGGCCGTGTGATCTATGGACAGGAACGGGTCATCGCGGAGACGCTGACCACGGTTCTCGCTGGCGGTCACATGCTTTTGATCGGCGTCCCCGGCCTCGGCAAGACATTGCTGGTGGACACGCTTGGCACCGTACTGGGGCTGGATGACAAACGTATCCAGTTCACGCCGGACCTGATGCCGGCCGATATCGTCGGCTCGGAAATTCTCGATGAAGACGAAAACGGCAAGCGATCCTTCCGCTTTATCAAGGGGCCGGTTTTCTGCCAGCTTCTGATGGCCGACGAAATCAACCGCGCCAGCCCGCGCACGCAATCAGCGCTGCTGCAGGCAATGCAGGAACGGCGTGTTTCCATAGCCGGAGCCTCCAACGATCTGCCCAAACCCTTTCACGTGCTGGCCACCCAGAACCCGATCGAACAGGAAGGCACCTACCCCCTGCCGGAAGCGCAGCTCGACCGGTTCCTGATGCAGGTCGACATCACTTACCCCACCGCGGATGCGGAACGTGAAGTGCTGTTGAAAACCACCGGCAATGAGACCCATGTAGCGGCCGAGGTCCTGACGGCGGAGGAACTTATTGCGGCACAGGCGCTTGTCCGCCAGATACCGGTCGGGGACAGCGTCGTGCAAGCCATCCTCGAATTGGTCCGGTCGGGAAGACCGGAAGAATCCGCCCGCCCGGAAATCCGGGAACAGGTCATGTGGGGTCCGGGTCCCCGCGCCAGCCAGGCATTGATGCTTGCGGTGCGCGCCCGGGCACTGCTGGAAGGCCGCTACGCGCCGTCCATCGATGACGTGGTGGAACTCGCCAAACCGGTACTGCGTCATCGCATCGCCCTCACCTTTGGCGCACGCGCCGATGGGATCACGGTGGACGATGTGATCGGTAATCTTTGCCAACCCTTTGCGTAATTCGCACTGAACCGCGCCGATGCCCGCCGATACCGCCGCAATCATCAGAAGGGACGCTGAACAAGCGGCGGCCGCGCTGCCCGCAATTCAGGTCGCGGCGGAGCGCGTCGCGGCGACGATCATGCAAGGGGTGCATGGCCGCCGCCGGGTCGGTCAAGGCGATACATTCTGGCAATTCCGCCCTTATCAGCAAGGCGACACGGTTCAACGAATCGACTGGCGGCAAACGGCCCGGCGCACCCAGGCCTTTATTCGCGAAAATGAATGGGAAATCGCCCAAAGCGTCTGGATATGGCTGGACCGGTCGCCGTCGATGGATTTCAAATCTAACCGCGATCTCCCGGTCAAATCATGGCGTGCGGCGGTCCTCATGCTGGCGCTGGGGTCGCTGCTGGTCCAGGCGGGAGAGCGCATCGCCCTGATGGGAACCGACATGCCGCCTATGTCAAACCGGCCCGCGCTTGACCGTATGGCGGATATTCTGGGCCGCCCGCCCGCTGCGGAGGCGGAGGCATTGCCGCCGTCAGCGGACCTGCCGCGCTATGCGCATATCGTGATAATTTCGGACTTCCTGTCGCCTCCGGAAGAGATTGAAAAATCAATTCGCTGGTACGCCACGCAAGGCATAAGGGGACATTTACTTCAAATATTCGACCCGGCGGAGCAGACCCTGCCGTTTTCCGGCCGCGTCCGGTTCGATGGCCTGGAAGGCGAAGGATCGTTAATGATCGGGCGCGTCGAAACCGTCCGTAGCGAGTTCAACAAGCTGATGGCGAATCATCGCGCGGCCGTAGCCTCGATCGCGCAGGCCTCGGGCTGGAGCTGCACCAATCACGGCACCGACCACCCGCCCGAAACGGCGTTGCTGGCGCTTTTCAACGCGATCGGTGAACTGGGGGAATTGCGCCGCCATGCTTGAGCTCGGCTCTCTTGTCTTCGCCTCGCCCTGGATATTGCTGGCATTGACGGCCTTGCCGGTCATCTGGTGGATATTGCGAATCACACCGCCCCTGCTCAGGGTTCAACCCTTTCCGCCGCTAAGCTTCATGCTCAAGCTGGAGAAGCAGGAAGAAACACCCGCGCAAACGCCGCTTTGGCTGCTGCTGTTGCGGCTCCTCATTGCCGCGCTCGTCATTCTTGGTCTGTCACGCCCGCTCTGGAACCCGGGCGAAAGGATATTCGGGACGGGCCCGCTCATCCTGGTCGTCGATAACGGATGGGCAGCGGCGCCGAACTGGCAGAAAACGCAGCAGACGGGACGGTCCCTGATCAATCAGGCGGAACGGGAAGGCCGCACCGCCAGTATATTGGCGACCGCGCCGGATGCGATTGAGGGCAAGGTCCAACCTACCGGCCTTTTGCGCCCGGAGGATGCACGCCAGACATTACGCACCCTGCAGCCGCTCCCCTGGAAAACCGACCGCCGCGCGGCATTGGGGGCGATTGCCGGACTTTCCGTGACAGGATCCGCCCATGTCGCCTATCTCTCGGACGGACACGGCGATAACGATGTGACCGATTTAATGCAGCGGCTTCAGGAATTCGGGTCATTGCAGCTGTTTCGGCATGGCGGTCCCGCGACAGCGCATCTCGTAAAGGCGCCGGTCAGCGAGATTGACGGTCTGTCCACGATCGTGCTGCGGGCGGGGTCGGCTGGCGCAGAAAAACTGCGTGTACGGCTGGATGACGACGAGGGGCGCCTATTAGGGCGCGCCGATGCGGTATTTGAGGATGGCGACTCATCCGCCAAGGTGTCCTTTCAGATTCCGAGCGACATAAGAAACCGCGCGGCGCGGATCGCGATTGAGGGTGAAACAGGCGCGGGAGCCGCGTTCCTGATGGATGAACGCTGGCGCCGCCGTCCGGTCGGAATCGTTTCGGCCCGTGGCGGGTCGGAAGCGCAGCCGCTTCTGAGCAGCAACTATTACATTGCCCGCGCGCTGGAACCCTTCAGCGATGTCCGCCGGGGAACGCCGGATCAGCTTCTGGATGCCGAACAGGCGATGATCGTTCTGGCCGACGCGGTCAAGCTGACCGGCGCCGAGCGGGAACGCATTCTGGGCTGGATAGAGAAAGGCGGCGTCTTGCTGCGCTTTGCGGGGCCCGGAATGAAGCGCGATGGCGACGCACTGTCGCCGGTCCGCCTTCGCAATACCGGCCGCGAGCTGGGGGGCGCCATGTCATGGAGCGAGCCCGCGCGCCTGATGCCGTTTGAGGAGGGCAGCCCGTTCCACGGCCTGCAAATCCCGCCGGATGTGAGGATCAAAAAGCAGATTCTGGCGGAACCGACACTGGATCTTAACGACCGCACTTGGGTGCGGCTGTCGGATGGCACCCCCCTGGTAACCGCCGAACGGCGCGGCGAAGGATGGGTCGTCCTGATCCATGTGACCGCCAATACGGACTGGTCGAACCTCCCGCTATCCGGACTTTTTATACAGATGCTGGAACGCGTTGCCGGGCTGAGCCGGGGCGTCGCCGGCAAGGAAGGCGATATTGTCTATCCGCCATTGCGCACCATGAACGGGTTCGGAGCGCTTGGCGCGCCGCCGGCGGAAGCGGCGGCCATCAGGGGCGCGGACTTCGTGGAGGCCCGGCCCTCTCACCTTTCGCCACCCGGCTATTACGGCAAGGGAAGCGCGCGGCGCGCCCTGAATGTGTCGTCGGGTACCGACGGCATTGCCGCGATCAGCGATATCCCCAATGGCGTGGAGGCACGCGGCTATGACGTTCAGCCGGGAACGGAGATCAAACCCTGGCTTTTATTTGCCGCGGTTCTGCTGCTGATCCTCGACCTGACGGTGAGCTATCTGCTGCGCGGTATCCGGCCGGGATCGGTGCGGCTGAAACGCGGCGGTGCGGCGGCGGCGATATTGCTGGGGATACTCCTCGCCCTGCCGGCGGGAGACGCCTCCGCCCAGATCAATCCGCGCCCCGGCGAACCGGAGACCGTGACGTCGCAGCCAAAGAACAAGGAAGACGCGTTTGCGCTGCGCGCCACCTTGCAAACGCATCTCGCCTATGTCGTGACCGGCGATTCGACCATCGATTCGATCAGCCGCGCCGGGTTGGAAGGGTTAAGCACCGTTCTGCAGCGACGCACCTCCGTCGAGCCTGGCCCGCCGCTCGCCATCGATATCGAACGGGATGAGCTAGCCTTGATCCCGGTCCTGTACTGGCCGGTATCGCAGAGACAGCGCCCGCCATCGGATCGCGCGATTGCGAAGCTCAACGCCTATCTGCGGACCGGCGGCACGATCCTGTTCGACACGCGCGAACAAGGCAGCATCAATACCAGCATTATGGGATCGGGCGGCGCGGCGACGGCAAAGCTCCGCAATCTGATCGGTGAGTTGGATATCCCGCCCCTGATCCCGGTCCCGAACGATCATGTGCTGACCAAGGCATTTTACCTGCTCAATCATTTTCCGGGCCGCTGGACCGGGGGAACGGTCTGGGTGGAGCGGCGCGGCGGACGGCATAATGACGGTGTTTCCTCGGTCATCATCGGCAGTCATGACTGGGCCGCCGCCTGGGCGCGGGAAAAGAACGGCCTGCCGATGTTTCCGGTTGTGCCGAACGGAGAAAGACAGCGCGAATACGCCTTCCGGTTCGGCGTCAACTGGATCATGTACGCCATGACCGGAAACTATAAGACCGATCAGGTTCACGTGCCCTCGATTATCGAGCGGCTGGGTCAGTAGCGGCGGCGGACGGGCACGGCAACGATGATCTCTATCGAATTTTCACCCCTGTTTCCCTGGCCCGTTGTACTGGCTCTTGCCGTGGCAGCGCTCCTGCCGCTGGCCTATGGCGCCTGGCGCCGCGCCTCGGGGCTTGGCTGGCGGGCGATCGCCCTTGCCGTGCTGCTGCTGGCGCTGGCCAACCCCGTGGCGGTCGAGGAAGAACGTGAAAAGCAGAATGACGTGCTGGCAGTGCTGGTCGATGAATCAGCCAGTCAGAACACGCAGGACCGGGAAAAAGTCACGCGCGCGGCGCTGGATCATATCCGCAAGACCGCCGGTAACATGCGCAATCTGGAAGTCCGCGTTATTCGCGCCGGCGGGCCGGGCAGCGCGGATGCGGACCGGGTTGATGGCACCAGGCTGTTCCGGTCGCTGATCGGCAATACCGCGGATATACCCTCGTCGCGCCGGGCCGGCACAATCGTAATCACCGACGGTCAGGTTCATGATATTCCCGACAACCCGGCCTCTCGCGGGCTGAAAGGCCCGTTTCATGTGGTTCTGACCGGCAAGCGTGGCGAATTCGACCGCCGGCTTGTTGTTGAGAAGGCACCCAAATTCGGCATCGTCGGCAAGGAAACAGAGATCAGCATCCGCGTCGAGGATAACGGACCCAATGCCGGACCTATACCTCTTTCCATCACCAAAGATGGCGGGCCGCCGCGCAACATCACCGTTCGCCCGGGCCAGCCGGAAATCGTAAGGATCACGCCGGATCACGCGGGAGAAAACATAATCCAGATGGAAGTCAGGACATCGCCGGGCGAACTGACCGAAATCAATAACCGCGCTGTTGTGTCGATCAATGGCGTGCGGGAACGGCTGCGCGTCTTGCTGGTTTCAGGCGAACCGCATCCCGGCGAACGCACCTGGCGTAACCTGCTGAAGGCCGATCCGTCGGTCGATCTGGTGCATTTCACCATTCTGCGGCCACCCGAAAAGCAGGATCTGACACCGGTCCGCGAATTGTCGCTGATCGCCTTTCCCATCCGCGAACTGTTCGAGGTAAAGCTGGAGGAATTCGACCTCATCATTTTTGACCGCTATCGCCGGCGCGGCGTTCTACCGTCGGTCTATATCGATAACATCCGGCGCTATGTGGAAAATGGCGGCGCGATCCTGGAAGCCGCCGGGCCGGAATTCGCCAGTATGGAAACGCTGTATGCGACGCCGCTCGGCAAGATTTTGCCGGGCGAACCCACGGGCCGGGTCTATGCCGGCGCGGTTCGCCCCCAACTGACCACGACCGGTGAACGCCATGCGGTGACCGCCGACCTGCCCGGTGCCGGGATCGGCGAAGAACTGCCGCGCTGGGGCAAATGGTTCCGGCAGATCGAAGTCCGCAAACGCGCAGGTTATGCCCTGATGCGCGGCAATGGCGAACGGCCCATCCTGCTGGTCAATCGCGTCGGCAAGGGGCGTGTCGCGCAGCTATTGAGCGATCACATATGGCTGTGGGCGCGCGGCTATAATGGCGGCGGCCCCCATGGCGAACTGCTGCGGCGCATCGCGCACTGGCTGATGAAGGAACCCGAGCTGGAGGAAAACAGCCTGCGCGCCCGGGTCGATGGCGACCGCCTGGCGATTACACGGCGCAGCGTGGAGCCCAACCCCGACCCGGTTGAGGTCACGACCCCATCGGGGCGGCAACTGAATATCCGGATGACGGAAGGCATCGGCGGACGGGCACGGGGATTCGTCGCCGCGCCCGAAACCGGCGTTTACCGGATCAAGGATGGTGATCGCGTGACACTCACTGCGGTGGGCACGCTCAACCCGCTGGAATTCGCCGATATGCGGACGACTGCGGAGAAATTCGCGCCGTTGGTGGCAAAGCTGGGCGGCGGCATCGCGTGGTGGCGGGACGGGCCGCCCTCACTCAGGCGAGTGCGGCCCGGGCGTGTTGCGGGTGGTGACGACTGGTTCGGTATTCTGGACAACCGCAACTACACCGTCCGCAACGTCAATGAAATCCCGCTATTTCCCGGGTTGCTTGTCCTATTGGCCGGGTTGGGGGCGCTTCTCCTCGCCTGGCGGCGCGAAGGCCGGTAGCCCAACAAAAAAAGGAGGCCTAAGCCTCCCTTTCTTGGGAAAATTTCTTCCCGTTCGGTTACATGAGTCCGGGCAACCATAAGGCAATTCCCGGCCACGCCACCATCATCAGGATCAGGATCGCATCGCAAACCAGAAACGGGAAGGCTGCTTTCGCTACCTGGAACAGGGTTGTTCCCTTTGGCGCCACACCCAGCATGACATAGAGCAATAACCCGAAGGGCGGCGTCGTACCCGCCATTTCAAAGGTCATCAAGACAAACAGCCCGAACCAGATCAGGTCGAAGCCAAGCTGATGCGCCAACGGAAAGAAGATCGGCACGGTAATCAGCATCATCGACGTCGCATCCATGAACATGCCGAGCGTAATCAGGATGCAGAACATCACCAGCAGGATCCAGTATTTCGAAATATCGAAACTGGTCGCCCAGGCGAGCAGCCCCGCGCTCGCCCCTGAAAAGGCCAGAAGCTGGCTGAAGACGGTCGAGCTCATGATGATGAAAAACACCATGGCACCGACCTTCACAGTCGCCTGCACCGCGGTGAAAATTGATTGGAAGCTGAGAACGCGAAACGCGGCGGCCAGGATCATGACGCCGAGAACGCCAAAAGCCGCAGCCTCCGTCGGCGTCGCGAGACCCAGAATGATGAAGCCGACAACCATGAACACCACCAGACCCATCGGCAGGATATTGGTGCAGACGATTTTGATGCGTTCCGCCACTGGCGGCATTTCAACGTCATAGGCCGGTGCGGATTCCGGATTAAGCTTCAACTGCCCGAAAATCATGATCGCGTAGAGGCCGGCCAATATGAAACCGGGCAGAAAACCGGCAATCAGCAACCGTCCGACATCGATATTGGCGACAGAAGCCAGCAGCACGCCTAGCGCCGACGGCGGGATGATCATGGCCAAACCACCGGTCCCCAGGATCGGCCCCATCGACATGCGCCAGTTATAGCCGCGTTTTTGCATTTCCGGGACCATCAGGGAGCCGAGCATCGCCGTATTGGCCATGCTGGACCCGGTGAGAGTCGAGAACATCGCGCCGCCCGCAACAGTCAGAAAGCAAAGCCGTCCGGGCAATTTTCCGAACAGCACGTCCAACCCGTCAAACACTCTGATCGCGAGCCCGGTATGGAAGAACAGCGCGCCCATCATGATGAACATCGGCACAGGTCCGAGGGCGAAGCGCGTTATCAATGCGGTTGAATTTTCAACGATCTGCGGCAGCCCGGCTTCGCCGCCCATAAAGATCATGACGCCGATGATGTTGGTTGTGATGAAGGTCAACGCGACCGGCACACCAAGCGCCATGAAGAAAATGACAAAGCCGATCAGGGTGGCGAGAGCCCAATACCATTCCATGGTCAGACCCCCTCACGCTCTTCAATAGAATGAGAATACATATCGTCGATACCCACCAGAAAGCGACCGAATTCAATCGCCACCAGAATGAAACAGGGCGGCATCGGCATAAACAGCAACCAAAGCGGCAAGTCGACGCCGCGCACGTCGATCGTGTCGTTCAGCCAGTTGACCCAGAAATTGTCCCAGGAATACCAGGCAAAAACGAGACAGGAGAAAATGCAGATGACGTAGACGATTTTCGCAACCACCATCTTTACGATTGCGGGCAGAAACTGTGTCACCGCGTCGATAAAGACATGCCCCTTCAACCGGGTTATCCACGGAGCCGCCAGAATGGCGAACCAGAGCAATGTGTATTCAACGACCCCGATCGTGAAGATCGGCGGGTTGAACCCGAGTATCCGCATCGACACATCGACGCAGATCATGACGAATGACGTGAAGATCAGCACACCGGAGATCACCGCCAACGCCCGAATCAGGAAATTATATCCCTGCACGATTATGGCCACGAAAAATCCCTTCCCTGTAAAGCCGGTTTTTTGGGCCGGTCTCAAGCCTGATAGTGGCTGCAGGATGACGGAACGATGACAACAGGACAACCCCTTTGACGACATTAGCCGTAACGCAAGCCATCCGACTGGACGCTTGCGATTTTACGGCAGTAATGCCATTTTACGGCGTCGATTCAGTGCAATGACTGTTCGAATCGAAATGCGACGTGTTTCGCAAGCCTATGTCAAAGATTAAACTCTGGGAGGTTCTATAAATGAAGACTACCAAGCTTCTGGCGTCGAGTGCGGCGCTTGCGGCCACCGCGTTCATTTACGCGGCGCCCGCCGTCGACGCAAAGACTTTGTCCGTGGTTTCGGGTCTGCCCCGCAACCATGATCAGATCGAAACCTATTTCCGCGATTTCCATCAGCCGGTCAACGCCGCGAAGGGCGCGATTTCCCTTCAGTATAAAGGCGGCCCCGAAGTCACCCCGCGCAAACAGCAGGGCAGCTTCATCAAGCGCGGTCTTATCGACCTGCTGATTTCGCCAAGCTCCTACTATGCCGGTCAGGTGCCTGAATCGCGGGTCACCGCGATCGCCAACCGCTCTCCGTGGGAAATCCGCGAGAACGGCGGTATCGCCGAAATGAGCAAAGGCTGGATCAAGGGCATCGGCGCCCGGATCATCGCCTGGCCGTTCTGGGGCGGGTCCAACTTTCATGTCTATCTGACCAAGAAGCCGGCACTGTCCAAGGAAACCGGTCTTTCACTGGTCGGCCAGAAGATGCGCGCCACCGCGCTTTACATCCCTTTACTCAAGGCAATGGGCGCGACCCCGGTCGTTATCTCGCCGGGTGATGTTTACACCGCGCTGCAGCGCGGCGTTGTCACCGGCCTTGCCTGGCCGGAAGGTGCCGTCACCAAATATGGCTGGCAGGAATATATCAAATACCGCGTCGGCCCCGGCTTCTGGCGTTCCTCGACCATGCTGGTCATGAACGAAAAGAAATGGCAGGGCCTGTCGAAGTCTGAAAAGGACTTCGTGATGAAGCATGCTCTTGCGTTCGAAAAGGAGAGCGGCAAGACGCTGCGCAAGATCGCCAATGCGGACAATGCGAAGATTTTCGCGGCCGGCGTCCAGAAGATGGAGCTGGAAGGCGACTACGCCAAGGCGTGGCTTTCCACCATCAATGGTTCGACCTGGGACGATGCCAAGAAGCGCAAGATGACGGTGCCTTACGACACCATCCGCAAGATCCTGTACAAGGAATAAAGCGCGAGGCCATATGGCTTCAGGAAGCCGGCGCGTCCCGATGGGCGCGCCGGTTTTCTTTTTGGGGAAAACAAGAAATCAGACGCCGAGATAGCGTTCGTGGATATCGGGTTGGGCGGTCAACGCCTCGGGCGTGCCGTTCCAGACGACAACGCCCTTTTCTATAATGAAATGCCGGTCGGCAATGCGGTTTAGGGCGGCCAGATTCTTGTCGATTACCAGGATCGCCTGACCCTCGGATTTCAGATCCTCCAGCGAGCGCCAGATATCGCCCCGGACTTGCGGCGCCAGCCCTTCCGTCGCCTCATCCAGAATCAGCAATTTCGGGTTGGTCATCAGGGCACGCCCGATGGCCAGCATCTGTTGCTCACCGCCGGATAATTCGTTCCCCATTCCGTTGATCCGCGCGGCGACGCCCGGGAAATAATCCAGCACCCGCTCCAGCGTCCACGGGTTGGCCGCGCCAGCGTCATTATGAGCCGTCGCGACAAGGTTTTCGCGCACGGTCAGGTTAGGGAAAATCTGCCGCCCTTCCGGCACCAGTCCGATCCCGGATTTGGCAATGACATGGGCGGGACGGCCGAGCATCTCGGCGCCATCGAATGTCACCGACCCCGCCTTGGCGCGGATCAGCCCGCAGATCGACCGGATTGTCGTAGTCTTACCCATGCCGTTCCGGCCCATCAGCGTCACCACCTCCCCCGCGCCGACGGCGAAATCGATGCCGAAGAGGACCTGGCTTGTCCCATAGGCGGTTTCGAGCCCCTTGACCTCCAGCATCAGACCGCCTCCGCCTCATCGCCGAGATAGGCCGTCCGCACCTCTTCATTGGCGCGGATTTCATCCGGCGTGCCGGTCGCGATTTCGCGGCCATAGACCAGAACGGTGATCCGGTCCGCCAGTGCGAATACCGCATCCATGTCATGTTCAATCAGCAGGATGGTCTGATCGCCTTTCAGACGCGACAGGATATCGACCATACGGCGCGACTCATCCGGCCCCATCCCGGCCATCGGTTCATCCAGCAACAGCATGCGCGGTTCGGTGGCCAATGCCATCGCTATCTCAAGCTGCCGGTGTTCGCCATGTGACATCAGGCGCGCCATGACATCCGCCCGCCCGGCCAGCCCGACGGTTTCCAGCGCCGCCAGCGCCGGTTCGGTCAATCGTGTTTCGGTCCGCGCCGAACGCCAGAAGCGGAAGGAATGCCCGTCATGGGCCTGAACCGCCAGCGCGACGTTTTCCAGCGCGGTGAATTCATGAAAGATCGATGTGATCTGGAATGTCCGGGCGAGCCCCGATCTTGCCCGTACCGGTGTCGGCAACCGGGTAATATCGCGCCCGGCAAAACGGACGGCGCCGCTATCGCTCGCAAGCATGCCTGATAGCTGGTTGATCAATGTCGTCTTGCCCGCGCCGTTGGGACCGATGATGGCGTGGATCGATCCGGTTTCTACCGACAGATCAAGATTATCGGTGGCCACCACCCCGCCGAAGCTTTTGCGGAGGCCGCGTACTTCCATCAGCGGATCAGCCATTTTCCCTCTCCTTCTCGGAGAAAAAGCCGAGCAATCCGCCGCGGGCGAACAACACGGCCAGGACCAGGAACGGACCGAAAATAAGCTGCCAATATTCGGTGATGCCGGAGAGCAGTTCCTCCAGCAGCAGAAAAACCAGCGCGCCGATGACAGGTCCGGCCAGGCTGCCCATGCCACCCAGCAACACCATGATGATCAGATCGCCGGAACGCGTCCAATGCATAATGTCCGGATTGATGAAATCCGTATGGTTGGCCAGCAACGCGCCCGCAAAACCGGCCATCATCCCGGCGATGACGAAAGCCGTGAGCTGATACCGGAACGTGGGGAAACCGATCGCCTTCATCCGGCCCTCATTCGACCGTGCACCTTGTATAACCATGCCGAAGCGGGAATTGACCAGCCGTTGGCTGAATAGCAGGCACAGGGCCAGGGAGAGGAAAATCACGTAATAGAGCGTGAGATCGTCGGATATATCGATCAGATCATTGAAATAGCTGCGCTCGATCAAAGGCAACCCGTCATCCCCGCCATAGCGGTCGAGGCTGACGCCCAGAAAATACATCATTTGCGCCAGCGCCAGCGTGATCATGATGAAATAAACGCCGCGCGTGCGCAGGCTGATCGCGCCGAACACCACGGCGAACAGGCCGGAAACAAGGATCGCGAGTGGCCACTGAATAAACCCGCTGACCAGCTCATGTTCAGCGCAGATCCCCACCGTATAGGCGCCGATGCCGATATAGGCGGCATGGCCGAAACTGATCAGCCCGCCATATCCCATGATCAGATTGAGGCTGAGCGCGCCGATGGAAAGGATCATCAACCGCCGGGCGAGGTCGAGATAGAACGGCGTATCCGTCGCCTCCGCCAGCAGCGGCACAAAGGCGAGCCCGATAAAGACCAGCGCGACGATAATGGTTTGAATCCGGTTTCCCATGGCCTAGCCCGTCTTTGCCGGGAACAGGCCTTGCGGCCGGAAAAACAACACGCCCGCCATCAGGATATAAATCAGCATTGAGGCAACGGCGGGGGCGGCGGTTTCCGCCGCATTGTCCGGCAGGAACAGCTTGAAAAAGGTATCGAGAAAGGACCGCCCGAGAATATCCATGATGCCGATCAGCATGGCGCCGACAAACGCGCCCCGGATCGACCCGATGCCGCCGATGACGATGACCACCAGTACCTGGATAAGGATATGTTCTCCCATTCCGATGGTAACGGCGAGAATAGGTCCGGCCAATGCACCGGCCAGCGCCGCCAGCGCCGCGCCGATACCGAACACCAGCGTGAAGACCCGGTTGATATCGATACCGAGCGCCTGAACCATTTCTCGGTTTGACGCCCCGGCCCGGATCAGCATGCCGGTGCGGGTTCTCGTGACCAGCAAATAGATCAGGAGCGCAACCAGCAGCCCGACGCCGATCACCACCAGCCGATAATTGGGCAGCGGAATATCAAACAGGACGACATTGCCTTTCAGGAACGCGGGCAGCGGCACTTCGATACCGTCAGGGCCCCAGACAAGCCGGACGAACTCGTTGAAAAACAGGATCATTCCGAACGTCGCCAGCACCTGATCGAGATGTCCACGCGCGTAGAGCGGCCGCAACACACTCGCTTCCAGAATGACGCCAAGCAATAGGATAACCGGCAGCGAAACGGCGACGCCCAGAATGAACGAGCCGGTCCAGAGCGTCACCTGTGCGGCGACATAGGCGCCCATCATATAGAGCGAGCCGTGCGCCAGATTCATCATATCCATGATGCCGAAGACCAGCGTCAATCCGGCGGCGAGCAGAAACAGCAACAGGCCGAGCTGGAGCCCGTTGAACAATTGTTCGAAAAGAAGCGCGCCGTCGATCATGGAAATTACGAACCGGATACGGAAACGGGGGCGCTCAGGCGCCCCCGTTCAGCCGTATTGCGACCGATTACCAGGTTTTCTTCATCTTGCACTTATTGGCATAGACGTCCTGATGGTTCTCATAGACTTTCTGAACGATCTTGGTCGTCCAGTTACCATCCGCATCCTTGACGACTTCACGCAGATAGAAATCCTGAATCGGGAAGTGGTTGTTGCCATAGGTGAATTTGCCGCGAACCGACGGGTATTCAGCCTTGCGCATCTGCGCCCGCATCGCGTCCATCTTCGACAGGTCCCCGTTCACCGCTTTCACCGCATCGGCGATCATCATAATCGAGTCATAGCTCTGCGCGCCGTAATGGGACGGGTAAGCGTTGAACTTCTTGCGGTAATCGGCAACGAATTTCCTGTTGACCGGCGTTTCCAGGTCCGGCGACCAGAACTGCGTATTGAAGGTCCCAAGCACATTCTGGAGTTTTGCCTGCTGCAGCTTCGGCAGGCTGAGTGAATCGACGCTGAACACCGAATAAAGCGGCGTCTTGGTCATGCCTGCCTGGGCGTACTGGCGGAAGAACGCGTTCGTCGCGCGCCCCGGATAGAAGATGAACACCCCGTCCGGCTTCGCCGCGCGCGCCTTGGCGAGCTCAGCCGAGAAATCCAGCTGGGTCGGCCATTTGGTCAGATCCTTGCCAAGCACCTTGCCTTTGAAGGTTCTTTCCACGCCGGCAACCATATCGCGGCCCGCCGCGTAGTTCGGCGCAACGATATAGAGGCTCTTGACGCCACGCTTGTTGAGCACTTCGCCCAGCGCCATCGGCACCTGATCGTTCTGCCAGGCCGTGGAGAAAATATTCTCGTGGCAGAGACGGCCGGCGATTTTGGAGGTGCCGGCGTTAGAGATAATCAGAAACTTTCCGGCTTTGACGACGGGGTTCCGCGACGCCAGCACGACATGCGACCAGATAAAGCCTGATACGAAATCCACCTTGTCCTTGTTCAGAAGCTTTTCGGTCTTCTGTTTGCCGACTTCCGGTTTGACCTGATCGTCCTCGAAAATCACCTCAACCGGAACACCGGCCATCTTGCTGCCGAGGTGATCAAGCGCGATCTGCACCGACTGGCGCATATCCTTGCCGATAACGCCGGGACCGCCCGACAGCGTCGTCACGAAACCGATCTTGATCTTTTTCGCCTTGGCGGCCATCGCCTGCGGCGCCGCGAGCAAAGCTGTCGCGCAAACCGCCGCCGTCAGAATCTTTTTCATCTTACGAATCTCCCAAATGTTCTTTGCCGGTCCCAAATCGAATTGAGGTGGCTGCCACATAGTACCCAATCAGTTTTGGCTGCCAAGCTGTTTAATTACGGCAGCCCTCAGGCACTCTCCACTACCTTACGCACGCGATCGCGGTTTTCCGCACCCTTTTCCTCCATCAGGGAGAGGAAATCCGGAATGAACCATTTACGCATTGCGGTTTCATAGCTCGGCCGGGCGCAGATGCGCTCGAACCAGGCCGCGACCCGGGGGCGGCTGTCGAACAGCCAGTCCTGCTGCAAATGAGATACACGCGTGACATAGGGTGTGAAGGCGATATCGGCGAGCGAATACGCCTCGCCCGCCATCCAGTCGCGGTCCTGCATGTCCGCTTCCATTTCATCCAGCATCTTTACGATGCGCATGATGCCGGGTTTGAAGAAGCTCGATTCCACCCCTTCCATGACGTTCTCGGTCATGCGCCGGCGTTTCTCGGGATTGACGTACCCGTCGAGCGTTTCCTTAAGCTGTTCCGGCGTCTTGCCTTCCATGAACTGATAGCGGAAGGCGATACAGGCGCTGATCGTCGCGCTGGCGGCATGCAGCCCTTCATCCAACTGCTTGACCCAGCGCCGCATCACGGAACGTTCATAGGGATCGGCGGACCGCAACGGCGGATCGGGAAAGACATCATCCAGATACTCATCAATGACGGCAGATTCGTAGATCACCTTGCCGTCATGAATGATTGTCGGCACCACACCGTTGGGATTCAGCTTGAGGTAATCGGGATGATGCTGGTCCCGGGCCCGCAGGTTGAAATGATGCGATTCAAAATCCTGCCCTTTTTCCGCCAGGGTAATCCTGACCTTCTGGGAACAGGTGGACATGCCGTTGTGATAAAGCTCGATCGTCATGGGTCTTCCGACAAGGTTCTTTCCGACAGTTAAAAAAAGACGAGCGGGCAGATGCCCGCCCGTCCCGACATTTCTTACCGGCGGCGCGCCGCCTTCTTGGCCTTTTTCTTCGCCGCTTTCTTGCCAGCGGTCGACTTGGACGCGGACGCACCCTTGCCGCGCGACGCCGCCTTCTTGAGATCAAGCTGTCCCAATCCAGGCCGGTAGCTCTTTTCATCAAGGAACTGACGCATGCCTTCTTCGCGGCCGGGGATAGGGTCGGTCGCCTTGCAGGCAATGCTCTTGGCATTGAGATAATCCGCCGCTTCCGGTTCATTCATGCGGCGCACGCTGCGGACCGCTTCCTTGGTAAAGCGCATGGCGTTCGGGCTCTTGGTCATCAGCTTCTTGGCGAGCTTGATGGCCTCGGCGCGCAGCTTGTTGGCGGGCACCGCATAATTGACGAGACGGATTTTCTCCGCCGTCTTGCCGTCGAACGGATCACCTGTGACCGCATAGTAGAGGGCATCGCGATAGCTCAGCACATCGGCCACATTCCAGCTGACGATGCCGCCCGGGATAATGCCCCAGTTCACTTCCGACAGGCCGAAGGTCGCATTGTTCGCAGCAATGGCGAAATCGCAGGCGCAAAGCTGCGTAAAGGCGCCGCCGAAGCAGAACCCGTTGACCGCGGCGATCGTCGGTTTAGGGAAATTCACCAGCTTGTGCCAGCGCCAGGAGCTGGATGCCGCCCGCGCCTTGGCCCGGGTTTTGGGGTTGTCCTGATTGGCCCGGAAATAAAGCGCGAGATCCTGACCCGCGCTGAATGCTTTACCCGACCCGGTCAGGATCAGTACCTGTACGTCATCGTCATCCGCAAGCAGGTCCAGTGCCTCGGCGCATTCCAAATGCAGTTCCGGGCTCATCGCATTGCGCTTCTCGGGACGGTTCATGATCAGCCAGCCGATCCCCTGCCCCTTTTCGATCTTGATGGTGTTGAAGTTGTATTCAGACATATTCAGCCTCCCGTTAGATTTATTTGATGTCTGAAACTATCAGCGGGTCCGCCAAACGAAAAGCCCGGCGCGAAGCCGGGCTTTTACATTTGAGATAATTACAGTCGCATCGTCACATGAGGCTTGGCAAATATAAGGCAATGCCCGGTGCGACAACCAGAATGATGACCAGTATAAGGTCGCAAAACAGGAACGGAATCGCCGCGCCCGCGACCTCAAACAAGGTGGTACCTCGAACCATCCCCAGCATTATGAACAGGAGCAGTCCGAATGGCGGTGTTGTCGCGCTCATCTCCAGCGCCAGCAGGACGATCAGGGAGAACCAGATCAGATCGTAACCCAGCGCCGCCGCCAGCGGATAGAAGATCGGCACGGTGATCAACATCATCGAGACCTGATCCATAAACATGCCAAGCAAAATCAGGACCAGGAACATACATGCCAGAATGACCAGAGGCGCGACCTCGAAGCTGGTTGCCCAGGCGACCAGCCCCCGCCCCGCGCCCGATATCGACAACAGCTGGCTGAACACGGTCGAATTCATCAGGATGAAAAACACCATCGCCGCGACCCGGATCGTGCCTTCCAGAGACTTGGTGAATGTCTGCCAGGTCAGCATCCGGCGCACCCCGGCGAGAATGAACACGCCGACGACGCCGAAGGACGCGGATTCTGACGGCGTTGCCCAGCCGAGGACGATAAAGCCGATCACAAGAAAGACGACAAACCCCATCGGCAGGATATTGACGCCGATCTGATAGAATTTCTGACCCCAGCTTGTCGGCTCGACGTCATAGGACGGTGCCGATTCCGGGTTACGCCAAAGCTGGAAGGTGATCATGCTGGCATAGAGAACCGCCAAAAGCAGGCCGGGCAGCAACCCCGCAATGAGCAACCTACCGACATCGACATTAGCGATACTGGCCAGCAGCACGCCCAGCGAAGAAGGCGGGATGATCATCGCCAGACCGCCGGTGCCGAGGATCGGGCCCATCGACATTTTCTTGCTGTAACCGCGCCGGGTCATTTCCGGCACCAGCAACGACCCCAGCATCGCGGTGTTCGCCATGGTGGAGCCGGTCAGGGTGGAAAACAGCGAACCGCCGATAACCGTCAGATAGCAAAGCCGCCCGGGGATCTTGCCAAGCAATGTATCGAGCGCGTCAAACACCTTGATCGCCAGCCCGGTATGGAAGAACAGCGACCCCATCAGAATAAACATCGGGATCGGCGACAGCGTGAAGGTGGTAATCAGGTTGGTCGCGTTATCGGCGATCTGCGGCAGAACCGGCCAACCACCGGAGAAAACGAAAATTCCGACGATATTGGTCGCCATAAAGGTAAAGGCGACCGGAACACCCAGCGCCATGCCGGTGATGATGCACCCGAGAAGAAGCCCGCCGGCCTCATACCATTCCATTCCCATGATCAGACCCCGTCCTTCACTTCGCCGAGGTCATAGGAATAGTAGGACCGCAGACCGGCGAGGTACATTGAGAACTCAAGCCCGACGAGGGCAAAACAGATGGGTAGCGGCAGGAATTGCGACCAGTAGGGCATGTCGACCCCGCGTACATCCAGTTCCCCGCCGACCCAGTAATCGACAAAGATGCCCCAGCACAAATAGGCGAACAGGAACGACATCAGAGCGCAGGCCAGATAAACAATCTTAGCAAGCGGCCGCCGGATACCGTCTGGCAGTGCGGTCACCAGCGCTTCGATCACCACATGGCCGCGTTCGCGGACCAACCAGGGCGCGGAAAGCGCTGTCAGGTAAAGCAGCGCGTATTCAACGAAAGAAGAAGTAAAAAGCGGTGGATTGCCGCCGGACATGCGGATCGTCACGTCAATCGTGATACCGACAAACATGCAGGGAATAAGGGCGGCCGCGATCCAGCTAAGCCCCGTAGACATCTTTCCCAGATACGAATCGAAAGTTTGCAGCAATCCCGCCTCCCAAGCCGGTTCCGCCGGCCCAATTTCAACTATCGCCCCCTCCGGGACGTTCGGCGGCATAGTGGCCAGTGTTCATATCAATGTCAAACTTTGAAGGAACAGCCGGGCCAATCTGTCGCGGCAAAAGAAAACGGCGCCGGGAACCCCGGCGCCGCAATTCAAAATTTTATTCTGTTGAAAGAGCTTAGCGCTTCTCGCCCAGCTTCCGGCCGATATCAACCTGCCGGTTCGCCTTGCCTTCGACATACATCAGCTTGGCAAGTTCATCGGCATGCTTGGAACGCTTCTTCAGTTCTTTCCAGATCTCGCCATGCGCGATGCTCAGGTACTTAGCCGCGGCCTTGCCCTTGAGCTGGATGGTTTCCATCTTAGATTTGGCGATGATCTTTTCTTCCTTCTGGCGTTCCCGCTCGACGAATTTCACCGATTCGGTTTCGTACCAGACCGCGACCTTGTTCATAATATCGCGCTGCTTCTGGGTCAGGCTGTCCCAGATCGCGGGGTTCACCGTGATGACCTGGTTTGTCTGATAGAAGTTCGGCATCACCCGGTATTTCACGACATTGTGGAAACCAAGCGCCACGATCGAAACATCGGTGAAGCCGAAACCGTCAACCGTGCCGCGCTGAACGGCAGTGAAGATTTCCGACGACTTGATGTTGATGGTGGTTGCGCCAAGCGCCCGGAACAACGGACGGTAGGTGCCGGTCGCACGCATCTTGAAGCCCTTCAGATTCGGCACGCCGTCAGCGTCCATCGGCGGCTTCTTCGTCAGGAACATATAATAGGACGTCATGTTTTCGCCCCACGCCAGCAGATGGGCTCCGGCCTTGGCCTTGTAAATGGCCTGCAGCTTTTCCCAGGCGCCATTCTTGCGCAGCACCTTCGGGCCCTGATTGGCGGCCAGCAACGCGTAGCCTTCCGGCACGGTGCCGATGTAATAGGCGGTCGGCGCGGACAACATGTTGAACTGGCCGCGTTTCAACGCGGCGGCGGCCTTGCGCGGCGGCACGACTTCCTGACCACCGACATAGGTGATCTTCAGCGACCCTTTGCCTTGCTTGTTGATCTCGGGGATCAACACTTCAATGGCGCTGCGCGCCAGAATGTTGGTGCGCTGCAGCGCGGTTACCATGGTAAGGGTGCGTTCCGCAGCCATTGCACCGAACGGTGTCAAGGTGGCGGCAACGGCGACTGCGCCAATACCGGCAGTTACAAATTTCATGATTCTCTCCCTGAAATCTATATCAATTGGAATTCAAAACACGTCTCGTTTGAGACGTCGCGGGCATACTTACCAGGGTGGTTTCCAATGTCAAACATTGAAAACCTTGTCTCTGGAACAGAAAACGGCGCCGGGAGTCCCCGGCGCCGTCTCTATTGCAACAATATTTGACGAAAAAACTTAGCGCTTTTCGTCGAGCTTACGGCCGGTATCGACCTGCCGGTTCGGCTTACCTTCGATATACATCAGCTTCTTCAGTTCAGCCGCGTATTTGGAACGCTTCGCCAATTCCTTCCAAATCTCGCTATGCGCGATGGCAAGATACTTGGCAGCGCCTTTCGGGCTGAGCTGGATCGTTTTCATCGGCGATTTGGCGATGACCTTTTCTTCTTCCAGAAGCTGGGCATGAACATATTTAACCGACGTGGTTTCATATTCGATCGCCACCTTGGTCATTACATCCTTCTGTGCCTGGGTCAGGCTGTTCCAGACAGCCATATTAACCGTGAGCACGGTATTGGACTGGTAAAAATTCGGTGCGATACGATATTTCGCGATATTGGGCCAGCCAAGCGCCACCGCCGAAATATCGGTAAAACCGAAACCGTCCACCGTGCCGCGCTGAACGGCGGTGAAGATTTCCGACGATTTGATATTGATGGTCGTCGCGCCGAGCGCCCGGAACAACGGCCGGTAGGTGCCGGTCGCACGCATCTTGAAGCCCTTCAGATTCGGCACACCGTCCGCATCCATCGGCGGCTTCTTCACAAGATACATATAATAGGACGTCATGCTTTCGCCCCACGCCAGCAGATAGGCACCTGCCTTTTCGGCGTAAATCTTCTGCAGCAGCTCCCACGCACCATTCTTGCGCAGGACCTTCGGGCCCTGATTGGCGGCGAGCATCGCGTAACCTTCGGGCACCGTGCCGATGTAATAAGCCGTCGGCGAAGACAGCAGGTTGAACTGGCCGCGCTTCAAGGCAGCGGCGGCCTTGCGCGGCGGCACGACTTCCTGCCCGCCGACATAAGTGATCTGGACAAGCCCCTTACCTGCCTTGTTCAGGGCGGGCACGTAATTAGCCAGAAGGCTTTTCACCATCGTGTTTGACCGTTGCAATGATGTGACCAGCGTCAAGGTGCGCTCGGCCGCCATCGCGCCAAAGGGCGCAAGTGTTGCCGCAACGGCGATTGCGCCGATGCCTGCATTAAGTAATTTCATGGTTTTCTCCTTATAACTGTTCAACTGAGCGAAGCTGATCGTTGCGAATTCACCACAGGCATTTTCGCATCAGAACTTTTTAATATTGCAGAAGCAACGACAAGCCTTCAAGGGGAATGATTATTAAATCGATTGAGTGGCTCACCAGGGCTCAACATCATCCCAGCCGTCTTCGGCGTCGCGCACCGAGGTTTCGGGGACGAGATTTCTCTGCTGACGCTGCAGCGACCGGCGGCCAT
Source organism: uncultured Rhodospirillaceae bacterium (assembly GCA_964492555.1). Classification (GTDB taxonomy): domain Bacteria; phylum Pseudomonadota; class Alphaproteobacteria; order MPNO01; family UBA2964. The sequence goes on along the minus strand of CAZBKQ010000013.1, from coordinate 498 downwards.
TTTCCAGATAATCGCCTTCCGCCGCGCGTTTCGCGCCCTCTTGCCAAACATCGTTCCAATCGCCCAGCGAATAGCCGAACCAGGGCGGCACCGGGCGGACCGGCGGCAGGCCGAGCTTGTTCCAGAGCGCTAGTCCCTTCTCCATATATTCCTGTGTCGGCAGGGCGACCGGCGGCATCGGGCTCTTCATCGTCGCGTCCATCAGCAGCGTCGAATCTTCTTCCCCCGTATGCTCGCGTTTGGGGCCATGGCCCTGCCCGCGATGGGCCAGCGTCTGCACGTCTTCCACCGGGTTCATGCGATAGGCCATCGCCCAGAGCATCGCATCTGCATTGTCGGGATCGATATCCTCGTTCACCGCGATGCAGATCTTGCTGCAATCGCCCTTGAAATAAGCCGCGCCATAGAGCGCCCGCCAGATTTCGGTCTTGGGCGTGTCGCGCTCCACCGTGATGATGGTTACCCGCAACAAACCGGTCAGCGGCTCATGAAGCGAGA
>CAZBKQ010000012.1:49014-56373 GCA_964492555.1 uncultured Rhodospirillaceae bacterium | reverse complement strand
TTCGGCATCGACAAGCTGAACGTGCCACGCTCATCCATCCCGGCTGTTACCCATGTCGATTATTCGGCACGGATTCAGACGGTGCATGAGGAAACCAACCCCCGCTACCATGCGCTGATCAAAAGCTTCAGGGACAAGACCGGTTGCCCGGTGGTGGTAAACACCAGTTTTAATGTCCGTGGCGAGCCCATCGTCTGCACGCCCGAAGACGCGTTTCGCTGCTTTATGGGTTCCGATATCGAGGTTCTTGTCTGCGGCAATTTCTATCTGAAGAAAGAAGATCAGGACCCGGACCTGGCCGAAGATTACAAAGACAAGTTCGAGCTTGATTGATCCCGCGGCATCCGCGGGCAGCGGGATATTGCAATGACCAATCCACCGATCCGCATCGCGCCCTCAATTCTTTCCGCCGATTTTGCCGCGTTGGGCGCGGAAATCGCCGCGATGGAGAATGCCGGCGCGGACTGGGTCCATGTCGATGTCATGGACGGGCATTTCGTACCCAACATCACAATCGGCCCGGGTGTCGTAAAAGCGCTGCGCGGCACGACGAACTTGCCCTTCGACGTCCATCTGATGATCTCCCCCGCGGATCCGTATATCGGCGAGTTCGCGGACGCCGGCGCGGATATCATTACCGTACATCAGGAGGCCGGCCCGCACCTGCACCGGTCGCTTCAGCTAATTCGCTCGCTCGGCAAAAAGGCGGGGGTTTCCCTGAACCCCTCGACCCCCGTCGAAACAGTCGCGTACGTTCTTGATACGGTCGATTTGATCCTTGTCATGACGGTCAATCCGGGCTTTGGCGGGCAAAGTTTTATTGAAAGCCAGATCGATAAAATCCGGCAATTGCGCCACATGATCGACGATTCAGGTTATGACATTGATCTGGAGGTCGATGGCGGTGTCACCGCCGACAACGCGGCGCGCATCGCCGAAGCAGGGGCAAACGTTCTTGTTGCCGGTACGGCCAGCTTCAAGGGCGGGCCCGATTGTTATGCCGAGAACATCCGTAATCTTAAAGGCGGATGATTTGTCCGGAATCCGGAAAACGGCAGCGGCGCCGGGCGCGGATATTTTGATTTAATGCGGCCTCACTGGTTATCGGGCGGTCTTTGGCGGCGTGTAACGCGCATCTCGCCGCGCGGCGTGATCCACACTGCGTTGAACCCGGTTTACAGTACACGTCTTTATCGGCGCTCGCTCGACCGCGCCGTCCCTTCGGGACAATTCGTACCGCCGAAACTGGACCGGTGGCCGGGAGATGCCGGACGCGGCGCGACAATTATGGATGGCGATTTCGAACTGGCCGGAAAGACGCTGCTCGAAACCAATACACCGTGGCGCGCGAATGACGCGTCCTCCCGTTGGCGAAGCCGTGCCTCTCGATTCGACTGGCTATGCGATTTGCAGGCCCTTGGCGGACATTCCGCACGGGAGCGGGCCCGCCAGCTGGTTCTCCGCTGGATCGAAACGGATGGGTCGTGGAACGCAACAAGCTGGCGGCCGGAGGCGCTGGGTGGGCGAGTCGCCAACTGGATCGGCTATGCCGGATTTTTACTGTCGGGGGCGGAAGAAGATTTTCGTGAAGGTTTCGTGGCGAGCCTCCACCGCCAGGCGCGGCATCTCGCGCGGGTAGCCGGAAACGCACCGCCGGGCGCGGGCGCGGTTCTGGTTCTCAAGGGCCTCATTCTCGCCGATCTGGCCCTGTTCGGCGGCGGTCGGCGCGAAAAGCTGGCGCTGCGACTCGACCGGGAATTGGCTACTCAGCTGCTGGCCGACGGCGGCACACAGGAACGCAACCCGTCGCGGCATTTGGCGCTGCTGCGCGATCTGATCGACATCCGCGCGGCTTACGCGTCTTCCGGTCATAAGCCGTCGGCGACGCTGCAGAACGCCATCGACAAGATGACGCCGATGCTGCGTTTTTTCCGCCATGGGGACGGCATGCTGGCGCTGTTCAACGGCAGCATCGAGGAAGAGGACTGGCTGATCGATGTCGTCCTTGAGCGTGCGGATGCGCGCGGCAAACCGCTTTCCTCGGCCCCTTATTCGGGATTTGAGCGGCTGACCGTCAATCGGGCGCTGTTGTTGCTGGACTCCGGGAAAACACCACCGCCGGGCCCCGATCTCGATGCCCACGCGGGCGCGTTGAGTTTCGAATTCAGCGTCGGCAAGGAAAGAATGATCGTCAATTGCGGGGCCCACATGGGCGATTCGACCGACTGGCGGATTGCGCAACGGACGACGGCCGCCCATTCAACGGTATCGGTCGAAAACATCAACTCCGCCGAGATCATTTCTTCAGGCGGCTTTGGTAACCGGCCCGAAATCCTCTCCGTCGAAAGGCAGGAACGGGACGGAGAAATATGGCTGGACGCCGAACATGACGGATACCGCTCGACTTTCGGACTGATCCACCGGCGGCGGCTGCACCTGAACGGGGCGGGCACGGCCTTGCGTGGCGAGGATACGCTGTCCGGCAAGAGTGGAAGAAAGTTCGCCGCCAGGTTTCACCTGCATCCGGGCGTGCGGGCGTCGCTGGTACAGGATGGGCACGCGGTATTGCTGCGGCTGCCAGGCGGCGAGGGATGGCGGTTTCGGGCACAGGGCGGTGTCATCGCCCTTCAGGAAAGCGTCTATCTGGGGGCCGGCGACCGGATCAAGCGAAGTCAGCAAATAGTCGTATCGGCGGCAACCACCGAAGGCGAAACCGCGATCAAATGGATGTTCGCAAGGATATAGGCCGTACCGGGACGCGGTGCCGGAACCTGCCGGCACCCGGGAATTATAAAACCGTCAGAGCTGCCAGCGCGGCAACCCGTCCGGCGTTTCGGTATTCCGCCACATCCCCTTGATATCGGCGATCAGTCCGCCCGGCCGCAGGATCTCGGAAAAATCCGCAGGGGCAAAACCGCTATATTCTTCATGCGGCACCGCACCAACGACGCAATCGAATTGACCGTCACGGGGGATAGTTTCCACAAGATCTATGCCGAAAAGAGCCTTTGCCTCTGCGGGATCGGCGCATGCGTCATGGACGGCGACCCGGAGGCCCCGCGCCTCCAACCCTCGCACAACGTCAATTACGCGCGTATTTCGAAGGTCGGGAACATTTTCCTTAAACGTCAGACCCAGAACCAGAATCGCCTGCCCGGCACCGGCGGCCGCCAACTCCTCAGCAATCCGACCGGCGATAAAGTCACCCATCCCGTCATTGATGCGGCGCCCCGACAGAATGACGTCCGGATGGTGGCCCAGCGCGGTCGCCGCGTGCGCCAGATAAAACGGATCGACCCCGATGCAATGTCCACCGACAAGACCCGGGGTGAAATTCAGGAAATTCCATTTGGTGCCAGCGGCCTCCAGCACGTCATGGACCGATATCCCCATTTTCTGGAATATCATCGCAACCTCATTCACAAAGGCGATGTTGATGTCGCGCTGTGCGTTTTCGATCACCTTTGCCGCTTCCGCCGTCCGAATGTCGCGTGCCTTGAAGACACCGCCCGTCGTCACCGCCCCGTATATATTTTCCAGTACCGCCGTGACCTCTGGCGTCTGGCCGGCGATGACCTTTGTAATACGGTCAACCGTATGTTCGCGGTCACCCGGATTTATGCGCTCTGGCGAGTAACCGAGGAAAAAATCCGTACCGCAGAAAAGGCCGGACGCCGCCTCAAGTTCGGGCCCCGCGACATCTTCCGTAACACCGGGATAGACCGTCGATTCGTAGACGACGATTGCGCCCGGCTTCATAGCGCCCCCCACCAGCCCGCTTGCCGCCCGCACGGCAGCGAGATCGGGCGTGTTCGTATCGTCAACGGGCGTCGGCACGGTAACGATATAGATGTCGAAGCCTTCGATGTCCGATACCTCAGCCGATATGGCCAGAGAAGACTCCGCCAGGCGGCGTTGCTCAATTTCTCCGGTGCGGTCATGGCCGTCCTTCAGTTCCGCGACGCGGCCCGCATTCACGTCAAAACCGGTGACGCTGAACTTCTTGGCCAGGGCGACGGCAAGCGGTAACCCGACATAGCCGAGCCCGATAACGGCAATCGTTGGATTTGAACTCATGAACTACTCCTGAAATTGCCACATTCGTCTAAGGCGCGGCCCGCCCGGTGTCAATCGCGGCGTCCTTCGGTCGCGGATCGAATTCAAAGGGATGAAACGGCGCAATAGGTCAATTATATTAAACCATTGTTCCTTTCGGATTTATTGGCTCATGGCGACAACAAAAAAGACATTGATTTCGGACGTTGCGGAAAATCGGCCGGCTTCAATGGCAACGCAGCTGAGGACGCTTCTTACCAACGGGGAAACGGAATTCCTGATGGAAGCGCATGACGGGTTGTCTGCGAAAATCGTGCAGGAAGCCGGGTTCCGCGGCATCTGGGCGTCCGGCCTCACAATGTCGGCGGCGCTGGGCGTGCGCGACAGCAACGAAGCATCCTGGACGCAAGTGCTGGAAGTGCTGGAATTCATGTCGGACGCCGTGTCGATCCCGATCCTGGTCGATGGCGACACGGGCTACGGCAATTTCAACAATGTCAGGCGCGTCGTACGCAAGCTGGGCCAGCGCGGCATTGCCGGAATCTGTTTGGAAGACAAGCTGTTCCCCAAAACCAATTCCTTTATCGGCGACGGACAGCCCCTGGCCGATGCGGATGAGTTCTGCGGCAAGATCAAGGCCGCCAAGGACACGCAGGACGATCCCGATTTCTGCGTGGTGGCGCGCATCGAGGCACTGATCGCGGGCCGCGGCATGGACGAAGCATTGCGCCGGGCCGCGCTTTATCACGAGGCCGGGGCGGATGCCCTGCTGATCCATTCCAAGCAAAGGACACCGGACGAGGTGCTCGCTTTCCTGAAGGAATGGAATAACCGGTCTCCGGTAGTCATCGTTCCGACGACCTATTATGCGACACCGACAGAAACATGGCGCGAGGCGGGCGTTTCCACAGTGATCTGGGCCAACCATAATCTTCGGGCCTCGATTACCGCGATGCGCGCGGTCTCCGAGCAGATTGCGCGGGACCAGTCTCTGGCCGGGGTCGAAAACGGCATCGCGACGGTAAAGGACGTATTTTCCCTGGCCGGTAATGCCGAGCTGGCTGAAGCCGAGAAACGGTATCTGCCTGTCCGCCCTGAAATGCCGCGCGCGCTGATTCTGGCGGCCAGCCGGGGCGCCGGACTGGGCGACCTGACCCGGGACATTCCAAAATGCATGCTGGATATACGGGGAAAGCCCCTGTTGCGCCGGCTGGTCGATACGTTGAGCGCGGGCGGGCTGTTCGACATCACCGTGGTGCGGGGTTATGCCAAATCGCGTGTTGATCTGCCGACCGTAAAGACGGTCGATAATGACGAGTTTAACAATACCGGCGAAGCCGTGTCGCTTGCCCGCGCGCTGGAGGGCGGCTCGGGTGACTGCGTCGTGTCCTATGGCGACGTGCTGTTCCGGGAATATATCGTCGACCGGCTGCTTTCCGTTGACGGCGACATTGTCATCGCCGCCGACGCGTTATGGCAACAACACGACCCCGATCCGAAATCACGCACGCGCGATCTTGTCGCCTGTGCCGACCGGTTCAGCGCGGGCTATCTGGACGATGACACGACAGCGCTGACCACCATCGGTCCGGATCTTGCGCCGGACGCCATTTCCGGTGAATGGATCGGGATCGCGCGCTTCAGCGGAGAGGGCGCGGCGGCGCTTCATCGGACGATCACCGACATGGAAGCGGACGGAACCCTCAACCAGGCGAGCATGATCGATATTTTCAACGCCCTTCTGGATGGGGGACATGAAATCCGGACCGTCTATGTCACCGGCCATTGGCTGGATATCGATAATCCGGAAGATCTGGCGCGCGCCCAGGCCTTTATCTGACGGTAAAGAAATCGATTGACGTTCATTAACTGAACGCAGTAGTGTTCGCGCCGTGAACAACATGGCCCGGACATGGCTCAGCTAGGCGATACCGATACCGCTGAACGCGGCAGCAGCGAGGAGACCCGCATCACGCTCGGGCTGCTCAACGCGGTGGAAGCCAATAGCGCGCTGACGCAGCGGTCTCTGGCGAGCGATCTGGGAATAGCGCTGGGGTTGGCCAATACCTATTTGAAACGCTGCGTACGCAAGGGGCTGATCAAGGTGACCCACGTACCGGCCAACCGGTATGCCTATTATCTGACACCTAAGGGGTTCGCCGAAAAAAGCAGCCTGACGGCCCGCTATCTGACGATTTCATTCAATTTTTTCCGGCGCGCGCGAACCGATTGCGCCGACGCCATGCGATATTGCGAAACCAGAGGATGGCATCGGATTCTACTGGCGGGCTGCGGCGATCTCGGCGAAATCGCCACATTGTGCGCCGCGGAACAGGAGCTGGAGCTGGTCGGGTTTCTTGATCGCAACGCCGGCGCGGACCGGTTTGCGGGCCTGCCTGTGTTTGCCGATATCGCCGGTCTGCCGGAATTCGACGCGGTGGTGATCACAGATTTCCTGGACCCGCAGGGCACGTTTGATGCGCTGGCGCGGATCACCGATCCCGACCGGATCACCGCCCCCGCCATCCTGCGGATTTCCCGCGAACGCCCCACCCTGATGGAGTAGCGCAATGGAAGACGGGATACGTTGGTATGTGGTCCATACCCATGCGCGGGGCGAGCAGATCGCCTGCGAAAACCTGGAACGACAGGGCTTCACAACAATTATGCCGCGCTATCGCAAGCGGCGGCGGCACGCGCGCAAGACAGACTGGGTCAAGGCGCCCCTGTTTCCGCGCTATCTCTTTGTCGCCATCGATATGGCAAAGGCAAGGTGGCGGGCGATTGCATCGACCGTCGGCGTCAGCCACCTGATCTGCGAAGGCGACCGGCCGCTCGCGGTGCCGGAACGCGTGGTCGAGGAATTGCGGTCACGCATGCGCCGCGACGGTATTGTCGATATCGCCGAAGCGCCGCCTTTTGCCCCGGGTGAGGTGGTAAAGATGACGGGCGGGGCGTTTTCCGACCATACCGCCCTTTTCCGCAAGATGACCGACGATGAGCGTGTGGTGCTGCTGTTCGATCTGCTGGGGCGGCAGGTAGAGGTAAAGCTGCCGCTGAACCAGGTGGCGGCCTATCCCTGACATGTCGGATGCCACCTGGCTTATCACCGGCGCCGCTGGTTTTATCGGCTCCAACCTGTGCGCCCATTTGCTGAACGCGGGTGCCCGCGTGCGCGGGTTCGACAATTTTCGAACCGGAAAGAGAGCCAATATCGACCGGTTGGAAACCCTCCCCGGAGCCGATTCCTTCGAATTCGTAGAAGGTGATATCCGCGACAGATCCGCCATAGACCGGGCAGCG